>CAYPZK010000038.1:0-26596 GCA_964415385.1 uncultured Bacteroidaceae bacterium
CATGTTTTACAGCATGTTACGAAAAAGAGGCCGCGCCTATTTTGACACAGCCTCAATTGTATTCTCCGCGTGCAGGGTACACCTGCCTTCTTGAAGAAATCCTTATGCCGGAATGTTGGCATTCATCTTGTACGGTTTGGTCTCCTTGATTCCGAAGTCATGCAACAATCGCCTGCTCATGGCCATCATGTCGTGCCCGTCCTTGCCGGCGAACACATAGCTTATCTGCATGTCCTCCAGGAATTCCAAATAGTCGGCACTGATGTTCTCACCAACCACGGCTATGATGCTTTTACTGTCAATCATATTTGAGGGGAAACCGACATCTCCCCGAGGAACAAGAACGACAATCTGTTCGTCCGAACTGCAGTCGCCCACGAACGTATGCAGTTGGTCGGGAAACGCCTTGCAGCAACCATAATCGTCGAAACGTTGAGAGATGAGTTCCTTTACCGCTGTCTCGCTGAGCAGGTATGCTGAATGATTCTGATTCATAGGTTCTTTTTAAGAAAATCCTCAATGACACCGACGTTCTCCTTGACATACTTCTCACCGTCGTACATCTCGAAGTGGGTCGCCTCTTTGGTTATATGCAGTTCCTTGTTTTTAGATGTGGAATTGAAGTACATCAGCAGTCCGCCATTTTTCGAGAAGGCATTTTCGCCAACGATGACGAGGTAAGGCTGTTTCAGTTCGTCAATCCACTGTGTCGGGTGGAACTTCTTCCATGAGATTGCGCTCCATGACACGGCGTTCACATAGTTGGGCGTCGCTCCACGCTGTGCGTTCAGGTAGTAAGCCTCACCAGGAGAGCCTGCGGTGAGGTTCACGCGCTTTGCCACTCCGGTCTTCTCATACACTTCCTTGTCCTTCAACAGCTCGCTGTCGGGAGTCTGGATGATCCTGTCCATGATGGTGAACGGTACGATGCTCACCACAGCCTTGACCCGTGGGTCGTCCTTTGCGCCGTAAGGAATATAGCTTCCGCTGCCGCAGATGCCAATGGCTGCAATGCCAGCCTTGTCGATAAAGTCGAGCGTCTGCAAGTAGCTCACGGCACTCTTCAGGTCGGAAGCCTTCACGTCCGGGTCTTCAAGTCCGCGCGGATGTCCCTCGCTTGAGCCGATGTAGCTGTTGTCATAGACGAGTGTGGCATAGCCGTCGTTGGCCAGCATCATGGCGTAGTTGCTCTGTGGCTGCTCCTTGGTGCTGTGCATAGGACCTGGACAACAACTGCCTTCAGTTTGTCGTCAGCCTTGCGGTTGCGTGGTTGGAAAAGAATGCCGGAGAGTTTCAGCTTCGAGTCCTGATTCTCAAACACCACCGGAGTTCGGTCAACGCTCTCTATCGGCAGTTCCGGCTCAATGAGTTTCAACGGTTCGGTGCGTGTTGGCTCCGGAAGGATGTCATCGTTGGCTGGTTTCTGTACTTGTGCGTTTGCTGTAAGTGTAGTTGCAGTAAGGGCTGCGCCCATAGCCAAATTCTTAATCTCTTTGTTCATTGCTTTATTCTTTTATTTGTTTACGGTTGCAAAGTTACGATGAATTGCCAAAACAGTTTTTACACAAATCTCGCCTTGCTCTGCATTTTTCTTACTTTTTTACTATCTTCTTGCCATTCACAATGTTGATACCTCTGCGCAGCGAATCTCTTCGTGTACCATCAATGCCGTATATGGCATTATTATTATTATTTGTGTTTGTTTTTGCGCTACTTACCCCCGTCGTTTCCGACTGCCTCTGCCAGAAGCTGACGGCATCGTCAATCCAGCCTTCGGCGACAGTCCCCGTGCCAAGTCCGAAGCCATGGGGAAGTCCCTGGTAGGCATGGAACTCTGTCGGTATGCCGAGATTCGACAGACTTTCAAGTCGGTTCTGCATCGTGCGCCATGATGCTATGCCATCGCTGGCACCTACGCAGGCGTAAGTTGGCGCATCGTACTGGCTGACGGCTGAATAGCCGGTATATTGCATGATTACAGCCGAGGCTTGTGGGATGTCAGTCCTGCCAGTGAGTTGCCGCAAGTAAGCACGGTTTCCCAAAGTCGCGGCCATCCGTGCCCCGGCACTTCCTCCCCAAAGAGAGTACCCCTCCGTGCTTACACCAAGAGCTGATGCATTGTCATAGATGAACTCTATTGCACGTGCAAGGTCGTCGTATGGAGCGTCAGGACGGTAGATGAGCGCGAAGGCGTTGTATCCTTTCTTCGAGAGCTCAAGTGCATGAGGATAGCTGTCTTGCATGGCACCGACGTATGCGAAGCCGCCTCCGGCATTGCAGATGGCAAAGGGTGCGCCTTGATTACCTTTGAAGAAGAACAGTCCTGTGTTACGTAATTCGGGATTTGCCTGTTGTTCCGCATCACTGTAAATATTGTAGAATATTGTTTCGTCACTTGCGGCATGGGAGTGCATGTAGTTCACAATCTCGACCGTCTTATCGGGGTCTATGTAGTTGTACCACACAAGATGCAAGTCCTCAAGAGTGTTGCCGCTCCAATAGCCCTCGTCAACTGGGAAAATAAGTCTGCCATAATCGCCGAACACGGAATCGTTCATTACGTCGGAGATAAGGCTTGAACGTGTATAATAGTTTTCTGTCATATCTGAATCGTTTATTGGGAAAAATGTAGGCAGAGCGTTATAGATGAACTCCCACACGGAGTAGAAGTCGTGTTGCCCGTCAAGACGCTCGTGATAGGAATAGGTTGACGGTCCGAACTCCGGCAGCTGCATCATTGCCATGCCCTGGTTGTGGGTCTGGTCGTAGCGCACGTCGGCTGTGCCTACAGCATGCCACACGTGGAAGTCATTCTTATATTGTGAGGAATCGACAACTGTCGCGAGGAAAGCCGCTGTCTCCGTAGGATAGGCAGCTCCGCCGAACATTGCCACGTGCCAGTTGTCGCCGCTCATCGGCAGGAAGTACTTCTGCAGGTCGAAACAATGCTCGAAAATATACCATGTCGTTATCGCGCCAAGGGAGAATCCTCCAAAGGCCCGGTGGTCGCGCGATGTAACGATACCAGCATGGTCGGTGGTCTCGGCGTAAGTGGAATACCGGCTCTCAACAGCGGGGATCAGGTCGTTCTCATATTCATTATAGAATACCGCCATCTCGTCGGTCGATTCTCCCCAGCCTTTGGCCTCGTTGTCTTTGTCCCATGTGGGCGACACGGCGATGAACGGACGTACAAGCCCGTTTTGAATCATATTATCGAAGAGATTCTTCATCTGCTGGCGGTCTGCCATGCCAAAATATTCCTGAGCCGTACCCGTCCAGCCATGCATTAAATATATAATGTCGTACTTCTTACTTGCGTCATAACCGTAAGGCAGATAGACGTAGGCTGGCTTGTGGGTTGTCGGCCGACTGCTTTGCGTGTAGTCCTTCGACTCATAGTTCAGCACCTCCACCGTTCCCTGTTGCGATGCTACCTGAAAATACTCAGACGGGGCAGGAGTTGTTGTCTCTATACGACTATCGATTGAGGTCGTATTATTACTATTATTATTGTTGTTGTCTGCTGCCACACTATTGTCGTCGGAGCATGCGACCAGTCCTAATACCGACATCCCTACTGTCAATATTGTCTTTCCCATTTTCATATTCATTTTTTTTGTTATCGGATGCAAAGTTAGTTTGTATCTCTAAAATGCTTTTTACACAAAATTCGCTTCTGAATGCTATTTTTACCGAATCAAAAAAGAGAGAAATGATTTTCCGTAAAAATGTGCTTACAAGTGGACTTTTGTGTAAAAGTCATCATAGTAAAACCCTGTAACTTTGCATCCGAACCCCAAAAAACATCAACAATGAAAAAAATAATGGCATTATTCGCAGCGCTGCTGCTTGTCGTGGCAGGAGCAAGCTGCAAGAATAACAAAGGAGAAAAAACTATGAGTAACAACACGAACAAGACAGAGAAGATTCTCTTCATCAACGGCAGCCCGCGTGAGAACGGCAACACCGCAGCATTGGCAAAGACCTTGCTCGAAGGTCACGAGTACGAGACACTGATGCTCACCGACTATCGCATCAACGCCTATGGACAGACACTTCCGGGTGATCAGTTCGACACGGTCATCAACAAGATGAAGGCTGCCGACATTGTAGTAATAGGCTCGCCGGTCTATTGGCACAACATCTGCGCATCCGTCCGTACCGTCATGGAACGTTTCTATGACACTATCGAGGATGGAACGTTCAAAGGCAAGAAGCTCTTCTTCCTCTATCAGGGTGCCGCGCCAACAAAGATGATGATTGACGACGGTGAGTACTCTATGAGCCGTTTTGCGGGAATGTATGGCTTCACATACGAAGGCATGGCAAACAACAAGAGCCAGGCAAAGGAATTGAGAAGTAAACTATAAAAGGAACAAAAGAAACATGAAATACAGAGAATTAGGAAAGAGCGGACTGGAGGTGTCCGCCATCGGAATGGGCTGCATGGGCTTTAATCAGGCTTATCCACCGTTTCCGTCAAAGGATGAGAGTATCAACACCATTCATCAGGCTATTGACGAGGGCATAACGTTCTTCGACACGGCAGAGATTTATGGCAAGTTCGAGAACGAGCGGCTTGTCGGTGAGGCATTGCAGCCGTACCGCAACAAGATTGTCATCGCAACGAAGTTCGGGTTCAATGTCGCCGACACCAACTTCACCAGTACCAGCGACATGGACGACTCCGTGCTGAACAGCAAGCCGGAGCACATCCATGAGGCGGTGGAAGGCTCACTGAAACGTCTGCGTACCGACCATATCGACCTCTACTATCAGCATCGTGTCGATCCGCGGGTGCCTATTGAGGATGTTGCCGGAACGCTTGCCGACCTCATCAAGGAAGGCAAAATCCTGCACTACGGACTGTCTGAGGCTTCACCCGCAACCATCCGTCGCGCCCACAAGGTCTGTCCTGTCACTGCCGTTGAGAGCGAGTATTCGATGTTCTGGCGTGAGCCTGAAACTAACGGGCTCCTTGACACGCTTGAGGAACTCGGCATCGGCTTCGTGCCTTTCTCACCGCTTGGCAAGGGAATCCTCACGGGAGCTGTGAAGAAGGACGAGAAGTTCGCAAAGGATGACTTCCGCAGCACCGTTCCACGCTTCAACAGCGAGAACCTTGACAAAAACCTCCGTCTCACGGATTATGTCGGTGAAGTTGCCAAGGCAAAGAATGCCACGCCAGCGCAAGTCGCCCTCGCATGGATTCTCGTCCAGAAGCCGTGGATAGTGCCGATACCTGGCATGCGTAAGCTGAACCGCATCAAGGAGAACATCGGCAGTGTGGACATCTCCTTCACGGATGAAGAGTTGAAGTCCATTGACGAGCACCTGAAATCCATCCGGATTTCCGGCGACCGCTATAATGCCGCAAGCGAGGCGTTGATAGACAAGTAGAAATTCCCTTTTGCCATGCCGGTTGTTGCCCGAAATGTGGACATTAGTGGCTATTAGTTGTGGCCAATACCACTATACTATATGGTGGCAAAGTAATCCTTTGACTATTGACAGCAGTATTTACTTGTTGAACATTCCTGTCACCAGGTTTGCCAGTGAAACCTTCGGCTTTCGTGCCATCCGCAATCTGCAAGCCATCAATGCTTACTGTCAAAGATGTAGGCAAAGCATTGACAAACTTCACAATCGTCTTATCATTTGCGTCTTTAACAACACTGGCACCAATACGGTAGTCTAAGGAGTCAGAGTGCCAGAGTGTCTGAGTGTTGAATGAAGAAGTGATGTAAACATCGCCACTATTGTTACTCCATAGTTTCTGTGTGTAATAGCTTGGAGTCAGGGAAGTGATGCTGTCCCTGTTGAAGTATATCAAGTCAGGATTCCAGTTAGGATGCTTCTCGTTACAGAGAAGCGGTGCATAGCTTGCCATCTCTACAAGATCACCATTACGCTCCAACGAGCAAAGGTACAATGCCTCTACAAGTGCATTTTCCATTGTACGACCATGTGAAGCCCACTCGCCAAGATATACCTTCGGTGCCTTGCGGTCATAGTTGTCGTAATAGTTCTGATGATGCATGAACCATCCCGGTGACTCGTAATAGTGTTCGTCAACCATGTCAATGACATTCTGATTTGCCTTGGCAAACTGCCATCCCTCTATGTAGTCTGCCGACGGACCATGGAAAGGACCAACTGTACCGCATAATGTGATCTCAGGATATTTTGCCTTAACAGCCTCGGCAATCATCAAAAAACGTTCCTCAAAGACCGTTGAGATAATATCCTCGTTGCCAATACCAATATATTTTAGATTGAAAGGTGCCGGATGACCTGCGTCAGCACGCATCTTTGCCCATTTTGATGTAGCTTGGTCACCGTTTGCCCATTCTATCATATTCAGTATTTCCTGACAATATGCCGGCATGTCTTTCATGGGTATTCCTCCCTGCTGTCCGGCATAGCCGTCTTCGTCGGCTGCTGAATTCTGACAAGGCACTCCGGCTGCCAGTACGGGCAAAGGCTCCGCACCAATATCCTCACAGAACTGGAAGTATTCATAGAATCCGAGCCCCCGAGTCTGATGATAATTCCAAATATTCTTTGCCGGTTTGCGGTCTTGCCACGGCCCTACGCTCTCATTCCAATGATATATATTACCAAGACCTTGTCCGTGGCTCATACAACCTCCCGGGAAACGCATAAACTTAGGATGCAATGCTGCAATAGCCTCGGCCAAGTCTTTACGCAATCCGTGACCCTTAAATGTCTCGTGTGGGAACAGACTTATCATGTCAGCATCGACAGAACCGTCTTTCAAGGGAGTTAAAGCAAGCCTTACATCTCCTTTAGTCACATTCCTCCCCACGGTCAGAGGCAATGAATAGCGTTGCCAGCCACTGCCTTGAAGCTTGATTTTTCCCTTGGCATATACCACACCGTCCACGCCTGTCAGAGATACCAACATCTGATTTTTCCTGCCCTCAGGAGTTCGCGCATAGAAAGAGAAATCAAATTGTTCCAAAGGGTGTGCGGATATTCCATCCCAACCATTATTATATAATGTGTCGGTCTTGGCAATGACAACATAGTGGGGATTGTTCTTGCTCAGAGGATTGTCGGTCTTTATCTTTATCGTGTTATTGGAAAACCATGCGGTCTCTGGTTTCCAATCACGATGGTCGGCTGAAGAATATTCAAAATCACGGTTCTGGATGAGCTCGGCATAGAGTCCTCCATCAGCCGCATAACTGATGTCCTCAAAGAAGACTCCCATCAACTTGTCGGATATAGTCTTCGTCTTCGAAAGGTCTATGGTAAGGGTTGCGTTGACATTACTTCCAATACCGGCAAAGCGAGCGGCATCGTCTTTCATACTCTCGGCTTTCTGCTTGTTGTCATTGGCAACAGCTTCGAAGTAATGCATGAGATTATCAAGTTGTATCTTGGGTACTTCAAACAGATTGCCCTCATAAGACACTCCTGCCACCACGGCTGTGTCCATAAGCCACGCATCATCAGAAATGCTACTTGCATCTTTAGCCTCATGAAAATGCCGGAAAGTCTTGTCGGCCTTGACATATCTTCTGCTTCCATCCTTCGTCTTGAAATAAATATCGAAGGAGCCATCGTCCATCTGGAACATGACAGGCTTCAATACTCCTTTCTCATTCATCCTCGGGTAATCCTGAGGACGCCATGTCACCAGGTCCTCGCTATAGGTAGCCGCGAGACAAGGCGCAAAGTCGTTGACACTGAAAAGCAAACGCCACGTACCGTCCTCTGCATGCAAGACATAGGGATTATACATTTTCTTTTCCACTCCCCACGTTCCATAGTCAGAGCCACAAAGCAGTCCTAAGTCCTGCCACTGTTTCTTGTTCGTAAGATAGGCAACATGCAGCCCGCCCTTTTCTCCCGGACTATAAAAAAAGATGTTACAAGTTGTGTCCTTATCTGCTATCTCATAGGAGGGGGTCTGAGCCTGCAAGGTATAGCTCAAAGCCATACAAGTCAATGACAGTATGATTCGTTGCATGTGAGTTGTGTAACTAAATGGATTATTTTTTCGGTTTCTTCTATGTAGCCAATCGGTGCCATCTGTTACCTTAAGCCCAAACTGAGCTTGCCCATTCTGTTCCAGTAGGCAATCAGGTTCTCCAGCTCGTCGCGCGTCACCTGCACTACGGCACCGTGCTTTTGTTCAGAGAAGTTGGTGCGCTTCATCGGGCAGTTGGGCTCGTCGAAATAGCCGAGCGGTTTGAAGGTCTTGAAGTCTGTCGTCTCGCAGAAGTAGAAGTTATGAGGCTCCATTGTGTAACGGTCTTGCATCAGTATCCATTTCTGCTTGCCTATGAGCTTCCATATAGTCGGAGCCTCGTGAGACTGTGACAAGCTGTCATTAAACGAGTAGTCGGTCACGTAAGGCCCGGTCAGGTTCGTACTCGTGCTGTGCCGTGGGTGGCCATGCTCGGTAGTGAAAAGATGATAAGTGTTGCCGATTTTCGTAATGTCCGAGTCTATCATGTGTTTGGTGGGTACGCCATGTTCGTCTTTCGGGCCGCTGAACAGGAAGGCCGGCTCGGTGGTCATTGCCGTGAAGTCGTCGTTCATATAGACATAACGGATGTGGTTACGTCCATTGAAAAAGCGCGTGGTGAAGTGCATCATTACCTGCCCCTTATCCTCGTCGTAAATCATCTCCGGAGCCCAAACGCAGCCCACGTCCTTCCATGAAATGGGTTTGCCTTCGGTATCCACCTCACCCGTCGGGCAGGTCAGAGCGGAAAAATCGAGATTGGTCCGCTGCCAGTGGATAAGGTCTGTTGAGCGTAGCAGTACCAGCCCCCTGTTGTTGCCCCAGCCATATCGCTTGCCATCGCGTTCCCATTCGGTGTCGCGCACGCCGTCGCGCTTGCCGAAGACGTGCAGGTCGGTCATAGCTGCCAGGAAGGCACCGTCTTTGGGGTTGCGGAAGATATAAGGGTCGCGGATGCCTTTCTGTACGGCAATCGTGTCGCCCGCCATGATGGGCTTGTCGTCGTTGAGTGCCGTCCATGTATAGCCGTCCCAGCTGTATGCCATGTGCAGGCCATGGTCGGCATCCTTGTGATACACCATCACATAGCCGGCCATCTGCTGTTCTGTAGGTATTGTACTCTTCGCCTGTATCCCTGTAGATAGCGTAAGGGCTGCCGCCAATGTAAGGATAATTCGTTTCGCGTTCTTCCTGTTCATATATTAGTGGCTGTTAGTTGTGCGACTAAATTGATTATCAGTTCTTCAATTGCAAAATTAGATGAAATTATCCATAAATGCAACATAAAGAACGTTTTTTTCGCTTTTCTGAATAAACAAGCTGTTGCGTTATGATGTGTGGTGATTGCAGGGGAAGCGCATTACTTATTCTTTTCCCGTAAAAAAGTGCTTGCAAACAGACTTTTTGGTAAAGGACAGTTCAAATATTCCTCGTAACTTTGCGCCAGAAATAAGTGAAGAATGAAGAATCAATCACTTGCGAACTTATAAACTTACATACAATGAAGAAGAACGTGATTTTGGATAAAACGGGCTGTGCCTCAGCAAATCCAAGCAAGCTTGTTTGCATTCGGCTTGCACCGTTTTTAGGTGCAGTCGCACTGACATTCGGACTGCTGGCAGGTTTTAGCCAGAGTGCCAGCGCGCAGGACGCAAATGTCCTACAGATTAAGAAGCAGGGAGTCTTTTCTTCCGGCGGAAGCGTTACGGCTCCCATTTCCGGCGAGTACGATGCCACGAAGAATTGGATGGATTCAGAGCGCAAGGGAACGACGGCGCATGTTGACCATGCCAACACGTTTTATCAGATTCCGGCTGGTGGCAACGGCACTCCTATGGTGTTCCTTCACGGTTACGGACAAACCCGGACGGATTGGCAGTCAACTCCCGACGGACGCGAGGGATGGTCGGACATATTTCTGAAGAAAGGATATTCTGTGTTCCTCGTTGACCAGCCACGCCGAGGTGCGGCTGGAGCAACCGAGAAGATTGTCACCGACCCGGGAGATGTATTCAGCAATGGAACATTCAAAGTAGGCGAGCAGGCATGGTACACCCACTTCCGCATCGGCCGTGTGGCACCGGAGCGTTATGAAGGCTCACAGTTCCCGGAAGGTGATGAGGCACAGACGCAGTTCTTCTGCCAGATGACTCCGAACACCGGCAACTATGATGAGAAACTGTTCGGACAGGCTTTGAGCGACGTTCTTGCGGATGTGAAGAAGATGACGGGCATGAAAACCGTTTACATCACCCACTCACAGGGTGGGCGTGTAGGATGGCAGACCGATGCCGACAACATCGCCGCTATCGTGGCCGTAGAGCCGGGTGGCTCACCGGAGATTGGCTCAGCAGAATACAAGAAGTTCCTTGATGCAAAGGTGCCCATCCTCTTCCTCTTTGGCGACTACATTGAGAACGGACCGAAGGACATCCAGTCGACAGGTTTCTGGCAGGCAGTGTTGAAGATGTGCCGTGACTTTGCCGCACAATATAATAAGGATGGCGGTGACGCGAAGGTCATCTACTTGCCAGAAGCCGGAATCCACGGCAACAGCCACTTCATGTTCCAGGAGATGAACAACAAGCAGATAGCATACCTTGTTGCAGACTGGCTGAAACAGTATCATCTGTAAGTGAAGAGTGAAGAATTAAAATCTTAAAAAGCGATGAAAAAGATATTGTTAACAATAATAGGAGCATTCGTTATGTCACAGAATATCCATGCACAAAGCTATGGTGACGAGGGTCCGACTCTCACACCCAACAAGCTCGGTCTCGTTTATGAGAACGCAATAGAGAAGAATGAGCCGGGACAAGTAAATATCCGGCGCGTGAGCTACAAGATTGACGGCATAGATGTCGTTGCCAATGTCTATACTCCGGCAGGATATACCAAAGACGGCAGCTATGCAGCTGTTGTCGTCGCCCATCCTAATGGTGGCAGCAAGGATCAGGTAGCCGGTCTCTACGCACAGAAACTTGCCGAGGCGGGATTTGTAACGATAGCTTTCGATGCACGCTATCAGGGAGAGAGTGGCGGAATGCCACGCCGACCTTATCACGCAGCCGCTGCCCATCATCGCCGGTTCCATTGCCGACAGCCGTTATATGAGTGAGGAGGCTTTCGCAAAAGCGAACCACACTGCCGACAAGGAACTCTTCATCGTCCCGGGTGCCACACACATCAAGACGTATTACGTCAAGGAGTATGTCGACCAGATAACCGACAAGATCCGCTCGTTCTTCACTGCCAAGCTCGCAGTCTCAAAATAGGCGCACAATTATATTCACTCCTATCAAAAAAACGTAAAATGTATCTTTTCTGCACCAAAAATGGTAAAAGCCATATCGTTATTTCGCTGTAACTTTGTCCCCAGAAAATAACAATCAATCAGAGCACAAGAATCATGAAGAACGTAACCTTGAACAATGGAATAGAGATGCCGGCAATAGGATTCGGCGTGTTTCAAGTTCCCGATCAGAATGTCTGCGAGCAGGCTGTAAGCGACGCCCTTGAGGTTGGCTATCGCATGGTTGACACGGCAGCGGCTTACATGAACGAGGAAGCTGTGGGCAAGGCCATCAAGAACAGCGGACTGAAGCGTGAGGACATCTTCGTCACCACAAAGCTGTGGGTGCAAGACTATGGCTATGACAAGACTCTGAAGGCTTTCGACGTGTCGATGAAGAAACTCGGTCTCGACTATCTCGACCTTTATCTCATGCACAAGCCTTACAACGACTATTATGGCGCATGGCGTGCCATGGAACGTCTTTATCAGGAAGGACGCATCCGTGCCATCGGCGTGACAAGCTTCTGGAACGAGCGCCTTGCCGACCTGTTCAACTGCAACGAGGTGAAGCCCGCCGTCAACCAGATTGAGACCAACGTGTGGAACCAGAAGTGGAGTGAGGCGGAATTCATGGTAAAGCAGGGTATCCGGCACGAGGCTTGGGCTCCGTTCGCCGAAGGCAACAACCACGTCTTTACCAATCCCGTACTACAGAGAATAGCCGAAAAACACGGCAAGACAACAGACCAGGTGCAGCTCCGCTGGCTCAACCAGCGTGGCGTCATCGTCATTCCAAAGAGCGTCCATAAGGAGCGCATGAAGGAAAATCTTGACATCTTCGGCTTCACACTTGATGACGAGGATATGGCAGCCATCAAATCGCTCGACACAAAGACAAGCACCATTTACGATGAGATGGATCCGAACATGGCTCTGTCTATCGGCCAGGTAAAAATACACGATTGATTGAACTGATAAACTACAGCAATGATGGAATACGTAAAATTATCCAACGGTGTTGAGACACCGGTTCTTGGGATAGGAACATTTATGATCAGTCCGGCGGACACGGAGAACTCTGTCTATGAAGCCATCAGGATGGGCTACCGCATGATAGACACCGCCAACGCATATATGAACGAGGAGGCTGTCGGCAAGGCCCTGCGCCGTGCCATCAGCGAGGGAATCATCAAGCGGGAGGATGTCTTCATCTCGACAAAAATCTGGGCGACACTCTATGAGAATTCCCATGCAGTTGATGACACGCTGAAACGCCTCGGCATCGACTATGTCGACCTTCTCTTCATCCATCAGCCGGCAGGCAACTTCATCGCCGGTTACAAGCTCATTGAGAAAGCCTACAAGGATGGCAAGGCACGCAGTCTCGGCATCTCCAACTTCCACGACGAAAAGCTGGAACGGCTTCTCTCCGCAGCAGAGATCAAACCGCACGTGATACAGCTTGAAACCAATCCCTATTGCATCAAGCACCAGGTCATCGACCGCCTGTCGGAGTATGGCACACGCGTCATGGGATGGTATCCGCTCGGCCACGGCGATAAGGAACTTGTCAACGAGCCCGTGTTCACCAAGCTGGCTGAGAAGTATGGCAAGAGCAACGTGCAGATTGTCCTGCGCTGGGCGACGCAGAAAGGTTTCATCACGATTCCCGGCTCCAAGAATCCGGCGCACATCAAGAGCAATGCCGACATCTTCGACTTCAAGATGACCGAAGACGAGATGTCTGAGATAGCCAGACTTGACGGGAAGAAAGCTTACTACAACCCCGATAGCGCAACAGAAGAGAGCTATGCCAAGATGCATCTCCCGTTTGAGTGATTTTCACAGCGGAATTATTTTACGGTTGTCGAGGAGGCGTTTCCGGTGTTTCTTCCGGACTTGGGCAAATTCGAAAAAAAACACGCCGGAAGTCCGTCAATCATCGTATTGGTTCCAGCCATCTCAGCGGCAGGCTTGTCAGTCTGACTCTCCTGCGTAAGAATCCGCAGGCCAGCCTACTGGATGATACATCACCGGGACTTGCTTTTCGGTAAGCCCCAATGCCTCCTGGATTTTCTCATTCTCCATACGTGGGGCACAAGGTACGGTGCCAAGGCCTACGGAAGTACAGTAGAGGGAGATGTTCTCCGATACGATACCCGCGTCTATCAGTCCGAAGTTCATATTGCGCTCACTTCTGCCATCGTTTGGCGCACGGAACTTGGTCTGGTCAGTAACGAGCAAAATGCAGAACGGCGCGTCGTTTGCAAAATCGTTGTGACCGATGAAATACGGGCGGATGTCATCCTTCGTCACCTCGGTCAGTTTCTTGTTTGCCGCGTCATATTTCCACGTGCCGTCAGCCTTGCAGACATAAAGGTCGATGTCCTGCGCGTTCATTGCCGACGGAGCCGTGCGCTTGCCGTACTTGTTCATGCCGTTGCCTGCCCAAAGGATGTCAAGCATCTGACTGTCAGAGACGGCCTTGGAGGTGTCGTAACGCCTTTCCGAATATCTGCTGTCAAGCGATTGCCGCACGGTCAGCTCTTTACCGTCTTGGCCGGAGCCATTCCGGTCATCCCATGCCTTGCCTGTACTTCCCATTGCGGTCTTGCCACAGACTATTACAAGGGCTATAGCCAAAATAAGGCTCAATAAACTTGTCTTTTTCATTGTATCTTAATTTTTAATAGTTCATATTGTTCCTCTAATATTAGTTATTTGTTATTTCTTCCAGGCACCCGTCACCTCTCCGATATAGATACTGTGGATTCCGGCTTTGAAATTGGCATAGAAGTCCTTTGGCACGCTGTTACGGAATCCCCTCTCATCGAAAGGAGCGGCATACATCATCTCGCACTCATAGACCTCCGTAGCCTCGGTGTAGTAGGGAGCTCCATGCTCCGTGTAGGCTATGTGCAATCCCAAAGCCTTTGTCTTGTCACCGTCACGCCCGCTGTGGTTGCCCATGTACTCGAGTACCTTGTCGTCAATCTTCATCACGGTGAAGTACTTGGTCTTCTCCATAAACTGATGGGTGTATCTTCCCGAGGCGACGTAGACAGTTATTGTAGGCCGGCCGAGTCCCCAAAGATTTCCTGCCGAACCCCAGCCGATGGTCATGGCATTGCTGCCCGACTTGTCACCTGCCATCAACAGCAATGGTGTGGCGAAAAAGTTGAAAGCGTTGTCCTTGAAATCGGTCATGACATCAAACTTCGTGAAGTCTCCGCCAGATGTTTGCTGCGCTTCCTTTTCCATGTCTTTTTTGTCATTTTTGTTCATACTGCCGGCAGCCATTTTTCCACACACGATGACGAGGGCGGCTGCAAGTACCAGGTTTAATAAAGTTGATGGTTTCATGTCTTTATAGATTTTATGAATTACAGCATTTTAAAAAGCGTTTTTATCCTGCCTTTTCCATCATATCCATGGCTTTAAGTATTTTGTCTTACTTAACGGTGCAAAACTACAAAATAAAAACCAATGAGAAGTTTTCCCAAACGTCAAATCTAACTTTTCTTATCCGTTTTTCTTGTCTTTTAAACCACTTACTCAACCGCAAGCGGCTTATAACTGTGAAGAATTTGTAGCACGTGATTGCGGTTTTGACTTCCACAAGAAGGAGATTGTGGCAACAGTCAGCGGAGCGGACATGAAGAAACGGACACGTTCGTTCCGGAGAACGGACACGTTGCTTTTCCGAAACGAACACGTTCGTTTTGCACGAACTCTGCCTGTTTTTCCTTTTCTTCTAACTGGTTTTTGCAGTTTTGATGCGAAAAGTTTGGAAAGCGGATGTGCGGAGTCGTAACTTTGCCATGCAAAAAAATCCTAAACACTTCATCTAAACCATTGTACTATGAGCAGTATCATCAATTACAGAGTGAGAAACAAGTATCTGGCCTATAGCGGAGAGCATCGGCTCGTGGCGCGTCCACTGCGCTACACATTGATTGAAACCGACGATTTCCTTGAGATGGCGGCGGATCATGCGGACGTAAGCCGTGCAACTCTCATCTCGTCGTTCTACGCAGTGGAGCAGACACTGGCCACATTGCTCTGCTCGGGACACAGCGTGCGGTTGGGCGTGCTGGGTACCTTCCGCTTCTCTTTCTCATGCCGTACCAAGACGGCAGGCCAGCAGGTGACGGACAAGGACGTGACGATGCGGCGCGTCATCTTCACGCCGGGCAAGGGCATTCGGCGACAACTGCGGGACATCCGCTTTGTCAATGTGGATGCCGCCGGAGCGGTTGAGGACGGCTTATCCTGAGCAAAAGTTCATTTACCGTTTTTCTATTCTATTGTCTGAACCCTAAGGGACATTGTGCAGAGGTTTTTCTGCGCAAAGCGGCTGAAATAGACGGCCACGCAGAAATCAGCCAAAAAAAATTGTTTAGTCATAATGAATTGTAAACTTTTGCGTGGAAAATAAAGTTAATTCCTTCGTGCTGATTCAAAAATCGTTGATGAAAATTTCAAGTTCATTTTTCGTGGTATATATGCAGCAAATAAATTCCGCATGTTCGCTTTTTCTGCAAAAAAATATGTAACTTTGTTGCCGAAAGAAAAGCGACAGTGATGGCAGCAGAGCAGTTAGGGTACGACAATACGAGCATCGCCTCCATCTTCGCCTACAGCCAGAGGTTGATAGGCCATTCGCTACGTGAGGTGGTGGGTGAGGAAGCCATTAAGGCCTCTCATCTCCAAGGACAGGGCAAAGGTGGATTGGAACACATGATAGAGGAGTTGTTCTTTCACTACCCTATCAATTCAGACCCAGGCCCAGATTTTAAGGAAGCGGGACTTGAGTTGAAGGGCACAGGCCTAAAGAAACTTGCCAACGGAGAATTGCAAATCAAGGAGCGACTGGTTTGCGACATGATAGATTACGAGAAGGTCGTAAACGAGACATTCGAGGACTCCCTTTTCTACATCAAGTGCAAGATAATGCTGCTTATCTTCTATTTATACGAAAAAGGTGTCAGCAAATGGGATTTGCACTATATCTACACCGTCATCTGGCGACTACCAGAGAAAGATTTGCTCATCATTCGCCACGACTTTGAGGTTATTGTTGACAAGATACGCAAGGGCAAGGCACATCTACTTTCAGAGGGTGATACTGAATATCTCGCCGCCTGTAGAAAAGGGCAGAAAGGAGATAAGCCGCGCAAACAGCCATTCTCCCATATACCTGCACCCAAGAGAGCCTTCTCACTGAAACCTGCGTATATGCGCACCGTTTTGGCGTATGTAAAACAACAAGGTAAGTCCGCTGTTAGCAACATGGAACTGGAGCAACTGACAGAAGGGCTGGTTACTGCCGCCGACTTGCGCACCCGTTCATTTGAGGATATTATTCTCGACCGCTTCAAGCCATTCTACGGCCTAAGTTACTTGGAAATCTGTAAAAAGTTGGGCGTAAAGCCCTCAAAGGCTAAGAACCGCACGGCCATCGTTGCCCATTTGATAGCTGCCAACGGCCTGCAAGGATTGAAACAAAACAATGTTGACAACTCCGAAGAATTTCAGAAGTCGGGTATCCGTCTAAAGACAATTACTTCTTTTTCCAATGGCCGTGTCAAAGAGGACACTTCTTTTGAGAATATTGATTACGAGGAAATCTACAATGAGGACGAATGGCTGGATTCACGTCTCTATGAGCTGTTCACCAGCCGTTTCCTGTTCGTGCAGTTCCAACAGCCCGAAGGACAATCGCAGAAGGAATTCGACATTGACCAACTCCAACTAAAACGTGTATTCTTCTGGACGATGCCCCCTGAAGACATTGACACGGCAGAGCATTATTGGGAGAATATCCGTGAACATGTACTTCACAACGAGATTGCACCCAAATATTTCTGGAACAAGGATATGCACAAGAAATTTCATGTCCGCCCGAAAGGGAGAAACGCAGCCGACCTCACCTACAACCCGAATGGAGGCATGGCAAAGAAATATTGCTACTGGTTCAACTCCGAGTACGTAACCAGCATCATCGAACAACAAGGAGGCAAAATCGATGAGTGAAATTATATATGATTCCAACGGCATTCCTATAGAAGAGCAAGGCGAATGGGTGTTGTGCGAACCTATCGCAGACTACTGCCAACGTACTGTTCCTCGTGGCTGGCAGCTCGACCTATTTCCTGCTACCGCCAGACAGGCGAAGCAGAATGACATTAGGGTTGTGGAGCTGTTTGCTGGTGTGGGCGGGTTCCGCATCGGCTTGGAAAGAGCCTCCAAGCGTTTCAATACCATCTGGAACAATCAGTGGGAACCCTCCACCAAGCGACAGGATGCAAGCATCGTCTATTGCCGTCGTTTCGGCAATGAAGGACATAGCAACAAAGACATCGCCACCGTCGCCTCCTCCGATATTCCCGAATGTGACCTACTCGTTGGTGGCTTTCCCTGTCAGGACTATTCCGTGGCCACAACACTCAACCGTGCTGGGGGTATCGAGGGTAAAAAAGGAGTGCTTTGGTGGCAAATCTACCGCATCCTCAACGAGTCAGAACATAAGCCTGATTATATCTTCTTCGAAAATGTAGACCGCCTGCTCAAATCACCGGCCTCTCAACGAGGACGCGATTTTGCCATAATCCTTGCTTCACTATCCGACCTCGGCTACATCGTGGAGTGGCGCGTGGTGAATGCCGCTGAATATGGAATGCCTCAGCGCCGACGTCGCGCTTACATAGTCGGCTACCGTCACGATTCAACAATAGCTGACAAGATTGTAGCTCCGAAAGAGTGGCTGTTGTCAAAAGGCACTCTTGCTGATGCCCTGCCAGTTACCATATCCTATGATAACCAAGCCAAGACATTTACCATCGACGGCGACCTGCCCACTATTTCCGACAGCTTCAACAAAGGCCGGAAAGATAGTCCCTTTGAGAACACAGGCATCATCATTGACCGTACGGTAACTACCATGAATACTGAGCCAAATTACATCGGCCCACGGTTGACCCTCGGCCAAGTCCTCATCGACGAGAGGCTTGTGCCAGAAGAGTTTTTCGTCAAAGCCGACGAACTTCCCAAGTGGGAGTACCTAAAGGGCAGTAAAAAGCTGAAGCGGGTGAACAAGGCTACGGGCTACGAATATGACTACAGCGAGGGAGGCATGGCCTTCCCTGACTACCTTGACCGTCCGTCACGAACCATCATCACAGGAGAAGGCGGTGCCGCCCCTTCCCGTTTCAAGCACATTGTCCTAACCCCTTCAGGGCGTTATCGTCGTTTGATTCCCCTTGAACTGGAACGCCTCAACATGTTCCCCGACAACCATACGGTTGGAGTGAGTGACATCCGCCGAGCCTTCTTGATGGGAAATGCCCTTGTGACAGGAATTATCGAGAAAGTAGGCGTATCTCTGATACTGAAGTCGGAGTAAAACTCCCCTGCTTGAACATGGTGACTATCTTTGCAATCAATCAGATAACGGTTGTATGATACAACCCCACCATAATTTCAAATATTTATCATTCATCAAACTCACGTTAAATAGTATATGACATTCAAGGAATTATCAAACAACCGGTTCTCGTGCAGGAAGTACACTGACGAGGCGGTAAAGAAAGAAGATGTAGAGTATATCATGGAATGTGGGCGGTTGGCACCGTCAGCAACGAACAGGCAACCGTGGAAGTTCCTGATCATAACATCAGAGGAAGCCAAAGCGAGAATCCGGCAGTGCTACGACCGTGAGTGGTTCGCCACCGCACCGATGTATGTACTCTGCATGAAGGACGTAAACGGTTGCTGGGTTCGGCAGGAGGATGGCAAGCCGCATGGCGACATCGACCTCGGCATCGCTGTTGAGCATCTGTGCCTTGCCGCCACCGACCGTGGCCTCGGTTCTTGCTGGGTCTGCAACTTCAATGTTGCTTTAACCAAAGAGTTATTCTACATCGATGGCTTTGAGCCTGTGGCAATAGTCCCTATCGGCCACGCCGCTCCCGACTGCCCGCATCCGGAGAAGAAGCGGAAGCCTCTGAATGAGATTATTGAAGAGATATAGTCGGTTGGTACTATGGACAAGTACATCATCTTCAAGAAACTACAATCTGTTGACGCAGTTTATCTATACGATGAATATGAAAACTGCGCTATGAAACTCTTTGTAGGTGATGACGGAGAGACAGTCAAAGCCTTGTTGAAGAAGAAAGGCAAAGAGGCTTATCTTGTAGATATTACCGCACCATCAATCTTCGACATAATGTGTGAATCTGACGAAACGACAAAGGAGTTTTACGAAAGATATTAATTATATGAGCAAGAACATGATTACTATCACATGCATGGCACTGCTTATGGCTGCCACATCATGCAAGGCACAGGACAACATCCGGTTGCCGGAACCATCAATGGATAACGGCGCGACGCTGATGCAGTCGTTGCAGAACAGGCACTCGTCACGGGAGTATGCTGACAAGGAGATTACCGACGACGTACTGTCAACAGTACTTTGGGCTGCTTGCGGCATCAATCGCCCGGAGTCGGGAAAGATAACGGCTCCATCGGCTATCAACGCACAGGACATTATAGTGTACGTTGTCCGCAAGGATGGCGCATACAGATATGAGCCGAAGGAGAACAGCCTTGTTAAGGTCAGCGGAAAAGACTTGCGCCCGTTGGTTGCAGGTCGGCAAGAGTTTGCAGCGTCCGCACCTGTTTCACTGGTTTTGGTAAGCAATCACAACAAGTTCCCTGAGCAGATGCCGAATGAGGCAAAGTCACGCATGGGTTTGACAGACACCGGCTATGTATCTGAGAACATCTGCCTTGTTTGCAGTGCTCTCGGTTTGAACACGGTGCCTCGAATGACTATGGACTCTGACGGCTTGAAGAAGGAACTTGGTCTTGACGACAACTATGACTTTGTCCTCAACAGCCAGATTGGTTACCCGAAGGAATAGATATGAAACTCAGATTAATACTCACATTATTCATGATGTCCACTGCTTCGTTAAGCAGTGTGGCACAAGAAACAACTACTATGGAACAGAACGATAGTTCTGCATCTGTGCAGCAACCGCCAATAGTGAATCTATATTACACTGGCAAGAACGGAAGCGCAAGGCGTTTCGTGGAAGAAATGGAGAGCAGCGGCACTGCCGACTCTATCCGCAATGAGCCGGGCAACCTCCGCTATGACTACTTCGTCTCTTTGTCCGACCCAGAGACCGTACTTCTTATTGACAGTTGGAGCAGCCAAGAGGCTATTGACGCTCACCATGCATCACCAATGATGGCGACCATCGCCCGTCTGCGTGAGAAGTATGACCTGCACATGAGGGCAGAGCGGTATGTTAAGGACGAGCAGGGCGTACCTGCCAAGGATGACAAGTTCATCAGACATTGAATAAAATCGGCTTATGGCACAACAAGCAGGATTCTCATTGAAACCAAGGCGGCGCGGATTCCATCTGATAACAGACGAGGTGGTGCGGCATCTTCCGACACTGCCAAAGACGGGGCTGCTCAACCTGTTCATCAAGCATACGAGTTGCGCTTTGTGCATCTGTGAGAACTGGGATCCGTCAGTGCGTGAGGACATGGAAAGCATTTATGACAATCTCGTTCCTGAGAATGCTCCATACTACCGACATACTCTCGAAGGAGCCGATGATATGCCAGCCCATGCCAAATCCATCATAACAGGTGTCAGCATCAACATTCCGATTACCAACGGTCGTCTCAATCTTGGCACTTGGCAGGGAATCTACCTCTGTGAGTTCCGCAACGATGGCGGCGGCAGGAATATCATTGCAACTATCATAGAATAGGTGTACGATGCCAAAGCTGTTGGAGTTGTTTCCTGAAGTGGATGAACAAAGGAGTGAAAGCCCTGAGGTTGATTTGAGTCCCTTGTTCGACAGGCTTGCAAAAAGCAAGTTCAAGAGTTCTTTCTATCTCAATGGCAAGGATAAGGAGTATATCCGTGAGAAGGGTTGGGAGAAGACAGAGCAGGGTACAAGGGAGATAATTGCAAAAAGGCTTGCTCCTGCATACATTCCCAATGACGGCAAGCAGACTCCAATGCGGCATGGCATATTCCCACCATTTATCGCTCAACATGCAACTGGCTGTTGCTGCCGTGGCTGTTTGCAGAAGTGGCACGGCATTGAGAAGGGCAGACAACTGACTCTGAAAGAGCAGGACTATATCACGCTGGTTATCATGGAGTGGCTTCACAGACATTACGAGTAGAACAATGATGAAAATCAATCACATCGGTATTAATTGCCATGACACAGAAAAGGTAAGCACTTTCTTTGTGACATACTTTGGCGCAAAGGAAGGTGCGAAATATCACAACCCAAGAACAGGATTACACTCGCTGATGCTGAACTTGGATGATAGTGGTACAAGGCTTGAGCTGATGAACTGGCCGGACATGGAACCACATCAGCAGTCGGCACACATGCAAGGGCTTGTCCATCTCCGTATCAGTGTTGGCAGCAAGGAGACTGTTGATACATTGACTTCGAGACTTGCTGCCGACGGCTACCCATGCACCAGTGGCCCACGGACAACTGGTGATGGTTACTATGAAAGCAGTATAATCGGAATAGAAAATTTAATCATTGAGATTACAATATGAAAAAGATTCTATTGACTTTGGCTGTAGTGCTGTTGTCAACTCTTAATAGCAGCGCACAAACTGAGAACGGCTTTAAGCAGATTGATGTCAAGACTGAGTTCAACGACAATCCGTTCACGTTCTTCGCTACACCTTTGCTGCTGTGCGCAGGTGACAAAGAAGGCAGCAACGCCATGACCATTGGTTGGGGTGCGGCAGGTAATGTATGGAGCTATGAGCCATGCATAACTGTCTATGTCGCAGAGAAGCGTTACACCCGTGAATTCTTGGAAAAGGCAAAGTACTTCACTGTGATGAAGATTTCCGATGACGTTCTTGACTATATGGGAAGGAACAGCGGTAGGAATGGTGACAAGGCAAAGGTTCTTGGCTTGCATGTGGCCTATACCGCCAATGGTGCGCCTTACTACACTGAGGCAACAGAAGTCTACGAGTGTGAGATTATGTATGGTGCGCCGTTTGATGAGAAAGGCTTCAGAAACAACACGCCAAAACGACTATATAGTAATTTCCCTCCCGGAATACATTCAATGTATATTGGGCAGGTTGTTTCGGCTTGGAAGAAATAAGCTATGTACATCATTGACAATATAGTAACGACAAGCACATGCGACAAGGACGGAAAACTGAAGCTATTCTCTGCCTTTCAGATGATGCAGGGCTGCTCGGAGATGTGGATTGACTCTGAGCCAGCGGTCAGGGAGTTCTTCGAGAAGTCGGGCATGACACAGCTGCCTGCGTCACGGCAGGTGGAGATTGTGCGTGTGCCGAAGTATAAGGAGCGGTTAAAGACAGTGACGAGTGTGTTTGATGGTTTCTGCCAAAACTTGCATGACAACTGACGGTATATTCTATGCGGAACTGATGGTTGATGACTCAGTAAGTACTATATTTGAATTCAAATAAAGCAACTATATGCACGACTACGAGCCATTTCTTCGGGAAAGATTGTGCAAAAGTATCGGCAAGACGGATGTTAATGATATTGCCGGCATTGCACAAGGGAGTGATGCGGCAAAGCAAGTATTGTATAAACTGATGTTTGACACGGACAATCGTGTTGCCAATAACGTAGCATGGATATTTTGCAATGTCGATAATCAATGCGGCAAATGGCTATACCCGAAGCATGACGAGCTGATTGACGAGGTGCTGAAAACTCCGGACGATACTAAACGCAGGCTGTTACTTGTACTCTTGCTCCGTCAGCCATTCGACAAGGACAATCTTCGGACAGACTTCCTTGACTTCTGCCTTGGCTGCATAGCTTCAGGCAAAGAGTCAACGAGCGTAAGGACACTGAGCATCAAACTGGCCTATGAGCAGTGCAAGTATTATCCCGATTTGTTGCGTGAACTGCAATCGACACTTGAACTGCTTGAGACCGACTTGCTGTCAACAGGCGTAAGGACTGTAAGGCGAAAGACACTTGATGAAATGAGAAAACATTATCAGAAGTGAAAATGAAATACATTAACGATACCATCCGTCGTCAGGACAGGCTGCTTGACGAAGAAAGGGCGATGGGGATACTTCGCACGGCTGAGTATGGAATAGTGTCGATGATTGACGATGGCGAACAGGCATACGGCATACCCGTGAATTTCATTTGGGATGGCGGGGATAAGATTTATATCCACTGTGCTCCCGAAGGCCGGAAGTTGAGAGCCATCAATAAGCATCCGAAAGTTTCACTCTGTGTAGTCGGCAACACACATCTTATGCCCAAGAACTTCACTACCGAATATGAGAGCGTCATTGTCTTTGGGACGGCACATGTCGGCTTGTCCGAGGAAGAACGTATGCATGCCTTGCATCTGCTCATTGCCAAACTCGCTCCCGAATATAAAGAACTGGGTGACAAGTATGCCCACGCCAGTTTCAACCGCACGGAGATTATCCGCATTGACCTGACAGAATATTCGGGGGAGTGCAAAAAGATGCCAAGATAGAGTTGACTTTGAGATAATATGAGTAATTTTGAGGACAAAATTATAATGATATGAGTAACGGAAAGAGACTGCCCCGCTCAACAAGCGATATGGACTTTTTCGTGAAGGTGCTTCGTGAGGTATTCTTCAAGTCGGGGCAGGAAGCGGAGCAGATAATGATGAAAGTACACAAGGAAGGACAGGCTTCAGTCGGAGTATATTACTTTGCGACGATTTTCTAGCCCTTTGCGACATCAATCATAAAGATAGATGCCATTTTTCCCTAATTTTGCAGCGTCGAAAAACTTATATGAACACTTAAAATACCCAGGTGAAAATGAAAAACAAGCATTTCCTATTGCTATCAATACTCTTAATGATGGCAACAATCCTTGACGCACAAGTCAAGCAACAATCAAACTTCCTCTCTTGGACACCCACTCCTCCAATGGGATGGAATAGTTTTGACTGCTATGGGACTTCCGTTACCGAGCAAGAAGTCAAGGCAAACGCTAACTTCATGGCTGAACATATGAAACAATACGGTTGGGAATATGTGGTTATTGATATAAATTGGTATATTGATAACGAGAGTTTTCACGGATATAATAAGGTTAATCCCATTATTAATCTTGACTCTTACGGTCATTTTATCCCAAGTCCTGTGCGTTTTCCTTCTTCCAAAGGAGAAAAAAGGTTTCAAGCCACTCGCAGATTATATTCATTCAAAGGGACTAAAGTTTGGTGTTCATGTCATGCGTGGCATTCCAAAGCTTGCAGTAAAGTACAATACTCCTGTTGAAGGAACTAAATACCATGCCACAGGTGTCTATACGAAACGGGATTCTAATGAATGGAATCCTGTGAAGTACACGGTTGACGCTTCAAAACCTGGAGCGCAGGAATACTATAATTCTCTCTTTAATCTTTATACCCAATGGGGAATTGACTTTGTAAAGATTGACGACCTATCGTTCCCGTATCATCAGGACGAGATAGAAATGATACGCAAGGCTATTGACCAATGCGGCAGAAAGATTGTTCTGAGTATGTCGCTTGGTGAAACACCTATCATAAATGGCATCCATGCAAAAAGTCATGCCAATATGTGGCGAATCATCGGTGACCTGTGGAATAATTGGATGCAAGTGAACGACCTCTTTGATATTTGCAGTCGATGGGCTCCTTACGTTGGAGAGGGTCATTGGCCAGATATGGATATGTTGCCTCTTGGGCACATCGCCATCCGTTCAGAAGTTGGCTTTGACCGTATGTGCAGTCTTCTGCCACAAGAGCAACAAATGCTGTTGACTCTCTTTGCCATGTTCCGTTCGCCTTTGATGATTGGTGGTGACTTACCGACAACCGACGAGTCTACGATAAAAATGCTCACCAATAAAGACTTGCTGTATATAAACCAGCGAAGCACTGACAATACAGAACTGCTCAACTATGGCAAGTGGGTGGCATGGACTGCCAAAGATCCTGCTGCCGGAGACAAGTTTCTCGCTGTATTCAACCGTGAAAAACTCATAGAAGCTGATGAGACCAAAGCATTTTGGAGGAGCGACCTATTGTCGGCAAAATCAGGTATGCGCTCGATAGATATTGATGTTGACCTGCCAAAGACGAAGAAACTCTATCTGTGTATCTCTGATGGTGGTGATGGAGCTAATTGGAATCATGCCGACTGGATTAACCCACGTATTAGCAGTCCAAAAGGCGAATTGAAGCTCACTGATTTAAAGTGGAAACGGGCTACGGCAGGATGGCGTGGAGCTATCAAGGGAAGTGCCGTGATAGGAGATTCGATAAGATTTGATGGCAAAGGATATAAAGAAGGCATAGGAACTCATGCGCCGTCAGTAATAGAATATGACCTTCCTGACGGTTATACTCATTTCTCAGCAAAAGGCGTTATTGATGACGTGGCTTTAAGTCATAAGGACGAGGGTGCAAGCGTAAGGTTTATGTTGCTGAAAGAGGGAGATGTGAATATAACAGATGAAGATTCTCTCACTATAGATTTAAGCGAGTTGGGCATTGACGGGCCTTGTACCTTTACCGATGTATGGACGGGTGAGAAAGCAAGTTGTCATGACAAGTTTGTGGCAAAAGTACAGCCTCATAGTGCCTGCCTGTTCCGCATTGCAAAGGATGATGTTGTAGAAGTTGGGCCTTACACTTCTTCAGAGCCTTACGGTGCAACCGTTTTGGTCAACCGCAGTGCGGCATTTGCGGTAAGTCCGAAAGTGGACAAGGGAAAGACTTGGTGCAAGGATGAGGACGAGGCCCTTTTGCCATATCCCACTTGCGCGCCAGACGGTTCATATGTCTCAGCTTCAGCAGTATCCGACGGCAAGCCGTTCACCATAACCTACGGGAAGATAGACAATAAGACCATCGGCATCGTACTTTCTTCCTCTGAGACAATGGACTTGACATTGAAATGGCGGCAGCCATTCAGCGCATGCAAGACCATATATTGGGCCGACGGGAATAAGATGTTGGCGCGTGGAGTAGCCGCAAACTCGGGTAAGAGCTACCCCTTGGATATAAAGAAATGGCAGGACTCAACACTGACTATAAGAAGGAAACAGCGAGCGTTTGCCATCTCACCCCACAACAGCCTACAGTCCTCGTCTTGACTGTCGGTACACCGACAAAAGATTATTCACAAAGCGATATTATATCCACCCGTTGGCGGAATTAACAAAGTGCGTACTTAATTCTGCCGATGGTTTTCCCAT
>CAYPZK010000039.1:0-24441 GCA_964415385.1 uncultured Bacteroidaceae bacterium
ATATCAATTTTACCCATGCGGCTTAGTATAAAATAATTTTTACGACTTACTTATAAGGTGATACAGATGAATTTTTTTACCGAAGAAGAAATGAAGATGGTCATGTTCCGATTGCGCCCGAAAATGTTGTTTTTTTGAAAGAAAATGCCTACCTTTGCACGCGTTTTTCATGGACGCACTGCTTATGAAACGGACAATTTCGATATGTGAGGATTGGAGAATAACCTCCACTTATATGGACAACAAGATCCACCACTTCCACGGGTGGGGCGCGGCGTTCATCGTATAGTCCGCTTCTTTTCTTTCCTTCCCTTCCCCTTTCCGGCTATCCGTATTGTTTTTAGGAACGGAAAAAAGACTGGCAGGTCGCCGGAACCCCGGCTTTTCTCCTTATTATAATTATTCATTTTTTTACATTCCTTTTTTTATGACGAAGAAATGTTTCGCGTCATTGCTTATGGCAATGATGTGTGGCGAAAGTCTTGTGGCGCAGGTTGTCGAGCGCCGGCTCAGCATCGATGACTTGTTCATGCTGGCGGAGCAGAACAGCAAGCAAATCCGCACGCGGCAGAGCGCGGAGTCGGAAGCCCGGCTCGGCGTGGAGGCAGCCAAGGCGCAGCGGTTGCCCGATCTGAAGACTTCGTTGTCGGCCAGCTACATCGGCAACGGCTTCACCACCGATTTGTATTTCAAGGATTATGCAAGCCAGACCTTGCCCCACTTCGGCAAGGATTTCGCGCTTCAGGCCTCACAGGCCATCTACACGGGCGGGGCACTGAGCGCAGGTGTCTCACTGGCTGAGCTCGGCCACCGGATGGCTGAGCTGACCACGGAGCAGAGCCGTCAGCAGGTGCGCTTCGTGCTGCTCGGCCACTATCTCAATCTCTACAAACTGCGCAATCAAGCACGCGTCTATGAGCAGAACGTCAGACTGACGGAGCGGCTCATTGCGAACGTGAAGGCCAAGCAGGAGGAAGGAACGGCGCTGAAGAACGACATCACACGCTATGAGCTGCAATTGGAGAACCTGCAGCTGGGGCTCACGTCGGTGAACAATCAGGCGGGCATTCTCAACTTCCAGCTCTGCAATACGCTCGGACTGCCGGCCGGCACGCAGGTGCTGCCTGACACGACGCTCCTCGCGCGGCTCTTCAGCAAGGACGGCGAAGCCTATTGGCAGCGGACGGCGACGGATGCCTCGCCGGCACTCCGGCAGGCCGAAGTGGGAGTGCAGATGGCTGCCCAGCAGGAGCGCATCGAGCGGAGTGCCTTGCGACCGAAGATTGCGCTCGTGGCCGAGGACCATCTTGACGGGCCGAACCTGATGAATGTGCCGGCCATCAAGGGCAATTTCAACTATTGGTTTGTGGGTATCGGACTGACCTACGACATTCATTCGCTCTGGAAGTCGGGCCGCAAGGTGAAGCAGGCGCATCAGGCCGTGCTCACGGCTCAGGATTCGAAATCGGAGGCGGAGGAGCAGGTGCAGAATGCCGTGCAGGCCGCCTACACACAGTACGTGCAGAGCTACGTGGAGTTGCAGACGCAGATGAAGGCCGTGGAGCTCAGCAATCAGAACTACGATGTGGTCAGCAACCGCTACCGCAACGACCTGGCACTCGTGACCGACATGGTGGACGCGCAGAACCAGAAATTAGCTGCCGAGCTGCAGGCGGTAAATGCCCGCATCGGCGTCATCTATGCTTTCTACAATATGCAATATGTGAGCGGAACGCTCTGAATCTTACCCATCAGAAAATACAGCTATCATGATTAAGAAAACTACAAAAATCGGCTTCAACATAGCAGTCATCATCCTGCTTGTCATCGCGGCCATCTACGTCATCAGCCGCTTCACCCACTTCGGCAACGTGGAATACACAAACAACGCCCAGATTCACCAACACATCACGCCGGTCAACAGCCGCGTGCAGGGATTCATCCGCGAAATCCGTTTCGACGACTATCAGCAGGTGCACAAGGGCGACACGCTGGTCATCATCGAGGATTCGGAATTCAAGCTCCGTCTGGCGCAGGCGGAGGCAGGCTATGCCAATGCCACAGCGGGCAAGAGCGTCACCAACGCCGGCATCGCCACAACGGCCAACAATCTGAGCGTAAGCGACGCGGGCATCGAGGAGGTGCGCGTGCAGATGGAGAATGCACGCCGCGACCTGACCCGCTACGAGAAGCTGTTGAAGGAGGATGCCGTGACGCGTCAGCAGTACGACCACGCGAAGGCGGCCTACGATGCGGTCGTGGCACGCTATGAGCAGGTGAGCCGTTCGAAGACCACGACTTCGCTCGTGAAGGACGAACAGACGCGCCGCCTGAGCCAGAGCGAGGCCGCCGTCCAGCTGGCGCAGGCGGAAGTGGAGCTGGCCCGTCTGAACCTCTCCTACTGCTACATCATCGCCACCTGCGACGGCATGACAGGCAAGAAGGACATCCATGTGGGGCAACTCATCCAGCCCGGGCAGACACTTGTGGAAATCGTGGACGCGAGCGACGTATGGGTCGTGGCCAACTACCGTGAGACGCAACTGCCGCACATCAAGGTGGGCGATGCCGTCGAAATCAAGGTGGATGCCGTGCCGGGCGTGACTTATCAGGGCAGGGTGGAGACCATCTCCAATGCCACCGGAGCGGCATTCAGCATGATTCCGCAGGACAATGCCACGGGCAATTTCGTGAAGATTGAACAGCGTGTGCCGGTGCGCATAGCCTTAGAGGACAACGATGCCGCCGACCTGGGGCGTCTTCGCGCGGGTCTCAACGTGGAGTGTGAGGTGAAGTACTAAAGGACATTGAAGAAAACGAAGAAAAGCTTATGTCTCAGTCTCCACCATCTGCACAGCCGTTCCGTATGCCGATGTTCCGGCCGTGGTTTCCGCAGCGGCTCGGTCCTTGGGTCTATCTGCTCATCGCCTTCTGCTTCCAGTTGTCTGCCGGAGTCTATCTCGGCGCACTCGGCAGCATCGTCGGCGGTGAGGCCGTGATGCGCGAGGATGTCACCATGATGCTCTACTGCAATTTGGCAGGGCTGGCTCTCTGGTTTCCGTTCCTCTTCCGCATGAAGTTCCGCTTCACCAACAAGACACTGCTCTGCGCCTCAGCGCTCGGCGTAATCATCTGCAATGTCTTGATGATGCACGTGAAGTGTCTGCCGCTGATGTGGATTATCTGTTTTGTGGAAGGGGCGTGCAAGTTGCAGGGCACGTTCGAGTGTATGAGCAACGTGCAGCTCTGGATGACACCCAAGCGCGACTTTACGGTATTCTTCCCTGTGCTCCACATCATCCTGATGACTTCGATTCAGGCCAACGACATTCTGGCCACCAACATGGCCTACTACTGCACGTATTATCACGCCAACTACGTGATCATCTTCCTCATGCTGCTCATCCTGCTGTTCCAGTTCATCTGTTGCCGTCACTACCGTTTCATGCGCAGCCTGCCGCTTTTCGGCATCGACTGGCTGGGCTATGTGATGTGGGCCGTCTTCGTCGTGCTCGTTGCCTGGCTTTTCAACTATGGCGACTGGATGCGCTGGTATGACAGCCAGACGTGGCGCACGGTGCTGGCTTCGGCCATTGTGCTCTTCGCGCTGTGCGTGCTGCGTATGTGCCATATCCGTCATCCGTTTGTCAGCCCTGAGATTTTCCGCACCAAACACTATCTGCCGATTCTCTTCATCTGCATCGTGGTCGAGGCTTTGATGGCAACGGAGCATGTGCTCGAAGAGGTCTATTACGAGGAGGTGATGGGCTGGACGGACATGCAGACCGTGCAACTCAACTGGGTGGCACTCGTCGGATGCGTGGTCGGTGCGGGCGTGGCATTCTTCTGGACGCACACCATGCGGTGGAATTTCTTCCGCTGCTTCACGTTCGGCATCGCCCTCATCGTGGTCTATCATGCGGGTTTCTACTTCACGATTTCGACCGACATCACGCCGCGACAACTCTATCTGCCCGTGTTTGTGCGTGGCATGGACGTCTCGATTTTGGGAGCCGTTATGCTGTTGATGTTGCATGAGTTGTTCGATTTCCAGCATTTCTTCCAGGCTCTGTCCGTCTTCCAGGTGATTCACGTCACCATCGGCGGCTGCATCGGCAGTGCCTGCTATGCACAGGCGCTCAGCAAGTTCGTGCCGGAGAATATGGCTCGTTATGGCGAGAATATCAATCTTGTGGCTTTCAGCCGTCTGCACGTTGACGTGGGTGCATTCTCCGAGGAGTTCGTGCGGCAGATGATGGAAGTGAGTATCAAGCAGGCCTTCGGCTGGTGTCTCTACGTCGGCATCGCCCTGCTTTTAGGTGCGCTGCTCTACAAACATCCGGTGCGCCGCCGGCTGAAACGCTTCCCGCTCTGGAAAACGTTTGGCCGCACGTTCCTTGCGAACGGATAGGCGGACGGTGATTGGCGGAAGCGCCAGTAAAAAAGAAAACCGCTGCACGGTTCCTGGTGGAATCTGTGCGGCGGTTTTGCTGTTTGTAGAAAAAGGATGCGTCAGCCCCGGGAAGAAGGAGGCAGGCTGTCATTTGCCAATCTGGTCATAGGCAGCATCGTCCACGGGTTCGAGCCATTCGTTCGAGGCACCTTCCTCCACGCGTGTCATATAGGCGAGGTGCTGCATCCAGCTGTCGGCAGCCGCGCCGTGCCAGTGCTTCACTTCGGCAGGAATGGCGATGACGGTGCCGGGGCGCAGCTCCACGGCCGGCTTGCCCCATTCCTGGTACCAGCCGCGTCCGGCCACGCAGATGAGCACCTGCACGGCTTTGTGGTGGATGTGCCAGTTGTTGCGGCAGCGCGGCTCAAAGGTGACGTTCGACGGGCCGCCGTTTGCGCCGTCCATCGGAGCCAGATAGCTGTTGCCGATGAAATACTGGGCAAAGCCGGTGTTGGAATTGCCCACGGGATAAGGGCTGTCGGCAATGCCGACGCGGAATTCCCTGGCACGCTGTGTCTCGTCGAACGGGTCGCCCAATACTTGTGCCACGGCTTTGGCGGCGCGGTAGGCTTCGTCGGCTCCCACGCGGCTGAGCAGGTTCTGTGGCAGTGCGCGGAGCTCGTCGTCTTTGACTCCCATGTTGCGTGAGCCGGACACGTGGGCCAGCAACTGTGGCGTGACACCCTCAATGCCGGCGAGTGCACTCACCGTGACGAGTTCGCGGTCGGCGAACGAGAGGTTGTCGCGGGCGAAGATGTCGCCGAAGAGGTGCGCCTTGAGGTAGTAGTCAGTGGCGGGCGCGAAGGTGTAGTTGAAGGCACGCCCCGTGAGGCGGGTCTGCACGTCGGTGCCCTGCTTCAGCGCGTCGTAGTCGGCCGACAACGGAGAGGCTTCGCTGCCTTCCTCGGTGGCCTGCCCCTGTGCCTTGCGGTCGGCCACCACCTTCTGGAGCGTGCCGAGGCCGTTGAGCGAGCGGGGAAAGCCGGTGTAGGCATAAAGTTGGGAGAGGGCTTCCTTGATTTCGCTGACGGTGAGTCCGTTGTCGAAACCCTCGTTGATGGCGGAGGCTAAGTGCGTCTGGTCGCCTTTGGCCTCCAGGCAGGCGATGGCAGAGAGACTCTGCTGACGTGGTGTGAGAACTGTTTCCATAGTCTGTTGAGCTTGAGCGTCCGTGCCGCATGCCATCGTGAGCGTCAGCACGAACAATAATGTCGGGATGGATTTCATCATGTCCGTAAAGATTTTTTCTCGCTGCAAAGATAGGAGTTCCCAACCGTTCTCGTCCGATAAGGATTACGGGAAAAAATACCTTTTTTACAGATTTTCGTTCTTCCTCCCGTCGGGTTTGTTCTGCCGCCCCGGCACGCCCATGAGGAACTCGTTGGTCTTGTCGGTGATTTTCACGTATTCGGGATGTTCCTTGACGAACGACTCGATGTGGCGCACGTATTTGTCGGCCAGAATTTCCTCAATCGTGATGAGGATGCCCGTTTCCTCCACGTCGCCGAAGTCATCGTTGACAGCGGTGCCGAAGAGGCGCATGGTAGGCGAGAGCGACATGTAGGCGTTCACGAGTGGCGGGATGTTGAGGCCGTAGGCACGCACCTCGCGGTTGAGGATGCGGTAGTCTTCCTTGAAATCGTCGCTGGTGAAAATCTTCTCGAACTCGGCCGGGTCGTGCTCCATCTGGATGGGGTTCATCGGAATGATGAGGTTCTCTTTGTCGGCAAAGTGCTTCTTGAGAAAGAAGAGAATCATGTCGCGGCAGCGGCGGTTGTAGCTCGGGTACATGGTCATCTTGCCGAAGAAATACTTCACCTGCGGCATGATGACGGTGAGGGCGCCGAGGCCGTCCCACAGGTTGTCGAGGGCGAAGATGGCTTTCGAGCCGGCGCGGGTGGACTGATAGTTGACGCTGACGAAGGAGCGTCCCAGCTCGATGGTGTAGGGCATGTAGTCCTTCATGAACTTCTCGGAGAAGTGGAACATGTGGCTCGTGGCCAGGATGGGCTGCCCGTTTTCATCAATCTTGGCGTCGGTGCCGAGGATGTAGCGGTAGCCGCCGATGATTTCCTCTGCTTCCGGATCCCACACGATGAGCTGCTTGCAGGGTGTCTCCATCGTGTCGAAGTCGTCGAGGTCGAGCGCCTTGCCCGTGCCTCCTCCGGCCGTGCGGAACGCGATTTCGCGCAGGCGGCCTATCTCTTTCAGCACGTTGGGCGCGGTGCGCCACGTGATGACATAAATCTCGTTTTTGCTTTTGTTGGTGAAGCGGAGGCGTTTGTCCTCCGTCAATTCAGATTTCAGCACAGACTTGGGAATCGGTGCTATGATCTCTTCTGCCATGGGAGTGATTGAAAAAGTTAGAGTTCGTACACGCGGTCCTGCACCCACTGGGCCCATTCGGCGTGCGACTTGCTTTTGTCGGTGAATGTCTGCCACGGAATCGGCTCTCCGAACGTGACGGTGAAATGCTTGCCCACATTCTGATACATCTCGTCAACGAGGAACAGCATGGCGAGGTTGAACTTCAGATGCAGCTTCTGGCACAGCCGCGCGATGTTGTAGAACCGGTCGGAGTTGTGCCCCGAGAAGTGGACGGGAATCACGTCGCGCCGATACTGCACGCTCTTGGTAATGAACGTTTTCTTCCAAGGCAGGTCGCGGATGCTGCCGTCGTCCCGCTTGCGCGAGCAGAGGCCGGCCGGGAACATGAGCACATTGTTGTCGCTCTGGAAGGCCGTCTCCACCATTTTCGGAAAGTTGCGGCTCTGGCTGCCCGTCTTGTTGATGGGGATGCAGAGCGGCGCGAGTCCTTGCAGGTTCATCAGCACGTCGTTCACCAGATACTTCATCTTGCTGTCGTATTTGTGGCAAATGAGCTTGCCGAGCGCCACGCCGTCCTCGCCGCCGAGCGGGTGGTTGCTCACGATGGTGAAGAAGCGCCCGCCCGCGTTCGAAGGCAGCTCATCCAGCCCCCGCACATCAATGTCCATTTCCAAGTAGTCCACGCATTCGTCGAGGAAATCCACGCCGTACTTGCCGGCCGCACGCCCTGTCAGAAACGCGTTCACGTCGTCCTGGTGCAGAATCTTCTTCAGCCACGCGATGACGAAGCCCGGAATGTATTTGGCCTTGGCTCCCGCCTTGCCGCGGACGATGGTGTCCACGTCCACCCGGAACGCCTCCCCGCTCTCTGAGTGAGGGGCTATGGGTTCACGACCTGCTGTCTGTGCTTGTTCCATCTCATCGACAAATTTCTGCAAATTTAGCACATTTATTTTGGATTTGATTCTTTTTCATGAAAAAATCCGTAGAAAATGGCTCCGACCGATGGAAACGCACAAAAACGGCGGGAAGCTGAATTTGGTACTTCCCGCCGTTTTTGTGCGTTAGGGCAGATTGTCCACGCCCTCGGCATCGACGGGAGCATCAACATGTATGCGAAAATCTTTGCGAAAAAATTCGTAACGAAAAAGTTCGCAAAAGGTTTCGTCAATTGTGTCTTTTGTATTACCTTTGCGAAAAAGTTCGTAACGAGAACATTCGCAACATGGAGAATCCCTTCAAATTTGGCACTCTGGTCGATGAGCCATACTTCACCGACCGCACAATGGAACTGCGTCGTATCGTGCAGTTTCTGGACAGTGAGAACCATCTCGTACTCATCAGTCCGAGACGTTATGGGAAGTCAAGTCTCGTGCGCAAGGCTGTGGGGCAGACGGAACGGCCATGTGTGTGGGTCAACATGCAGCAGGTGGTGAGCCGCGAAGACTTTGCCGCCAAACTTCTGAGATCCGTATTCAAGCAATATAGGCTGGAAAGGGTGAAATTCCTGCTTCGCAATTTTCGCGTGCTTCCTACGGTGAGCATGAACCCCGTAACCGACGAGATGAGCGTCTCCTTCCAGCCTCTCGCCAATGGCAAAGCGGTGTTTGAGGACTCTTTGGAACTGCTTGAAAAGGTCAGTTCGTCTGCCAACCGGCTCATCGTCGTTTTCGACGAGTTTCAGGACGTGCTTGAGATAGACCGTCACATCGACAAGGAGCTGCGGGCGATTATGCAGGAGCAGAAAGGACTGAACTATATATTCCTTGGCAGTCAGGAGTCGATGATGGAGGACATATTTGAGAATCCGAAGGCTCCTTTTTACCATTTTGGCCAGCTGATGCGCCTTGGCAAGTTGCCGGAGGATGAGTTTACCGCTTACATAGAGCAGCGGCTTACCCCCGTCACAGGAAAGGCGGGAGACATAGCCCGCGACATCATCATATTTACGGGCAACCATCCTTATTACTCGCAGCAGCTTGCCTTCACCGTCTGGGACATGATAAGGCTTGGATATGGCGACGACGGCATAGTCGGGAAGGCGGTAAAGGACATCGTGCAGGCCCATGACCTCGACTACGAGCGGCTGTGGCAGACATTCAACAAGACAGACCAGCTGACGATGCGTCTTGTCAGCCAGAACACCAACCCGGTGCAGTCGCGCCTGATGCCGACAAGCACCACCACGAGCTCGATTAAGCGGCTCATGAAAAAGGGTTATGTGCTGCGGCAGGGAAAGGACAACTATGTTATGGAGGATCCTTTCTTCCGCGAATGGATCACTGAGCAGCAGAAGTAGTATGATCTGTTTTTGCCTTAGGGAGTGGTTTTAGAATTCTCCCATGTGGTTATCCATTCTTCTGCGAATTTGGCACATTTATTCTGGATTTGATTCTTTTTCATGAAAAAATCCGTAGAAAATGGCTTGAAGACCTTTAAGGGGATGCGGTGTGATGTGTCGATGCGCGGAGGAAGTTCGGGCGGACGCGCAATTTTCAGCCGCTGCTCCGGCGACAAAATGCGGGGAATGCGCGGATTCCGTAGCGAACGGACGCGTTCGTTCTGTGGAACGAAGACGTTCGTTCTGGAAAACGAACGCGTTCGTTTTGGAAAAAGTCAGACTGAAACGGGAATTGTTAAGGCGGATTTTGGAACTTTTCTTGGCGGAACTTGCAGACGGCATCCGTGCGCGGTGGCTCAGAGAAAGAGCTCGTGGAGCACGCTGAGGGAGCGGAGCTCGGGAAACGGGGGGAGGTGAAGCCGGTAGTAGTCGTTGAGTACGGTGAGGATGCGCTGTCGCTGGCCGGCGGAGAGCCGGAAAAGATGCATGTTGGCGTAGTTCATGCGGGTCAGGAGGGGCAGGCGGCCGGCTTCGTCGGGCCGGAGAAAGTGGGGATGGGAGGGCTCACCCTGGCAGAAGGTGCCGGATAGAAGGTCGAAGCAGGCGTGCGAGGCGGGATGCCCGTCGAGATTGGGGGCGATGCCGACGAAGCGGGTGAGGCGGATGAGGAAGACAAGGTGGAAGTTGGCATAGTCGTGCTGTGCGGTGTCGAGCCACTGGAGCGAGTCTTCGAGATAATGGTAGAGGGGCGGGTCGGCCAGTCCGTCGCGCAGGACGTTGGTGAGCACTTCGGTGAGGAAGAGGGCGATGGCTGCCTTGGCGGGATTGTAGGGGAGGTCAGTCCACACCGTGTAGGGGCGCACGTCGCGGGGGTGGGGCAGACGGCCGGAGGGGCGCACGTCGGCTTCGAACTCCAGCAGGCTGAGGGGCCGCCAGAGTGCGCTCTTGGCTCCGCTCTTGCGCACGCCGTGGGCGATGCCGGTGACGAACGACATGCGTCCGCGGCTCTCGGTGAAGAGATCCACAATCTGCTGTGAGTCCTTGAACTTCACGGTTCTCAGTACGATGCCTTTGAGTGTCTCGTGCATGTGTCTTGGTCTTTATCGTCCGTCCGGCTGCTTCCGGTCCCTCTGGTCTTCCGGCTCTCTGATCGTGCAAAGGTAGGTGTTTTTTTTGTCGGAAATGCGTCGGCAGACGAAAAAAATGGGAAAAAAGTCGTGAAAAGTTTTGTGGGGCGGAGAAAAAGGCGTACCTTTGCAACCGCAATTTCGCGAAAGCCGCGATGTTGCTGAGGCAATCCTGTTCCGAAGCGCAGGCTCGCGATGTTCCGGCATCGGAGAAAATGCCAGGGCCGGCCCGTTCGTCTATCGGTTAGGACGAGAGATTTTCATTCTCTAAAGAGCAGTTCGATTCTGCTACGGGCTACGACTCCAACTGAGGAAAATAAAACAAACGAATCATAGAAATGGCTAATCACAAATCTGCACTCAAGCGCATTCGTCAGGCCAAGAAGCACAACCTGCACAATCGCTATTATGCAAAGAGCATGCGCACTGCACTGCGCAAGCTGCGTGCCACGACCGACAAGGCCGAGGCTTTGGAGATGTACCCGAAGGTACAGAAAATGTTGGACAAGCTGGCAAAGCGGAGCATCATTCACAAGAACAAGGCTGCCAACCTGAAGTCGGGTGCTGCCAAGATGATTGCCAAGCTCGCCTGACATTGCCGCCGCGCGACAGACTTGTCATAGCATCAGATACGACGGACAATAGTATTTTTTTTGAATATGTACCGTGTTTCCCCGAGGGAGCACGGTTTTTTGTTGTATGGGTGCGCCTCTCATTCTTCGGTGATGACGGTGCAGTAGCCTTGGGCTTTCATGTGGCCGTAGCGCATGCGCCGGCCGCTGGCTGAGGAGAAGATATAGTCCTTCCGTCCGCTCTTCAGCGTGACGCAGATGCCGACGGCCGACGGGTCCCGGCTCTCGGGACGGAAATAGCTGACCGTGGCGATGTCGCCGGGCTCGTCGGAGTCGCCCGGTTCGAGGATGGCCACGAAGGGGTGCGTCCAGGCTTCGCCGTGCTGGCGGGCGATGTAGGTCAGCACAGGCTGCTCGCTGATGGGGTAGGGCTGGTTGGGCATGCGTTCGTATTCGAGGTTGGCGGGCGAGAGTGCGCGGAACACGTCGCGGCATTCGGCTCCCTGCATCCACAGGCGCATGTCGATGCGCCGTCCGTCGGCGCACTGCGTGGTGAAGGTGGCGCAGATGTCGCTTGCGGTCGTGGCCGACTCCTTATTATATAGATACGAATAGGCGTAGAGATGGCCTCCGGCGAAGGCCAGCTCGTCAGTGGGCTGCAAGCCGAGGTCGGTGCCGTCGGCTGCCGTGAGCGTCATGGACTGCCCCAGATTGTGGTAGAAGTAGTCGTGCGTCTTGTCTTGTCCGTCGCGCCGCCGGCTGCGGAAGATGTCGATGTAGTAGCCTCCGGTGGCGGAGGTCTTCACGATGCCGGACGTGCGCATTTGCTGTGCGTCGGTCTCGGGCTCGGTGAAGGCGACGGTGGTGGAGGTGGTTTCCCGGGCGGAGTCGGAGGCGGTCTCAAGCACCCGGAAGGCGTGGTGGGACATCATCACGGCGTAGGTGGAGATGCCGTCCACGCAGACGGTGTTGTGGGCGGGGAACTGCGAGTAGTATTCCGCATAGTCGAGGCCGCTGTAGAGGTGCATGCCGATGCCTGCGTCGGGGGCGAGCACGTAGCCCTTGCCGTAGAACTCGGCACTGATGCCGTTGGCGTGCTGGTGGTTGCCGAGCGAGGCGTTGGTGGAAATCATCAGGTCGTGACGGGCATCCATGCCGGAGCGTTGGGCCAGCCAGGAGACGTTGGGGGCATAGAAGACGGGGGAGACGTAGGGCGCGATGTCGGCGGGCGTTGCTTGCGGGCTGACAGCGGCTTTCCAGCGGTCGCAGGAGTCCATGAGCGCGAGGAACCGGTGGCGCAGGGCGTATTCGCGGAGGTTGTCCACGCCGGCGGTGTTCAGATAGTTGGGATGCGTGTCGCCGAATCCGGCAATCATGCGGTTGGGCATGAGATATTGGGCACTGGTGAAAAGGGCTTCCTTGATGGCCGGAATCTGGCAGAAGAGGTCGATGTCGGCATCGCGGTCGAGACGGTTGGCGATGGCGGCAAAGTCGTTGATGACCCCGCAGCTGTAGCCCGGACATTCGTACCAGGTGGTGCCGGCCGGCTGTGTCGTGCCGGCATCGGCGAACGCTCTGCCGAAGCCGAAGCCGGCCAGCCGCTTCAGGCTCCACTGGCGGATGCTGGATTGGTTGACGATGTAGTCTAAGTAGTAGGAACGGCCGTGTCCGTCGGAGTAGGCCGTGTCGTTGTCCAGAACCAAGGCGATTTTTGCGATGAGCTCGGCCTGGTAGAGATCCCAGTTGTTGTGCGGCACGCCACCGGCGATGATGTTTTCCGCCCATTTCTTCAGGGCGGCATCATAGATGTCGCGGTCTTGGCGGATGTAGGAGCCTAAGTAGCGGTAGATGTCGGTTGTCTCGTTCACGGCATCTTCGTGGATGACCTCGAAGGTCGTCATGCCCACGAGGGTCTGCTGGTGGCCGTGGTTGAGGTCTTGCGGCACGTGACGGTAGTACAGTCCTTTCATGAATGTGTCGAACACGGGCAAGGCCAGACGTGCATATCGTTCGTCGCCCGTGGCCCGGAAGAGCTTGGCCGCCGTGCAGGCGATGCCCAGAATCTGACGGTTGAGGCTGGCGATGTTGCAGCCGGTCTTCGAGGGGTGTGCCTTCTCCATCGTGCCGCTCGTGCGGTTGATGTAGGTGACGTTGCCGCTCTCATCGTCGTCGTAGGGCACGACACTTTCCAGCGCAGGACGGTTGTAGGACGAGGCCGTGCCGCGCGTGCCGTTGTATTTCACCGTCGCCACGGGGGCGCGGCCGCCGCCGGGGTGGTCAAAGGTCTCGCCGTTGATGAACACGTCGGTGGCGTGCGTGCTCCAGTACATCTGCAAGCGCGAGAACAGCCAGTCGGGCTGTGCCTCCACTTTCTGCAGGTAAGGTTCCACCTGGGCTTTCATCTTGTCCACCTCGGCTTTTGTCCAGGTTTGTGCCCGTCCGCACAGACAGCAGCAGACGAAGAGGATGCTGAGAAGAAAAGTTTTCATGTTCGTCAAGAAGATTGGGACGTTGTCGCTGCAAAGGTAGAAATTTATTTTCAAGCGGGTCGGCGCTTGGACGAATTTCTTTTCCGGCTGTACAATCTTTTCATGGAAAAGTTTGCAGGATTCGGATTTTTTCAAGAATTTTGCAAATCAATCATCTATACCGATAGTTTTGCATGATCATGACTAAATCTTCAGGAAAAACAATGTCGAAAGGCTTTGCTGTGTTGCCGTTGTGCCTGGTGCTGAGCGCACCCGTGCAGGCCGCTTTTCTTTCTTCTTCTTCGTCCTCATCATCGCTCCATCCGATGCAGCGGACTGTCCGCATGGTGGAGCCGGACCCCATCCGTTCCATCTCGCAGGTGGAGGCGGTGGCTGTATCCACTCCCGAAGGCACGGCTCCACGGTTGCCTTGGCGTCTGTGGGTAACGTATAGCGACGGAACGGGCGAATACCGGCAGGTGAGATGGGTGAACTCGGGACTGGCTACGGAACAGGACGAGGCGTCGGGCGTGGCGCACGCGGCCGGTTCGGAATACACGGTGAAGGGATTTGTCATCGGCGACAATACGACGGCGAATGGTTTTCCCGTGGTGGCCAAGGTGACGGTGACCGACGGCAGTTGGACCGTGCCGGATGTGATGCCGAAAGCGGAGACGCTGCCGTTGAACAAGGTGCGGCTGCTGGGTGACAACCGTCTGACAGCCAACCGCGACATGGACATCGACCAGCTCCTCAGCCTCGACGTGACGCAGCAGCTCTACAACTACCGCGACACGTATGGGCTGCCGACGGACGGATACACGGAGAGTGACGGCTGGGACTCGCCCACCACGAAGCTCAAGGGACATGGCTCGGGGCACTACATGTCGGCAATGGCGATGGCGTTCGCCTCGTGTCAGGATCCGGCCAAGAAGGCTGTCTTGCGCAGCAACATCACGCGCATGGTGAATGAGCTGCGCGAATGTCAGGAACGCACGTTTGTCTTCGACGAAAAGTTGGGACGCTACCGCGAGGCCCGCGACTATGCGCCTGAGGAGGAGTTGCGCCGGATGCAAGGCACGTGGGAGGCCTTCGATACGTACAAGAAAGATTATCAGCACTATGGCTACGGCTATCTGAACGCCATTCCGGCCGCCCACTGTGCGCTCATCGAGATGTACCGTGCCTACAACAACGAAAGCTGGGTGTGGGCTCCTTACTATACCGTTCACAAGCAGCTGGCGGGGCTGATTGACATCGCCAACAACATCGATGACCGGCAGGTGGCCGCCAAGGCTCTGCTCATCGCCAAAGACATGGGGCTGTGGGTGTGGAACCGCCTCCACTACCGCACCTATGTCAAGACGGACGGCACGCAGGAGGAACGCCGGGCACGGCCGGGCAACCGCTACGAGATGTGGAACATGTATATCGCCGGTGAGGTGGGCGGCATGTCGGAATCGCTCGCACGTCTCTCCGAGATGGTGACGGACAAGGCCGAGAAGGCCCGTCTGCTTGAGGCCGCCAACTATTTCGACAGCCCTGCTTTCTTCGACCCTCTGTCGAAAAACGTGGATGCCATCCGCACGCGTCATGCCAACCAGCACATCCCGATGATTGTGGGTGCGCTCCGCAGTTATCGCGGCAATGCCAATCCTTATTATTATAACCTGTCGCTCAACTTCTGGAACTTCATACAAGGCCGCTACCGCTATGCAATGGGTGGCGTGGGCAACGGCGAGATGTTCCGGCAACCCTATACGCAGATTCTCAGCATGTGTACCAACTCCTCGTCGTGGGGACGTGGGCGCATGTTCCCCGAACCGACCATCAACGAGACGTGCTGTGCCTACAATCTGGCCAAGCTCTCGAAAGACCTCAACTGCTACGACCCCGACAACGCGGCCTACATGGACTACTACGAACGCGTGCTCTACAACCAGATCGTAGGGTCGGTGGATGCCCATAAGTACGGTGTTTGCTATCAGTATGCCGTGGGGCTGAACGCCACCAAGCCGTTCGGCAACGAAACCCCGCAGTCCACCTGTTGCGGAGGAACGGGTGCCGAGAACCATGTGAAATATCAGGAGGCTGTCTATTTCGTTGACGACAACACCATCTGGGTGGCGCTCTACATGCCGACGGAAGCAGAGTGGGATGCCAAGAAGGTGACGTTCCGGCAGGATTGCCTCTGGCCCGCCGAAAAGAGTACCATCCGTGTCGTGAAGGGTGCGGGCAAGTTCTCCATGAAACTCCGTGTGCCGTATTGGGCAACTGCGGGCTTCGACGTGAAACTCAACGGAACGTCCGTCGCCTCTTCCTACCGGCCGGGCAGCTATGTGGAGATACCGCTGCGCAAGTGGAGCAAGAAGGATGTCGTCGAAGTGACGATGCCGTTCACGAAGCATATTGACTTCGGCCCTGACAAAATGCAGATTGCCACCGTCGGCGGCGAGGAAGGGCGCAGACAGTATGCGCCGCAGTGGGCAGGCACGTTCATGTATGGTCCGCTCGTGATGGCAACTACGGGCATTGACAACTGGGACGAAGCCACCGTGGACGTGAAGTCCGACTTGAGCGACGTGACGCTCAACGGGGCCTCTTCCGATTCCGGCACCGACGGCAATCTCTATACGCTCACGTTCGGCGGCCGCACGTTCCGGCCCGACTATGCCGTGACGCACGATGCCACACATTATTTCCGTATCAACGTGGAGCATGACCCGAATGCTGTGCTGTCCGACGATGTGCAGGAGCTGATTGCCGAAGCCGGACTCGACAAGTCCGCTCTGCAGGAGCTGATGCAGGATGCCCGCGCACGCCGTGATGCCCAGAGCGCCTGGAACGCCATGAAGGTGAAAGTGCCGGAGTACGCGCCGTGGGCCAAGAACGGATTCGCACGCCTCATGCAGCAGTACGACAAGAGCAATGAAATCTTGAACAGCCAGGATCCGGAACTGACGCAGGAAGCCATCGACAAGTCGGCAGCCGCGCTCAATGCCGCGCTCAACACGATGCGTCCGGGCAACCTGCCTGAGTTGGAAGATCTCAACGAGCTGACGCCGCTTCTGGAGCAGGTGAAGGCTTCGGCTGCCGCCAAGACCGCGGCTGGTAAAGAGGCCGTCGATTATGCCGAGATGGTCGTGAAATACGTGAGCGACGGCTCGGGCACGATGGACATGATTGAGAAGGCTGTGGCCAAGCTCAAGGCGGTCGGAAAGTGAAGGTTTGGGAAAAATGTCGTATCTTTGCCGGCACAAATCAAAAACGACAAACAGATGAAACGAGTTATTATCACGGTTGTGGGCAAGGATGCCGTGGGCATCATTGCCAAAGTCTGCACCTATCTGGCGGACAACAATATCAACATTCTCGATATTTCCCAGACAATCGTTCAGGAGTTCTTCAACATGATGATGGTGGTGGACATGAGCCATGCCGACAAGCCGTTCAACCAAATTGCGGACGAGCTGACGGCGGTCGGCAGCGGTGCGGGCGTGCAGATCAAATGCCAGTTGGAAGATATTTTTGACAAGATGCACCGCATCTGACGGTCAGGTATCGCATGTCTTTCTCCAAAATGATGTTGTGCTATGATTAACCTGAGCGAGGTCATTGAGACCAACCAAATGATTGAGCAGGAAAACCTGGACGTGAGAACCATCACGATGGGCATCAGCCTGCTCGACTGTGCTGACGGCGATGTGGAAGTGTGCTGCCGGAATATCTATGACAAGATTACGCGTTTGGCCAGCAACCTGGTGCAGACGGGAGAGGACATTTCCCGCAGCTTCGGCATTCCGATTGTCAACAAGCGCATTTCCATCACACCCATCTCGCTGGTCGGCGCTGCCTGTTGCCAGTCGCCGTCTGACTATGTGCGTATCTGCCGGACGTTGGATGAAGCTGCCAAGACCACCGGCATCAACTTTCTGGGCGGTTATAGTGCGGTCGTCTCCAAGGGGATGACACACAGCGACAGGATGCTCATCCGTTCCATTCCCGAGGCCCTGGCCGTGACGGAGCGCATTTGCGCCAGCGTGAATGTGGGGAGCACAAAGACCGGCATCAATATGGATGCCGTGCGCTTGATGGGCAATGTGATTCTCGAAACGGCTGAGGCAACGCGTGCGAACGACTCTTTGGGTTGTGCCAAGTTGGTGGTGCTCTGCAATGCTCCCGACGACAATCCGTTCATGGCGGGAGCCTTCCACGGCGTTTCGGAAGCCGAAGCCGTCATCAATGTCGGCGTGAGCGGACCGGGCGTGGTGAAATACGTCTTGGAGAAGATGGATGCGGGGCATGGCGGTTTGGCTGACTTCGAAACGCTTTGCGAGACCATCAAGCGGACGGCTTTCAAGATTACGCGGGTGGGACAACTCGTGGCGCAGGAAGCGGCGCGGCGGTTAGGCGTTCCTTTCGGCATCATCGACCTCTCACTGGCACCCACTCCCGCCATCGGTGACAGCGTGGCCGACATCCTGCAGTGTATCGGCGTGGAGCATGCGGGCGCACCGGGCACGACGGCAGCCCTGGCTCTGCTTAACGATCAGGTGAAGAAGGGTGGTGTGATGGCTTCCAGTTATGTAGGCGGGCTTTCGGGTGCCTTCATTCCGGTGAGTGAAGACCAGGGAATGATTGATGCCGTGAATGCAGGTGCGCTTACCATCGAGAAGCTGGAAGCCATGACGTGTGTCTGTTCCGTGGGATTGGACATGATTGCCATCCCCGGCGACACGCCGGCCACAACCATCAGCGGCATCATTGCCGACGAAGCGGCCATCGGCATGGTGAACCAGAAGACGACGGCCGTCCGCATCATTCCTGCCATCGGCAAGGGAGTCGGTCAAACGGTGAACTTCGGCGGCTTGCTCGGCTATGCGCCCATCATGCCTGTCAATCCGTTCCGTTGCGACCGCCTCGTGCAGCGTCTGGGGCGCATACCTGCTCCCATTCATTCTTTCAAAAACTGAAAAAAATGGTTGGCTGTTGCCCGATTCCTCAGGGGGCAACGGCTGCTTCGATGGTCTGCATGCCGTTGTAAGTCGGTACAGTGAGCAGAACACTGTCGGCACTGCCTTCATAATAATAGATGGGAAGTGACACGCTGGAGCTTTCCGTGTAGGCTTCGGCATCACCTTCGGGCCGCAAGTGGAGGAGTGTGAGATGCACCGTGGACCGTCCGCTTGCCGAAGTTGTGATGCTGTCTTCGCAGAAGGCCAGTTCGTGTGTGCCCTGCCCGTCGGTGAGAATACTGATGCGGAGGTTGAGGTAGCGGGCCGATGTCCAGCTGCTGACAATCTTCACGGGGTCGGCGGGCAACGACTGAAAGTTCTCGCGTGGGCGTGGCAAGGCTGAGAATACGGTTTGCAACTGATAGACCGTGGCCGTGCCTTCACTTCCGTCCGTCTCCGGCAGATACATGCAGAGACAGCGGTAGATGGTGTCGGGACTTGTGGCTCTGATGCCTTGGGGCGAGATGTCGTAGCAGTGGCCGTCGTCCGTCAGCAGGGCCGTGGCCACGGAATCGCTCCCCGTCCGGATTTCCACCAGTTCGGTGACGACGGACGGATAGCTGTCATCTTCATTGCTGCATGCTGTCAGAAAACATGCCGTCAGCAACAGGGCGGAGAGGCAACAGAAGAATCGGATATTCATTCTTCCGACAGTGCTTTTTCGTGGTTGAACACAGGGTTCGCATACATGGTGAGCATACGCTCGCGGAGGAACGGCAGGTCGGGCTTTTCGAGCGTCACCATCAAGAGTTTCTTTTGCAGGTAAGCCTCGAACTGTGCTTGCTGCTCCTGATTGTAGAATCCGGCATGGCTGTCGGTGCCTCGCAGCAGGTCGGCGGCCACATAGTTGCCGGGATAGAGGTGGTAATGCTTGTGGATTTCGCGGTCGATATGGTCGGCCACGGCGCGGAAATATGCCGTCTTCGGCATGTCGGTTGGCAACGTGTCGAGCCAGTCGTTGATGCACGGCGCGGCGTGGTAGTGGATTTTTCCTTTCGGCCCGAAGATGCCCGTCTTCATGTTGTCAAGGTCATCTTGCCGGCTCTTCTTGAAATCCGCAATGTCGCGTTTGTTCTGAAATTCCTGCGCCTTGAGGTAGTCGCACGGGTCATATTCGTAGGTGATGGCGAGCGGCACGAGGTTCAGCTCGCGCAGGTCGCCGCCCATCGCCATCATCTTCAGCACGCTTTCCTGCGTCCGATCGTCGGAGTCCTTGGCTCTTCCTTCGCGCTGGGCAATCCAGATGTTCTCATGCTTCTCGCTGATGACGAAGTGCATGTAGCGCGACATGTGAGCGGATGCAAGCAACATCTGGCGCATGGTGAGCGCACGCTGCACGATGAACGACTTGTTCACACGCACCAGGTCTTTAATCCACGGACGGATGAGCAGGTTGTCGCCAATGGCGATTTCCACGGTGTCGAGCCCTTCCTCGGCGAGCACGTAGGAGAGCAGCGCGGAGTCGAGCACGATGTCGCGGTGGTTGGAGATGAACGTGTGTGGGCGGTCTCTCTCGTTGTCAATGGCTGCGAAATTGCTGGTCAGGCTCTTGGCGGCGTGGCTGAGGAGGTTCGTCAGCATGGGACGCACCATGTTGAGCTGGAACTGCAAGTTCGTCTTGCTGGAGCGCATGAGGGCTTCGAGCTGTTCGGCCGGCACGCCGGGATAGACGTAGGCCAGTACATTGCGGAACTCAGGATCGGCCAGCAGGCGGTCATAGACGGCCGGCAACTCTTCGGGGAGAAACGGCCGGATGTCGTCGAAATCGTGGATGTTCATAATCAAGTGCGTGTGTAAACGGTCGGAAAAGTTGTGGGTTGTCAGATTTTGTCTTCGATGATGTCGGTGAGTATGTCCGTCATGTCGAGTCCGGCGGCGCGTGCCTGCTGCGGGATGAAAGAGGTGGCGGTCATGCCCGGTGTGGTGTTGATTTCGAGCAGGTTGATGATGTCGGTCTCCTGTCCGTCCTCTCCCTTTTTCTTCGAGATGATGTAGTCAATGCGGATGATGCCGCTGGCACCGAGGATGTCGTAGATGGCCGAGGTGAGTGTCTGCACACGTCGCGTGGTTTCTTCGCTGAGGCGTGCAGGCGTGATTTCGTCCACCTGTCCGTTGTATTTCGCGTTGTAGTCGAAAAACTCGTCGTGGCTCACCACTTCGGTGATGGGGAGCACGTGGCTGCCGCCCTTCCGGGTTTTATAGACACCGTTCGAAATCTCCGTTCCGACAAGGATGGACTCAATGAGCACCTCGGGGCTCTCCTTCCGTGCCAGTTCGATGGCCGGCAGGATGTCGTCGGCAGTCTTGCATTTGGTCACGCCGAAGCTGCTGCCGCCGGCGTTGGGTTTGATGAAGCAGGGAAGCCCCACCCGGCTCACGATGTCGTCGGCCGTCATCTGTTGTCCGGCCCGCAGCAGGATGTCCTCGGCCACGCGCACGCCGAATCCTTTCAGATATTGATTCAGCGTGAACTTGTTGAACGTCATGGCCTCTACGAGCACGTCGCTGGTGGAGTAGGGAATGTGGAGCAGGTCGAAGTAGCCCTGCAGAATGCCGTCCTCGCCCGGCGTGCCGTGGATGGTGATGTAGGCGTAGTCGGGACAGACCTTTTTCCCGTGGTCGTCGAACGAGAAGTCGTGGCGGTTGACGGCTGCCTTCGTGCCGTCGTCCAGATGCGCCGTCCATTCCTTGCTGGAGATTTCCACGATATAGACAATGAATTTGTCGCGGTCGAGCCAAGAATGGATGCCGGCTGCGGAGCGGAGCGAGACATCGTGCTCCGACGAGTCGCCTCCTGCGACGATTGCTATGGTCTTTTTCATCATATATATGTTTCTTCCGTCAATGATTGATGGTTCATATTCAATGTTGCGGACTGCATTCAGCGGCCAGCAACCGCCTCCACTTTTCGAGCAGGGCCGTCATGTCGGGCGGCAGGTCGGACGTGAAGCGCATCATCTGCCCTGTGCGGGGATGGACAAATCCCAAGGTGCGGGCATGCAGGGCCTGACGCGGACAAATCTTGAAGCAGTTCTCCACAAACTGTCTGTACTTGGAAAACTGCGTGCCGCGCAGAATCTCGTGGCCGCCGTAGCGCTCGTCGTTGAAGAGCGTATGGCCGATGTGTTTCATGTGGACACGGATCTGATGGGTGCGGCCCGTTTCGAGCATGCAGCGCACGAGTGTCACATAGGGCAGGCGTTCCAGCACTTGATAGTGGGTCACGGCGGGTTTGCCGATGCCGCTGTCGGGCGGAAACACGGCCATCTGCATGCGGTCGCGCGGATTGCGGGCGATGTTACCCTCGATGCGCCCCTCGTCCTCATCGAAGCTGCCCCACACGAGAGCCTCGTATTGCCGCTCCGTCGTCTTGTTGAAGAACTGTCTGCCGAGGTGCGTCTTGGCATCCGCCGTCTTGGCAATGACGAGCAGCCCGCTCGTGTCCTTGTCAATGCGGTGCACGAGTCCTATTTCGGGATTGTTGATGTCGAATTCAGGGTGATCCTTCAGATGCCAGGCCAGCGCGTTGAGCAGCGTTCCGTGCCAGTTGCCGAAGCCCGGGTGAACCACGAGCCCCGCCTGTTTGTTCACCACAATCACGTCGTCATCTTCATACACGATGTCGAGCGGGATGTCCTCGGGCGTGATGTCGTTCTCATAGCGCGGGCGGTCAAGCATCACCTTCACCACGTCGCCCGGCTTTACCTTGTAGCTCCGCTTCACGGGACGGTCGTCCACGAGGATGAAACCCGCATCGGCTGCTTTCTGGATGCGGTTGCGCGAGATGCCGGACAGGTGGACGAAGAGGAACTTGTCCACCCGCATCAGCTTCTGCCCCGCGTCGGCCGGCAGCCGGTAGTGCTCATAGAGCTGCGCCTCCTCGTCTTCCTCCAAGAACTGTTCCTCGTCTTCCATCGGTTTGTCAATGAACTATTGTCGATGATTGCTTGTTATCCATTCCATTTCGTGAGCCTGTCCTTTTCACCTACAGCAATACGTCGTAGCCGCCTACGGAGACTACCTCGACGCAGTCCACCTCCACCGAGTCTTCCACCATGCCGGCTCCGGCCACGATGGTCAGCGGACGGTCGCGCGATACCATGTCGCCCCCGTACACGTTCGACGTGCCTTGGCGGAGGCCGATGACGAGGTCTTGCGGCTCATCCTCCACATACTGCGTCGGGGTTAGCCGGAAACCGAGTTGCGTGAGCTGTTCCCGGGCGATGCGCACGGTGGTGTTGCGGATGATGTCGGGAATGCGTGCCGGAGCTGCACCGTTGCGGTTGATGGTCAGGTAGATGATGCGTCCGCTCTTCACGAGGCTGCCGGCTTTCGGTGTCTGCACGAGCACGACTCCGGGCCGGTAGTGCTCATTGTAGTTCGAGTCGGCCACCACGGCCACGAGCCCCTGTCGCTCTATCCGGGTCACGGCATCCGCGCCTCCCACGCCCGTCACACCGGGCACCTCTATTTTTTCGCCATGATGGGTGTAGAACGAGAGGGCAAGCAGCCCGAGCGTAGGCACGGCCACGAGCACGCCGACGGCGAGCAGCACGTTCAGCCAGAAGATGGCACCGCTCTTGCCTTTGAAGTATGATTTCAGAGCCATATTGTCCGTTCAGTTTGCAGAATGATGCGTTTTCCTGCCCGTCAGGACGGCGGGCGTTCCAACTGCAAAGGTAGGCAAAATCTTTCAATTCCGCCATCTCCTGTCGTAAGAAAATGTGTCGGCGCGTCCCGAATCCATAAGAATTGAAGGGACGGGAATGTTGGCATAAAATTTGCGGATGCAGGAAAAAAGTGATAGCTTTGCACGAAATATCCACTCAACAGGTCAAGAAAAGAATATGCATTACAAAGAAATTCCCGTCCTGCTGCTCACGGGTTATCTGGGCAGCGGCAAGACCACCCTGGTCAACAAGATTCTCTCGAACAGGAAGGGCATCAAATTCGCCGTCATTGTGAACGACATCGGGGAGGTGAACATCGACGCGAGCCTCATCGAGAAAGGGGGCGTGGTCGGAAAGAAAGACGATAGTCTCGTGGCACTCCAGAATGGCTGCATCTGCTGCACGCTGAAGATGGATCTTGTGAAGCAGTTGCAGGAAATCACGTCGCAGGGCAAGTTCGACTATATCGTTATCGAGGCCAGCGGAATCTGTGAGCCGGCTCCGATTGCGCAGACCATCTGCTCCATTCCGCAGATGGGGCTGGAGTTCACGCGCGACGGCGTGGCCACGCTCGACTGCATCGTCACTGTCGTCGATGCGCTGCGCATGCAGAGCGAGTTCCGCTGTGGCGACGGTCTGATGCGGGAGAAAATCGACGAGGATGATATAGAGAATTTGGTCATCCAGCAAATCGAGTTCTGCAACATCGTGCTGCTCAACAAGGCTTCGGAGGTAACGAAAGAGGAGCTGGGGCGCATCCGGCAGATTATCCGTGCGCTGCAGCCTCATGCCGACATCATCGAGTGTGACTACGGCGACGTGGATTTAGACAAAATCATCAACACCCACTTGTTCGACTTCAACAAGGTGGCCACGTCGGCTGCGTGGATTGAGGCAATAGAGGAGCACGACGAGGATGATGAAGATGATGACGATGAGGAAGAAGAGGAACATGACGAGGAACCCGGCCACGGGCATGAGCACCACCATCATCACCACCACGACCACGAGGGCGGCGAGGTGGAGGAATACGGCATCGGCACCTTCGTCTATTACCGCCGTCCCGCCTTCGACACGCTCAAGTTCGAAGACTTCGTCAGCAAGCACTGGCCGCAGAGCGTCATCCGCGCCAAGGGTATCTGTTACTTCAACGACAACCGCGACATGTGCTACATCTTCGAGCAGGCGGGCGTGCAGAAAACGGTGCGTGAGGCGGGGCAGTGGTATGCCACCATGCCGGAGGAAGACCTCATCCGCCTGATGACCTCGCAGCCCGACCTCATGAAGGACTGGGACGAGAAGTACGGTGACCGCATGGTGAAGCTCGTCTTCATCGGACAGAATCTCGACCGTAAGGCCATCAGTGACGCGCTGGACACCTGTCTGGAATGATGCGGCTTAAAGAAAAAGAAATGAGGCTGTGTCAAAATAGGCGCGGCCTCTTTTTCGTAACATGCTGTAAAACAT
>CAYPZK010000040.1:0-23999 GCA_964415385.1 uncultured Bacteroidaceae bacterium
AATATCAATTTTACCCATGCGGCTTAGTATAAAATAATTTTTACGACTTACTTATCAAAATGATGTATATATAGATGCTGATTATTTAATAGACAATATTGATTGGGCACTTAAGGTTTGGAGAGAGCAACCTTGGGGCAAGAATGTATCTTTTAGTCAATTTTGTGAATATATCTTACCTTATCGCGTCGGTAATGAAGAACTGATTCCTTGGAGAGAAAAAATATATAAAACATTGATGCCGATTATTGATAGTATCCCCAACGATTCTAATAAATCACGTCCTAAGTATGTTGCGACCTATCTATTAGATACGTTGGTTCGGGCACCTTTCTATTTTACAGATGAAATATCGTCAGAGGTGAGGATAGGACCGCGAATAGTGGAAACCAGAGGTGGTAGCTGTTTAGATTTATGTGATATGCTTGTGTATATCTATCGAGCATTGGGCATTCCTTGCGGCATAGACTATATGCCTATGCGCGGAAATAACAGTGCCCCTCATTATATGAATTTTATAGAAGATGTGGATGGTCAATGTTATTATTATTCCATGTATTACGCTTTTGTGGATGGAGACAGAGGTTATGATAATGCAAAGAATATGTTACCGAGTTCGAATTATGATGATGTCTTTGGCAAAATGTTTCGTCAAACATTCAGTGTCAATCGTCAGTTCATAAGAAGGATGAAGAAAAAAGTCACACAGATTCCATCTGAGTTCATCAATCCTTGTTATGTGGATGTAACCAACATTTATGCTGGAAATGATTTGGTGACAGTGCGTATAGAGGAGAAACAATTGTTCTCCCCAGTCAAGTCTGACGAAATTGTGTATTTAACGTGAGTTCGACGAATTCAAAACAAAGCAAGTTGTGTGTCTAATGTACGTTGTACATAAATACACGGCTTTTTAGGGAACAAACAATAAGCAGCGATAGCTCCTAGAACGTTTACGATGAAATTCTCAAAGCACCTGTGCCTTGAATGCTCCACTTGGGCAATGTTCTTTAACTCATCATTTATTGTTTCTATAATGGCCCGCTTTCGGAGCAGTAGTTTGTCCGACAAGCTCATCAAAGCCCCTTTCATATTGCTTTTGAGTTTGGTGATAAGCTGTATGCCATCCACGAACAGACGTTGGAAAAGGTTCTTACCGATATAACCTTTGTCCGCAATCAGCTTGCCGTAGATGAATTCGACAAATTTCTTGTATTCAAGTGGTTTTCTGTCATCGACATCACCAGGAGTTATCATGAAGTTCAGCAACTCTCCTTTCTCATTGCAAATCAGATGAAGCTTGAAACCGAAGAACCATCCCATGGAGCACATGCCTCTTTGCGCTATGCCCTTGAAGACCTTGTGGATATGTATCCTTTGGTTTCGGCATACTCTCAGGGGGGTGCTGTCCACGAAACTTATGCCCGTGCATTCCCCACGCAAAGTTTCTACTTTCCGATGCAATAGTGGGAGAAAATGGACTGGAGGACTTCGGAGGAGGTGATGGAGATGCCGAGGATGTCGTTGAGATTGTGGATGCAGTCGCGAAGATGCTCGCTGAGGAGGTCGCCGGAGAGTTGGGCATGGATGCCGTCAATGACTAATTGAATGTTGGTGAGCGCATGTTGAAGGGCTTCCACATGGCGCATATTGGTGACGATGACATCGCTTTGGCTGATGGCCGGTATGTCGGCAGCCTTGAAAATCTGTTGCTCAAGTGCGGGAATGTTGGTGCCGAGTTTCGCACTGACTTCCATCACGGGGGTATCGGGGAACAGGTCTTTCAGCTGTGTGGTCGGCAACGGAGCGTGCTCCGAAGCCATGTCAATTTTGTTGTGAACGATAATCAACTGTTTGCCATCGATATGATTTTTGATGTCTTGTATCTCTGAATCGTTCGGCTGTTCATCGATGACCCAGAGGATGATGACGGCTTCATCGAGTTTGCGATAGGCACGCTCGATGCCCAACTGTTCCACTTTGTCGTCGGTGAGACGGAGACCTGCTGTGTCGAAGAAGCGGAAGGTTACGCCTTGGATGGTGACTGTGTCTTCGATAATGTCCCGCGTTGTGCCGGGGATGTCGCTCACGATAGCTTTGTCCTCATGTACGAGGCGGTTGAGAAGGGTGCTCTTGCCGACGTTGGTGTGGCCGACGATAGCCACGGGAATGCCCTGTTTGATGGCATTGCCGATGCGGAATGAATGGAGCAAGGCTGCAATGTGATGGTCGATAGACTGGGCAAGTTCAAGGATTTCGGTGCGGTCGGCGAATTCCAAGTCTTCATGATCACTGAAATCAAGCTCCAGCTCAAGCAGTGACGTGAGGTGAACCAATTGTTCACGTAACGAAGCTAACTCGCTGGAAAAGCAGCCTCTTAGCTGACTGATTGCGACACGGTGTGAGGCCTGATTGGAGGCGGCGATGACATCGGCTACAGCTTCGGCCTGACTGAGGTCCATCTTCCCGTTGAGAAAAGCTCGTTGGGTGTATTCTCCAGGCCTTGCTTGACGGCATCCTGCATGAATCAACAATTCGAGGATGCGCTGAACGATGTAGGTCGAGGCGTGACACGAAATCTCGACACAGTCTTCTCCGGTATAACTATGCGGCGCTCTGAAAACTGAAATCAAGACTTCGTCAATATATTCCTCCTGTGCGGCATGGATGGCACCATAGTGAACGGTTTGTGCTTGAGCTTGCATCAGAGGCTTTCCGGATGCCGGACGGAAAATCTGATCCGTGATGGAAATAGCATCTTTGCCGGACAGACGGACGATGTTGATAGCACCGCCGGGTGCTGTCGCCAAGGCACAAATGGTGTCTGTATCGAGAATCATGGAAGGTATTTGGTTAGCGTCCTCAGATGCGTTCCAGTACGATGCGGATGAGGTCGTCAATCTGGTTCTTGTAGTTGGCGTTGGCTTCTTGAGCCACCCGGTTGGCTATCACCATGCAGACAGTCAGTGCCCGGTGTCCGAGCAGGGCGGAGAGGCCGGCGATGGCGGAAGACTCCATCTCGAAGTTGGTGATGCGGTGACCTTCGAATTCAAATGCTTCGATTTTGGCATTCTGGTCGGGGTCGGCCAGCGGGATGCGGAGTTCGCGTCCTTGAGGTCCGAAGAATCCTCCGCATGAAATCGTCACACCCTTCACCATGCCCAGTTCGGGCTGGTAGATGCGCCGGAGCAGTTCCGGGCTGTTGTCAATGACATACGGTGCGCAGAGCTGTGGATTCCAGTGCATGTGTCGTGTGAATGCCTTTTCGAAGTCCAAATCACACACGTCATTGCGTCCAGCATAGAAGTTGAGGAGGCCATCGAAGCCAATGCTCTTTTCTGAGCAGATGAACGTGCCGGTCGGTGTGTAGGGCTGAAGACCGCCGCAGGTGCCGATGCGCACGATTTCGAGGCTGGTGAGTGTGTCTTTTGTCGTGCGAGTGGCGAAATTGATATTCTTGAGGGCATCCAGTTCGTTGAGGACGATGTCGCAGTTGTCACATCCGATGCCCGTGCTCACGACGCTGATGCGCTTGTTCTGATAACGCCCCGTGATGGTGTGAAATTCACGGCTTTCCACTTCGCATTCCTTTTCGTCGAAATGAGCCGCAATGGTGTCCACACGTCCAGGGTCTCCGCAGAGAATCACCTTGTCGGCCAACTGGCTGGGTTGCAGGTGCAGGTGGAATATGGAGCCGTCGTCATTGATGATCAGTTCCGAAGGAGGATAGGTCTTCATAGAGTGTCAGGAGTTTGGATTTGCACTTTTGGTTATTTCTTGTTTTCGGCAGCCCTGATGCTTTTTTCCAGCGAATGGATGTCTGCATTGAGCTGACGGATGTCCTTTTCTCGTTGTAGAATGGTGGCGGCCAGCGCAGAACGTTCAGTACGGGTGCCGGACGCATAGGTGTCCCTCAGCTGTTCCAGTTCTTGTCTCAGTTGTTGCTGCAACTTCATTTTTTCCGCCCACTGCTGCGCCATCTGTCGTCCGTCCGTTGTTTTGAAATCCTGCAATGACGTGCATGTTTTTTCATCGTTCAGCGTGAACAGGAAGTCGCTGTCGGCAGTCTTGGCAACCGAAGAGCGCAACAAGTTCAACCGTTCTCGTGCGATTGTTCTGGCCCGTTCGTTGTCCGCAGTCCATGTGTCCGCGATGGAATGGAGCGAAGCCAGCCGCTTCACTTGTTCCACCCCCTTCTGTTCAAAGTCTATGGAATGCCGGCTTTCATGAGGGATGAACGTATAGACGCAGACCTTGTTCTCAGGCTGATAGCGGTCGGAAGCGAACCATCCCAAGCCACTGTTCTCATCTATGACGAGCAGGTAATCGTTGGCGTATGAATTGTAGGGAAAACCTAAGTTCTCTGCCGGATAGAACCGTCCGGCATCCGCATCATAGCGTGTCACGTACAGGTCATAGTTCCCTAATCCGCCCGGGTTGCGTGAGGCAAAATACAATGTGATGCCGTCTTCGGAAAGGAACGGGTAGTTGGTGTCACCGTCTGTGCCCAGTTCCTCGACCGGTCGGGCGGGTGAGAGCACGTCTCCGTCCTTTGTGCAACTGACCAGCTGCAAGGTCTGCGTAGAGTCTTGTGCGGGTTGCACCTTGTACTGCAGATAACCGCGTCCGGTCTCAAAGGCCGTGGTCTGCCCGTTGTTCTCCATCCAGAGCCGTCCCACTTCGGCGGAGAGAGGATAGGCACTGAGCAGGTCGGACTTGTCAATGGTGACAGAGTCAACGATGAGTACGCAATCCGTGCCTCTCAGCATCTGGATTCCGGTGGTGCAGACTTTTAGAGCCCGTTCCAGGGAGTCTGTCGGCTGTCTCCTGCGCTTGGCCGTAGCGATGTCTTTTCTCAGCAGCTGTCCCGCCTGGTCGAAATCCAGGTGCCGTACCATATCGCTAATCCTGTCTGACCCTTCCCTGCGTAGCGGAAAGGCCGCAGCGGGAGAGGATACCTCAGGAGCTGCATTTGCCGCCGGTTCTTGGCTCCATACGGGAGATGCGCAGGCCAGCAGACAGACGGGGAGCAGGAAGTGGATGTTCATACGCACATGCTATCTATTCAATGATGTTCTTATTCTTGCCGCACGTTGTCAGCGGATGTTGCTGATGATTTCCACGAGGTGATTCCACACCATCTGAACTGTCGGAATGAGCAACCGTTCGTCGGGAGAGTGAACGCCGCGCAGGGTCGGGCCGAAGCTCACCATGTCGAGCTCGGGATATTTTTCGCTGAAAAGTCCGCATTCGAGTCCGGCGTGAATCGCTCTCACAACGGGCGTCTTGCCGAAGAGCTTCTGGTAGGCATCCACCGTCAGCTTCAGCAACTTCGATTCAGGATTCGGTTTCCAGCCGGGATAACCGTCAGCTGTCTCGGTCTCGACACCAGCCAGCCGGAAGGCGGCAGCGAATGTATTGCTCATGTTGACCCTGCTGCTATGGATGGAGCTGCGTTGGCTGCTCACAATCACGATGGCATCGTCCGTCTTGCGGATGCTGGCCAGATTTGAGCTGGTCTCCACCAGTGCGTGGATGTCTTGGTTCATCTCCAAAATGCCGTTGTGGACGGCCTGCAGAGCCAGAATCAGTTTGTGAGCCGTTGGTCGTTCAATAGCCATCATGTCCGTTGGCTCCGATGCCAGCCGGAACTCCATGTTTTTCTCTTCCACGTGGAATTCTTCTTCAATGGCAGCGGCGAGTACGTTGAAATCTACGCGAACCTGTTCCTTGTCTTTGTCGGGTACTGCGATGAGCGCTGTCGCGTCGCGTGGAATGGCGTTGTGCAGGTTGCCTCCCTTGATGTCAAGCAGCCGCAGGTCATATTTCTGGTCAAGCATGTAGAGAAAACGCGTCAGCAGTTTGTTGGCATTGGCGCGCCGTTTGTCGATGTCGTCGCCGGAATGGCCTCCTGTCAGTTTGTCCACCGTGAGTCGCAACGTCACGAAGCCGGCCGGCACTGCCTCCTCCCTGTATGGAAGCTTGGCCACGGTGTTGGCTCCGCCGGCGCAGCCGACGAAGATGACGCCCTCGTCCTCAGAGTCAAGATTGATGAGGTATTTTCCATGCATGAATCCCGGTTTGATGGCGAAAGCTCCCGTCAGCCCCGTTTCCTCGTCGCGAGTGAAGAGAGCCTCCAGCGGGCCGTGTTCCAACTGTTCGTCCGTCAGAATGGCGAGAGCCAGTGCGTCGCCGATGCCGCAGTCCGCACCGAGTGTCGTGCCCTTGGCGCGCATCCATTCCCCGTCCACATAGGTCTGGATGGGCTGGGTCTCGAAATCGAAGTCGATGTTGGACACCTTCTCGCACACCATGTCCATGTGTCCTTGCAGAATCACGCCGGGCGCGTTTTCGCGTCCCTTCGTGGCAGGCTTGCTCAGCAACACGTTGCCCGCTTCGTCCACTTCGCTTTTGAGGCCGTGTTCGGCAGCGAATTTCTGCAAGAATGCAATCATTTTTTCCTCGTGCTTGGAAGGGCGGGGAACGGCATTGATCTGATGAAAATATTCAAACACCTTCGCCGGTGTCAGCTGTGCATTGTCCATTTCTTCTTTGGATTATGATGATTGATAACTAATGTTAATTTCAAGCCGCACTTTTTGTAATTCAATGAATTCTCTATATCTTTGCAGCCAATTCGACGTGCAAATATAAGAATTTATGCTGAAACTTGTCCTTCTGACAATGTTAATTATTGCTTTCGCCATCGCCTTTCTCAGCATCAATGTCCTGCTGAAGAAGAACGGGCGTTTCCCCAACACGCATGTTTCCGGCAGCCAAGCCATGCGGGACCGAGGCATCACCTGCGCACAGAGTCAGGACTTTGCCCAGCGCCACCGCTACCGTCTTGTCAGCGAGCGCAGCAAGAATGTCTGCGGGAAGGGCTGAACCGTGACGAAGCAGATTCCTCATCTTGAATTCATCATTCATCATTAAAACACACATCATGAAAACGTTGAAAGCAGTCCCAATGGGACTCCTCATGCTGGCGGCAGCCTCCCTCATGGTCGCATGCGGCAACAATGCGAAGGAAACTGCCAAGCCAGTGGAAACGCCAGTCAAGAATTCGGGCAACCTCAAGATTGCCTATGTCATCATTGACACGCTCACCAACCAGTATGAACTCTATCAGGACGTGAGCAACAACTTCCAGAAGAAGCAGGCCAACGCCGAGGCCACCATCAACGAAAAGGGAAAGAACTTTGCTGCCCAGGTGCAGGAGTTCCAGCGCAAGGTGCAGTCCAACTCCATCACACAGGAGCAATACAACAATGAGCAGGCGCGTCTGGGCAAGCTCCAGCAGGATATTCAGGACTTGCAGACCCGCCTCTCCAATTCGCTCCAAGAGGAATATCAGAATGAGGTGAAAACCATCACCGACACCATCAAGTCTTTCATGTCCAGCTACGCCAAGGAGAAAGGTTACGACTTCATTCTCTGCAAGTCGTCCGGCATTGACAACGTGCTCTACGCCGATGAGGCTTACGATGTGACGGAGGAGGTCGTGGCGGCTCTCAACAAGCGCTATGCCAAGGACAAGAAGCGGACGCAGAAGAAAGCGGCCGATGAGGAGAAGAGTGCAGGCAAGAAAGCCAAGTAACTTTTCTTTCTCTCATCACATAAAAAAAGAGAAACGGGGTCTGTCCATGCGGTGGTCAGACCCCGTCTCTCTGTTGGGAAGAAAGCCTCTCCTCTTCCAAGAAGAGAAGGGAAGGCATTCTGCGGATTCATCCCTTTCTCCTCTGCCGGGAGCGGAAGCCAAAGACTGAAGGGTCAGTGGCTCTGTTGTAGCATTTCATGCATGCTGGCGGCGGCACGATGTCCGTCACCCATTGCCAGAATCACGGTAGCTCCGCCTCGCACGATGTCGCCGCCGGCGAAGAGGGTAGGGATGCTGGACTGCATGTGGTCATTGACCGCGATGGTGTTCTTGCGTCCCAATGCGAGACCTGCCACGGATTTCGGAACGAGCGGGTTCGGCGAAACGCCGACGGCCACGATGGCCATGTCGATGTCGCGCGTCTCGATGGCTCCGGGGATTGGCACGGGGCTGCGCCGGCCGCTGGCATCAGGTTCGCCTAATTCCATCTTCTGGAGCCGCACTTGTTTTACGGCACCTTTCTCGTCAGCAATATACTCAATCGGGTTGTGGAGGGTCAGGAATTCGATGCCTTCCTCTTTGGCGTGCTTCACCTCTTCCAGACGTGCCGGCATTTCGGCTTCCGAGCGGCGGTAGGCGATGAATACATGCTCGGCTCCGAGACGCTTGGCCGTGCGGCAGGAGTCCATTGCAGTGTTTCCGCCACCGACCACCATCACGTTCCTGCTCTTGTTGATGGGCGTGTCGGCAGCAGGGTTGCTGGCATCCATGAGATTGACACGGGTGAGGTATTCGTTGGAGGACATGATGTTGATGCTGTTCTCGCCCGGAATACCCATGAAGTTCGGAAGTCCTGCGCCGCTGGCCACGAAGATGGCTTTATAGCCCTGCGCCTCAAGCTCCTGCACGGTGATGGTCTTACCGATGATGCAGTCTTTCACGAAGTTGACTCCGAGTTTGCGCAGGTTGTTGATCTCGACATCAACGATGGCGTTTGGCAGGCGGAACTCAGGGATGCCGTATTTCAGCACGCCTCCGATTTCGTGCAGAGCCTCGAAGACGGTGACGTCGTAGCCCAATTTGATGAGGTCGCCGGCGCAAGAAAGGCCGGCGGGTCCTGACCCCACGATGGCCACCTTGATACCATTGTCGGGGGCTTTCTGCGGTAGAGCCATGCGTCCGCTTTCCCGCTCGAAGTCGGCGGCGAAGCGTTCCAGGTTGCCAATGGCGACGGCGGGCTCTTTCATCTTGATGTGGATGCACTGGCTTTCGCACTGCTTCTCCTGTGGACAGACGCGCCCGCAGACAGCCGGTAGGGCGGATGTGGACTTGAGCACCCGGGCGGCTTCGAGAAACTGGCCGCGTTCGATGTTCTTGATGAACGACGGGATGTTGATGTTCACAGGGCATCCCTGCATACAGGTCGGCCTGGCGCAGTCCAGACAGCGTTTCGCTTCGGTGAGCGCCTGCTCGCGGGTCAGGCCCACGTTCACCTCTTCCAGGCGGGTGGTGGCACGGTAAGCGGGATCGAGCTCACCCATTTTGCAGCGGGCGATGCCGGTGCGCTCCTTGGGTTTCATGCTCTGCTGCAATGCCACGCGCCACGGTGCCTTGCGGTCGGTCAGCTCGCTGAGCGGTGTGTCGCTTGTCATGAGAGCTGCTTCCGCAGCCTTGGCGGGGTCGGTTTTCACCTGGTCATCGGCGAGGACACTTTCCACGTGGTTCTCCAGCTTCTTCATCTCCTCAATCTCGATGGCCTTGAAGGCTCCGGCACGTTTGAACATCTCGTCGAAGTCCACCTTGTGGCCATCGAACTCAGGACCGTCCACGCAGACGAAGCGCGTCTTGCCGTCCACCGTGATGCGGCATGCGCCGCACATGCCCGTTCCGTCCACCATGATGGTGTTGAGGCTGACATCCGTCGGCACGTTGTATTTTTTTGTCAGCAGGCAGCAGAACTTCATCATGATGGCGGGGCCGATGGCGAAACACTTGTCCACGTGCTCACGCTGGATGACCTGCTCCATGCCGACGGTCACCACGCCCTTCTGTCCGTAGCTGCCGTCGTCGGTCATGATGACGACCTCGTCGGAGTACGCGCTCACCTGCTCTTCAAGGATGATGAGCTCTTTGGTGCGTCCTGCCAGCACGCTGATGACACGGTTGCCCGCTTCCTTCAGTGCGCGGATGATGGGGAGCATGGGCGCAACGCCTACACCGCCGCCGGCGCAGAGCACGGTGCCGTAGTTGGAGATGTGTGTGGCCTGTCCGAGCGGGCCGACAACATCGGTGATGTAGTCGCCGGCATTGAGGTTGCATAGTTTGGTTGTGGAGTAGCCCACTTTCTGCACGACAAGTGTGATGGTGCCCTTCTGCGTGTCGGAATCGGCGATGGTGAGCGGGATGCGCTCGCCTTTCTCACCGACGCGGACGATGACAAAATGACCCGCCTTGCGTGACTTGGCAATCAGCGGAGCTTCCACGACAAGTTGGAAGACTTTTTCCGAGAATTGCTCTTTGCTGATGATTTTGTTCATGATTTTCCAGAATTACTATTGAAGCATGTGGCTTGTTGTCTTTGTCCTTCTAATATATGAATCTGATTCGCAGTTATTCGAAATTCTTGTCGTCGAGGTATTCGAATCCGCAGTACGGCACGAGCACGTCCGGCACACGGATGCCCTGTGGTGTCTGGTTGTTCTCCATGATGGCGGCTACGATGCGTGGAAGTGCCAGGGCGGAGCCGTTGAGCGTGTGGCAGAGCTCGATTTTGCGGTCGGCGGCGCGGCGGTAGCGACATTTGAGGCGGTTGGCTTGATAGCTCTCGAAGTTGCTGGTTGACGATACTTCGAGCCACCGCTTCTGGGCTGCGCTCCACACTTCGAAGTCGTAGCAGATGGCACTGGTGAACGACATGTCGCCGCCGCACAGACGGAGGATGTGATAAGGGAGCGCGAGCTTGATGAGCAGCCCTTCCACGTGGTCGAGCATTTCCTTCAGAGACTGATAGGAGTGTTCGGGCGTGTCGATGCGCACGATTTCGATTTTGTCGAACTCATGCAGGCGGTTCAGTCCGCGCACGTCTTTGCCGTAGCTGCCGGCCTCGCGGCGGAAGCAGGCGGAGTAGGCGCACCGCTTCAGAGGCAGGTCCTTTTCGTCGAGAATCACATCGCGGAAGATGTTGGTGACGGGCACTTCGGCGGTCGGGATGAGATAGAGGTCGTCCACCTCGGCGTGGTACATCTGGCCTTCCTTGTCGGGCAGCTGCCCCGTGCCGTAGCCCGAGGCCTGGTTCACTAATAGCGGCGGCTGCACTTCCAGATAGCCGCTCTTGCGTGCCTCGTCAAGGAAGAAAGCTTCCAGAGCCCGCTGGAAGCGGGCCATCTTGCCGATGTAGAAAGGAAATCCCGCACCGGTGACCTTCACACCGAGGTCGAAGTCGATGAGGTGGTATTTCTTGGCCAGTTCCCAGTGAGGCAGCGCGTCGTCGCCGAGTTCGGGCTTCTGGCCGCCTTCCTTCACGACCACGTTGTCGCTGGCATCTGCTCCCTCGGGCACGTCGTCGTTCGGAATGTTGGGGATGGTGCAGAGGTGGCGTGTGAGGTCGGCCTCGGCCTCGCTGAGCTTCTGTTGCAGCACAGAGGTGAGAGCCTTCAGTTCGGCCACTTCGCCCTTCGCCTGCTCCGCCTCTGCGCGGAGCCCCTGTTTCATGAGCTGCCCGATGCGTGCGGCGTATTGTTTGCTTTCGGCCAGTTTGGCATCAAGTTCGGCTTGTGTGTGGCGGCGGATTTTGTCGAGCGCGATGGCACGTTCCACAGCTTCCCGGGCTCCGTTGAAGTGTTTTTTCTCCAAGCCCCGGATGACCCGCTCGGTCTCGTCATTGATCAGTTTGAGTGTGAGCATTGTCTGAGTAAGTTTTTTTTGTCTGAAGCCTCAGCCCTTCTTAGAGGGGAGGCTTCCATATATTCCTTATTATATAGATATTTCTGATAGATGTCCTGCATGACGAGTCCGGCGATGGTGAACCCTGCAATGGCGACGACGTGTGCCATTGTGCCGTTGATCTGCGCCTTCGATGTGCACCACTCATGGTTGGTGAGCGCGGGATTGCCGATGGCCGTCTGTGACTTCGGACACATGCACCGGCTCGTGCCGCAACTGCGGTTCTGCCCTCGGTTGGCGAGGACTTCTTCGCTATAGACGCACTGGAACTTGTGGGCAGGGAACTGGTGCTTGCGCTTGAACTTGCCTCTGAGCGCACGGGCCAGCGGACAGCCTTTCACCTGCCAGAATTCGGCCGTGCGGATGCGCGTGGGATCCATCTTGAGCGCGGCTCCCATTGCCGAGAAGAACACGGCCGGCGTGGCACAGGCGCGGAGAATCAGGTCGGCTTTCTGCTCCAGCGAGTCGATGGCATCAATGATGTAGTCGTACTGTTCCAGATGGAAGCTGTCGGCGGTGTCCGCCTCGTAGATCATCTGCAGAGCCTCGATGTCGGCCTGCGGATTGATGTCGAGCAGGCGTTCCTTCAGCACATCCACCTTCACGCGTCCTACGGTCTTCGTGGTGGCCATCAGCTGGCGGTTGATGTTCGTCACGCACACGCGGTCGCTGTCCACGATGGTGAGGTGGCGTATGCCGGAGCGCACCAAGCTCTCCGCGCACCACGACCCCACGCCGCCCACGCCGAAGAGGATGACGCGCCGCGATCCGAATGCTTCCATCACGTCGGCTCCCACCAGCAGTTCCGTGCGGTTGAATATGCCTCTTTCTATGCCTGTCATCTTCTATTTCGAGCCGCCGGACTTCCGTTGCGTCGGACGGTTCTTCACGCGCTGTCTGATTTCAGCCTTGTGTCTGGCTGCTCCCGAGCGGTGGGAGCCGGTCTTGTATGCCTTGCCCTTAGCCTTTGTCTTCACCCGGCTTGGGTCTTCTTTCTTATCTTTTTTGGCTCCGCCGAACTTGATTCCTTTCATCATGGCGTGGAGCACTTCCTGGTCGGTGGCCATCATGTTTTTTCCTGACTGGTGAATCTGACTCTGTCAAAGTGGGGGAGGGTGGGTGGAACAAACGGAGCGGGCATCAATGGTGGAACAATCGGATGCCCGTGAATGCCATCGCAATGCCGTATTTGTCGCACGTCTCAATCACGTGGTCGTCGCGCACCGAACCGCCTGCCTGGGCGATGAATTCCACGCCCGACTTGTGGGCGCGCTCGATATTGTCGCCGAACGGGAAGAATGCGTCACTGCCCAGGCTCACGCCACGATTCAGGCTCAGCCACTCCCGTTTCTCTTCGCGTGTCAGCGGTTCCGGCCGCTTGTCGAAGAACTGTTGCCATGCGCCTTCGCGCAGCACGTCCTCCCATTCCTCGCCGATATACACGTCGATGGTGTTGTCGCGGTCGGCACGGCGGATGCCTTCCTTGAAGGGCAGGCTTCTCACCTTGGGGCTTTGGCGCAACCACCAGTTGTCGGCCTTCTGCCCGGCCAGTCGCGTGCAGTGGATGCGGCTCTGCTGTCCCGCACCGATGCCGATGGCCTGTCCGTCCTTGGCGTAGCACACGGAGTTCGACTGCGTGTATTTCAGCGTAATCAGCGCAATCTTCAAGTCGCGTTTCGCCTCCTCGCTGAAGTGTTTGTTGCGCGTGGGAATCTGGTCGAAGAGATGGTCGCCCGAGAGGTCAATCTCGTTGCGCCGCTGCTCGAATGTCACGCCGAACACTTGTTTGCGCTCCATCGGAGCCGGGTGGTAAGCCGGGTCGATACGCAGGATGTTGTAAGTGCCCTTGCGTTTGGAGCGCAGGATGTCCAGAGCCTCCTGCGTATAGTCAGGGGCGATGACCCCGTCGCTCACTTCCCGCTTGATGAGCGTGGCGGTGGCCTCGTCGCAGGTGTCGCTCAGCGCGATGAAGTCGCCGTAGGACGACATGCGGTCGGCTCCCCGTGCCCGTGCATAGGCTGTGGCGAGCGGTGTGAGCGGAATTTTCACGTCATCGACGAAGTAGATCTCCTTCAGCACGTCGCTCATGGGAATGCCCACGGCGGCACCCGCCGGACTGACATGCTTGAACGAGGCGGCTGCCGGCAGACCCGTGGCCGCCCGCAACTCCCTGACCAGCTGCCAGGAGTTCAGAGCGTCTAATAGATTGATGTAGCCCGGATGGCCGCCGAGTACCTCGACTGGCAATTCCGCGCCGTCCTCCATGTAGATTCGTGCAGGCTTCTGGTTGGGATTGCAACCATACTTGAGCTCAAGTTCTTTCATCTCGTGTGTTGGTGTATTTCCGTAAATAAATGATGATTCTGCTGCAAAGTTAATGCTTTTTTCTGATATGAAGGCAATTCCCTGCAATGATTTCTTCGCCCTGCGGAGGCGGCTGTCGGAATTGGGCACCTATGAGATGTGTATCCTGCGCGGAAAAAATCTCCGGAATGCGCCGATGAGAAGTGGCAGATGCGTGGATTTCGTGGTGGACGAAGGCGTTCGTTCTGCAGAATGAACGCCTTCGTTCCGGAAAACGAACGCGTTCGTTTTTCCAAAACTCAGGCTGACGGAGACATTTTCATGCCCAATTCCGCACATTTTCTCGGCGGAATAGTTTTGTCCCGTCTGCGCCCGGAATGGTCATTTTCTTTGACAGCCGCTCACTTCCAATCCTCGCAAATTTGGAGGTATGGGAAAAAACGCTTAAATTTGCACGATGAAAATGGCAACGGACAGGAAAAACAAGGTTTCGAAACCTGTGTCAAAACCGAAGGGACAGCGGGCTGGCGGAACGAAGGATGCGGACACCATCTCGAACTGGAGAGTGGTGAAGGTGTGCGTGGGAATGGCGGTGCTGGTGGCTGCGCTGTTCCTCATTGCCTCGTTCTCTTCCTATGTGGCGGCCGGCCAGACGGACTTCAGCTACGGCGAGGCTGTCACTGGAGCCGAGCTGCTGAAGAACCGCCCCGTGAGCAACATCGGCGGCCACGTGGGCGTGCTGTGCTCCTATTTTTTCATCAACGAGTGCTTCGGTCTGGCCAGCTATTTCATCCCCGTGTTTCTCATCATTGTCGGTCTGTGGCTGATAGGCTCGTTCCGCTTCAGCATTTTCAAGGACTTCGTGAAATTGGCCCTGCTGATGGTGTGGCTGAGCATCGTGCTGGCCGTCGTGGGAACCTGGATTCCGGGGGCTGACACGCTCCATTTCGGACTGGGCGGCAATCATGGGGAGCACATCCATGTGTTGCTGACCAATCTGGTGGGCGATGTGGGTGAACTGGCTTTGATAGGGCTGAGCATCGTCTTCGTGCTGATTTACTTCAGCGTGAAGACCGTGGATCGCATCACGGAGTTTTTCCGCTTCCGCAAGCTGAGGGAAATGAAGGAAAGAATCGGGGACAGACTGAAGAAAGAGGGAATTGCTGATGAGCAGTCCGAAGCCGACCAGAGTTCCCCGTCCGCAGAGGACGAAGATTCCTCGGCCGGGGAGAATGAGAATCCGGATGAGGAGACCGGAGTGACGGTACCCGAATCGGCCGCTGTCACGCTGGAATTTACCGAGGACGACCTGCGTCAGGACAAGCATACGGAAAATCATGATGTTCCCGTGACATCTTCTGCGGATGAGGACGGGGAGAATCATGAAGACAAGGCAGACGTGGCCTCCATGTTCGACCGTGTGGTGGCTGCGCAAGGCGGACAGCAGCCGGCAGGCACCACTTCTGCGGCCGGCAGTGCGGCAGAGGGTGCGGAGCCCGGCTTCATCATCGAGACGAATGAGACGGAGCAGGGGACGGGGAAGATTGCACGGGGCGATGCCCTGACACCCTACGACCCCCGTCTGGAACTGGCGCACTACAAGTTTCCGCCGCTGAGCCTGCTGGACAAGAATGAGGCCAATACGCCCTCGGTGGATATTCAGGAGCAACAGGGCAACAAAGACCGCATCATTCACGTGCTGAAGAGTTTCGGCGTGGAAATCAGTTCCATCCGCGCCACCATCGGCCCCACCATCACGCTCTACGAAATCACGCCGGCCGAGGGCATGCGCATCAGCAAAATCCGGAATCTGGAGGACGATATTGCCTTGAGTCTGGCCGCCGAAGGAATCCGTATCATCGCCCCGATTCCGGGCAAAGGCACCATCGGCATCGAGGTGCCGAACAAGAAGAAATGTATCGTGTCGATGGAGAGCGTGTTGAGCAGCCGCACCTATCAGGAAAGCAAGATGGAGCTTCCGTGCGCCTTGGGAAAGACCATCACCAACGAGGTGTTCATGGTGGATTTGGCCAAGGCTCCCCACATGCTGGTGGCAGGTGCGACGGGCATGGGAAAATCCGTCGGACTGAACGCCATCATCACCTCGCTGCTCTACAAGAAGCATCCGAGCGAGCTGAAAATGGTGATGGTGGATCCGAAGAAAGTGGAATTCAGTGTCTATGCGCCCATCGCCAACCAATATCTGGCCAAGCTGGAGGATGAGGAAGATGCCATCATCACGGACAACCAGCGCGTCGTGAAGACACTGAACGCACTCTGCAAGCTGATGGACGACCGCTACGGACTGCTGAAGAAGGCGCACGTGCGCAATATCAAGGAATACAACAAGGAGTTCAAGGCACGCAAGCTCAATCCGAACGAGGGGCACGCCTATATGCCGTATTATGTGGTCATCATCGACGAGTTCGGTGACCTGATTATGACGGCGGGCAAGGAAATCGAGTTGCCGATTTGCCGCATTGCCCAGCTGGCACGGGCCGTCGGCATTCACATGATCATCGCCACGCAGCGGCCTACCACCAAAATCATCACAGGCACCATCAAGGCCAACTTCCCGGCACGCATCGCCTTCAAGGTCGCGGCCATGATGGACTCCCGCATCATTCTCGACCGCCCGGGAGCCAATCAGCTCATAGGCAAGGGCGACATGCTCTATCTGCAGAGCGCAGACCCTGTGCGCGTGCAGTGCGCGTTTGTCGATACGCCTGAGGTGAAGCGCATCTGCCAGTTCATCAGCGAACAGCAGAAATACCCGGAGATGACCTATCTGCCAGAACCGCCGCTGGACGACAGTGGCAGTGACGGGGCCGGCGAGGTGGACACGAAGCATCTGGACAGCATGTTCGCTGAAGTGGCACAGATGGTCGTGAGTCAGCAACAGGGTTCCACGTCGGCCATCCAGCGCAAGTTCTCGATTGGCTACAACCGTGCCGGCCGGCTGATGGACCAGCTGGAGAAAACGGGCGTGGTGGGGCCGCAGATTGGTTCCAAGCCCCGCGAAGTGCTCATCCAGGATTTGCTCACGCTTGACAGCCTGCTCTCCAGTCTGGGCCTGAGCTGAGCCGTGGCATGACTTTTGCATGCAGCGGCATGGGATTTCTTCATTTCTGAATAACTTTTGCATCACCTGATGTGTATGAGACGTAAGATTTTTTTGTTCATTTGCTTCTTGCTGACACTGCTGAACGTGTCGGCGCAAGATTTTGCGACTTCCGTACTCGACAAGGCTGCATCCGCTTTTCAGAAGGCGGGCAGTGTGAAGATTGCCTACACATGGTCGGCCAACGGGCAGCAGGGCAAGGGCACTATCAAGATGAAGGGACGGAAATTCGTGAACAACCTGGGCGGACAGATTGTCTGGTTCAACGGCAAGACGATGTGGACGCTGGTGAAGGAAAATGAGGAGGTGAACGTGACAACGCCGACAGCAGGAGAGGTGGCCCGGATGAATCCGTATGCCTTCGTGAATCTCTATAAGAAAGGATATACAGCGTCGAAAGGCAAGTCGGCGCACGATTATCATGAGATTGTCCTGAAGAACAAAACGGCGCAGGGAAGCCTGCGGAACATCGTGCTGCACATCAACCGGTTCAACAGTCAACCGATGTCCGTCCGCATCGTGGACAAAGACGGAAACGTCATGGACATCACGGTGCGCTCGTATGAGAAAAACCAGAAATTTGCCGATGCGCTCTTCACTTTCAACCCCAAGGCTTATCCCGACTACGAAATCGTGGACCTGAGATAGGGCGACGGGCAGAAGGGCAGGCCTGCATCACAGCCTTCCGTGCCTGACATGGAAACTGCATTTCATTTGTGGACTATATATAATAAGGAGTAATGATTGATATGGAACATATTCGTTGCCTCATCATAGGTGGAGGACCGGCCGGCTATACGGCAGCCATCTATGCCAGTCGTGCCAACCTGCACCCTGTGCTGTACGAAGGAATCCAGCCGGGCGGTCAGCTGACCATCACGGATTCCATCGAGAACTTTCCCGGACATCCCGAAGAGTTGAGCGGGCAGGACTTGATGGATCAGATGCGACAGCAGGTGGAGAAATTCCATGTGGACATCCGCGGGAACATCTGTGTGAAAACCGACATGGGCCAGGCACCCTACCATTTCTGGTTTGACGACGGGAGCGAGGTTGAGGCGGACAGCGTCATTATTGCCACGGGCGCATCGGCCAAGTTCCTGGGGCTGGCCGATGAGCAGAAATACATGGGGCAGGGCGTGAGCGCGTGTGCCACCTGCGACGGGTTCTTCTACCGCAACCGTGTGGTGGCTGTCGTGGGCGGTGGCGATACGGCTTGCGGCGAGGCTCTGTATCTCGCAGGGCTGGCCTCGAAAGTCTATCTTGTCGTGCGCAAGCCGTTCCTCCGTGCCTCGCAGCTGATGCAGGAGCGCGTGAAGAACAATCCGAAAATAGAGATTCTCTTCGAGACAAATACGCTGGGGCTCTACGGCAAAGAGGCTGTGGAAGGAGCCCATCTGGTATTCCGCAAAGGGGAGACGGATGAACGCCGCTATGATTTGCCTATCGACGGATTTTTCCTTGCCATCGGCCACCGGCCGAACTCAGAGGTGTTCGAGCCGTGGGTGAAAACGGATGCGGACGGATATATTGTCACAAACGGAGCGTCCACAGCCACCAACGTGCCCGGCGTGTTCGCCGCCGGCGATGTGGCAGACCCCGTCTTCCGGCAGGCCATCGTGGCCGCAGGCTCCGGTTGCAAGGCTGCCATGGAAGTGGACAAGTATCTCTTGGGTCTTGACTGACCCGGACAGGAAAAAGACTCCGCAGCACATGGAACTGGGACGGATGAAACAGCTGTACCGGCTGATTGGGAAGAACGAGAAGTTGGCGCTCCGGCGTCATCCGATGTTTGAGCAGAACAGAGTGATGAAGGTGTTCATTTATCTGTTCATTGCCTTCTGGGCGGTCTATCTGTTTGTGCTGGGTGTGATGTTCGGGCGGATTACGGATGGAAATTATGAAGCCTTCGACATGATTGACGGCGGCATGATTTTCTTCCTTGTCGTTGATTTCTTCGTGCGCTTCGCGGTGCAGGAAACACCCGCACAGGAAATCAAGCCTTATAAGTTGCTGCCCATTCCTCAGAATTTCCTGCTGAATGTTTTCCTGCTGCGCCGGGGACTTACGGGCGGCAACCTTTTCTGGGGCTTCTTCTTCGTGCCGTTCGCATTCTTCGCCGTGCTGAAGTTCTATGGTCTCCTCGGTTTTCTCTGCTATCTGCTGGGGTGGTGGCTCATGTTCGTGCTCGACAGCTATTGGTATCTGTTGTGGCGCACTGCCATCCAGCGCAACGTCCTCTTCATCGCCTTTCCTTTGCTGGCCGACGCGGCTCTCATCTATTTTGGCATATTCTTCGACAGCAACGCCACGTGGCTGTTCGATGCCACCCTGCTGCTGGGACGTGGCTTCTGCACCGGCAGCCTGCCCGCTTTCCTGCTGCCACTCCTGTTGTGCGTGCTTTTGTTCTTCGTGAACCGTAGGATTCAGCGTAGGTACATCTACCGCGAAATTGCCCAGGAAGAACGACCGCAGCAGGTGAGTACCGGAGGCATGAGGTGGCTCAACCGCTTCGGAATCATCGGAGAATACATGAAGCTCGAAGTCAAGTCCACCCGACGGAATAAGGTCGTGCGCAACCAGTTCCTGTTCGGCGTGTGCTATATGATTCTGTTCTGTGCGCTTCTCGCCTTCACCGACATCTACGACCAGCCGTTCATGCGCACCTTCATCTGTGTCTATTGCTTTGCCTGTCTGGGCACGATGACCTTGACGAGCGTCATGTGCATGGAGGGAAACTACATCGATTTCCTCATGTCGCGCAAAGAGTCTGTGCTCCAGCTTCTCAAGGCCAAGTACTATTTCAATTGTGGCATGCTCGTGTTTCCTCTGGCATTCACATTGATGCCCGTGCTGCAAGGCAAGATTTTGTGGATTGAAGCCCTTTCCTGCTGTTTCTTTACGATGGGCTGCATCTTCCCCTTCCTGTTCCAGCTGGCTGTCTATAACAAGACTACGCTCTCCCTCAACCAGAAGCTCACCCGCAGCGGGCGGAGCACCAAGATGCAGATGATTTTTTCGGCAGCGGCACTCTTCGTGCCCATGATCATCATGTTCACCCTCATCCATCTGTTCGGCTATTTCACAGGTTCGTGGATTCTGCTCTCCCTGGGGCTCTGCGGCACATTGCTCAGCCCGTTGTGGTTGCGCAATATCTACAGGCGTTTTCTCATCCGGCGCTACGTGAACATGCAGGGATTCCGCTCTTCGCTGGAACGCTGACACCTTGACTAAAACCTAATTATCATGGAACTGACGATAGACAACATCAAAAAAACATTCGGCGAGAAAGTGGCTCTCGACATCGCAGCCTACGTCATCCACGACGGCGAAATCGTGGGGCTGGTCGGCAACAACGGTGCCGGCAAGACAACCCTCTTCCGTGTCATCCTTGACCTCATCCAGCCCGACTGCGGTGTGGCCCGCATCGGCGGCATGTCCACAGCTCACAGCGAGGATTGGAAGGCTTTTACCGGTGCTTACATAGACACGGGATTCTTGATTGACTATCTGACTCCTGACGAGTATTTCGATTTCGTGGCGCGGATCAACGGTGTTCCGGCAAGTGTCAAGCAGGAGCGTTTGCAGCTCTTCAGCCATTTCATGAACGGCGAGATTCTGGACAAGGGCACGCTCATCCGCAATCTCTCGTCGGGCAACAAACAGAAGGTGGGCATCATCGGTGCCATGCTCCATCAGCCCCAATTGCTGATTCTGGACGAGCCTTTCAATTTTCTTGACCCTTCCAGCCAGCATGCCATGAAGTATTTGCTGGAAAGCTACCACCGCGAGACCGGTGCCACCATCATCGTCTCTTCACACAATCTGGCACACACATTCGACATCTGCTCACGCATTACGCTGCTTGAGCATGGACATATCATCAAGGATTATGACAAGGATTATGCGAATTTGGCTGTGGAGATTGAAGAATATTTCATTCACAACTCTTAGCCTCGCCCTTCTGCTGTCCGTCACCGTCGCCTGCCATTCTTCCCGTTCCGCCGTCGGAGGTGATGAGCGCAACCAGCTGGCGCAGGCGGCCAGACGTTTGGGCATCAGCATCACCAAGCACGACAACCGTCGCCTGATGATTGTTTGCTCGCAGTGGCTGGGCACGCCCTACCGCTATGGGGGCAACGACCGCAGGGGCGTGGACTGCTCGGGGCTGACCAGCGCCATCTGCTCCGAAGTCTTCCACGTGAAGCTCCACCGCAACAGCTCCGAGCAGCAGGCCAACGACTGCAAGAGGGTGGGGCGGAAAAAACTGCAACAGGGAGATCTCGTATTCTTCGCTCCCGACGGCAAGAAACGTCACATCAACCATGTAGGCATCTATCTGAAGAACGACCTGTTCATCCATGCCTCCACGTCGGGCGGCGTAGTACTCAGCCGCCTGTCCGACCGCTATTGGCAGAGCCACTGGGTGTGTGGCGGGCGCATCAGATAGACAGCCAAAGTGGCAGGCTGCTGACTCGCTGGCACAGTGTTTGCAGACAACTTTCCGAAAAAGTAAAAAACAAACACTCAAAACAAATCCATTTCCATTTTTATGCAGAAAGGCAATATCGGGGTTACCACAGAGAACATCTTCCCCGTCATCAAAAAGTTCCTCTATTCCGACCGTGACATTTTCCTCCGCGAAATCGTGTCGAATGCCGTGGATGCCACACAGAAGTTGCGCACGCTGGCTCAAAAAGGCGAGCTGAAAGAAGAAGCAGGCGACCTGACCGTACACGTGAGCGTGGACAAGAAGGCCGGCACACTCACCGTGAGCGACCGGGGTATCGGCATGACTGCCGAGGAAATCGACAAATATATCAATCAGATAGCCTTCTCCGGCGCCAACGACTTCCTTGACAAGTATAAGGAAGATGCCAACGCCATCATCGGCCATTTCGGCCTCGGCTTCTACTCTTCCTTCATGGTCAGCAAGAAAGTCGAGATTGTCACCAAGAGCTGGCAGCCCGACTCCAAAGCCGTGAAATGGAGCTGCGACGGCAGCCCTTCGTTCGAAATTACGGATGCGGAGAAGAACGACCGTGGCACTGACATCATCATGTATCTCGACGATGATGCCAAGGAATATCTTGAGGAAAATAAAATCGAAGAATTGCTCAAAAAGTACTGCCACTTCCTTCCGGTTCCTGTCGCTTTCGGCAAGAAGAAAGAGTGGAAAGACGGCAAACAGGTGGAGACCGCAGAAGATAACATCATCAACGATGTCACGCCGCTGTGGACGAAAAAGCCGTCCGGACTCAAGGACGAGGACTATCGCCACTTCTACCGTGAGCTCTATCCGATGAGCGACGAACCGCTCTTCTGGATTCATCTCAACGTCGATTATCCGTTCCATCTCACCGGAATCCTCTATTTCCCGAAAATCCACAGCAACATCGACTTTCAGAAGAACCGCATCCAGCTCTATTGCAATCAGGTGTTTGTGACGGATTCCGTCGAAGGTATCGTGCCTGATTTCCTCACGCTGCTCCACGGTGTCATCGATTCCCCGGACATACCGCTCAATGTGAGCCGCAGCTACCTGCAGCGCGATTCCAACGTGAAGAAAATCTCCACCTACATTTCCAAAAAAGTGTCCGACCGCCTCAGTTCCCTCTTCAAGAACGACCGCAAGGACTTTGAGACCAAGTGGGACGACATCAAGATTTTCATCCACTACGGCATGCTCTCCGAGCCTGACTTCTACGACAAGGCCCGTACCTTCGCCCTGCTCAAGGACACCGAAGGCAAGTTCTACACCTATGAAGAGTATCAGACGCTCATCAAGGACCAGCAGACCGACAAGGACGGCAACCTCATCTATCTCTACGCCAACAACCGCGAAGAGCAGTGGAGCCACATCGAGGAAGCGCAGCGCAAGGGATACAACGTGCTCTTGCTCGACGGACAGCTCGACACCGCCATGCTCAACCTCTGGGAACAGAAGCTGGGCGACCACACCCGCTTTGCCCGCGTGGACAGCGATGTCATCGACCGTCTCATCGTCAAGTCCGACACTGCGCAGACCGAGCTCGGACAACAGGAAAAAGACCTCATTCAGAACGTCTTCAAGACTCAGCTTCCCGCCATTTCCGGTACGGAGTGGAACGTCGAGACCCGTGCCCTCGGCGAGGATGCCGCACCTCTCGTCATCACCCAGAGCGAATACATGCGCCGCATGAAAGACATGTCACGTCTCCAACCGGGCATGAGTTTCTATGCCGACATGCCGGCCATGATGAATGTTGTCCTCAACTCCGACCATCCGCTCATCCACAGTCTGCTGACCGCCGCTACCGCCGCCACTGCCGAGGCTCTGAAACCGGTCGATGCCGAGATTGCAGGACTCACGGCGCGGCGTGATGCCATCAACCAGCAGAACAAGGACAAAAAATACGACGAGATTCCACAGGAGAGCAAAGATGACCTCTCGAAGACCGAGAAAGACATCGAGACTCAGCAGCAGAAGCGCAGCCAGCTCATCGGCGACTACGCCAAGGACAGCGCTCCGGTTCATCAGCTCATCGACCTCGCACTGCTCCAGAACGGACTGCTGCGTGGCGAAGCTCTCAGTCGCTTTGTCCGCCGCTCCGTCAGCCTCATTTCTTGCTGACGCTTCCGCGCACACATACATCCTCATTTATCTCTTCTTCCTCGCAGGGAGACTGTGTCGTAAAACTCTGAATGACGGCGCAGCCTCCCTGCTGTGTCTCTGTCGAAAAAAAACACCAATCCGCGCCGTGTCACATTCGCTTTCATCGCGCGGGATGTGAGTACATCGTTGGTTCTCCAGCTCCAATGACGGTGGTCGCTTTTTGTCCCTGTTTCTTTGAGTCGAATAACAATCGTACTCTTTTTTTTTTGCGCATTTTCCCCAAAAAAAACTCAAAACACTTTGGCAGCTTGAAAAAAAACGCTACCTTTGCACTCGCTTTCGGAAAGGAGTTGACCGCAACGCCCGTGAGAAAGCAACGTGAGGGCGTTTAGCTCAGCTGGTTCAGAGCGTCTGCCTTACAAGCAGAGGGTCGGCGG
>CAYPZK010000041.1:0-23111 GCA_964415385.1 uncultured Bacteroidaceae bacterium
ATTTTCGCTAATCACCAAATTTTTAAGCATTTATAATTCATCGAACTCACGTTAAATAGGGAAGGATGGTTTGAAGAGGCCGACGCATGTGTGCTGGATGCCGATGGCGACACCGTTTCCATCGTCCATGCAGGATTGAACGGAAAAGGTATTTTTGACATTCTCCCGCAGTCGGACTCTCTCCGCTTCGTCTTGAATGGAACGGATGGTGTCTGTCATGAATTCCACTTTCCCAAAGTAGCGGATGATGGCTGTGTGTTGCGTATGAATCCGCTGGGCGACCGCTATATCCGGGTCCGGCTGCGCTTCTCCCAGGGTGTGCAGGGGCGGAAAATAGGGATAACCATCATGAACGGCGGGACGACGTTCTGGGTGGATACGTTGCGGGCTGAACCCGTTACGGAGCTGGTGCTCGAACGCTCGCAGATGAAGCCGGGTGTCAATCAGATGACCGTGTTCAACAGTGCGGGGCAGGTGCTCGCGGAGCGGCTTTTTTTCGTCTGTCCGGATTTGAACAAAGGCAGCAGAAGCATTCAGGTCTTGCCACGCACGCCGCGTCCGGACATCTGCGGCAAGGTCACGCTGGATCTCCAGTCTGCTCCCGATGCCTCGCTTTCGTTCTCGGCAATGGATGCTGAGACCCTGACCAACGGTAAGTCCGGTACGATTTACACTTACATGCTTCTGGGCAGCGAGGTTGGCGGTTACATCCATCACCCCGAACGCTACTTCGAGGCCGACGACTCGGCACATAGGATGGCAGCTGACACGTTGATGCTGGTGAATGGCTGGCGCAGGTATGTCTGGCAGGTGATGTCGGACGTGACACCTTGGCCGTGGCGCATTCAGCAGATTGAGGACCAACTATATCTCTATGGTACGCTGCGTCCCGCAACCGGCAGGTGGATCAAGAAGAATCCTGTTGACAGCGTTGACATGAGCGTGTTTCTCTACAACCGTTTCGGTCAGAGCATGTCTGGCAAGACTGTCACCGACTCGCTCGGTCACTATGCCTTCTCCTTGCCTGACGTGTCGGGCAATTGGAGTCTGCAGATAGAGACGCGGCGCGAGGGCAAGCTCAAGACCTACAATGTCGGCATCAACCGTCATTTCACGCCCGCTCTGCGCTATATCTTCCGCGACGAGGCACAGCTCACGCCGCCTCACACGGCCAATTTGTTCAAGATGACGGCTTCCGAACGGGCGCAGGGACCGCAACTGTTACCGGGTTATGATGATTTTGTCCGTCGGATAGGGGAGAATGCTTATCTGATGCAGACGGTCAAGGTGAGAAAAAAGAAAAACTACTGGACGGACAACAACGACCTGCGCTTTGACGAAACCGAGGCGCGCGCTCACGCCAGCTTCTACTACAACTGCGCCGAGGCCAGCGACGAATGTCTGGACATGAATCGTGTGCAACCGGAATTCCGCGAATGGCTGGCCAGTGAGAATTCTCTTTTTTCTGAAGATGCAACTTATTCTTTCCTGGAGACGGAGTCGGCCGGGCAGGAACAGGCGCAAGGCCCACGTTATGATGGACGACCCATTATCTGGGTGCTCAACAATTCTTTCAAGGGCGTGACCGGGCTTGCCCGCCATCAGTACCACATCATTTCATCGCTCAAGTCCGATACATTGGCCGTGATGCCAACCTACATTGATGAGATATGTCCCATTTACATTACGGACAATGCTCCCGAGGTGGCCGAAGCCTATATCCGTAGCGATTTAGCCACCTTCAATCCTGTCATTATACATGTCTATACACATCCGGATTACTCGACGGAGAAGAAAAAAGGAAAGCGCCGCACATTTTTCAGTGGTTTCAACTATCAGCACAGATTTGAGATGTATGACTACAGTGTGCTGCCGCCGATGGAGGACTTCCGCCGCACGCTCTACTGGAATCCGGACGTGAAGACCGATGCCAGCGGACGTGCCACCGTGAGGTTCTACAACAACTCCTCGTGCCGCGAGATGTATGTCTCCGTCGAGGGTATGACGGCCGGCGGCCTGTTGCTGAGCAATGAATGATGATCTGATGATGTGTTTTCGGACGCAATTGATGTAAAGAGTAAATGAAACGACCAGTCTTTTTCCTTGCCTTCTCATTGTTGCTGGCAGTGGCGCACGCCGCTCCTTTGGACAGCATCATGAACTACATCCGCCATGCGATGCTGTTCAACAAGGTATATCCGCAGGAGAAGGTGTATCTGCATTTCGACAACACGGGCTACTTCAAGGGCGAGCGGATATGGTTCAAGGCCTACGTGGTGCGGACGGACAACAGCCGTCCGAGCGACATCAGTCATGTGCTCTATGTGGACTTGCTCGACCCGAGCGGAAATGTGGTGAATAAACAGAAGGTCTGCATCGTGGACGGCATGGGAAAGGGAGACATTCTGTTGGATTCCATCTTCGATTCCGGATTCTATGAAGTGCGTGCCTATACCCGCTACATGATGAACTGGGGCGATGAAACCGTTTTCTCCCGTGTTTTCCCGATATTTAATGCTCCGGAGCAGGACGGCGACTATTCACATCCTACCATCAATCAGCGGAGCGTGCGCCACCGGTTGCCTCCACGGCTCGTGGAGCGCGATACGTTTTCCCTTCAGAATGTGAAAAAGAAAGCGGAGCCATATATTGTGAATCTTTATCCCGAGGGCGGCGTGCTGGTGAGAGGTATCCGCAGCAGGGTGGCTTTCGATGTAATCAACCAGAAGGGGCAACGGGAGTCTGTGGATGGCCTTGTGACGGATGCTGTGGGCAATACGTTGACCGTGGTGCATGCCGGGGCAAATGGACGTGGCATGTTTGAGGTGGTGCCGTCTCATCTGCCACTTGCATTGGTTCTGACCGATGCGGACGGCCATGTGCATGAACTGCGTTTTCCCGAGGTGCGGGAGCAGGGGTGTGTGGTGCATCTGAATCCCTTGGCGGATGGTCAGGTGGAGGTCACTGTCTCTGCGTCCGATGGCATGCTCGGTAGGAAATTGGGTGTCACGTTGATGAATGCCGGAACGATTTATCGGGTGGACACATTGACGATTGAACCACAAACCATGTTGTGCTATCCACGTACTCAGCTCCGTCCAGGGGTCAACCAGTTGACACTGTTCACCAGTGATGGCCGGATTCAGGCAGAACGTCTTTTCTTCATCTGTCCAAGCCACAATGATAGCCAACAAATCCGGATCGTGCCGCTGACCGGTCGCCCTACATCATGTGGAAAGGTAGAGCTGGAATTGCAGACTCAACCAGACGCGTCGCTCTCGTTTTCCGCAGTGGATTCAGAAACCATGCTGAACGGCCGCTATGGCACCATCGGCGCGTATATGCTGCTTGGCAGTGATGTGAAGGGCTTTATTGCACATCCTGAGTATTACTTCGAGGCGGATGATGAAGAGCACCGTCGGGCGGCCGACACGCTGATGATGATTCAGGGCTGGCGGCGCTATGACTGGTATGTCATGGCTGATGTACGACCGTGGCACCATCGTATCCAGCCGATTGAGGATTATCTGTATGTTTTTGGCCAACTGGGGCGTGCGCAGAGCCGGTGGAAGAAAAGAAATCCTATAGGAGGCGTGGACTTGAAGGCATTTCTCTACAATGGCAGCGGTCAGACGCTGACGGGAGAGACTACGACAGACTCTGCGGGACACTACGCATTCAGGCTGCCGGATATCAGCGGGTACTGGAACCTGCAGATAGAATCGCGTGTGAAAGACAGGTTGAAAACCTACAATATCGGCATTGACCGCCACTTCCGCCCTGCTGCACGTTACATCTTTGACGAAGAAGCCCGACGCTTGCCTGCCGATACGGCCAATCTTTTTCCATTGATGCCACAAGAACGTGCTGCGACGGCCGAATATCAGCAGAAAAAGGACGGGCAACTCGTACATCGCATTGGGCACTATGAGTTTGTGACGAACGATGTGACTGTCAAGCAGCAAAAGCACTATTGGACAGACTATTCGGGTGGATGGTATGATGAGCGGCGGGGAAGACGTAAGGCCAGTATCTATTATGACATCAACGAAGTGGCGCAGGATTATATTGACCAAAACCAGATTGTTCCGATGCTGGGAGATTGGTTGAGGGACAACAACCCTCTGTTTTGCAACCATCACACGTCGGACATCGCGCCGCCACATGAGGAGAAGATTGCCGTGGATATGCTCAACAAGTTGGCTGTCGTATATGACGGACGCCCCATTGTGTGGATTCAGAACAATGCAGTGGCCGATATGACCGGGTACGAAAGCCATCTGAACACATCACAAGCAGGTCTGATGGACAATTCCACGCCTACAGCATGGAACCACCCGGGCATACAGTCGCAGTACTCCCCCCTGTCCTTGTTCTTGGATGAAATCAAAGCGGTTTATATTGTGGATGAAGCTCCCAATCTTGTGTATCATTATTTATCAGAGGCTCAGGAAATAGCAAATTTGAATCCCGTCCTGATTTTTCTTTATACCTATCCTGACTATTCCACTGAGAGCAAGAAAGGAAAACGCCGCACCTATTTCCAGGGATTCAATGTGCCGGCAAAGTTTGAGATGGACGATTACAGCGTGCTGCCGCCGATGGAGGACTTCCGCCGCACGCTCTACTGGGATCCGGACGTGAAGACCGATGCCCACGGGCGTGCCACCGTCAGATTCTACAACAACTCCTCGTGCCGCGAGATGTACGTCTCCGCCGAGGGTATGACGGCCGACGGCCTGTTGCTGAGCAATGAATGATGGGGTGAGCGGGAGCGTTGTAGGCCGCCCCGTGCTTCTTGAAGACGGGGAAGACGGGACGGGAGACGGTGAAAGGAGGGGAAAGGAGATGGAAAAGACAATTATTTTGGATAAAATTCGCGCGTTGTCAATTTTTATTCGTACCTTTGCACCTCGAACACACCGGAGGGAACACCTTGTGGCTCTCCCCGGCAGACGGGGACTATATGAACGGATTCATCATCGACCTGTATGACAAGAGTCTTGCCGGACGCACCTTTGACTATGAGCTGGACGATGCCTTCTTCCGGCAGACGGGCGGCCTGATAGACCGTGGCAGCGTCCGCACGAGGGTGACCTGCGAGAGGGCGGCCGGCGGGCGGTATGAGTTCGCGGTGCAGTCGGCGGGCACGGTGACCGTGCCCTGCGACCGTTGTCTGGGAGACGTGGACGTGCCGGTGGACTGCACGGACCGCCTGACGGTGCGGCTGGGCGGGGGGTATGCGGACGACGGCGAGGTGCTGACGGTTCCCGAGCGGGACGGCAGGCTTGACCTCTCGTTTCCCGTCTATGAGTTCATCGTGCTGGGCATGCCGCTCCGGCGCGTACACGAAGAAGGGCAGTGTGACGAGGACATGCTGCGCCGCATGAGAGAGAACAATCATCTGAATCAATAACTCTAAAAAAAGAAGTCAAGAAAAATGGCACATCCTAAGAGAAGACAGTCGAAGACCCGCACGCGCAAGAGAAGAACCCACGACGTGGCCGTGGCCCCGGCTTTGGCCGTATGCCCGAACTGCGGCGAATTCTACGTTTACCACACGGTTTGTCCCGCCTGCGGCTACTATCGCGGCAAGGTGGCTGTCGAGAAAGAAGCGGCAATCTAAAAAAACCGTGGTCATGGAAACAATCAATGCTGTTGTAACGGGCGTGGGCGGATTCGTTCCGAAGTACATCCTCGACAACGAGGAGATGTCGCACATCGTGGACACGACGGACGAATGGATTATGGAGCGCATCGGCGTGAAGACGCGCCACATCCTGAAGGATGACGAGCGTCAGGGCGCCGGTACGTCGTATATGATGACCAAGGCCGTGGAGGAGCTGCTGGCCAAGACACAGGCTGACCCCGACACGGTGGAGGCCGTCATCTGTGCGACGACCACTCCTGACTATCATTTCCCGTCGACGGCCTCGCTGGTCATCGGCAACGTGGGCTTGAAACACGCGTTCGGCTTCGACATGGAGGCGGCTTGCGCCGGTTTCCTCTATGCGATGGAGGTGGGCGCGGGTCTCATCAAGACGGGGCGCTACCGGCGCATCATCGTCTGTGGCGGCGACATGGTGTCGTCGATGACCAACTATCAGGACCGCACGACGTGCCCCATCTTCGGCGACGGGGCGGGCTGTGTGATGATGGAGGCCACGACCGAGAGCTACGGCCTGATGGACAGCTATCTGCGCACGGACAGCCACTACGAGCCGCTGCACATGGCGGCGGGTGGTTCGGCCAAGGTGCCGAGCCACGAGACCGTGGATGCCCGCGAGCATTTCATCTATCAGGAGGGCCGCACGGTGTTCAAGTATGCCGTGACGAACATGTCGGACGCCGTGGAGACCATTGCCCGGCGCAACCACCTGACCAACGACGACATCGCATGGGTGGTGCCCCACCAGGCCAATGTGCGCATTGAGCTGGCCGTGGCACGCCGCATCAACGTGCCGGCGGAGAAGGTGATGATGAACATCGACCACATGGCCAACACGTCGGGCGGCACGCTGCCGCTCTGCCTTTGGGAGTACGAGCCGAAGCTGAAGCGGGGCGACAACCTCATTTTCACGGCTTTCGGCGCGGGATTCTCGTGGGGCGCGGCCTACATGAAGTGGGGCTACGACGGAGCGAAGTTCAGCAAGTAGGCGGAATGCCTCATCCCCTCGGGACCTCCCCCTGCAGACTTCCCCTGCCCCCTCTCTCTTCTGAGGAGGGGGATGAGGCCGGATGTCCGTTGGGGAAGGTTCTTCTTTTCTGTCCGCACCGCTTTTCCCCTCCTTCAGATGTGATAGGGGAGGGGACTTCAAAACAAAACCCAGACGACGAAAAAAAAGAGACGTGCATAAATCAGGATTCGTAAATATTGTCGGAAATCCGAACGTGGGCAAGTCCACGCTGATGAACCTCTTCGTGGGGGAACGCATCAGCATCGCCACCTTCAAGGCGCAGACCACCCGCCACCGCATCATGGGCATCATCAATGATGACGACTGCCAGATTGTGTTCAGCGACACGCCAGGCGTGCTGAAGCCGAACTACAAGTTGCAGGAGTCGATGCTCGCCTTCTCCGAGAGCGCCCTCGTGGACGCCGATGTGCTACTCTATGTGACAGACCCGGTGGAGCGGGTGGACAAGAACGGGGACTTTCTGGCCAAGGTGAACAGGCTCGAGGTGCCAGTGATGGTGCTCATCAACAAAATCGACCTGACGGACGAGCCGCACCTCGTGGAGCTGGTGAACGAATGGCATGAGCTGCTGCCGAAGGCGGAGATTGTGCCCGTGTCGGCTCTCGCCAAATTCAATGTGGAGCCCGTGCTGAAGCGCATCAAGGAGCTGCTGCCCGACGCTCCGCCGTATTTCGACAAGAATCAGCTGACGGACAAGCCGGCACGCTTCTTCGTGAGCGAGATTGTGCGCGAGAAAATCCTGCTCTACTACGACAAGGAAATCCCCTACAGTGTGGAGGTGGGCGTGGAGAGCTTCAAGGAAGACAAAACGCACATCCACACCGCCATCGTCATCTATGTGGAGCGCGACTCGCAGAAGGGCATCATCATCGGACATCAGGGCAAGGCACTGAAGAAGGTGATGACGGAGGCCCGCAAGGCGCTGGAACGGTTCTTTGGCAAGAGCGTCTATATGGAGACCTTCGTGAAGGTGGACAAGGACTGGCGCAACTCCAGCCGGGAGCTGAACCTCTTCGGCTACAATCCGGAGTAGGGAAGGGCGCTGCCTGCCGGAGCGGCGGGCGGCGATGAACAGGAACGACATGACATTTTCAAGATTATGCCAAATTTAGCAGCTATCGTCGGACGCCCCAACGTGGGCAAGTCCACACTTTTCAACCGCCTGACCAAGACCCGTCACGCCATCGTGAGCGACGAGGCGGGAACCACCCGCGACCGCCAGTACGGCAAGTGCGAATGGGGAAACAAGGAGTTCTCCGTCGTCGACACCGGCGGATGGGTGGTGAACTCCGACGATGTCTTCGAAGAGGAAATCCGCAGACAGGTGCTCATCGCCATCGAGGAATGCGATGTCATCCTGCTGATGGTGGACGTGAATACGGGCGTGACCGACCTGGACATGGAGGTGGCCGGCATCCTGCGCCGCTCCAAGGTGCCCACGCTCGTGGTCTGCAACAAGGTGGACTCCAACGAGCAGCGCTACGGCGCGGCCGAGTTCTACAGCCTTGGGCTGGGCGACCCCTACTGCATCTCCTCGCTGACGGGAAGCGGCACGGGCGATTTGCTCGACGACGTGGTGAAGTTGTTCAAGAAGTCGATGGACGACATCATTGAGGAGGACATCCCGCGCATCGCCGTGGTGGGTCGTCCGAACGTGGGCAAGTCGTCCCTCATCAACGCTTTTCTGGGCGACGACCGCAACGTGGTGACGGACATCGCTGGCACGACCCGCGACTCCATCTACACCCGCTACTGCAAGTTCGGCTTCAACTTCTATCTGGTCGATACGGCCGGCATTCGCAAGAAGGGAAAGGTGAGCGAGGATCTGGAATACTACAGCGTGATGCGCTCCATCCGCGCCATTGAGAACAGTGACGTCTGCGTGCTGATGGTGGATGCCACGCGCGGCATTGAGGGGCAGGATCTGAACATCTTCCAGATTGTCCAGAAGAACCAGAAGGGGCTTGTGGTCGTCGTGAACAAGTGGGATCTGGTGGAGAACAAAAGCAACGAAGCCATTCGGCATTTCGAAAACGCCATCCGCGAGCGCCTGGCACCGTTCACGGATTTCGAAATCATCTTCACCTCGGCTCTGACCAAACAACGTATCTTCCGCGTGCTGGAGGCCGCAAACTCCGCCTATGCGCACCGCACCGCCAAGGTGGGAACGGCCAAGCTCAACGAGACGATGCTGCCCGTCATCGAGGCCACGCCCCCGCCGTCCATCAAGGGCAAATACATCAAAATCAAATATTGCATGCAGATTCCTGGCACGCGCGTCCCGTCGTTCGTGTTCTATGCCAATCTGCCACAATACGTGAAAGAACCCTACAAGCGTTTTCTCGAAAACCAGATCCGCAGTCATTGGAACTTCAAGGGGACGCCGCTCAATGTGTATGTCCGGCACAAGTGACGGACGCGCGGGCTACATGGTTCGGGATATATTGATATGGAACTCATGATGAAAACGAAGCTCTGCTGCCTGATGGCAATGTCTGTCCTGGCCTTCATGCCGGTGGGCTGTAAGGAGGCCGTGGCCGACCGGACCGAGGCTCCGAGGCAGGCCATGCGCGAGGCTCTGGACGCGCTGGCGGCAGGTGACGACTCCGCCTACGTGGCCCGTCTGGATTTCGGTGCTCCGCTGGATTCCGCCCAAATCAGCCTCTTTGCCCATGCGGTGACGCAGCAACGGCAGCGCGAGGCCGTGCTCCGTGGGGGGCTGCTGAGGGTTGAGGTGATCTCGGCCAGAATGCTGTCCGACACGGTGGCCACCGTCTTCTACCGCCGGTTCTTCAGCAACGGCGACTCGACGGAGTGTGCGCAGAAGATGGTACGGACGGACGGAGTCTGGAAGATCCGGGTCAGGAACTGAATGCCTTCGGAGCATGCAATAGCAATAACCTTCAAAAAAATAAACGCTTCTATGTCTGAAATCAAATGCGTTGGCATCGTTACGTCAGGAAATGATGCACCTGGCATGAACAGCGCCATCCGGGCTGTCACGCGTTCGGCAATCTACAACGGATTGCGGGTAAAGGCTGTCTATCGGGGCTATAAGGGACTGATTGACGGCGACATCGTGGAGTTCAAAACCCAGAACGTCAGCAATATCATCCAGTTTGGAGGAACCATCCTGAAGTCGTCTCCAAGCAAGGATTTCTTCTCGGAGGAAGGCCGCAAGAAGGCTTATGAGAACGTGAAGAACGAGGGCATCGACGCTCTGATTGTTATCGGCGGTGACGGAACCATCCACGGCGCACGCATCTTTGCCCAGGAATACGACATCCCCTGCATCGCCATTCCCGCCACCATCGACAACAACCTGTGCGGCACCGACACCACCATCGGCTACGACACCGCGCTCAACACCATCATGCAGTGCGTGGACAAAATCCGGGACACGGCCACGAGCCACGAACGCCTGTTCTTCGTGGAGGTGATGGGCGACGACGCGGGATTCCTGGCGCTCAACGGCGCGATTGCCTCGGGATGCGAGGAGGCCATCATCCCTTCAGTGCAGATTGAGGACAACCAGCTGGCCAATTTCATTGAGAACGGATTCCGCAAGACCAAGCAGAGCAGCATCGTGCTGGTGGCGGCCAGCGACGAGACGGGCGGTGCCCTGCAGTATGCCGACCTCGTGAAGAAAGACCATCCCGAGCTGGATGTGCGCATCTCCATTCTGGGCCACCTGCAGCGTGGGGGGCATCCGACGGCGCACGACCGTATCACGGCCAGCCGCATGGGGTGTGCCAGCATCGAGGCTCTGATGAAGGGCTTGCGCAATGTGATGATTGGCATCGACAACGAGGAAATCGTCTATGTGCCATTCTCACGCGCCGTGCGCGAGAACCGGAAAATCGACCACAACCTGCTCGACATCCTGCACGAGGTGTCCATCTGACTTCGGCGGCGGCAGTGCCATTTTATTGCCCGAAACCGCTCTTTCCTGTCATTTTCAAACTTATTAACGGTGCAGGAAAAACCTTTTGTTACGTTATCGTTGGCTGTCACAATTTATTTGCGTAATTTTGCAGCGGACTTATATAAACAATAATAATAGTAATGAAAAAGTACAATTTCAATGCAGGCCCGTCCATCCTTCCCCGCGAAGTCATCGAGGCCACAGCAAACGCCTGCCTGGATTTCAACGGATCCGGACTCTCGCTCATGGAAATCAGCCATCGCGCCAAAGACTTTCAGCCGGTCATGGACGAGACCGTCGCCCTCTTCAAGGAGCTGCTCGACATTCCAGAGGGATACTCCGTGCTCTTCCTTGGCGGGGGCGCCAGCCTGCAGTTCTGCCAGGTGCCATACAACTTCCTGGAGAAAAAGGCAGCTTATCTCAATACCGGTACGTGGGCCAAGAAAGCCATGAAGGAAGCCAAGCTCTTCGGCGAGGTGGTCGAAGTGGCCTCTTCCGCCGCCGACAACTATACGTACATACCTAAAGATTTCACCGTTCCGGCCGATGCCGACTATTTCCACATCACCACGAACAACACCATCTACGGCACGGAAATCCGCAAGGATCCGGACGCGTCGGTGCCGTTGGTTGCGGACATGTCATCCGACATCTTCACCCGTCCGGTGGATGTGAGCAAATACAACTGCATCTATGGCGGTGCGCAGAAAAACCTCTCCATGGCCGGCGTGACCTTCATCATCGTGAAGAACGACGCATTGGGCAAGGTGAGCCGCCCTATCCCGACGATGCTTGACTACCGCACCCACGTGGAGAAAGGCTCCATGTTCAACACCCCGCCGGTGGTACCTATCTATTGTGCCCTGCAGAATCTCAAGTGGCTGAAAGCCAACGGTGGCGTGGAGGCCGCCGGCAAGCGCGCACAGGAACGTGCCGACCTCCTCTACGGCGAAATCGACCGTAACCGCCTCTTCCGTGGAACGGTGAAGGCCGAAGACCGCTCTCTCATGAACATCTGCTTCGTGATGAACGACGAATACAAGGAGCTGGAGGCTGATTTCCTGCAGTTCGCCACGTCGAAAGGCATGGTGGGTATCAAGGGACACCGCTCCGTCGGCGGATTCCGTGCCAGCTGCTACAACGCCATGACCGTGGAAGGCGTTCAAGCTCTCATCGCAGCCATGCAGGAGTTTGAGAAGACACATTGACGAGTTTCATCCTTGATCATGCACATACACAGCTTTATGGGCAGTTTCCCTTCCTCTGTTGACTGATAGACGGAAGGAAAGGAACTGCCTTTTCCTTTTTCAGAAGCAGAATCAATTTTCCAGAAGTAGAATCAATAAAAATCATACCATTTCACATGAAAGTTCTGATTGCAACAGAAAAGCCGTTCGCTCCAGTGGCAGTGGAAGGCATCAGAAAAGAAACCGAGTCGGCTGGCTACGAGTTGGCTCTCCTTGAGAAATATACCGAGAAGTCGGCACTGCTTCAGGCTGTGGCCGATGCGGATGCACTGATTGTCCGTTCGGACAAAATCGACAATCAGGTCTTTGAGGCCGCTCCGCAGCTCAAAATCGTGGTGCGTGCCGGAGCCGGTTACGACAACATCGATTTGGAGGCTGCAACCCGACACGGTGTCGTGGTGATGAACACGCCCGGCCAGAACGCCAACGCCGTGGCCGAGCTCGTCTTCGGACTGCTCGTGTTCACCGTCCGCAACTTCTTCAACGGCAAGGCCGGAACGGAACTGAAAGGCAAGCGGCTCGGCATTCTTGCCTTTGGCAACGTGGGACGCAATGTGGCCCGCATCGCCCGGGGATTCGGCATGGAGGTAGCCGCCTATGACGCTTTCTGTCCCGCCTCGGTGATTGAGGCCGCCGGTGTGCATGCGGCTCAGAATCAGGAAGAACTCTTCGACACCTGCGACATCGTGAGCCTCCACATCCCCGCCACGCCCGACACGGTGAAAAGCATCAACAAGAGCCTGGTGGGCCGGCTGAAGAAAGGCGGCATCCTCATCAACACGGCCCGCAAGGAAGTCATCAACGAGACGGAGCTCCTCCAGCTGCTCGCCGAACGCGATGACTTGAAATACATCACTGACATCAAGCCCGATGCCGATGCGGAGTTTGCCAAGTTCGAAGGCCGCTATTTCTCCACGCCGAAGAAAATGGGCGCACAGACAGCCGAAGCCAATGTCAACGCCGGCATTGCCGCTGCCCGTCAGATCGTCGGCTTCGTCCGCGACGGCATCACCAAGTTCCAGGTGAACAAGTAACCACATCCTTTCATACACTTTTTTCCCAGTGGCAACAGTAAAACCTTTCCGCGGTCTCCGCCCGCCCCGCGATGTCGTCGGGCGAGTGGAGTCGCGTCCTTATGATGTGCTGAGTTCCGAAGAGGCCCGGGCCGAAGCGGGAGACAACGAGATGTCGCTCTACCATATCATCAAGCCCGAAATCAATTTTCCCGAAGGCACCAGTGAATACGACCCGCGTGTCTATGAGTCGGCGGCAGAGCAGTTCCAGAAATTCCAGAACAGGGGCTGGCTCGTGCAAGACGACAAGGAGAAGTACTATATTTACGCGCAGACCATGAACGGCAGGACACAGTACGGATTGGTCGTCGGTGCCTGCGTCGATGACTATCTCAACGGAGTCATCAAGCGGCACGAGCTGACACGCAGCGACAAGGAGGAAGACCGCATGAAGCACGTGCGCGTCACCAATGCCAATGTCGAGCCTGTCTTCCTTGCCTATCCCGACGATGCCGTGCTTGATGCTTTGGTAGCCCGCTATGCCGCCACATGCCCCGAATACGATTTCGTCGCTCCTGTCGACGGATTCCGCCACCGTCTCTGGATTGTGGATGACGAACAGGACATCGCGGCCATAACGGATGAGTTCGCCAAGATACCGTCGCTCTACATCGCCGACGGCCATCATCGCTCCGCGGCCGCAGCCCTCGTAGGTGCCGAGAAGGCACGCCAAAATCCTCATCACAGGGGAGATGAGGAGTACAACTATTTCATGGCCGTCTGCTTCCCTGCCAGCCAGCTCACCATCCTCGACTACAACCGTGTCGTGCGCGACCTGAACGGACTCACCGCCGGGCAGTTCCTGGAGCGGCTGGCCGAACACTTCTCTGTCACGCCGAAGGGAACGGATGCCTACTATCCCCGGCAGCTGCATGAGTTCGCGCTCTATCTTGACGGACAATGGTACGCGCTCCTCGCCAACCCCGACTCCTATGACGATTCCGACCCCGTCGGTTCGCTGGATGTCAGCATATCCTCCCGTTTCATTCTCGACCGGATTCTCGGCATCACCGACCTGCGGCGCGACAAACGCATCGACTTCGTCGGCGGGCTTCGTGGGCTGGACGAGCTCAAGCGCCGGTGCGACAGCGGCGAGATGCGCCTTGCCCTGGCGCTCTATCCTGTCAGCATGCAGCAAATCATGGCCATCGCCGATTCCGGCCAGATGATGCCGCCGAAGGCCACCTGGTTCGAGCCGAAGCTGCGGAGCGGACTGGTCATCCACAAGCTGTCATGACTTGTTGCCACAGACAGCAATGGCCTCGTGCCGGACGATGACGATGGCTTTTCCCCCCTCCTCACAGAGTCACGCCCACAGCTTTCGCTAAGGTTTGGCGGATGTAACTGTTGATGGTTGTTCCCGTCTGTTGTGCCAACGTGGCGATGCGGCTGTGAATCTCGGGAGTGAGACGCACATTCAGATTGCCGCTATAAGGTTTGCGTGGCTCCATGCCTCTGGCCTTGCAGCGGGCAATGTAGTCATCCACGGCACCCTCGAAGTCCCGGCGAAGCTCGTTGACATCTTGTCCTTCGTAGGTGATGTTGTCACGGCTCATGCCGAGAACCTGCCCGTACAGACAATTGTCCTCTTCGCTGTAGTCCACGCTGCCCGTGTACCCCTTATATTTCATCGTTCCCATAGCTGTGTCCTCCTATTGAATATATCCCTTGGCCTTTAGATAAGTGTACACCTGCCGCATCACATATCCTTTAATGATGTTTGCGGGATGTGGCTTGTGCATGATATAGCAGTCTTCATTGTCGTCATTCACGAACATGATTCGTGACCCCGATGTCGCACCTTTATTCTCTTGGTGAAAACCGAATTGGGAGAATAGACGGACCATTTCATCAAAGGAAAAATCCCTTGGAAGGTTGTAGAACCGCTTCAAGAGCTTGTCATGCTTGTTCATCCTTACTTATTTGCCGGCAAAGGTAACTAAAAATAGTTACACCGGCAAACAATTTCAACTTTTTATTGTTCGAGTCCATTCTTACTATTCTATGCAAAACCATTGTCGAGTTCTGCGGAAAAAATGTCCGGAATCCGGCTTATCAATTCCCGTTTTAGTCTGAGTTTTTCCAAAACGAACGCGTTCGTTTTCCGGAACGAACGTGTTCATTCTGCCGAACGGACGCGTTCGACAGACACGAAATCCGCGCAGTCCGCGACTTTGATGTGCGGTGTTGAGGGATTTGCTCTGCGGAGTTTGTGAGTCTCCTTCCGCGCGGTGTTTCTGCGGACGTCGTGTGCTTATCTGAATTTTTTTTGCAAAAAAAAGTACGGAAGGTGTGATGCGTTCTGTACTTTTTCGCTATATTTGCAACAGAGATTTTTTTTGAACTGACAATCTTAAATCCTTTGGTGTCATGGCTATGAATGAAATTAAGCCCTACGTCGTCGGCGTTGACTTGGGCGGAACGAATACTGTGTTCGGCATCGTGAACCAGCGCGGGGAGGTGTTGTTTGACAATGCCATCCACACGCAGGATTATCCGACCATCGAATCGTTTGTGGAGGCGGGCGTGGCTTGCCTGCAACCTCTGATTGAGAAGGCCGGCGGTATTGACAACATCAAGGCTATGGGTATCGGAGCGCCGAACGGCAATTATTACTCAGGTTCCATCGAGCTGGCTCCGAATCTGCCGTGGAAGGGCGTGGTGCCTGTCGCACAGCTGTTCAGCGACGCGCTGGGCATCCCTGTGAAAGTGACGAACGATGCCAATGCGGCCGCTATGGGCGAGATGATTTATGGTGTGGCCAGAGGCATGAAGAATTTCATCGTCATCGCGCTCGGAACAGGCGTGGGATCGGGCATTGTCATCAACGGGCAGGTCGTGTACGGCTGCGACGGATTTGCCGGTGAGCTGGGACATGTCACGATGGTTCGCGGCGAGGAAGGCCGTCTGTGCGGCTGTGGCCGCAAGGGCTGTCTGGAGACGTATTGCTCGGCTACAGGAGTGGCCCGCACGGCGCGTGAGATTCTGTCGAAAACCACCAAGCCGAGTCTGTTGCGCGAACTCGATCCTGAGAAAATCACGAGTCTCGACGTGAGCATTGCTGCAGGCAAGGATGATGTCGTGGCCAAGGAAATCTTTGAATACACGGGACACATGCTGGGAGAGGCTTGTGCCGATTTCTCTGCTTTCTGCTCGCCTGAGGCATTTATCTTCTTCGGCGGGCTGACCAAGGCCGGCGACCTCATCATGAAGCCTATCGAGGAGGCCTACAACAGGCACGTGATGCCAATCTACCGCGGCAAGGCCAAGTTCCTCATCTCCGGACTGATGAGCTCAAATGCCGCCGTGCTGGGAGCCAGTGCCCTGGGATGGGAGAATCAAGACCCGGAATGAGGCATTTTCTTGATTTTTATCTATAAAATATCTTAAAACTCCATTTTTTGTATCTTGGAATTTGGAGCTAAGAGGGAAATAGCTTACCTTTGCGATAAGTTTTTCATAGTATTAGATTTAGGTTAACATGATTGGGGGCAAGGCGTTGCCCCTTTTTTGTTGGCTCTAACTTGCGGATGTGGGGTGGAAACGCAACAGACGCGGGGGCAGTGAGAAGGTGATTCTCTGCTGTCCCCGCGTCTGTTGTTGGGTAAACGGAATGTGAAAGAGTCTCTCTCGGAATGTGAAGGAGTCTCTATTTGGTGTAGTCGGCTTGGGTGAATGAGAAATCGATGATGCTGTCGCCGTCCGCCGTCCGATAGCGGTAGGAGATGGTCAGACCGGCAGCTTTCACATTCTTCAAGTCCACCGAATTGATGATCTTGCTCTTCAGGTTGTCCCTGATGAGGCCGGCGTTCTGCACGACCTGTCGGATGGCTTCGGCATCGGCATGGATGGAGTTGTAATAGATGATTTCGTTGGAGCCGTCGTTGTGGAAGACCATGCTGTCGAGGATGACGGTGCCTTCGGGATTGATGCGTTGCGGGCAGTGGCGTTCGGTGTACTCCTTCGCCTCGCGCTCGAACCGCTCTCCGATGCTCTCTTGGCAGGCTGTCAGTCCGATGAGTGACATGCAGGACAGTGCAGAGAGAAAACCCTTTTTCAGATTCATGACATGCTGTGGTTAGGAATGTGGCTGGTTGTTCCTGCCTGACGAAGGGCCGCCTTGAGAGCTTGTGCCAACTGGTCGGGACAGGAGGTTGACTTCATTCCGCAACGGATGCCGTCGAGCTTGCGAATCACATCATTCACCTTCAGGCCGCGTGTCAAGGACGAGATGCCCAGAGTGTTGCCCGGACATCCCCCGATGAATGTCACGTCCTCAATGGTCTGGTCGGCATCGTTGATGTCAATCAGAATTTGTTTGGAGCAGGTGCCTTGTGGAGTGTAGTCAATGTGCATGATGGGAATCTGGAAACTACTTCATGTTTGTGTAAACATTCTGTACGTCATCGAACTCTTCGAGGCGTTCGACCATTTTGTCAATCGTCTCCCGCTGCTCGTCTGTCACTTCCTTCAGGTCGTTGGGCACGTAGGTGAATTCTGCGGACGTGATTTCGAGTTGGTGGCTTTCGAGGTAGGCTTGTATTTGGGCGAAGCACTTCGGGTCGCCATAGATGGTGATGGTCTTTTCGCCTGTCTCTTCGTCTTCTTCTTCGTCATATTCGTCGCTCACGCCATAGTCGATGAGGTCAAGCACCATCTCGTCCATGTCGAGGTTGTCGGGCCGTTTGAAGGTGAACTGTGCAAAGTGGTCGAACAGATAGGCGAGGGACCCCATTGTTCCCAGCGTGCCGCTGAATTTGTTGAAGATGGAGCGCACATCGGCAACGGTGCGTGTGGTGTTGTCGGTGAGCGTGTCGACGAAGACGGCCACTCCATGAGGCCCGTAGCCTTCGTAGGTCATGGTCTTGTAAGCCGACTTGTCTTTGCCCATCGCATTCTTGATGGCGCGGTCTATATTGTCCTTCGGCATGTTGGCATGCTTGCAAGTGGCGATGACGGCGCGGAGATGTGAGTTGTTGTCCGGATCGGGGCCGCCCTCCGATACGGCGATGGCGATTTGCTTGCCCAGGCGTGTGAATGTCTTGGCCATGTTGCCCCAGCGTTTCAGCTTGCGGGCCTTACGAAATTCGAATGCTCTTCCCATTGGATTCTATAGTGTTTGATTGTTTATTTACCACGGACTTTAGCGCCGGTCTGTTTGCAGATGTTGTGTTCGATTTTCTGCATGATGGTGTCAATCTGCTTGTCGTTGAGCGTCTTCTGGTCGTCCTGAAGCACGAAGTTGATGGCATAGCTCTTTTTCCCGGACTCCAGATTCTTTCCTTCATATACATCGAAGAGGCGGACTTCCTTGAGGAGCTTCCGCTCACTTTGATAGGCTATCCGTTCGATTTCTGCAAACTCAATGCCCTGGTCGAGCAGGAGTGCCAAGTCGCGGCTGACAGCAGGGAACTTCGAGAGTTCGTAGTAACGGATGGACTTGTTGCGTACAGCCTGCATGAGCGCGTTCCAGTGGATGTCGGCGAAATAGACGGGCGCGTCGATGTCAAATTTGGCAGTCTGGCGTTTGGTCACGATGCCAAACTCTGCAATGGTCTTGCCGCCGCGGTTGGCGATGGCCTGACCTGTTGCGAAAATGTCATTCTGGAGATTGCTGAAGACCAATGCGCCGAAAGGAACTCCAAGACGGCGCAGGATGTTCATCACGTAGGCTTTCAGTTCATAAACGGATGTCTCCTCATCGGGGTGCGCCCAGCTTCCGCTCACACGTTTCCCTGTGAGCCAAAGTCCGAGGTGATAGTCCTCAGAATAAGGGGCAAGGATGATTCTTGACGTTTCGCCCGAGGAGGTGAGGCCGCTGTTGTCGTGTTTCTTCTCGGGGTGGAAGTAGTAGCAGTTTCCGTATTCGAAGAACTTCAAGTCCGGTGACTTGCGGTTGACATTTCGGCTGATGCTCTCCAATCCGCCAAAGAGCAGGGTCTGCCGGAGCACGCCGAGGTCTTGGCTCAGCGGATTGATGAGGCGCACGAGGTTTTCGCTCTTGCAGACTTGTGTCATGCCGTCGTAGTAGGACACCTTGGTCAGCGAATTGTTGAGAATCTCGTTGAAGCCGCAGCCAACCAGTTGCTCTCCGATGATGTTCTGCATTTTATAGCTTTTGTCCAGGTCACCTTTGATGGTGAGCGAGGATTTCAGTTGGGTCGAGATTTCCACGTTCTCGTAACCGTAGATACGCAGAATCTCTTCGACGATGTCGCATGGATGCGTCACGTCCACCCTGTAGGCAGGCACTTGCAGTTTCATGCCGGCTGTGTTCTTCTCCAGAATCTTCATCCCGAGATTCTCACAGATGTCTTGCATGGTTCCGACAGGGATGTCCTTGCCGACCAAATCATGGCAGTATTGGTAGTCGAAATCCACGATGGCATCTTGCGGCAGGGTGTCGGCCTTGAGGTCTTTGATGTCCATCGATATTTCTCCGCCGGCCAGTTCCTTGGCCATCAATGCAGCCATCTTCAGCGCATAAATCTGTCCTGCGGGGTCGATGCCACGCTCAAAGCGGAACGAAGCGTCGGTCTGCAGGCCGTGGTGGCGTGCGGACTTCCGAATCCATGTCGGATGGAAATAAGCTGACTCGAACAGCACGTTCTTGGTCGTCTCGTAGGTGCCGGAACCTTTGCCTCCGAAGACTCCTGCGATGCACATGGGCTCTTCGGCGTTGCAAATGGTCAAGTCCTTGTCGCTGAGTTTGTGCTCCACACCATCGAGAGTCACGAAACGTGTGTCTTCCGGCAGGGTCTTGACAACCACTTTCCGACCGGTAATCATGTCCACATCGAAGCAATGCAGCGGCTGTCCGTAGGCCATCATGATATAGTTCGTGATGTCAACGATGTTGTTGATTGGGCGCAGGCCGATGGTCGTGAGGCGGTCTTTGAGCCATTTTGGCGATTCGGTCACGTTGCAGTTCTTGATGCTGACGGCGCAATATCGTGGACAAGCTTCCGTATTTTCCACTTGGATGTCGATGTCCAGGTCGTGATTGTCCACGGTGAATGCTTCAACTGACGGGCGGTGGAGCGAAGTCTGATAGCCGTTCTGCTTGAGCCAGGCATAGAAATCGCGGGCAACTCCCCAATGGGAGCAAGCGTCAGAATGGTTCGGGGTGATGTCCACTTCAATCACCCAGTCGCTTTCCAAGTTGTAGTATGTGGCGGCTGGAGTTCCGACGACGGCATCTGTCGGCAGCACGATGATGCCGCTGTGGTCGTTGCCGATGCCGATTTCGTCTTCGGCACAAATCATTCCGTTCGACTCGATGCCACGGAGTTTTGATTTCTTGATGGTGAATTCCTTGTCGCCATCGTAAAGTTTGGTGCCTAAGGTGGCTACGATGACCTTCTCGCCTGCTGCCACATTGGCTGCGCCACAGACAATCTGTTCGGTCTTGCCGTTGCCCAAGTCAACGGTGCACACGTGCATGTGGTCGCTGTTGGGATGCGGCTCACAGGTGAGCACCTGTCCGACGACGAGACCTTCCAAGCCTCCCTTGATTGACTGCACCTCTTCCAGTGCATCGACTTCCAGCCCCACGCTTGTGAGGGCATCTGCCACCTGCTGCGGTGTCAGATCGAAATCGACGTATTCTTTAAGCCATTTATAACTGACGTTCATTTGATTGGTTGGATGGATTGATTTCTAAAACTCCTTCTTTTACCTGTTGGTTTTCATGCAAGCGGTTCTGAAGAGCGGATTGCCTGAAAATCTTGGCAAAGTTAATGAAATTTCATGGAATGATGAAGGAATTGCACACAAAAAAGCAATTGCGGCTCTTTCATGCGCTGCAATTGCTTTCCGACAGTCCGTATCGTCCTGATGTTTTGGAGCGGGTTTTGTTCTTTCTCCGCTGTCCGGTGGACGAAGCGTCATTTTTCTTTCTGCATGTTCTTTTTCCACGGCCAGGCTCCTGTTTGTCCGTCGCCGTTCTGCCGTGGAGGGGAAAAACGGCGGATGGCATCAAACTGGAACTTCGTCACCGCTTCCTTGGCCTTGTAGATTTTCTTCCAGGTCAGCACCGTGTGAAACTTCTTCATGTAGGCCTTCTCGATTTTGTAATTCTCCCAATCGTAGTTCAGTGCCTGATCGATGGCCTTCTGATAGTCGGATTCCGACGCATTCTCACCGCAGGCGTGCATGGCATCACGTGCCAAATCCTTGTTTTTGCGCTGGAGTTCCATCATCTCGTGGAGCATCGGGAAAAACTTCTGGCCTTCCGCTGCGGTCAGTCCGGCCTGCCGCGTGATGAACTGTTCCATCTTCATGCGGTAGAGTTCTGGCGAGAACTCATGGTGCTGTCTGTTGTTCTGTTTGCCGGTGTTCTGCGCTGCCATGCTGCCTGTCATGACTATGCAGAAGAGAATCATCAAGACTTTTTTCATAAGAGCTTTCTTGAAATCGTTGGGAAATGTACGTGCCGCTGATTACAAATCGCCCGACAAGTAGCTGTAAATGTCACAGTTGTCCACCATCGCATACTCCAGCACCTGTTGCTGATAGTCGTCGTCATAGATTTCCTGGACGGAAGTCTGTGCCGTGGCTTGTTCCGATGGGGCGGAAGATTCCGGAATGTGGAGGAAGAAAACAGCTCCGGCGATGCACGCTGCCGCTGCGATGCCCCAGCCAATCCAGTGGGTGTGCCGTTTGGCATTCGGCATCTTGACGATGGTTGCCGCGGAGCGTTCTTGCACGGACGTTGAGACGCTTTCGGTCGGAATCTGCGCCATTACCCGCTGCGTGAGATGGTCGAAATATCCATCCGGCACACTGAACGGGTTTCGCCTGCTTGGGGTGTTCAAGTCAAAATTCTTCATGTCTCATCTTGCTCCTTTCTGTTTGTTTGACTGACAGAACGTGGAAAAGTTTAATGTTTTTTTGCATGAAAGCTGCAAATTTATTCATGTCGGTGGAAGAAATCCTCGATTTTTTTCACAGCCAAGTGGTAGGAAGCCTTGAGTGCTCCCACGCTGGTGCCCGTCACATGGGACATTTCCTCATATTTCATGTCGTCGTAATATTTCATGTTGAAGACGGCTTTCTGCTTGGCCGGCAGGGTGGCGATGGCCGCCTGCAACATGGCCTCCGTCTCGTCGCCGTCGAAATACGGGTCGCTCTCCAATGTGTTGGCCAGTGACATTGTTCCTTCGTCATCCTCGTCCACGGGGCTGGTGTCCAGCGAGACGGTGTTGTGCTGACGTTTGAGGAATGTGATGCTTTCGTTGTAGGCAATCTTGAACAGCCAGGTGGATAGTTTGGCCTCTCCACGGAAGCTGTCGAGGTTGGCCCACACCTTCATGAATGTGTTCTGAAGCACGTCGTCTGCATCATCGTGGTACGTCACCATCCGCCGGATTTGCCAATAGAGCTTCTGCCCGAATGTGTTGACAAGTACCTCGAATCCACGTCGGCGTGTGTCGGGCTGTTGGAGCAGACGGACGATGTCGTCTTCGGTTGGAACATTCATGATTGTCATCCGTTTTTGATGCAGGGTCGTTCCTCGGTCGTTGGAGATGTGTTGATGAAAAAAGCCTTGTTTATGTTGCAAGAGCATAAACAAGGCCTGTTGTCTGATTCATGAAGCCCCGCCGTCCTGCCACACGCTGTCGTTGCGCCATGACGGATGTCCGGCTACGGCATGGAAATAGGGTGGGAAGCCGCCGTGCAGGGTCAGCGCAGATACACCTTGCGTGCCACTTTCCCGATTTTTACGATGTAGCAACCTTTCGGCAGGTTGTTCAAGTCGTAAGTCTTGTCGCTTCCTTCGATTCTGTATGACACGACCTTCACGCCGGCCATGTTGTAAATCTCCAGCAACAGCTTGTCGGCATTCTTGATGCGGATGGATGACTCATTCACCAGAATCACCACCTCCTTCTGTTCCTGCTCAATGCCGGTGCGCTGAATATCCTGGGCATTCATCTGGGGCATGCCCAGCATCCATGCTGCGGTTAATAATATGAGTACTTTTCTCTTCATAGGCCTATGGTCTGGACATACGTGTCCATTCCAATTGCAAATTTAGAATGAGATTTTAATTTGTGCAAGTTTTTTGTGAAAAAAATGCGCAATCTTGTCATTTTTTATTCGTTTTTCTGTTTTCCTACTCTCAACTGGCAAGTGCAAAATTAGCGATTTTTCGAAAGAAAACATT
>CAYPZK010000042.1:0-21488 GCA_964415385.1 uncultured Bacteroidaceae bacterium
AAATCACCAGCTGGCCCGGGCAGTTGTAGTTGGCGGCCACGACGACGTTGCCCGGTCGCGACACTTCCCTGCACACCTGTTCAATCACTTCGTCGGGCAGGGCGATGATGGCGGCCATCGTCGACGGGGCGGCCTCGCAGGCCTTCTGCATGGCCTGGGCACGATGGCTCACCAACTTCAGACCGTCCTCGAAGCTCAGTGCGCCTGCGGCCACCAGTGCCGAGAACTCACCGAGCGAGTGTCCGGCGGTCATTTCGGGCTGGAATGCCTCACCCATGCACAGGGCGGAGATGACGGAGTGGAGGAACACGGCCGGCTGCGTCACCTTGGTCTGCCGCAGTTCCTCGTCGGTGCCCTCGAACATGACTTTCGTGATTTCGAAGCCGAGAATCTCGTTGGCCTTGTCAAACAGCTCCTTGGCGAGTGCGTGGTTCTCATACAAGTCCTTGCCCATGCCGGAGAATTGTGCTCCTTGTCCTGGGAAAACAAATGCTTTCATAATGTTCTGATGTTTTTTTATTGATGTGAGTTGGATAAATACGCATTTTCGGCGGAGCCACGGCTTGACGAAGGCTCCGTATGAACGTGCAAAGATACCATTCTTCGGTCAGAAATGCAAGGGAAAACCGCTTTTTCTCATCCACGGCGCCTGCGGCCTTTGCAAACTCTGCGGATCAAAAGCTCAAAATATTGCTGCAAAAAATACGAATCAGACTGATTTTTTGGAAAACGAACGCGTTCGTTTTCCAAAACGGACGTACCCGTTCCGGAGAACGAACGCGCCCGATGGACATGAATCGGCGCGGCCGGCGGAATTTTGTGTGTGGAGTCCGGAGCTTTCCTGTGCGGTGTTGGTGGATTTCCGGCGCGTGGCTCAGATGAGATGCATGCCGAACTCCTCGCATTCGCGGCGCATGTCGTCGGGCCAGATGCTGGCCTGGATTTCGCCGATATGCGCTTTGTGGAGCAGGATGAGGCAGAGGCGGCTCTGCCCGATGCCTCCGCCGATGGAAAGCGGAAGTTCACCTTTGAGCAGCTTCTGGTGGAAGAACAGGTGCTCGCGCTCTTGCTTACCGGTGAGCCGGAGCTGGCGGAGCAGGGCTTCCTGATCGACCCGGATGCCCATCGAGGAGAGTTCGAGGGAGTGGTTGAGCACGGGGTTCCAAATGAGGATGTCGCCGTTGAGCCCTTTGTAGCCGTCCTCGTTGGGCGTGGTCCAGTCGTCGTAGTCGGGGGCACGGAGGTCGTGCGGCTGTCCGTTGCTGAGCTTGCCGCCAATACCGATGATGAAGACGGCTCCGTATGCTTTGCAGATGGCGTCCTCACGCTCCTTCGGTGAGAGGTCGGGATACATCTGGAGCAGTTCTTCGGAATGGATGAAATGGATTTCCTCGGGCAGGAAAGGCTTGATTTGCGGATAGGTCTCGCAGACGAGGTATTCGGTGCGCTGGATGGCGTAGTAGATGTTCTTGACGATGCGGCGCAGGAACTTGAGGTTGCGGTCCTCGCGGCGGATGGTGCGGCACCAGTCCCACTGGTCCACGTAGAGGGAGTGGGTGTTGTCGAGCTCCTCGTCGCCCCGGATGGCGTTCATGTCGGTATAGAGGCCGTAGCCGGGCTGTATGTTGTATTCGGCGAGCATGAGGCGTTTCCATTTGGCGAGTGAATGGACGACTTCGGCCACCTGTTCGCCCATGTCCTTGATGGGGAAGCTGACGGGGCGCTCCACGCCGTTGAGATCGTCGTTGATGCCGAGTCCGCGCAGCACGAAGAGGGGAGCTGTGACGCGCCGCAGCCGGAGTGCCGTGGCGAGATTGGCCTGGAAAAATTCTTTGATTTGCTTGATGCCCTGTTCGGTTTGCGAGGGGGTGAGCAGTTGTTGGTAGCCGTCGGGCTTGATGAGTTTGCTCATGTGGGGATGCTTGCGTTGTTGTAGCGTCGGCGGATTTCGTGGAGGAAAGTGCGCCGGCTGTTGGTTTCTAGATTGAAAATTCGCCTGCAAAGGTAGTGCATTTTTTGCAAAATAGCATTGTGTTTTCTTGAAATAATTGCAAAAAGAAAGCAAATAAGAAAAAAGTATTTGCATTTTGACCAAAGCGAAGCCCTGTTGCGTGGCAATCGTTTGACGCTCTTCCGACAGGATTGAAAGCAAACATAAAATCTTTTTCTTATCGCGGTTGACAATTTCTTTCTGTCAGGGGATGATGGTTCCGCCGGGAAAAATCTGGCCGATCATTTTCCACAATCCCGTGCCGACAGGAGAGGGTGGACTTTCGATGATGAAACATTTTCTTTTGATTATGAAACATGGAACGTTAATTCGTCTGAAAGACTGAAATTTCTTGCATCTGAGGTTGCGTTTTCCGAAAATTTGTTTCTAACTTTGTGCATCGCTGATTTCCCCCGACAGCTCTTTTCCGGCTCCCTTGGAGCGGACGGGAACGGGGTGGGGAAAGGGCTACAGACAACAAATTTATCTTATCCCAAAAAAATCTTTTCTATTATGGTAAGTAACAACATTCCTCAGGTCAAGCTCGGCATTATCGCCGTGAGCCGTGACTGCTTCCCCATCGCACTGTCCACTCAGCGGCGCGAGAACATCGTGAAAGAATACAAGGGGGAAATCTATGATTGCCCGACCACCGTGGAGAACGAGCAGGACATGCTCAAGGCGGTGGCTCAAGTGAAGGCTGAGAGCTGCAACGCGCTGGTGGTGTTCCTGGGCAATTTCGGGCCTGAAACACCGGAGACGCTGATCGCCAAGTTGTTCGACGGACCGTGTATGTTCGTGGCCGCAGCCGAGGGTGATGGCGATATGATCAACGGCCGTGGCGATGCCTACTGCGGCATGCTCAACTGTTCCTACAATCTGGGCATGCGTCACCTGGAGGGCTACATTCCGGAGTATCCGGTGGGCACGGCCGCCGACGTAGCCCGGATGATTGCCGACTTCGTGCCGGTGGCCCGCGCCATCATCGGACTGAAGGGCTTGAAGATTATCACGTTCGGACCGCGTCCGCAGGATTTCTTTGCCTGCAATGCTCCCATCAAGGGACTGTATGAGTTGGGCGTGGAAATCGAAGAGAATTCGGAGCTCGACCTGCTCGTGAGCTACAAACAGCACGCGGACGACCCACGCATCGAGGGCATCTGCAAGGAAATGGCGGAGGAAATGGGTGAGGGCCGCTACTACCCGGAGCTGAGTGGCCGCATGGCACAGTTCGAGGTGACGCTTCTCGACTGGGCGGAGCAGCATAAGGGCTCGCGTCCGTATGTGGCGTTTGCCGACAAGTGCTGGCCGGCTTTCCCGAGCCAGTTCGGCTTCGAGCCTTGCTATGTCAACTCGCGACTGGTGAGCCGTGGCATTCCGGTGAGCTGCGAGGTGGACATCTATGGTGCCCTGTCGGAGTACATCGGCATGTGCGTGAGCGGCGATACCGTGACCCTGCTCGACATCAACAACTCCGTGCCGCAATACATTTATGACGAGGACATCGTGGGCAAGTATGACTACAAGCTCACCGACACGTTCATGGGTTTCCATTGCGGCAATACACCGGAATGCAAGATGTGCTCTTCGCGTGCCATCAAGTATCAGCTCATTCAGAACCGTCTGCTGGAGAACGGCGGGAAGCCGGACTTCACGCGCGGCACGCTTGAGGGCGACATCGCTGCCAGCGACATCACTTTCTATCGTCTGCAATGTGACAGTCAGGGCAACCTGCGCTCCTACATCGCCGAGGGTGAGGTGCTCGACGTGCCGACCCGTTCGTTCGGTGGCATCGGAATCTTCGCCATCCCGGAGATGGGGCGTTTCTACCGCCACGTCTTGATTCAGAAAGGTTATCCGCACCATGGCGCCGTGGCCTTCAGCCATGTGGGCAAGTATCTCTTCGAGGTGTTCAAGTTCCTCGGCATCAAGGATATAGCCTACAATCAGCCGAAGTCATTGCCTTATCCGACGGAAAATCCGTTCGTATGACGCTGCGGGAATGATTCTGCAAAACGCGGCAGGGTCTGGTTCGTCCATCGCTGGATGGCGGAACCAGACCCTGTCTGTTTGTCGTGATGTGTCAGTCGATGATGCCGATGATTTCGTCCACGCTTTTGCAGCCGTGGCTGTCCAGCCAGTCGTTGATGCCCTGTGCCACTTTCGTGCTGACGGCGGGATCGATGAAGTTGGCGGTACCGATTTCGACGGCTCGTGCTCCGGCCATCAGAAATTCGATGGCGTCGGCTGTATTCATGATACCTCCCAGACCGATGACAGGAATGCGGACGGCGCGTGCCACCTGCCATACGCAGCGCACGGCCACGGGCTTCACGGCCGTGCCGCTCAGTCCGCCCGTCTTGATGGAGAGCTTCGGACGGCGGCGCTCGATGTCGATGGCCATGCCCATCAGCGTGTTGATGAGCGAGAGGGCATCGGCGCCGGCATCCTCGGCTGCCCGTGCAATCTCGCTGATGTCGGTGACGTTGGGCGAGAGTTTCACGATGAGTGTCTTATGGTAAGCCTGCCGGACGGCATTCACCACGCTGTGGGCTCCCTCGCAGGTGACGCCGAAAGCCATGCCTCCCTGCTTCACGTTCGGGCACGAGATGTTGAGCTCGATGGCCGGAATGCGGTCGAGCTCGTCAATGCGGGCCGCGCATTCGGCATAGTCCTCCACGCTCGACCCCGAAACGTTGACGATGATGTTCGTCTGCAAATCTTTGATGTCCGGATAGATGTGCTGGCAGAAATAATCTACGCCTTTGTTTTGCAGGCCCACGCAATTGAGCATGCCGCCGGCTGTTTCCGCCATGCGTGGATAATCGTTGCCTTCGCGTGGATGGAGCGTCGTGCCTTTCACGATGATGCCGCCGAGATCTTCCAGATGGACCAAGTCGGCGAATTCGGTGCCGTAGCCGAACGTGCCGGATGCTGTCATCACGGGATTCTTGAGCCGCAGTTTTCCGATGTTGGTTTGTATGTTTGCCATGATTGATTTGTCGAAAGTTGGATGTGTTTGTGTTTGAATGATGTCTGGCAGTGACAGGGACGCTCAGATGTCCCAGGTCAGATCTTTCACATTGAACACAGGGCCTTCCCGGCAGACGCAGACATTGCCTCGCACGGTTTTTTCCACGCAGCACAGACAGGCTCCCAGGCCACAGGCCATCATGTTCTCCAATGAGACCTCGCAGGTCACGTTGGCCTTCTTGGCGAATTTGGCCATGGCCATCATCATGGGCTTGGGGCCGCACACCGCGATGCGGTCGAAGTTCCGTTGTTGCAGCACGCTGTGCCGGGTGACGAATCCGCGCTCGCCTGCGGAGCCGTCTTCCGTGGTCAGAAACACTTCGCCGTAGCGGCGGAAGAAGTCCAGCTCGAGCAAATCCTGCGCCGAACGGGCTCCCAGCAGAAAAGTAGGGCGGGAACCGTGTGTCGCCAGCCATTTCCCGTATTCCAATAAGGGAGCCACGCCGACACCACCGCCTGCGAGCAGCACGTTTTCGTCGGCCTGCTCCACGGTCTGGAAACCGTTGCCCAACGGCAGGAGCACATTGAGCCTGTCGCCGGCAGAGAGTCTCGCCAGCGCACGTGTGCCGTCGCCCACTGTCTGAATGAGCAACCACAGCTCGTTGAGCGCGGTATCGAGGAAATTGATGGAAATCGGGCGGCGCAGAAAGGTGGAGCGGCTTCCGTCCACCCGCACTTCCACGAACTGCCCGGGGCTGACTTCCGGCAGTGGAGCCTCATCTGTCAGCTTCAGCAACACATATCGCTCGTGCGGATGCTCCACACTGCTCACGCGTAAATCTTTCAGATATTTCATGATTTTTTGTGTAGTCAAGCATAAATTTACTGCAAAATTAAAAAAGTTTTTCCGATTCTATGCCATGATTCGCAAAAAATGCCTATCTTTGCACCGCATTTCGGAGATGGAACATCAAGGAATGCTGAAGGAGTTGCCGAATTGGCTCAGTTGGTAGAGCAACGCATTCGTAATGCGTGGGTCGGCGGTTCGAGTCCGCCATTCGGCTCCGGAACGTAAAAAGCCATTCTGATTGACGTCGGAATGGCTTTTTACGTTATTTTCTGCCCGCAAGACTTCCCCGTCATCTCATGACCTCCTGGATGAAGGCGTCGCCGGTCGGCAGGAAGAGGTCGTGGCCTTTGTCGTTGAGGTGTGCCGTGTCGTCCGGCCCTTGGAAATACTGCTTGCGGAAGGCTGCGTCGCGCACCTTGATGATGCATTTCTTCGAATAGTTGTTGAGCACGGGCACGTCTTTCTGCCTGCATACGCTGCGGATGGCTTTCACCGTTTGCTTGAAGCCATCGCGATTCACGAACCAGGGGGTGACGTAGGCCACGCGTGCCTTCGGGCACAGCCGGCGGATGTCATCAATCAGCAGAGCCAGCGAGTCGCGGAACATGGCGAGCGAGTCCTTCGCGTGTCGGATCATGCCCGCGTCGTTGTGTCCTGCGATGATGAGCACGAGGTCGGCATCGGGAGCCATTTGGCGGTAACGCACGAGGAGTGAAGGCCCGAAGCCTTCGCGCGTGCGGTCGAAAGCCACGCAGCCACCGTTGCGTCCGTAGTTGTGGTATTTCATGCCGTGACGGGCAGCGGCTTTGTAGTGCCAGGCTTCCTGGTAGGGGCGGCGATGGTTGGCCACGTAGGAGTCGCCGATGACATTGATGACCTTTCCCGCCAGCGGGTCGTTGATGCCGGTGGCCAGCGTGTCAGGATTGAGCTGGGCGAAGGCCAGCAGCGGAGCCGAGCAGAGGGTCAGCGTCAGGAGCATCTTCTGAAACATAGTGATGAGGATTTTTTGTGTGAGGTGAAAAGTCAAAAGGGACTCAAGCTGCGGCTTGAGTCCCTTTGTGTGATGGTAGCGCCTACGAGAATCGAACTCGTGTTCCATGCGTGAGAGGCATGTGTCCTAGCCGCTAGACGAAAGCGCCCTGTCTGTTTTGCGAGTGCAAAGGTACGTCAAAAAACTGTACCAGCCAAACTTTCGTCCTGCATTTAACGATTTTTTTGTTTATTTCCTTTTCCAGATGTGGACATCGTCGAAGGAGACAGAAGCGCGGTTTCCGGTGTAAGTGCACTGGTAGATACCGGCTTGGAGCTTCTTTCCGTCGAAGAACGCGGCCTCAACGGGCGAAGCGGGCATTTCGGTCCATGTGATGCCGTCGGGGCTGGTGCGGGCGTAGATCTTGCTGCCGCGACGCTCCAGTTGCAGCCAAGGATGGAAGTCATAGCCCGTGCGGTTGAAGCTCTGCGGACGGCCGTGGTGAAGCACGGTGAGGATATTTCCACAGTCGTATTCAGGGAAAGCGCCGAGATGGACGATGGTCTTGCGCCCGTCGGCCGCCTGACTCATGATGCACACGCCGCCCTCGTCGTTGGCTGTCACGCGCCGTTGCGCCAGTCCGCTCATGTCGGTTACATGGCACTGCACGATGAAGTCGCCGTCCACTTCCGTCAGCTCCATCGGACATGTGGCTTCCGGGTCGGCTGCCATCTCTGAGCCGCCCGACTCTAATGTCACGCTGCCGCCGGCCAGAGCGTCTATGTTGCGGGCCTTGTCCTCGAAGTCTTTGGCGTTGCGCTTCACTTTGGCCTTCACCACCTGCGTCTGCTGTCCGAAGACATCGCTGACGGCGGCATACACGGTCGTGCTGCGGGTTCCTGCGGGCAGGGTGAGGGAAGTCGTTCCTTCATTGAGCGTAGTGGCCCGGCTCAGCGCAACTTCATCGCCCGTGGCGAAACGGTATTCGAAGAGTCCCGGCGTGAGTTCCTGCCCTTGCTCATCCACCACGGCCACCAGCACCTGCTGTGGGCTGAGTGGTTCGGTGCGGAGTGTGAGTTTCCGGTGGACAACTCCCTCAATCCTGGTTGAGGTGGAAGCAGTGGCTGTGGGGCGTGCATAGTCCTGCGCTGCCTCTTCAGCTGTGAAAGCCCGGTCGTAGAGGCGCAACGAATGCAGATAGCCGGTGAACGGATTGCGTCCTGCGTCATCCGCTCCGATGCTGACGGACGTGCCGGGACGGAGATTGAGAAAACCGTTTTTCTCGCTCACCTGTTGTCCGTCAAGATAGACGCGCGTCATATAACCGTCGTAGCTGATGGTCCAATGTTGCCAGATGGCAGGCTTCATCTCCTCTGGCATGCCGATGTCGTGCAGGGAGGAGTTGTAGGAAATCAGTCCTTGCTGGCGGTTGGTTCCGTGGTTCAGGGTGATGGCTCCGAGCTTTTCGTCGGTTGGCATGAACTGTGCCACGGTCTCGATGTTGCCCACCTCAGGATTCAGAATCCAGGCCGTGATGGTGTAAGGAGCGTTGTAGGTGAGTGTCTTGAAATTCACGGAGTCCTTGAGGTTGATGCGTTGGATTCCGTTGAAGCGGAAGGCCAGCTTGCCGTCCTTCGCCACCACGGGCACGCCTTCCACCACCGCGCCCAGCTGGTAGTAGTCGGCGTCAAGGTCGAGCAACAGGTGATTGCGCCGTTCGGTATAGGCACGTTCCGATGGTTCCACGTCCTTCCGGTGCAGCCAAGGATAGGAAGCCAGGATGGTCTGCTCGTCCACTTCGGGCTGCGGCAGCATTTTCAGAGGGTCGAACGAGGAAGTGGTCTGGTAGATACGCACGTTCCAGATGGCTGGGAAATGGCCGTTCTTCTGCGTGTCCGTGATGGTGATGCGCACGAAGCGTGCCTGCGTCTGCCCCGTGTCCACCATCGGCGAGCCCTGCTCCGTGTTCTGCGTGCGGTCGGCGTAAGTCGTCCACGTGATGCCGTCGGCCGATGTCTCGATCAGGTATTGATAGAAGAACGTGGCGTATTCGAACTGCGTGAATACCTCGTCGAACGCCGTTTCCCGTCCGAGGTCGATGGTGAGCGCGGCGGGAGCCTCATTGTCGGCCGCCCGCCACATCGTTCCGTTGTTGTCATCCACGGCGTAGTCGGCGCGGTAGGTGTCGGAATACGTGCTGCTGGCAGTGGCTTTTGCTCCGGCGGCCAGATTCCTGGCCCGCAGTGCCGAGGCCGTCTGCGCCAGTGAGGCTGGTATCACTCCTTCGTGCGTCGGCGTGACAGGCAGAATGTTGCCGTTCGCGTCGAATGTCAGCCGGTCGATGCAGACCTGACGGTGGAAACCGCCCGTGGAGTGTGGGTTGTTGTGCCGGTGATAGACGATGTAATAGTCATCACCGTCCTGCAGCACGGAGTTGTGACCCGGCCCGTGAACTGTTCCGTCCGCGTTGGTCCGGAGAATGCAGCCCTTGTATTCGAAGGGACCCATCGGACCTGTGGTCGAGGTGGCATACTGCACACGGTAGGTCTCGTTCTCGCAGTATCCTGATGAATACATGAAGTAGTAGATGCCGTTGCGCTTGAACACCCACGGGGCTTCGAAGAAATCCTTGATGTCTGTGTTCACGATGAGCTTCTTGTCCGTGAAGCTCTTGCCGTCGGCCGACAACTTTGCCACGCCGCAGCCGAAGCCCGGATAGATGCCCCATGTGCCGAAGTAGAGATACTCGCTGCCGTCGTCGTCGCGGAAAATGTTCGGGTCGAGCGTGATGGCGTTCGTCACAAAGCGGTCGGGCACGAGCACGGCGCGCGGGTCGCCCAGCCGGTTGTGCCACGGCCCCACGGGGCTTTGGCTCTCGCCCACGCGCACCACGCATTCATTCGTGCAGTAGTAGTAGCGGTAGGAGCCGTCGGGCTGCTCAATGACGTCCGGTGCCCAGATGAGGTTCGTCACCGGCCAGTTGAGGATGATGTTGCGCCAGTTCACGAAGTCCTTCGATGCCCACACTTGGGGCGGCTGGCTGCTGTTGCCTGTGGCATCGGTCGTGGCGTATATATAATAGGTGTCTCCGAACTTTCGGATGGTCGGGTCGGCAAAATATCCGGGGATGAGCGGATTGCCTGCCCCGGGCGAGTTCCATTGAGCCGTCTGGGCCGCTGTCTGGGAGGAACTGAGGCCGCCGAGTACAAGCGCGGCTGCCAGAAAAGTTTTTCTCATGTTGTCGTTTTGGGTTAAGATGATTGTAATGATTGTTTTTCGCTTGCAAAGATAGCAATATGATTTCGGACGGACAATTGGAGGGCGGCGAGGGCATCGGCCACGACGAAGGTACTGCCGCCGATGAAGATGAAGTCGTCGGAGGCGGCATGGGAGCGGGCAGCGCAGATGGCGGCCTTGACGGTGGAGTAGGCCTGTCCTTGCAGTCCGCAGGTGGCGGCTTGCTGCTGCAGGAGCGTGCTGTTGAGGGCGCGGCGCACAGAGGCCTGACAGAAATAATAGGTGGCTGACGGGGGCAGCATGGCGAGGATGCCGTGCACGTCTTTGTCGGCGGCCATGCCGAGTACGACGTGCAGATGGTGGCATGGCTGCCGGCGCAACTGGTCGGCGATGTACTGGAAACCGCCCGTGTTGTGACCTGTGTCGCAGACGATGGGGCAGGGACTGGCGGCAATCTGCTGCCAGCGTCCCATGAGGTGGGTGTTCTCGATGACGTGTTCGAAGCCTCGGCGCACGTGTTCGACGGTCACCCGTGGGAAGCGTTCCGTCAGGAGGGGGGCGGCATGGAGCAGTGTGTTGGTGTTCTTCGATTGACAGAGGCCGTGCAGTTCGAAGTGCCAGTCGGTGCAGTCAGCGGCCCACGGGGGCAGGGGGGCTTCTTCGGCAAAGATGACGGGGGCGTGCTGATGGGCTGCGCGGGCGGCGAAGACAGGCCGCGTTTCGGGGGTGGTCTCGCCAATCACAACGGGCACGCCGGGCTTGATGATGCCGGCTTTCTCGGCTGCAATCTTGGCCGGTGTGTCGCCGAGAAGCTGGACGTGGTCGAGGGAGATGTTGGTGATGATGCAGAAGGCAGGATGGATGATGTTGGTGCAGTCGAGGCGGCCGCCCAGTCCCACTTCGATGACGGCAACATCGACGTGCTGCTCTTCGAAGTACTTGAAGGCCAAAGCGGTGGTAACCTCGAAGAAGGAGGGGCTGAGTGGCTCGAAAAAACGACGCTCCCGACGGATGAAGTCGATGACGCGTCGCTTGGGAATCATCTGGCCGTTGACGCGGATGCGCTCGCGGAAGTCCACGAGGTGGGGGCTGGTGTAGAGGCCTACGCGGTAGCCCGCTTCCTGAAGGATGCTGGCCAGTGTATGGGAGCAGGAGCCCTTGCCGTTGGTTCCGGCCACATGAATCGTGGTGTAATGCTGGTGGGGGTGTTGGAAATGGTCGTCGAGGGCAAGTGTGTTCGACAACCCTTCCTTGTAGGCACCTGCTCCCACATTCTGGAAGAGGGGGGTGCGGGTGTAGAGATAGTCGATGGCCTGGGAATAGTTCATGTCGGTTGATGGGAGCAGGTGCTTCCTGTCCCTTCAGTCCTGTTTTTTTTGCTTTAGGAGAAATAGGAGCGGAATTTGCTGAATATCTTGCTCTTCACGCTTTCAGCAGGCTGGAAATGATCGCTCTTTTCCCATTGCTGGAGCGTGGTCTTCTCGTCTTTCGAGAGTGTTTCGGGGATGAAGACGCTGATGTTGATGACTTCGTCGCCACGTTGGCCTCGGTTGTAGCCTTGCACCTCGGGGATGCCCTTGCCCCGAAGGCGGAGCACGGTGCCGGGCTGTGTACCGGGGGTAATGTTGATTTTGGCTTTGCCATCGATGGTCGGCACTTCCACGCTGCCGCCTAAGGCTGCCTGGGGAATGGAGAGCAGGAGGTTGTAAACCAAGTTGTTGCCGTCGCGCACGAAAGTGCTATGGGGCTTCTCCTGTATGATGATCTGGAGGTCGCCCGCCACGCCGCCCCGGCGTCCGGCTCCACCTTTGCCTTCGAGCGTGAGCACCATGCCATCGGCCAATCCGGCGGGGAATTTCACCTCGACGATGTTCTCACCGGCCTTGATGCCCTCGCCGTGGCATTCCTTGCATTTGTGCTTGATGACAATGCCTTCGCCCTGACAATCGGGACAGACGCTCTGGCTCTGCACCATGCCGAAAAGACTCTGCTGCGTGCGCACCACATAGCCGGTGCCGTGGCAGGTGGGGCAGGTGTCGGTCTGGCCGTCTTCGCTGCCGGTGCCGTGGCAGTGTTCGCAGACGATGTCGTTCTTCACCTTGAATTTTTTTGTGCAGCCGCTGACAATCTCTTCGAGCGTCAGTTCGACACGCAGCCGCTGGTCGCGCCCCTTGAACACGGGCCGCTGGCGTCGGCCGGAGCGGCTGCCGAAGCCTCCGAATCCGCCGAAGCCCCTGAATCCGTTCTCAAAGATGTCGCCGAAGGCGGAGAAGATGTCGTTGATGTCGCTGAAGCCGCCTCCTCCGCCCGCACCACTCAGTCCGGCGAAACCGAACTGGTCGTAGCGTTGGCGTTTGTTGGCATCGTGCAGCACGTCGTAGGCTTCGGCTGCTTCCTTGAATTTCTCCTCGGCCTCTTTGTCGCCGGGATTGCGGTCGGGATGGTATTTGATGGCGAGTCGTTTGTAGGCGGTTTTGATGTCCTGCTCAGTGGCGGTGCGCTCCACGCCTAACACCTCGTAGTAGTCTCTTTTTTCTGCCATGATGCTTGTGGAATGATTATTGCGCCACAGCCACTTTGGCGTGGCGAATCACTTTGTCGTTGAGTTTGTAACCGGCCTGCACGCAGTCCACGACCTTGCCTTTCTCTTCATCGGTTGTGGCAGGCACCATGGCGATGGCTTCGTGGAAATCGACATCGAACGGCTGCCCTACGGCTTCAATCTTCTCCAGCCCCTCGTGCTTGAGAGTTGTGAAGAATTTGTCGATGATGAGCTGCACGCCTTTCTTCACGGCTTCGACATCTTCCATCTTGTCCATGTTCTGGTCGGCACGCTCGAAGTCGTCAATGATGGGCAGGATGGCAGAGATGATTTTCTCACCGCCATTCTTGATTAGCTCGGCCTTTTCTTTCATCACGCGCTTGCGGTAGTTGTCGAATTCGGCCACCTGACGCAGATATTTGTCCTTGTAGGATGCCACTTCGGCCTGCAGGTCGGCCAGCTGCTTGTCGGTGGTTTCTTGGGTTTCTTCTGAAGTCTCAGCGTTTGGGTCACACGGTTCGAGGTTCTCTTCCTCTATGTTCTGTTGGTTGTTCTGATGTTCTGACATGATAATGGGTATTGAATTCTAAAGGGTAGGGGATGCAATTCCTATGCCATTCGGGCAGAATGGGTGTCATGGAGTGACATAGTGGCGCGAAAGGGGGCATTCCGTCAGCCCAGCTCATCGAGGGTATGGGCTGGCGCGAAGGGGCGGCAGTTGTAGCGCGATGCCATGATCTCGCCGTAGGCACCGGCGGAACGGATGGCCAGGAGGTCTCCACGGTGGGTGACGGGCAACTCGATGCCTTTGGCAAAGACATCGCTCGACTCGCAAATCGGGCCTACGACATCGTAGGCCTGCCGTTGGTTCGTGGGGAGGAGCGGGTCGGAGAGTCGTATGTTGCGGGTGGCGGAGATGTTTTCTATCTGGTGGTGCGCTCCATAGAGGGCGGGGCGGATGAGGTCGGTCATACCGGCATCGCAAATGACAAACTGCTTGGTGGAGCCTTGCTTCACGTAGAGCACGCGGGTGATGAGACTACCGCACTGGCCTACTACGGAACGGCCAAGTTCGAAATGAACGCTTTGTCCGGGCCGCACATGCAGGTAGCGGTGGTAAGTGGCGAAGTAGTCGGCAAAATCGGGGATGGGATGTGCCTGGGGATGGTCGTAATTGATGCCGAGGCCGCCTCCTACGTTGAGCACCCCGATGTGGATGCCTTGACTCTCAAGCCTGTCTTGCAGCTGGTTGATGCGCTGGGCGAGGGCTATGAAGTCATCCATGAGCAGTATCTGGCTGCCGATGTGGAAATGGAGTCCGCGGAAGCGGATATGGGAGAGGCTGGCTGCCAAACGGATGAGGGTTTCCATGTCCTCCATCGCGATGCCGAACTTGTTCTCGGCCAGTCCTGTCGTGATGTTGGCGTGTGTGTGTGCTCCCACGTTGGGATTGATGCGGAAGCATACATTGGCCACCTTCCCTTTGGCTTCGGCGAGCTGGTCGATGACTTCGAGTTCGGGGATGCTCTCCACGTTGAAGCAGAAGATGTCATGGTCGAGGCCGAGGTTGATTTCCCAATCGCTCTTGCCCACGCCGGCGAACACGATCTGGCCGGGGGCGAATCCCGCCTCGAGGACGGCTTTGATTTCGCCGCCGCTCACGCAGTCAATGCTCAGCCCGGCCTCCCGGATGATGTTGAGAAGCAAGGGATTGGCGTTGGCTTTCACGGCATAGTGAACGTGATAGTTGTCGTATTTCTTCAGTTCATCCTGGATGCACTGAAGTGTGCGGCGCAGCAGTTCTGTGTCGTAAAGATAGAAAGGGGTGTGAAGTTTTGTGAGTGTGTTGACGTTCATGCTGATGTGGTGGGGACAATCTTGTCCTCGGGTTCAGGGTTATTCCTTGAAGAGGTGGTCGGACAGGGACTGCAAGGCGCGTTTCTTGTCGGCTGCGGCCACGAGGAACGAGATGTTGTGGTCGCTGCCGCCGTAGGAAATCATGCGGACGGGAATGTCGCGCATGGCTTCTGTAGCGGCGGATTCGAAGCCTACGTTGCGCCAGGCCAGATCGCCCACCACGCAGATGATGCACATGTTTTCGTCGATGCGGACGGTGCCGAATTTCTTCAGCTCGTTCACGATTTGGCTCAGGTTGGTGGTCTTGTCGATGGTGACGGAGACTCCGACCTCTGACGTGCAGATCATGTCGATGCTGGTTTTATAGCTTTCGAATATCTCGAATACTTTGCGCAGGAATCCATAGGCGAGGAGCATGCGCGACGATGTGATGTTGATGGCGGTGATGTTGTCCTTGGCGGCCACGGCCTTGATTTTGTGATGCTCCGTTTCGTTGCTGATGACGGTGCCCGGGGCGGTCGGGTCCATCGTGTTGAGGAGTTTCACAGGAATTCCGGCGAACTTGGCTGGCTGGATGCAAGTGGGGTGCAGGATTTTGGCTCCGAAGTATCCGAGCTCGGCGGCTTCCTCGAAATGGAGGTGGGCGATGGGTGATGTGTGGTCAACGAAGCGTGGGTCGTTGTTGTGCATGCCGTCGATGTCGGTCCATATCTGGATTTCGCTGGCTCCGATGGCTGCTCCGATGAGCGATGCCGTATAGTCGCTTCCGCCTCGCTGCAGGTTGTCCACCTCGCCGTAGGCGTTGCGGCAGATGAATCCCTGGGTGATGTAGATGCCGTGACCGGGGTTCTCATCAAGTTGCGTCTGGAGTTTGGCACGGATGTATTCGAGGTCGGGCTCTCCGTTTTTGTCGGTCCGCATGAATTCCAGAGCCGGCAGCAGACACACGTCTTTTCCCTGTTCCAGCATGTAGTTGGTCATCATGTTGGTGGAGAGGATTTCTCCTTGTCCCACGATGATTTTCTCTTCGAACATGGTGAAGATGCCTTTTGTGAAAGAGCGCAGGTAATCGAATTCCCCGTGGATGAAATCAAGCGTTTTCCGCTTGTAGTCTTCCGTGGAGAAGAGCGTGTCGATGTGTTTGCGGTATTTCACTTCGAGCCGGTTGATGGTCTCGTTGGCTCCTTCAGGGTTCTTTTTGTAAAGATAGTCGGAGATTTCGATGAGTGTGTTGGTCGTGCCCGACATGGCCGAAAGCACGACGATGTTGTTTTCTCCGTCGGAGATGAGCTTGGCCACATTCTGCATACGCTCAGGCGTACCTACGGATGTGCCTCCGAATTTCATTACTTTCATATTGTTGTCGCTTTTGATTGGAATCTATCTTTGCTGTTCCTCCGGGTGACGGGTGCCGTCTTCACGGGTGCCTTCCTCCTGCTGCTCTTCCTCCTCCTCGATTTCCTGACCGGCATGGTCGATGTCCGGCTGCTGACGGGGAATTTCGGTCAGATGGTGATCCTTGCACTGCAGGATGCGGCCCGGGTATTGCTCCACGAGGTTGAGGTTGTGTGTGATCATGATGACGGCGGAGCCTTGGTCTGAGATGCGGTGGAGCAGTTCGGTGATGCGCTCGCTTGTCTCCTTGTCGAGGTTGCCTGTAGGCTCATCAGCCAGAATGAGTTCGGGGCGGTTGAGGATGGCACGCGCGATGGCAATGCGCTGCTGCTCTCCTCCCGACAGTTCGTTCGGGAACTTGTATCCTTTGGTGCTCATCCCGACGAGGTCGAGCACTTCTTGGATGCGCTGTGTGATTTCCACGTTGTTCTTCCATCCTGTGGCTTTGAGCACAAAGCGGAGGTTGGCTTCCACGGTCCGGTCGGTGAGGAGCTGGAAGTCCTGGAAGATGACTCCGAGTTTGCGCCGCAGTTCCGGCAGATGTTTCTGCTTGAGCTTGAGCAGGTCGTAGGTCATCACGACCGCCTGTCCCTCGGTGAGGGGGATTTCTCCGTAGATGGTCTTGATGAGGGAGCTTTTGCCTGACCCGACTTTACCTATTATATATACGAACTCGCCTTTGTCAACGCTGAATGTGACATTGCTGAGCACTTCCTGCGTTTCCTGATAGACATTGACGGATGAGTAGTTGATGAGCATCAGTTGTTGTTCTCTATGGAATTAGTGTTTGTGCCATCCCGGGTCATGGCGTTGTTGGAGCTCCTTGGCCAGGTCTTCGATGGAAAGGCCTTTGGACGTGAGCAGCACGATGAGGTGGTAGAGCATGTCGGAGGCTTCGTAGATCAGTCGTTCGTTGTTGTCTGCCACGGCCTCGATGACGGCTTCGAGAGCTTCCTCGCCCACTTTCTGTGCCATGCGGTGGCATCCGTCGCGGAAGAGGCTGGTGGTGTAGCTGCCTTCCGGCATTTCGTCATGGCGTTTCTCGATGAAGTGTTGCAGCTCGGTGAGGAACATGATGGGGTTGGTGTTCTGCTCGTTCCAGCAAGTGTCGGCTCCCGTATGGCAGACAGGGCCGTCGGAGTTCACCTTGATGAGAAGCGTGTCGTTGTCGCAGTCGTTCTTGATGCTCACCACGTGCAGGAAGTTGCCGCTGGTCTCGCCCTTGGTCCAGAGCTGGTTCCGCGTGCGGCTGAAGAAAGTCACCAGCCCGGTGTCCACGGTCTTCCGGTAGGCTTCCTCGTTCATGAAGCCGAGCATGAGCACTTTCAGTGTCTTGTCGTCTTGAATGATGGCCGGCACCAGTCCGTTCATCTTTTGAAAATCGATGGTCATGATTGTGAGTTTATGAGTGTGCTGGGTTCTGAAGAGTTTTTTTATGTGTTTGTGCGTTTCGTCCGCCGCAGGGGTCAACGGCCCGTCGTCCTCACGGGAATGCCGTGCTCCCGGAGATATTGTTTGAGTTGCGGGATGGAGATTTCGCCGAAGTGGAAGACCGATGCGGCCAGGGCGGCGTCGCTGTGTCCCTGCCGGAATGTGTCGAGAAAATGTTCCTTCTTGCCGGCTCCACCGCTTGCGATGACGGGAATCGAGAGGTGGTCGGCCAGCCGGCGCAAAGCCTCGTTGGCGAATCCGTTCTTCGTGCCGTCGTGGTTCATGCTGGTAAAGAGAATCTCGCCTGCGCCGCGCTCGTCTGCCTCGTGTGCCCAGTCGAAGAGGTCGCGCCCCGTGGGCACTCGTCCGCCGTTCAGGTAGCATTCCCATTGTCCGTTTGTCTCTTGGGCGTCGATGGCCACCACGCACACTTGGGAGCCGAAGTGTGTGGCGATTGTGTCGATGAGCTCGGGATGGCGGAGCGCGGCCGAGTTGATGCTCACTTTGTCGGCTCCGGCATTCAGCAGGCGCTCCACGTCGCCCAGTTCGTTGATGCCGCCTCCCACCGTGAAGGGAATGGAAATCTCGCGGGCAATGCGTTCCACCAGATCGGTGAAGGTCTTGCGTCCTTCTGCGCTGGCCGTGATGTCGAGATACACCAGCTCGTCGGCTCCCTGTTCGCTGTAGGCTTTACCTAAGGCCACAGGGTCACCGGCCTGGCGGAGGTTGACAAAATGGGTTCCTTTCACCGTCATGCCGTCTTTGATGTCCAGACAGGGTATGATTCGCTTTGCTAACACGATGTGCGTATGTTTGAGGGTTGGGTGGCGGCGAATGATGCGAGCTCCGGGAGCGGAATCCGTCCTTCGTAGATAGCTTTGCCGATGACCACGGCGGGTACTCCTGCCGCGGCGAGCGCCCGGATGTCGTCCAGGCTGCCCACGCCGCCACTGGCGATGAGGTGCAGGCCGGCGAACGTCTCCATCACGGAGCGGTAGAGGGCTGTGTTCGGTCCTTGCAGCATGCCGTCCCGGGCAATGTCGGTGCAGAGCACTTGCCGGATGCCGGCCTCGTGGTAGCGGCGGATGAACGGGAGCAGCTGCTCGTTGCCTTCCTCCTGCCAGCCGTGGATGCTGATGCGTCCGTTCCTGATGTCAGCGCCGAGGATGAGGCGTTCGCAGCCGAAGGTGCTCATCCAGCGGAGCATTGTGTCGGGTTCGGTCACGGCGAGCGAGCCGATGGTGACCATCTGTGCGCCGGCGTCGAAGGCCGTCTGCAGGTCGGTGTCACTCTTGATGCCTCCGCCGAAGTCCACCGACAGTGTGGTGGCGGTGGTGATGCGTTCGATGGTGCGTGCGTTGACGATGTGCTTCGAGCGTGCGCCGTCCAGATCTACGACGTGCAGACGGCGGATGCCGCAGTCTGCAAAGGACTTGGCCACTTCCACGGGGTCTTCGCCGTAGATTGTCTTCCGGGCGTAGTCGCCCTGCGTGAGCCGCACGCACTTGCCGTCGATGATGTCGATGGCGGGTATGAGTTCTATCAAGGATGCGTTCTGTTGTTTGTTTTTTTCAGAGAGTCTGAGTTTCTGGTCTGTGTGTGCCGATGGCGAGGAAGTTCCGGAGAATCCGCTCGCCCACGCTGCCGCTCTTTTCCGGATGGAATTGTGTGGCGTAGAAGTTGTCGCGGTGCAATGCCGAGGAGTAGGGGAGGATATAGTCCGTGGTGGCGATGGTGTCGGGACAAAGCGGCACGTAGTAGGAGTGGACGAAGTAGGCGAATTCGGGGCGTGAGAATCCTCTGAACAGCTGGCTCCGTGTGTCGCGCAGCTCGTTCCATCCCATTTGGGGCACCTTGTCCTCGTGCCGTGTGGGCCGGAACCGTTTGACATCCACGTCGAAGATGCCGAGGCAGTCGGTGTCGTGCTCTTCGCTGTGGCGGCAGAGAATCTGCATGCCCACGCAGATGCCCAGCATGGGTTGGCGCAGGCTGCGGATGACGCTGCAGAGCCCCTTGGCCCGCAGGTATTCCATGGTGGAGCGTGCTTCGCCCTGTCCGGCAAAGATGACGCGGTCGGCTCTGAGCAGCGTGCCGGCATCGTCGGTGAGTGTGGCTTCGGCTCCGATGCGGGCCATCGCGTTCAGCACCGAACGGATATTTCCGGCATTGTATTTCACGATGGCTATGTCCATGTGTCGTTTCTTTTGATACTCGTTTCGTGCATCACGCTTGCAAAGTTACAACTTTTTGTGCAATAAACTCATCTCTTTTGTGAAAAAACGCAACAATCAGCCGCACGGGGGCAGGTGAGTGCACGGGGCAGCTGATTGTTGCGGTGGCGGTGGCGGAAGCGGCGCGGCGGGGAGAGCTGTGCCGCCGGCGCCTTATTCGTAGCGGATGGCCTCGATGGGGTCCATGTTGGCGGCTTTCTGTGCCGGCACATAGCCGAACGCGATGCCGATGACGGTGCAGACGGCGAAGCTGACGAGGATGCTCCAGAGCGGAATGGACGTCGGCAGGCTGAAGGCGGCACAGACATACGTGCCGATCCATCCCACGAAGACACCCAGCACGCCTCCCGTGATGCTGATCATGACGCTCTCGATGAGGAACTGGTTGCTGATGTCGATGCCGCGTGCGCCGACCGACATGCGCAAGCCGATTTCCTTGGTGCGTTCCGTGACGGACACGAGCATGATGTTCATGATGCCGATGCCGGCCACGAGCAGGGAGAAGGCGGCGGCCACGACGAGGATGATGGTGATGGTGTCCATGGTTGACGACATGGTCTCCATCATTTCCTGCTGGGAGCGGATGGTGAAGTTGTCGTCCTCGCCGTCCTTGATTTTGTGGTTGGCGCGGAGCGTCACCGTGAGTTCGTCGATGGCCTCGTCGGTGAGTTCCTCGGTGATGGCGGAGCAGTTGATGGAGGAGAAGAAAGTCTGGGCGAGGATACGCTTCATCACGGTGGTGTAGGGTGCGATGATGACGTTGTCCTGATCCATGCCCCAGTTGTTGTAGCCTTTCGACTTGAGCACGCCGACGATGCGGAACGGGATGCTCTTAAAGCGGAGGGTCTTGCCGACGGGGTCGGCTCCGTCGAAGAGCTCATCGACGATGGTCTTGCCGACGACGCACACCTTGGCGCTCTTCTTGATGTCTTCCTCCGTGAAGCATTCGCCCGACTCCACGGTCCATTGCTTGATGTCGAGATATTCGAGGCTTTCGCCGTAGATGGACGTGTTGGTGTTGTTGGCGCCGTAGATGGCCTGTCCCGAGGCCGACACCTCGGGGCTGACGTAGGTGACGAATTTCTTGTTGGCCACGATGCTCTCGTAGTCCGACACCTTCAGCGTCTGCATTTCCGACGGGTCCTGCCGCACGCCGCCGCGCATGTCGGCTCCCGGCCGGATCATGATGACGTTGGTGCCCATCTGCGAGATGTTCTTGCGCACGCTTTCCTTCGAGCCCTGGCCGATGGCCATCATGATGATGACGGCTGCCACGCCGATGATGATTCCGAGCATGGAGAGGAAAGAGCGGAACTTATTGTTGGCAATGGCCCTGAAGGCCACTTTGAACAGATTCAGAAAACTCATTGTGGGGATGAATTTTTTTTTGTTTTTTGGGAAAAAGAAAGAAGGTTGTGTGTAATGGGGTCAGTCATCCTGCGGCACAGGAATCCTCGCCAGAGCCTCCGCGGCGGAGAGGATGTTGTCGTTGACCACGTCGTCGCGTATCTTTCCGTCGCGCAGCATGATGTTGCGGCTGGAGTAGTGTGCGATGTCGGGATTGTGGGTCACGAAGATGATGGTGCGTCCCTCCTCGTAGAGTTTCTGGAAGAGGACGAGCATCTCGAACGAAGTGCGCGTGTCGAGGTTTCCCGTGGCCTCGTCGGCCAGGATGACGGCGGGGTCGTTGACGAGGGCCCGTGCGATGGCCACGCGCTGCATCTGTCCGCCCGACATCTGGTTCGACTTGTGCTCCAGCCGGTCGCCCAGCCCCACGGCCTGCAGGGCCTTCACGGCGGCCTCGCGCCGCTGCACGGCGTTGTATTTTGTGTTGTACATCAGCGGCAGCTCCACGTTCTCCACGGCCGTGGTCTTCGGCAGCAGGTTGTAGTTCTGGAACACGAAGCCGATTTTGCGGTTGCGGAGCTTGGCGCGCTGGCTTTTCGACATCTTGCGCACGGGTGTGCCGTCGAGGAAATACTCGCCCGACGTGGGCGTGTCGAGGCAGCCGA
>CAYPZK010000043.1:0-13371 GCA_964415385.1 uncultured Bacteroidaceae bacterium
CTCCCCCACACGGACTTCGACATCCGGGGCACCCAGTTCCACCCCGAAAGCGTGCTCACCCCGGACGGCAAGACCATCATCCGCAACTGGCTCGCTCACGAATCTTCAAGAAAATAACATACATTCATCTAACACACAAACCGCTATGAAGCAATATTTGAATGCCCTCATCGAAGGGCGCGACCTCACCCGGGAGGAAACGCATGACATCATGCTCAACATCACCAAAGAAAAATACGCCGACGCGCAGATTGCCGCCCTGCTGATGGCCATCCAGATGCGCGGAGCCACTGTTGAAGAACTGCTTGGATTCCGCGACGGACTGCTGGAAACAGGCAAGCCCGTTGACCTTTCGCCCTACGAGACACTGGACATCGTAGGCACGGGAGGGGACAACAAGCACACGTTCAACATCTCCACCTGCTCCGCGTTCGTCATCGCCGGTGCCGGCTACAAGGTAAGCAAACACGGCAATGCCTCGGCCACCTCCGTTTCGGGAGCCAGCGACGTGATTGCCGCACATGGAGTGAAGTTCACCGCCGACCACGACACCATCATGCGCTCCCTGGAGCAGGCCAACATCTGCTATTTCCACGCGCCGCTCTTCGCCTATGGCATGAAATTCGTGGGTCCTACGCGCCGCGCCCTGCAAGTGCCGACCTGCTTCAACCTGCTCGGTCCGCTCGTGAACCCGGCCAAGCCGAAATACAACTTCCTCGGAACCGCCAACCTGACACAGATGCGCCTCTACGTCAATGTGCTTCAGACGCTGAACGTACAGTTCGGAGTCGTCAGCAGCTACGACGGTTACGACGAGATCTCACTCACCAGTGACTTCAAAATCACCACCAACACTGCGGAAACGGTGATGAAAGCCTCCGACCTCGGCCTCTCGCCCGTGGCACCGGAGGACATCTACGGCGGCCAGACGGCGGCAGACGCTGTGAAAATCTTCGACAACGTGCTCAACAACTGCGCCAAGAACTCGCAGAAAGAAGTCATCATCGCCAATGCCTCCATGGCCATCCATACCATCGAGCAGGCAAAGCCGATTGAGGAATGCGTGGCCATCGCCCGTGAGTCGCTCGAAAGCGGCAAAGCACTCGCTGCCTTCAAGAAGTTTGTGGAAATCAACTCTTAGAAGCATGAAAGATATCCTTGAACAGATTGTGGCCGACAAGCGCATCGAGGTGGAACGGCAGAAAACCATCGTGCTGCCGGGCGACTTGATCCAGCTGGTGGAGAAGATGATGGACACGAACGAACATCCGCCGGTGTCAATGGCTCAGGCTCTCCGGCACTCCGATTCGGGCATCATCGCCGAATTCAAACGGCGTTCTCCGTCAAAGGGCTGGATCAAGGAGGACGGCAGGGCGGAAGTGATTCCGGCGGCATACGCTGCCAACGGTGCTGCGGCACTCTCCATCCTGACCGACGAGAAATATTTCGGCGGGAAGCTTCACTTCGTGCGGACAGTCCGCCCGCAGGTGCCGGCCACACCGATTCTCCGCAAAGACTTCATCATCGACGAATACCAGCTCTTCCAGGCCAAGGCTGTGGGAGCTGATGCCGTGCTGCTCATAGCCGCCGACCTCACGCCGGAGCAATGCCGCACACTCGCCGCCACCGCCCACGAATTGCAGTTGGAGACCATGCTGGAAGTCCACTGCGAACAGGAACTGGAGTATGTCGGCCCGAACATCGACATTGTGGGGGTGAACAACCGCAACCTCGGCACGTTCCACACGGACGTGGAGAACAGCTATCGCATGGCATCGCTGCTGCCCCGCGACTATGTGCTCGTGTCCGAGAGCGGCATCAGCAACCCACACACGGTGGCAGAGCTGCGGCAGGCCGGCTTCTGCGGCTTCCTCATTGGCGAGACATTCATGAAGACAGATGACCCGGGAGCCGCCCTCCACCGCTTCATTCAAGAGCTGAAGGCTATTTCATGAGGATATGAGGCAAGAGCCCGTTTCCCCACCTTTTCATCAAACAACAAACGATTTTGATTATCAAGGTATGTGGCATGCGCGAGCCAGACAACATCCGCGCCGTCGAACGCACCCGCCCGGACTGGATGGGATTCATCTTCTGCGAGAAGTCTCCACGCCATGTGGAGCATGTCCCGTCCTACCTGCCGAAGGTCTGCAAGCACGTAGGCGTATTTGTGGATGCGACCATCAGCTACATTCTGCAACGCCAGCACGAGTTTGGACTCCATCTCATCCAACTGCATGGACATGAGGACGCAGCGTTCTGCATAGCCCTCCGCCGGGCACTGCCTCACGGGGTACAAATCATCAAGATGCTCCCCATCGCATCCGCCGACGATTTTGCCAACACGCACGGATTCGCAGGGCTGGTTGACTATTTCCTCTTCGAAACGAAGTCGAAAGACATGCACGGACACCATCTCGGCGGCAGCGGTCAAAAGTTCGACTGGAGCCTGCTGAACGCCTACGATGGCACCACTCCCTTTCTGTTGGCCGGGGGCATCAGTCCCGATGATGTGCAGCATCTGCAACACATCCGCCACCCCAAGCTGGCAGGATTCGACATCAACAGCCGGTTCGAGACCCGGCCGGCGGTCAAAGACGTGGAAGCGGTGCGGCAGTTCATCTCCGCCGTCCGAACGCCCGGAGCTGCCACGACCTCTCTCTCTTCAAGAACATCAATAATTCCATCAGACAATGAACCGCATCAATAATCTGTTCGCTCACAAGCAGCACAACATTCTGTCCATTTATTTCTGTGCCGGACATCCCACGCTCAACGGAACCGTAGAAACGATTCAAGCACTGGCTTCCAACAGCATCGACATGATTGAAATCGGCATTCCTTTCTCCGACCCGATGGCCGACGGACCTGTCATACAGGATGCCGCGACCAAAGCGTTGCGCAACGGCATGTCGCTCCGACTGCTGTTCTCACAGCTCACCGACATCCGCCAGAGCGTATCCATCCCACTCATCCTCATGGGATACCTCAACCCCATCCTGCAATTCGGCTTCGAGAACTTCTGCCAACGCTGCAATGAAGTCGGCATCGACGGTGTCATCATTCCAGACCTCCCATTCAAAGACTATATCGAGACGTTCAAGCCCGTCGCCGACCGGCACGACCTGCGCATCATCATGCTCGTCACGCCCGAAACCAGTGAGGAGCGCATCCGCTTCATCGACGAGCACACCGACGGATTCATCTACATGGTGTCGTCCGCAGCCACCACGGGCGCACAAAAAGAGTTCGACCAGGCCAAGCAGGCCTACTTCGAGCGCATCAACTCGATGGGGCTCCACAATCCGCGCATGATTGGTTTCGGCATCTCCAACAAACAGACGCTCGAATCCTCGCAGCGCAATGCCGCCGGAGCCATCATCGGCTCGAAATTCGTCACACTGCTCGATCAGACACACGACCCCACCCAGGCCATCAAACAGCTGTACGACGCTCTGAGCAAATAAACAACAACTCAACGCATTCGAAACATATTCCGTCATGAGACGATTGACATTCTTCTGCATAGGCCTGCTCCTGCTGACAGGTTCTCTCCGCGCACAGAATCAACAGACAAACGCGAATCACCGGGCAGTCAGCGCAACCAGTGGGACGGTCGGTTACCTGTGCAACCTCCCACTCCCCTACATGCCGACAAAATTGGATATTCTCTTCATCGGCAATTCCTTCTCCATCGACACCAGTGCCGAGCTCCCCAGCATCCTGAACTCGCTGGGCATCAACACGGTCAACGTCTATGTGCTCTACAAAGGTGCCTGTTCGATGAAAGAACATTACGAGTATTTTCTCAATGACAAACCTGTCTATGAACTCTACCTCTTCAATTCGCGTGGAGAGACCAAGCTTCAGAAATCCATCAACATCCGCGAAGCCATGCGACGCTATCCCTATGATATTGTGGTCTTCCAGCAGTATTCCCTCCAGTCCGGCGACTATACCACCTACGAGCCATATCTGTCTTACATCATACAAGGGTACAAAATGACGACCATCAGCCCACGCACCACCTTCGCGTTCAACGAAACTTGGGCTTACAGTTCGAAAAAAGTCAAGAACTATGCATCGCCGTTGAAAATGTGGGAAAGCATCTGCCAATCCGTACAAAAGATGAAGCAGGCCAGCGGCATCGACCTCATCATTCCCTGCGGCACAGCCGTCCAAAACGCCCGTTCTGTGGAAGCCCTGGCCACAGCCAACGAATTGACACGGGACGGACAGCACCTCGACCTGCACATGGGGCGGTATCTCGCCGCATGCACCTTCTTCGAATCCATCATCGGCCCCTGCCTCTCGCGCTCCATACGCGACGACCTCTCCATCATCGGAAAGTCCACCGATGCCAACCAAGTAAACAATTCCAACAGACGGCTGCTGCAAAACTGCGCCCGGCTGGCCGTAGCCAACAACTTCGCCATCTCACAATTCGCCGGAGAATAAACCCTTTCACCACTTCAAATACCCATACTTCTGCTTATACCACAGCTGCCAAGCATTGATGAGGTTCTGCCAGATGACGTAGGCGCAAGGCGCAATGGCTGCGTAAGGATTGAGAAAAGTCAGCGTGAGCCAAATGCCTACCACATTGTTCTTCTGTCCCAATGCCTGGCCGGCACTGATGCTGTCGCCATAAAACGAACCGACCCATTTGCCTATGGAAAACTGCAAGAACGAGAGCACGAGCGGAATCATGCAGAGAACGGCCAGCGTACCACCCGACACAGGAGCATGGAGAATGCTCTTCACCGTCAGCCCCATGATGATGGAGAGATTGAAGCTCCACAAATAGAAAGCCAAATTGCGCCGGCTGCGCAACCACTGAGCCACACGCGGCAGGAACCGACGGGTAAGTAGTGCCAGACACAGAGGAATAATCAAGACGGTGAACACGCGCCGAAGCACCATCAGGAAAGCAAAGGCAAAAGAAATGTCCGCACTCTTCTCCACCATCGGGAAGAATAGCGGAATGATGACCGACGTGACGCAATTGGCAATCAGAATATAAACCGTGAGCGAGGCAATGCTTCCCCCCAGCTTCTCCGTGACAACCGGCGCGGCTGCAGCCGTCGGACAAATCACGCAAATGAACACACCCTCCAGCAGCAAACGCCATTCTGGATTGCGAGTGAACGAAAGCAACAACACGACAAGCGCGGAAAACGTCACACGAATACCCTGCAAGATGAAGTGCCAACGGCACGGCCGCATGTCATGAAGCTGAATCTTGCAAAACGTAACGTAGAGCATCAAAAAAATAACAACCGGCATCAAGTCCACCAAACGCGGACCGCAAAAGTCGCCGATGGGCTGAAGCACAGGGATGCTCGAAAACAACAAATAAACTATTGACCCGAAACAAATGGCGCAAATCAGCGTCCATTTCTTGAGAAATTCCAGCACTCCCATAACTTCATTTCTTGGGTCGCTCTAACATACGTTATGATGAAAGTGTGCGGAAAGGGAGGCCTTTGCACCCTCACACTTCGGCACGGTTTATTCATTTGGAAGTCAGAAATTTGCATTACACTCTCTGAAAAAACGCAAAAGGTTCGGTAGCGAATCCGTAGGGCAAAGCGGATGCCGGTAGAGCTTACCGCTCGTTGAACACGAACTTGAGTCCGTGCCGTCCGTACCTGCTGAATTTGCGGTCGGAGCTGACGAGCGGTATGCCGTCACTTATCGCCTGCGCTATGATGAGGCGGTCGTTCGGGTCGCGGTGGTCGCCGTCGACTGGCAGCGTGGAGAGCTGCTGTAAATGTTTAATGCTGACGGGGATGACATCTATATTCATGTCGGAGAGCCACCCGGCGAAATCCTCCACTCTTGTCAGCGTGCCGTCTTTGCGCGGGTGCATCTTTCCGATTTGGAACAGATGGATAAGCTCGTGGACACACACCGAGCTTGTCATGAAACGGTTGGAATAGTCCTGCAACAACTCTTCCACGTCACGGCTTATCTCATCACGTTCGTTCCTCGCCATAAACACGAGGATGTTGGTGTCAAGATAGATGTTCATTTCAACACAGCTCTCATATCCAAGATTTCGATGTTGAATCCCGGCTTGCCGGCTCTGGCCCACTCGCCGTACTTGTTGTACCGCCGCACCTTCTGTGACCTGATTCTCTCCAGCTCCGCCAGCACCTCGGGGCTGTTGGAAATGGGCTTTTTCTTCTTTGCCATGGTTGTCTCCTTTCCGTTTTGGTTCATAGTCAATGCAAATATAGGGGAATTTCACAGAATCTCCAATGAAAACGCGTTAAAATACGTAAATACGCGTAAATACGCGGCGGAAAAATACGTGCCGTTTTTTCTCATCCCCTATGGTGCGGGCGGAAGCGGCTAACTCCCACGGACAGCGGATGTTAGAAGCATGACGATGCCGCTTTCCCGCGTTCCCAAAGTAAAAAAATAAAAGATTTCAAATCCGCAAACAAAACAAAAAAAATGCGCGGGGAAATTCAACAATTGTTATAGGATTTTCGTCTCGAAGAAATTCTTTATCTTGTATATGCCAATATCGTGCTTATAGCGTCCGAACAGAAGTTGCGGATTGACATTGTGCCTGTCTGCCTCCGCCCGGATGTGTGGTGCGATTTTATAAGGTGCGACATCACGGGTTCTTGCCATGAACCTTTTCCAGTCTGCATTTGGGAGAATTGCATTCAGGGCAAACTCGTCAGCCTCAGCTTCCTCTATGCTCTTCTTGTCCTCCATGAGATTAATCATTGCCTTGCCGTTCCGGGTAAGGTGTTTGAATACATGACCGACCTCATGCAAAGTTGTGAAGGCAAAATTGTCAATGGAAGCTATTCTCTCAGTGATGACTATCGTTGGTGCGTCTCCTGTCCAGAAGGACATTCCATCGACAGGAACCTGTCCGACCTTATTGACAACAAGAAGACGGATGCCGTATCTGCCAAGAACCTCCCGGGTCTTGCCCACCGTGTCCGTGTTCTCCCTAAACACATTGTTAAGCTCTCTTGCCAGCATCTCCGTATCTGCACTTTTCTCAAACGGGCACAAAGCAGAGCTGTCATTTCTGGAGAGATAATAGCAATAGTATTTCCAGGAAAGGATGTCCACGGGACTGGTCTTCACCTTTTCCGACTTGCGGTAACAAGAAAGCTCCATTTCTTCTGCCTTCAAGCCAAAAAAATCATCCAGATTGTCCACGGCGAAGACCTCAAAGACGCGTTTCACATCCTCGATGATATTCCCTCTTACAATACCTGCCTTTCTGAAAAGGGGAATTGACACCTGGTCTTTGAGCACATTCCAAATCTCCAGCATTTTAGTCTGCGACACAACCCTCTCACTCTGCTTGGCGCAATCCAATTCGTATTGCGTCTGAATGTTCATGAGATATGCCGCGGAAATGCCGAGAGCGTTTTCCAACAACAATGCCATTTCAGGTGTCAGAGAACGTTTGCCTTTTATGACATCACTCAGAATGGATTTCTGTATGCCGGTGAGCTCGGACAATTCACTCTGCCTCATATTACGGGCGGACAGCTCGTCCTTGATCACCTCGCCCACATGAGTCGCCTCAAATGGGACTGCCTGATTGAAGCTAAACTTAGTCATAATGATGTGATATTTCGATTAGTTCTATTTCGGTGATGATGATGCTGCCATCGGCAGGAGAGCTTTGGAAAATCAACCGCCAGGTTCTATTGCATCTTACGGATTCCTGATCTTTCCGGCCACCATGCAGCCTCTCATAATTCAACCCTTTATCACGCATGATGTCTTCGATTCTTGCCGCAGCCCTCATTTTGTTGACAGCCTTCACATAACCTTTGATTACGGCTATAGGAAGTCTTTTGTACTTCTTGTCAGACGTCTTTCCATTTTCGAACAATTCCAACAAAGCCTCGTCTTCACTTGTTATGTTCATTATTATTCAGCCATGTTGTTTTTATTTGCGTGCAAAATTACAACAAACATTTTTGTTATCAAAATTGATAACAAATTATTAACCATATTATAGTCATTTTTAACTGTTATCAAAATCCGTAACAATACCATAACACACCCCAACGTTGGGGTGTGCTGTCCGTCCCGCTCACACGGGACGGCCGTAGAAGGTCACCTTGTAAATACGCAGGACCTCGTCCTTGGAGATGGAGAACCGGCGGTAGTTGGGGGAGACGCACCAGAGGATGCCGTCGTTCTCCTCATCGGTCTCCAGATGCTTGATCATCCTGTCCTCGCGGGTGAGGATGAGGTATATCTTGTCGGGGTCTATCTTGTCCCACCTGTCCAGCTCGTCCACGACCACGATGTCCCCGGCGTGGATGACCGGCTCCATCGAGCAGCCGATGACGGGGAAGGCGTATTTGCCCTGCACCCCGGCGATGCGGATGAGGCCGACCGCATCCTCCCCCGTGCCTGTCTCCACCAGACCCGCCTTCCCTGCGCTGACCGGCATGTCGGAGAAAAACGGGACACCGTCCGTTGAGGCCGTCCGCACTTCCCCGCCGGGCTGTGGAGAGCGAAGCGTCTCACCCTCGCCCCCGAAAAAGTAGGTGACGGGGACACCTATGGCGGCGGCTATACGCTCCAATAGGCCTGTTTTGACATCATCCGATGTCAGCTGTTTACTGAGATTTGGCTGGCTCATTCCGAGTTTTCTCGCCACCTCAGAGACGTTGTACCCTCTTGCCGCTATGGCGTTCTTGACATCTTTCCCTCTCATAACTATAACTGTTTAGTTGTTAATTTGTGTTATAATATTACTTAGTAGTTATAAACTATAAGTATTTAATTGTATCTTTGCACCAAGCAAGGGTTAATTGCGGTGCAATTCGATTGCGAAAATCCTGCAAATATACTGATAATTAACGAGAAAAATAAGAAAGGAAATGGAGAAAAAGCAATTCCACGTCATCCGTGAGACGATGGTGAACGCGCCGGAGAGCATGCTCACCATCGGCAGGGGCGACACCGTGAGCGTCCCGTGCACGGACTTCGCGCCCCTCACCACGGTGCGCAGCGCGGCCACCCGTCTCAACCAGCGGTCGGGCTTCACGGAGTTTGAGGTCTCGACACCCGACAACGGCGCGACCATCATCATTAAAAGGAACGCAGGCAGATGATGGAGGAGATGATGACGCAGGAGGAAGGCTACACCAAGAGCAGGGACAAGGTGGTGAGAACCGCGCTGGTCGCCCTGGCCGAGGCCGGAGGCTGGCGGGAGATCCGGGTGACGGCCTTCCTGAAGGACGGCGAGGACGAGGCCGGGATGCACCCTTGCTATGAAATCAGATAAAGGACAGGAGGCAGAGACATGGAAATGACAAGACTGGAATACAAGAGGCTCGTGAGCGATGTCAGCGACGCGGTGGTGAAGAAGCTGCTCGGCATCGGCGAGACACTGGACAAGGTGCGCGACGAGCAGTGGCTGACCACGGATGAGGCCGCGGAATACCTCCGCCGCTCGTCCGACTGGGTGAGGAGGCACAAGACCGTCCTGCGGGCGAAGAAGAACGGCAGCGGGATGCAGGGTAACCTGCGCTTCCCGAAATCCGCCCTCGTGGACTACATCAGGGAGTCATGAGCTGGACTGAGGCCACAGATGCCATCGCTGCGGAGGTCGCGGCAAAGTACGGGATTCCCGTCAGCGACGCGCTTCGGGAGGCCGTGCGGCGGGGAATCGAGTACGAGTGCACCTGCTGGGTGCGGCAGACACGGTGAACCATATCACTGAGACAACAATAATTTTCCAAAAACCAAAAGAGAATGAAAGACTCGACAAAACTCTCGATGCTGAAAACAGGCATCAACGCAGCCGCGACGTGGCAGGAAGCCGGCGCGGTGATGGACTTGTTCAAAAAAGACGCGCAGGAACCTGCCCGCGAGACCGAGCAGGAGCGGACAGAGAACCCGGACGGCGTGTACATCTTATCCGACGGCGTGCTGAGCGTCTTCGACAGAGAAACCGAATATGATGTCCACTGCAAGGTGGCGGTCAGCTACCGCGGCCACGCGTGGATTGTCTGCAAGGAAGACCAGCCCTGTGGAGAAGTACCGCTGCTGAAGGACTACAAGAAGTGCGAGGAGAAATCCCCGTTCTACAAGAGCGAGATAGACGCGCTCAACGACTTCGATATGGAATCCTGTACGGATCATCTACGTAATGTTGAAAATGGACTTGGCTTTGCCTTGCAGGAAGGAGAGCTTGTCCCTACGCTCGGCCAGCTGGCTGCGATGTACTTCTTCAGTAAGGACTTGAATGCGGCCTTGCAAGCCGTGGACGGTGACCCGATGGAGGATGAGTGGTACTGGAGCAGCAGCGAGTTTTCGGCGACGCCCGCGTGGTGCGTGGGGGTTTCGACGGGCTACACGTACCTCACGAGCAAGTATGTCGCGAATCGTGTCCGGCCTTGTGCGGCGTTGTCCCTTTAACCTTTTACCTTTCCGCCTGCGGCTGTCTTGGAGCCGCAGGCAATGGAGAACTCAAAAAAACAGAATACAATGAAGACAATCATCAAGCTCGCAGCCATCGCGCTGCTCGCAGCCGCAGGAATGCTGCTGCTTTTCTCGGAACCCGCACGGGACGGGGACTTCTCCCGTTCCGTCACCACGCTCGTGCTCTCCAAGGCTCTCAGCGTGATGCTCCTCACGGGGAGCTGCACGCTCTTCATCCGTGCCTACGACAGGCACGAGTTCCCATCCATCCAACGTTTCATCGAGGACGGATAGCGTTCCGCCCTGTGTCAGTTCATCAGGATTACGTCAGAAGGTTGATACTTTTGAATGAGTAGTATTCAGTTTCATTGCATGTACGCAATGGGAATAGAAGTTGAGGCCGCAACACCAGCCCGTGAGGGTGCAGGCCTTTTGGATTTGATGTATTATGATTGATTTATTGAATGCGACAAGGGCGCGCCCGTCCGCGAGGACAGGCCGTCCTGCACGGGACGCTTCGGAAAGGAGGAAGAAGGTTTCTTTTTATTGTTTAATCAGGATTGTGAAGATAGAGTTTGCCATTGTCTCCTCCGGCGGTCCGACTCCGCCGCGTCCCACGAATCCGGAATCCGGAATGTCCTTCCAAGAGGCTGTCCGACCACAGAAGCCGAAAGGTATGTGCCATCGTTCCTTGCCGCGGTTCGCCCTAATCGACTGTGCCTGGGCTCTCGCACCGCGACGCAATACGGGGATTTTTGGAAATGTATCAAACGACAATAAAATGAAGCAGGACTCATACACGCGCTGGTTGCCCCCGTTCACGCGGGAGGAGCTGGACGACTTCAAGGCCGCTCTCTATTCAGTGAATGTCAGCAACCGCTGCTGCAATCCCGGCCATCCCTCGTGGGCGGAAGGCTATCAGCGAAGCCATCAACGGTGCTTGGCCGCACGGGAAGACGAAGACATCCGTGTCTGAGGTTGTGGGGCGGTATGCGCTACCGTTCCGCGCCTGCGGCAACAGATGGGATACAGGCCGCAGGTGAATACGGGCATTTTTTTGACAGGGAAAAACCGCAAACGATGGATAAGAAGAAAGAAGACCGCATCATTGACGAGGCTTTCCGCATCTTGGAGCGCAGGGGCGACGAGCTCGCGATGGATGCGATGCGGAACGCCTCGTTGAAGATTGACCTCCGCAAGGTGCAGACATTCGGTGCTTATCTGGCGGGAGCACGGGCTGCGTTCATGCTCTTCACAAGGGAATGGAACGCGTCGTGGCCGACACGGAAGGAGAGACCGTATCTGGAGGCGGAGTGGAGACTCATACTCTCCTCGAAGAAGGCCATGTATGAATGGCTTTTAAGACATACGCCCATCCGCTACAGGAACCACGTCGAGGACAAGAGAGGACACCTCGTGCGCGTCGATGCGTATTTCGCCGAGGAGCTGACGCTGATACGCGCCAAGGACGTGAGCGGCACGGAGCATGATGAAATCGTAGGAGAACAGAACCATATAATAGATGATGATGAGAAACCGGACTGTCGCCACCACGAAGGCTCTGAGAAGCCCCCGGACTGATGTCAGAAGTGACATCTCGCGGTATTGAGGGAAACGGTATTCGGCATCGTTCCGCCGCGCGGAAACGGATTAAATGCACAGGACGCGCGGGAATACGGCCACTTTTCATGGACAACCGAATTTTTCCAAGACGAATATGAATGAGAAAGAGACTATCACGGGATGGGCGGCACGCGACGAGGGCGGCGGCCTGTATTTCTACTACGGCGGAGGTGAGCCGGTACGCGCCGAGGGCGACCGCTTTTTCATGTGCCGCCGTGGAGAGGTCATGCATCTGCCTACGACGGCTTTCCCGTCCGTCACGCCGGAGAACTCTCCCGTGAAGATGGAAATGACCATTGAGATCACCGGCAATGATGACGGTGCATAATATATCCGCATGCCCGCCCCGCGTACCGGACTTTCGCACGGAGCCTCCGCCGTAACGGCGGGGAAAGCTCCAATGGTATGTGCCATCGTTCCATGTTCGTTCATGTCATAGGGCACTTTTTTTCACGGACGAATACGGGCTTTTCATCATTATCAAATCTGCCATGAGCGCGAAAACAAGCAAATACCACGCACGGAAGACGGGCGGCTATGACTCCCGGAAGGAATACGTCCGCGCCGGCCAGCTCCGCCTCATGCAACGGGCGGGGCTCATCAGCAACCTCCGCGAGCAGGTGGCATACGAGCTCATCCCCACGCAGCGGGATGCCGGCGGGCGTGTCGCCGAGAGGGCGTGCAACTATGTCGCCGACTTCGTATATAACGACAGGGACGGCAACACCGTCGTGGAGGATGTCAAGGGCGTGCGCACGCCCGCCTATCTCATCAAGCGCAAGCTGATGCTTTACGTCCACGGCATCGCCATCGTGGAGAAGTGAGAAACTGTTTTTTCAAAAAAAATCAGTCATGAACAAGGATTCATTTACATTCAAGAGAGAGTGGAGGGATGCCATCTGTGAGCTCCCGGAGGAGGACAAGGCGGCACTCTACGTGTCCATCATCGAGTACGGGTTCACGGGCGAGGCCCCGCAATTGGAATCAGCGGCCGAGCGCGTGGCGTTCGCTTTCGTGAAGGCTGAAATCGACAGGGACAACGCCTGCGAGGAGCACCGTGCCGCTGTCAGCGGGGAAATGAAGAGAAGAGTGAGGAGGCGGTGGAGTAAAGATGGTGTACATACAGGTGTACATACAGAAGAAAAACATGTAGATACAGATGTACATACAGGTGTACATACAGAAGAAAAACATGTATATACAGGTGTAGATACAGAAGAAAAACATGTACATACAGGTGTACATACAGAAGAAAAACATGTAGATACAGGTGTAGATACAGATGTACATACAGGTGTACATACAGAAGAAAAACATGTA
>CAYPZK010000043.1:13471-21246 GCA_964415385.1 uncultured Bacteroidaceae bacterium
ATACAGGTGTAGATACAGAAGAAAAACATGTATATACAGGTGTACATACAGGTGAAAAACCGTCTTCCCCTCGCGCGTGCGCAATAGAGGATAATCTTGATGATAATATCAGCACTTGTGATAATATCATCAACAAAGAAGAAAAAGAAGCTAAAGGGAAGAAAAAGACGAAAGGAAACCACGTGGCGAGGAGTCCGGCGAAAGGCACGCTGTCGGAGACGATTGACGCACGCAGACGGGATTTTTACAACGCCCTCGTGCCGTTTGTAGACCGCTACGGCAAGGAAGTCATCCGCGCGTTCTTCAACTACTGGGCGGAATACAACGCGCCCAGGACGAAGATGCGGTGGGAGCTTCAGAAGACATGGGAGACATCCCGCCGCCTTGCGACATGGGCGGCGAGAAACGGCGATTTCAAATCACGGACAAATGGAAGCAGAGACTATCAGCGGGAAGATGCACAGCGCAGGGCAGACGATGCCGCCGGCATCATGCAGGAGCTTGACGCGGAGAACGAGGCCGTCTGACCTCACGGCGTATGCGACGAGGAAAGACTTCGCGGTCGCGCACAACCCGTCCGTGCAGCTGGCTCTCTGCCGGAACGAGGAAGACTGCTTCTTCGGCGGCTACCCCACCCTCGCAGGCCTCAACGGGGCATACGGCTCCACATCGGCGGCGTACTGGCTCGTCCCGCAGCTGACAGACCTATCCGAGTTCTGCGGCTGCAAGGACAAGCTGACAGGCGGTGCCCTGAAGACCTGCGCCGTCATTATCGGCCAGCAATACGGGTATCTCAAGGTGTCCGAGCTGATGCTGTTCTTCTACCGCTTCAAGACAGGCCGCTACGGCAGGTTCTACGGCAGCGTTGACCCGCTCATCATCATGCAGGCTCTCCATGAGTTCATCCGTGAGCGCGATGCGGCATACGAGCGGAGGGAGTCGGCGGAGAGGGAGAAGCAGAGGAAGGCGTGGCGGGATGAGGCCGTCACCTACTCCGAGTACAGGCGGATGCGGGACGCGGGAGAGCTGGAAGGCAAATCACCAGACAAATGAAGACGAGACCATGGACAAGACGAAAGAACAGATCAGAAAAGCCTACGGGCAGGCGGTGGAGGACTACACCAAGGAGTTCTGCCGCATGTATGATTTTGACTACGAGCCGGACTGCTGGGTCGCGGATGACCCCGGCGGCATTGCCGCCATCGGCGACTACTTCTTCGACTTCGCGGACATCCGCTACTGCGTGGACAGGGACGTGCCGGAGAAGTATCTGCTGGAATGGTATGACTACCGGCTGCGGCTCCACGGCATCAGCGAGGACATACCGTCGCCGAATCTCCCGTCGTGGTGCAGGGGCTGTCCCCGGCACTCGGAGGAGGAAATCAGCGGGCTGGAGAGGAAGCGCGATGCTGTACGGCGGGCGGAGGCCGCGTTGAGACAGGCGATTGAGGAACTTGAAATATGATTATCAACCGGTAAAAATCCTAACAATATGGCAGCAGTTATCATCATCACGGCCATCGTGAGCTTCCTCGCAGGCATCGCGGCCACGGCCATCGTCGCGGGAACGCGCAGTTACAACGACGACAAGGAGCAGGAGTAATGGACGGCGCGGACATCGACAAACTGATTCGCACACGCCGGGAAGAGCCACTAAAGAAATCGTTAAATCAAGAAATGAAAGATGAAAAATGAAGAAACAATCACAGGCTGGATGGCACGTGACAAGAACCGTGCCCTGTATTTGTATTGTCCCGGGAAACCAACACGTGCCGCCAAGGCCTTTTATGGTGATGTAGAAGGGCAGGTAATGTATTTTGGGAAACAGCTTCTCCCATTTGTCACATGGGGAAACTCTCCGGTCAAAGTAAAAATGACTATTGAAGAAGTGGAAGAATCCAACCATTGAGGAACAAATGTGATATTTAATAACAAAGACAACTATGTATATCTGTGGAATCATCAAGGGTGAGGAGGCTTGCGACGCTTATTGTCTCCGGCGCTGGGGAGAACGTCCGCGCTACTGGGAGCATTTCGCCCATATCGGGGATGTAACCATCGAACGGATTGAGGCCAAAGACCCGGAAGACGGTCTGTACAGCCGTTATTGCCTTCTTTTCATGCCGCACCCGGACGGGACAACCGGCGATACAAGTGAACTAAGGAAACAGGCTTATGAAAGTATCGAAAATGGAACAGCTCATTTCATCGCTCGGTGAGCTGTACGGTCTCGACGGAGATGCCGAAATCCTCGTAGCCGACGAAGACGGCTGGCTGCACGACTTCACCATTGACTACGTGGAGGAGAGCTTCGATGGCTTCGATACCGTCTATCCCGCCGGGCTGAAAATCGTACCGGCCGATAAAAACGACGAATCAGGCTTATGACAAGACAAGAGAAAAGGAACATCCTTGGAATCTGTGGATATTTTCTCCTCTCCATGCTCACCGGCTTCTTCGCGGAAGTGGTCATGATACCGCGGGAGATATACCAGTACAGACACTGCAAGCTCTCGCGATTCGAATGGGACGATGTTTTCCGATATACGGTGGTGATTCTGCTCGGAACGGGCATACATTACAGGGCGGTATTGCCGGCAATTTCAAGTTTCATCCAATCATAAAATTCAAAGAATGCAATGAGCACACACGATTTTGAGAAATTCGGGATGATTCTCACGGTTCTCGGTCTTTTCATCGCGTGGTTGGTCGGTGTCGCCACCACGTTCAAGGTCAGCACCGTTTACGGAATCATCTTCACCCTCGCCTTCCCGTATGGATGGGGATTTGTCTGATATGGCGTGAATGGTTCTCGGATGATGAGAAGGACGAAGATTAAATAGAGGACAGAATATAATTCAGGATTCAGGATTCAGGATTCAGATACTGAGCAGCATGACACACGCAAGCCTTTTCTCCGGCATCGGAGGCGCGGAACTCGCCGCCTCGTGGATGGGATGGGTAAATCTGTTCCACTGCGAGATTAACCCTTTCTGCCGCAAGGTGCTGGAGTATTGGTTTCCAAATAGTTCAAGTTATGACGACATTACAAAGACAGACTTCACACCGTGGCAAGGACGTGTCGATGTTCTCACAGGAGGCTTCCCCTGCCAACCATTCAGCCTTGCAGGAAAGCGAAAGGGAGCGGAAGATGACCGTTACCTCTGGCCTGAAATGTTACGAGTTATACAAGAGATACAGCCCGCTTGGGTCGTTGGCGAGAACGTTGCTGGCCTCGCCACGATGGTACAGCCCGGCGAGACGGCTGACATGGGACGCACAGATGATTTGTTCGAGGAGAACCACCTATACCGTACAGTCCAGGACTTCACACTCGACGCAATCATCCGCTCCCTTGAAAGTATTGGATATGCCGTCCAGACATTTCTTGTTCCGGCTTGTGCCGTCGGTGCGCCCCACCGCAGGGACAGGCTGTGGATTGTTGCCCACCGCACAGACGCAGGGACTGAAAACCAACCAGCACGGGCAGTCCAACCCCATACCGCTCGACCTGCTGCCAACGCCGACGGTACAGGAATACGAGCATCCCAACATGGAAGTGGACAGCAAGGGCAGACGCAACCCTGTCAAGGGCAAGACCGACCACTCGATAGGACTTGGAGACCTTGCGTCCAACGGACTGCTGCCAACGCCTTGCGCGGTGGACGAGACGAAAGGGGCGGCGACATACAACCCCAATTCGCAGATGGGCAAGGGGCTGAAGGCGATGGCGTTGAACGGTATGCTCCCGACACCGATAGCATGGGACGGCTCCGGCGGCGGAAAAAGAAAAACAGTCAACGGGAAGACAACGGAAACCAAGCATGGCTACTCGGCAAGGTTGAAAGACTTGGCAGAACAGACTGGGCGCATTTCCCATCTGTCTCCCCTGTTTGTCGAGGAAATGATGGGCTACCCTTTGACATATCTTGTCTTGCCATTTCTGAGCCGAAATGGAGAAAAGAAACCATAACGGCACTCGGCAACGCATGGGTGCCGCAAGTGGCTTACGAAATATTCCGCGCTATACAAATTGAAGAAAACAGCAATGGACAAACAGAAAATGCTACAATGGATAGTGTCATCTGACATGGGAATATCCTCAAAAACGATGTGGAGTGCCATAATGGGTGTCATGCCCGACAGGAACGACACTCCCTATGATGCCGCTCTGGAACAAGCTCTGCGACATGTACGAGAAGCCAGGACATCACGGTATCTTCGATCTTCTTGACAGTCTTAGAGATGAGATTATGAGCCTCAAAGGCTTCAAAAAAAGTTAGAGTATGGCAATAAGCAAGAAAATAAGGACGCTCGTCTATAACAAGTACCATGGCCATTGTGCGTACTGCGGCAAGGAGATAGCCTACAAGGACATGCAGATTGACCACGTTATCCCCCTGTGGCGCGGATGGGAGGACAGTTGGAGCAAGTACGCGAAAGGCACAGATGACCTACCCAACCTCATGCCAGCATGTCGGGCTTGCAACTTCCGAAAGGGAGTTTATTCTATTGAACAGTTCCGTGAAGAACTTGTCAGACAGCGCGACGGCATCGTCAAACGCTCATTCCAAGTCAGACAAAGCATTGATTACGGTCTGCTGGAAGTGGTAAGCAAACCGATAAAGTTTTACTTCGAAAGATGTAACGATGTAACGATGTAACAACGGAATGCTATGGGACAACAATCAGATGGAGGCCGGCCAGACGGGACGGGAAGCCACAAGCAACGGGGCTGGGGAAAAGGACATATCCCGTGGAACAAAGGGAAGCATGCCGGAGGAAGAAGATTCGGCAATGAGCGCGGACGGACGGGATTCCAGCCGAGACCCGTGCTCGTGCTGGGGCAGGACGGGAGCATCCTCCGCCGTTTCCCGTCCGTCAAGTCGGCCGCCGAGGCGTTCGGCCTCAAGAGCGCACATTCTGTAAGCAAGGCGTGTCAGGGGAAGTTCTACTGCCGAGGCTTCCGTCTGATGTACGAGGAAGAATACAAGCCGTGGGGTGACTACAGGAACAGGAGAAGCGGAGACCGCGACATCAACGGCAGGCTCGTCAAGGGACACCATGCGAACGACAAGATGCGCAGGAAGTCAGAAGAAACGATGCGCAAGATAAGGAGCGAGGCACGCACAAGGGCGACAGCGATGGTGAACGACCCCGGCAACCGCTTTGGAGAAGGTGTCAAGAAGCCGGTTGTCTGTGTGGACACCGGCGAGCGGTTCGATTCTCTCAAGGCAGCGGCGGAGCACTTCGGTATACCTTTGAATCAAATTTCGATGGCTATCAAGAGGCACGGCAGATGTCATGGATTGGCTTTCAAATATGAATTGTGAAATTAAAGCAGGAATAAATGAATATAGAAGAAGCAGCTTATGAATGGTTCCAGGACCATCGTAATTTCGTCAAGACGACAACCATGAGCGCATACTTCATGCACATAAGAAGGTATGTTGTGCCTGAGTTCGGACCGCGCGAGAGAATAACGGGTGACGATGTTCAGGATTTTGTCTTGCGTACAATCCACTCCGGGTTGTCGCAGAAGACAACGAAAGACATTTACCGTGTCCTCAAGATGATTTACAGATACGGTGTCAAAAAGAAATGGTTCCCTGCGGAGGAATGGGATATTCGCTGGCCTGAGAAGGAGAAAAAGACAAAGCTGAAAACGCTCACCGCCGCCGACCAGAAAAAGCTGATGCAATATATTGAGACCCATTTCTCTTTCACGTACCTTGGCATTTATATCAGTCTTTCCACGGGGGTGAGGGTCGGCGAGGTGTGCGGGCTGAAGTGGTCGGACATCGACCTTGACAGGGGTGTCCTGAGCGTGAACAGAACCGTCGAGAGAATCATGAATATCGGGAGGGGTGAAGGAGCACCGTCCACGGTAATCTATATCAGCACGCCGAAGACGGTGAACTCAGCCCGTGAGATTCCCATCTCCTCAGGTTTGAAGAAAATGTTGAAGCCGCTCTCCAAGATATGCAACAATGCTTACTTCGTCGTAAGCAATAAGGAGACACCTGCCGAACCGCGCTTTCTCAGGAGTTGTTTGAGCCGTCTATTGGCGGAACTGCATATTCCGAGAATCAGTTTCCACGGACTGCGGCACACCTTCGCCACACGGTGCATAGAACGGGGATGTGATGTCAAGACGGTGAGCCTGCTGCTCGGACACGCCGACGTCGAGACGACGCTCAATCTGTATGTGCACCCGTCTGATGAGCAGAAGAGGCGTGCGGTAGAGAAGGCGTTGCGATGGTGATATGGTTATGGAGAAGGCAATACGGACAAGTCTTTTTCAGCGATGTCAAAGAATAAGGATTATAAGAAACTCATCCATACGGTGCGCTGGCTGAGGCTCCGTAAGGAAGTGCTGAGCGGGCACCCGCTGTGCCAGATGTGTGAGAAGGAAGGCAGGATGAGCGTGGCAACCGAGGTGCACCATATCGTGCCATGCGAGACGGCAGTGAACGCACGCGACATGGAATCGCTGATGTATGACAGGCATAACCTCGTGGCCCTGTGTCACAGGTGCCATGTGGAGGTGCACATGGCACTCGGCAAAGGCGGCAGGCAGTCCAGGCGCGAGCGTGCGGACACCCGTTTGCAGGATTTCAAGGAAAAATTCCTTGACGGAGGGTGAGGGGGGGTGTTTTTTTAATCGGGGGTATGGGGCGGTTAAACCCCGCCAGAACCTTTTTCCACACGCGGGCTGATTTTTCAGCCCGTGGGGGAGCGCCAAAAAAATTGCCCATATCCGGGTTATTGCCGATTTTGCAGTTAAAAAAGTGGGGAGTCGTTAAAATATGAGAAGATGATACGTGATAAAGATGACAAAAAGAAGAAGGTTATAGCGGAGATAATCAGCTCCAAAGGTTTCAAGACCGTGGCGTGTACCGCCGTCGGCCTCAATCCGCGCACGTTCCGCAGCTGGATGGCGGAGGATGCCGAATTTCGGCAAGCCGTCGAGGATGCCGTGGAGATTGCCCGTGAGTACAGGGATGATGTCGCAGAACAAAAGTTGTTCAATCAAGTGGAAGAAGGAGATACGACTGCAATCATCTTTTATTGTAAGACGCGGCTGAAAAATCGCGGCTATTCTGAGAGGAACCAGCAGCAGGAGCAGATTGAGCGGTTGCGCAGGAGGAATACTTTGCCGGAGCCGGATGTGAAGCCAGGGGAAAAGGTGGCGACGGAAGTGCGGAAGAAAATCACGGCGAAAAAGACTTACATCGTCAATATCCTGAAAAAGCAGGGCAAATACACGCCGGAGCTGTCGATGCAGGTCAAGATTGTCGCGCAGCTGCTTGTCAGGACGGAACTGCTCGCGGAACAGATATTCGACGAGAAGCATCATGCCGTCAACATCGAATATTCAAGAGAGGGTGACGAACGCGAGAGTGTGAGCCCTAAGGAGAAATTATATCTGGACTTTCTGCAGCAGTCCCAGAAGGCGTTAAGGGCACTGGGTATGAATACCGACAGCCGTGAGCGTAAGACTGACAACGATGGTTTCGGCGAGTTTATGAAACAGTTTACAGACAACACGGAAGAATGAGACAGCTGACACTATTTCCCGAAGAGGCGCAAGCCATCCATGCCATCCCCATTTCCCTCTCGCCCCGTGAGCAGTGCATCGTGGAGCGTCTCGGGCGTAACGACGCAGATCCAGGCATCGGCTAATCCGCTAAACCCATTTTAGATTTTAATCCCCACCTATATTAACGTGAGTTCGATGAATTATAAATGCTTAAAAATTTGGTGATTAGCGA
>CAYPZK010000044.1:0-20785 GCA_964415385.1 uncultured Bacteroidaceae bacterium
GAGCACGACCTTGCCAAGGTCGGGGTCGCGAGTTCGAGTCTCGTTTTCCGCTCCAAACATTCTGGCAGCAGACCTACCCCTGCGGAAATAGCTCAGTTGGTAGAGCACGACCTTGCCAAGGTCGGGGTCGCGAGTTCGAGTCTCGTTTTCCGCTCCATCAGTCACAAGTGTAGCACATCCGCCGTGCCGCACTTTTTTTATTGTGCCATGTCCTTCCGTATTCCGCGCACCAAAGTTCCATACTCCACGGATTTGCTGCGGAACGAACGCGTTCGTTCGGCGGAATGAACGTGTCCGTTTCGGAAAACGAACGCGTTCGTTTCACAAAAAGTCAGACTAAAAGAGAAATTTCTGAGGCACATCTTGAATATTTTTCACGCGGAACTTGACAACGTCCACTGCGGATGACGATTTCTACAAGCGAAAGATTGGACTTGTTTGGATAACTTCTTGACAAAATGTGAGGCAGAATCAAAAATTCTGTGTAACTTTGTCGTCACGATTGCACGCAAGCGACTTTATTGTCGCGAAAGAGAAAGTTCCCGTGGTTTTCTGTCAGCCGACAGGCTGACGAATCTCCGACAACAGACATTGAGTCTTTCATAAAATCTTTGCAGACATGACGTTTCTTGACTTGACAAACACCATCAGCGGATATGTGTGGGGATGGCCCATGATTGTCCTGCTGCTGGGCACGCACGTTTTCCTGACCTTCCGCCTGAAGGTGCCGCAGCGGAAGCTCTGGACGGCGTTGTGCATCTCGGTCAAGCGGGACAAGGGTTCGACGGGCGATGTCAGCCAGTTCGCGGCGTTGGCCACTTCGCTGGCGGCCACGATTGGCACAGGCAACATCATCGGGGTGGCCACGGCCGTGTCGTTGGGCGGCCCGGGTGCGGTGCTGTGGTGCTGGCTCACGGGCGTGTTCGGCATTGCCACCAAATACAGCGAGGGGCTGCTGGCCATCAAATATCGTGTGAAGACCGGTAATGGACGTATGCTCGGCGGCCCGATGTATGCATTAGAGAAAGGACTGCATCTGAAGTGGCTGGCGGTGTTGTTCAGCATCTTCACGGCCATAGCCGCTTTGGGCATCGGCAACACGGTGCAGGCGAATGCCATCAGTGAGAATGTGAGCCTGATTTGCGCCGGTTGGATTGATCCGCAAATCGCGCGTCTGGCCGTCGGCCTCTTGATTGCCCTGCTCATCGGCATCGTCATCATCGGTGGCGTGAAGAGCATTGCCCGCATTTGCAGTGCTTTTGTTCCGATGATGGCGTTGTTCTACGTGCTCGGCTGCCTCTATATCCTGTTTCTCAACAGGCAGTATCTGGGCGAGGCCGTGCAACTGATATGCCATGAGGCTTTTTCGCTGCGTGCCTCTCTCGGAGGCGCAGCCGGCACGGCCATGATGACCGGTGCACGCTACGGCATCGCCCGCGGTCTGTTCTCCAACGAGTCGGGCATGGGCTCCGCCCCGATTGTGGCCGCAGCAGCGCAGACGCGCAATCCCGTGCGTCAGGCGTTGGTGTCGAGCACGGGCACGTTCTGGGACACGGTCGTCATCTGTGCCCTGACAGGGTTGGTCGTCACCACGAGCATCATCGCGAATCCGCATATCGACATCAGCGACGGCGGCCTGCTCACCAAGGAGGCGTTCGGTATGATTCCCTACGTCGGCACACCCATCCTCACGTTCGGCATTCTCACGTTCGCTTTCTCCACGATTCTCGGCTGGAGCTACTATGCCGAGCGTGCAGTGGAGTATCTGGCTGGTAAGCGCAGCATCATCTACTACCGACTGGTGTGGGTGGTCTTCTGCTTTGTCGGCAGCGTCATGAGCCTGAATGTCGTGTGGAACATTGCCGACATCATGAATGCGCTCATGGCTATTCCCAATCTTATCTCTTTACTTCTTCTGTCCGGCGTAATCGCCAAGGAAACAGAATATTATCTCTGGCAAAAGCACTTGGACTCTGACAGCAGCCCTGCTGCCTGACCCTTCATCGCAAACTCCTTCTCTCATGGTTCACGACCTCTGTATCATCATGCTGACGGCTGGCATCACCAGTCTCCTTTTCAAACTTCTCAAGCAACCTGTCGTTCTCGGCTATATCGTGGCGGGAATGATTGTCGGGCCGCACGTGTTCGGCGAATCGTGGATTTCGAACGAAGAGAGCGTGAACACCTGGGGACAGATTGGCGTGCTGTTCCTGCTCTTTGCGATGGGGCTGGAGTTTTCGTTCAAGAAACTGCTGCAAGTGGGCTCCACGGTACTCGTGGCGGCGGCCGTCATCGTCGTGGGCATGATGGCCACGGGGTTCATCGTCGGCCGTCTGTTCGGTTGGAACGAGATCAATTCGCTCTTCCTCGGCGGCATGCTCTCCATGTCGTCCACCACGATTGTCTTCAAGGCTCTGGACGATATGGGGCTGCGGAATCATAAATTCGCAAAAATCTGCTTCGGCATTCTCGTGGTCGAAGACCTCTTTGCCGTGGTGCTCATGGTGGTACTTTCCTCCATCGCCACCAGCCGCACCTTCGAGGGTGGGGCGCTGTTGTTCGAAGTGTGCAAGCTCATCGCCTATCTGGTGTTGTGGTTTGTCATCGGCATTGCGGTGATTCCCTCGTTCTTGCGCTATTTCCGCAAGTATCTGAACGACGAGACGCTCACTATCTTTTCCGTGGGGCTCTGCTTAGGCATGGTGCTGCTGGCCGTTGGTGCGGGCTTCAGCTCGGCACTCGGCGCATTCGTGATGGGGTCGGTGCTGGCTGAGACCGTCGAGGCTGAACGCATTGAGAATCTGGTGCAACCGGTCAAGAACATCTTCGGCTCCATTTTCTTCGTCTCCGTCGGCATGATGATTGACCCGCGCCAGCTGGTGGAACATGCCGTTCCGATTCTCATCCTGACCGGCGTGGTCATCGTGGGCCAGATTGTCTTCGCCACGCTGGGCACGCTCCTCTCCGGCCAGTCGCTGAAAGTGTCGATGCAAACCGGTTTCTCGCTCGTGCAGATAGGCGAGTTCGCCTTCATCATCGCCGCTCTCGGCCAAAGTCTGAAAGTGACCGACACGAGTCTCTATCCGATAGTGGTGGCCGTCAGTGTCATCACCACCTTCCTCACGCCGTTCATCATCCGTCTGGCCGAACCGGCTTATCAGTGGGTGGATGCCCATCTCAGTCCCGGTGTCAGGCTGTTTCTGGAGAACTATGCACGCAACCGCAGCACCGTGATGATGCAGTCCACGTTTCAGCGATTGGCACGCCGAATGCTCACCACGATTTTCATCATGGGCATTCTGCTGACGTTCATCTATCTGTTGTTCTTCAAATCCATCTTCCCATGGTTTGAACGGATGGCTCCAGATTCCTTCCCCGTGTGGTTGGTCGATGCCATCGAATTGGTCGTGCTGCTGCTCTTCAGTTCTCCTTTCATTTATGCAATGGCCAACACACAGCGCAAGTCGCCCGAGTCGCGTGAGCTGTGGCGGAGCGGCAATTTTCAGAAAGCGCAGCTCATCGCGTTGTCTCTCGTCCGCATCCTCGTGCCCGTACTTTTCGTGGCCTATGCCGTCATCGGCATCTTTTCCGTCACGTCCGGCGTGGTGGTCATTGCGGCTTTCCTGCTGTTCTGCGGCATCCTCATGTCGCGGCGCATCCGTAAGAACGCAGCCCGGCTCACGGCGCAATTCAACATGAACCTTTCGGCCCGCGAAGTCTCGGCTGAGAAGAAACGTGCCGTCAGCCGCAACTTCACGAACTCGCTGCTCGACTACGATGTCCACATCTCGGAATTTCAGTTGCCTGCCGCCTCCTCGCTCTGCGGCAAGTCGCTCAAAGCCATCAACGTGCGCAGCCACACGGGGGCCAGCATCGTCCGCATTGTCCGTTCCGGCATCAACATCAACATCCCCGGCGGCAATGTGGTGGTTTATCCGGGCGACAAAATCATCGTGGCCGGCAGCGACGAGCAAATCGACAAGTTCAAGCAACTGCTCGACAATAGTCTCATCGCGCCGGAACAGGCCAACGAGGGCAAGCGCACGCACGTCACCCTGGAACGTTTCACCGTCAGTCCCGAGAGCCGGCTGATAGGCACGACCATCATGCAGTCGCACATCCGAGAGCAGGCGCACTGCGTGATTATCGCCATCGAGCGCGGCGGCAAGTTGATTACAAATCCCGATCCGAGCCTTGCCTTCCAGGCTTCCGATGTCATCATCGCCGCCGGAGAGAGCGACCGTCTGAAGGAATTCGCCAAGCAGAACTCATGATTTTGACTTGTGCAAATTTTGTCACCGGAATCTTTCGTCCAGCGTCTGACAAAATCCGCACCGCACTATAGCTGCTGTCAGAGCGCACTCCAGGAGCTGTCAGAGTGCGGTGAAAATGCTCATGGAGCGCAGTGAAATGACGGGCGCAGATGCAACGGGTGACGTGGACTTGCTCATCCATGAACACAGAAAAGCGGGGCGCGACCGTAGTAGCACGGCCACCCCCCGCTCCAACAGAGACTAATGTTGTACTATAGGATGCGTCCAGTCAAAGAAAACTTGAGGACTGGATAGACGGTGAACTTGTCGATGAATTTGGACAGGTCGTCATCGGCTTTCTCCTGCAACGTTTTGGTCAGCTCATCACCGTTCTGGTAAATCTTCATCTTACCCATGAACTGGCAACCGAGTTCCACTCTGAAGCCCACCCGGTGCTTCGGTACAAGACGGCCATAGCCCAGTCCGAGATAAGGGCGGACGGAGTGAACACGCACGTCGCCTTTGATGTTTCCGTAGTCATCGAACTGCAGGTTGTACTTATCCAACTCTGCGGTAATCTCGCTTCTGTACTGCGGGTATGTTTCGAGGTAGTCCTGCACTGCATCGCTGTGGCCATTCAGTTTGGCGATCTTCTTTCCACCGAAGGAAAGTCCGGCGGCCACGAAGAGTGCGTTCTTCATGCCGAACGGATAGACGTTCACCTTGAACTCAGCCGTGGTGCGTCCCAGCTTGCCGTCAATGTCCATCTCGGTGTCGCGCGGAAATTCCGGTGCACCGGCTGGCAATGTAGGGTTGATGTTGACGTCGCCGGTGATTTTGAATCCAGGCATGAAGTTCATGCCGAGGCTCAGCTCCAAATAGTTGGTCACGGGCGTGGCGACATCAAATCCGATGCCTTGCGTACCCACGTTGAGGTCTGCGCCTAAGTGGCGGAAAATTCCGAAGTCGTCTTCGACTACTTGTGCTTGTGCCGATGATGCGAATACTACGGTCACGGCAAGCAGCATTGCTTTTCTCATTAGTCTCATTGTCTGTTTGAATTAAAAGGGTTAAAAAAAAGTGTTGTTTGTATGTGTCGGAATGGATTATGGGGGCAGACGCGAGGGCCTGCCCCCAATGTGTTGTTACTTGACGATGACCTTTTGGCCATTGACGATGTTCATGCCTTTCTGCTGCAAGTGCAGTTTCTGGCCACTGAGGTTGTAGATGGTGGCGTTGTTCCGGCTGCCGTCCGCGTTGGTGCCATGGATGCCGGTCGCAATGGATTCGCCATCCACCTCTGCGGTGATGATTTCATCGTCACTGCCCGGTGCGATGACCGACAGCACCTTCAGATAGCAACGGTACGTAGGGCACTGGTCAGCGGCGGTCATCTGGCGGAACTCATGGGTCTCGTCGTCGAGTCCGTAGAACGTATAGCCTACATTCTCTTCCAAGGAAGTGAAATCCTCATTGAACGTGATGGTCTCGCCGAGATTGGCAATGAACTGTGCCGTTGAGTCGGCCTCCACCTGTGCCTCCACCACTTCGTTGGCAGCGGTGATGCCGTCGATGTCGCCGCCCGTGCTGCGGATGAGGTAAGCCTTGCCTGCCACCATGCCGCCGGTCACAGAGCTGAATTTGACGCTGGTGCCGCCTGCGGTGAGTTCGCCTGCAGCATTGAGCTCAGCGACTTCGGTGCCTGCCGGTATGGTTCCGTTGAACGGCAGGGCGATGGTCTGCCAGCTGTTGTCCACTACGACATCCATGCTTGTCTCCTCTGTCTCGATAGGAATCGGTGTGCTGAACACGGAGCCGTCGCTGACGACGAGCTTCTTGGCGTGGGCGCGGACACCGTCTTGGGTGGCGGCATGGGCAATCTCGCGGATGTTGAAGCGCAGGGTGCGTGCTTTGCTGCCATTCTCGTCGTCGTATTCGTCGGAGGCGGTGCTGCCGTCAATGACAGCGTCCTTGTCCACGACAACATAGTTGACCACTATGCCATCCGTCTCGGTGGTAGTGAAGTAGAGGTAGTTGTCGAGCATTTCCTGCGGGTCATAGTCGGCCAGCGGCTCAAATTCGCCGTCGTGGTAGATGCCGACGACAGGAATGAGATGTACGCGGCCGTCGAAGTTGGTCACTGTCACGGTGCAGACGCAAGGGTAGGACACCGTCAGGGCGGTGGTGTGCAGTCCGTCGCAGTCGAGGCTGATGTTGCCGATGGTGTTGAAGTTCAGCGTGTCAACCTGTGCCAGTCCGTACTTCTCGTCGAGCAGCACCATGATGTTGAATGTCGTAGGCAGGGTGAGCTTGCGCAGCAGCCAGCAGCCCGTGATGGCCTGCTCCTCGGCGGTGGTGAGGCTCTTGCCTAAGTCCATATAGGTGAGGCTGTCGCAGTAATAGACAGCATACGCCTGGATGGTCTCCACGGTAGGCGCGAGGATGATGGAGTCGAGGTGGGCGGCATACTTGACCGCGTAGTAGTTCACCGCTGTGGCTCCATCAGGCATGGTCAGCTTCTTGACAGGGCTGGCTGCAGGGTGGAGGTAGAGCGTCTTGAGATCGCTGCTGTACAGGTCGCCGTTGTAGGATGCGTAGTATGGATTGCCGTCCTCAACATTGATGGCGGTGATGTGCTTCAGCTGTTCGGTGATAATGTTATAGTTCATATAATCGGCATCCTCGTATATGCCTGTTTCCCAGTCATAAAATGCTGCGGACGGAACCGTCAGCTTCTGGTTCTTGAGGAGCGACAGCGACGTGATGTAAGTGTCCGAGTACCAATAGGCGGAGGTCAGCGAGCTGGCCGGAATCTCCGTTATCTCCTCCGGGAAACTGAGGTCGCCCGACTTCTTCCTCAGGTCGAGAACAAAGATGGTGCCCGTCTGCTTGTTGTAGAGCAGGTAGTCGTTCTTGACGAGATAGGGGTTGTCCGGGCTGATGGTGACGCTGTCCAAGTACGTGGCGAACTGCTGGGCTTCGATAGACCCCAGTGTCTGGACGCTCTTGCCGATATATATCTTGGCGTTGTATTTGGTGCCCAACAGTGCCTGACTGCCGATGTACGTCACATTGTCGGGGATGGTGAGGCTCTTGAGCTCAGTCTTGGCCAAAGCAGCTTCGCCGATGTAGGTCAGCGACGACGGCAGTTTCATCTCATATACGTACTCGTTGGTATTGTTGTCTCCAAAGGCCAGGTCCGCAATCTTTGTGGTTCCCTCCTTGATGGTAAGCGAAATGCTGTCGGTGAAATAGGTGTAGTAGCCGAGACACGTTGTGCCGAAATAGACGATTCCGTCTTGGTTGCCAAACCATGCCGTGTTCCTGAAGGCATCGGAGCCTATGAATGGGTCGGAGCCGTTCTCCTCGACGGTGGCGAGCTTGGTGCAGTCAGAGAAGCATCCGCTGCCAATGTATTTCAGCCCGCCAGGGAACGAGACAGCCGTGAGTTTCTTGTCGTAATAGAAGGCCGAGCTGCCGATGCTGTCGAGGGTCGATGGGAACGTGACGCTTGCCAGACTGCTGCATGAGTTGGCAGCACTGTACTCAATGTTCGTCACGCCCTCGGAGAATGTGATACTCTGAATAGAATTGTTGAGGGAGATGGATCTTTCGCCTACCGTCGTCACGGTGGAAGGGACGGTGTAGGCCGAATCGGCCTTTGCCTTCGGGTAGAGCAGCAATTTCGTCTTGTCCTTGTCGAAGAGCACACCGTCGGCACTGCTGAACACTGTGTTGTCGTCGCTGATGGTGATGCTCTGAAGTGAATCGCCGTTGATGGAGACCGGATGGCTCTCATAATCCACGACCAAGCCGCCCATCTCCAAGGATTCATAACTGTAGCCCAGCACCGTTGTCTTTGCTGGTATGGTTACCTCGGTTATATCGTCTCCGAAGGCTTCTTCACCAATGTACACCACCTGGCTCGGCACAACGACCGTCTTGACGGCGGTGCCCTTATAGAATTGAGGTGGAAGGTCGGTGAGCGGTGAGTCGTCATGGAAAATGATTTCGGCGAGATTGGTGCAATAGGCAAACGGCGACCAATCTGTCCAATAAGCGGCCGGGATACCGAACTTCGTGATGCTGTTCGGGATGGTGATGGATGTGAACGACGAGCAATACGCAAAGGCACCGGCACCGAGGGTGGTCAGGTGCTCAGGCAGGGTGACGTTCTGCAATGCCGAGCATTCGCCAAAGGCACCGTCTTGGATGGCTCTGAGGCTGTCGGGGAATGAGATGGTACTGAGGGAGTAGCAGTCGTGGAAGGCATACGTGCCTATTGACACGAGCGACCAAGGCAGTTCGATGGCCTCGAGCGATGAGCAACCCCGGAAAGCAGAAGCGCCAATCGATCTCAACATTGCTGGCAGGGTGACGTTCTGCAGGGAGCTGCAATCGTAGAAGATGCCGGAAGCGAGGGTGTCAATCGCATCCGGGATAACGACGCTCTCCAAGGCCGAGCAACCGTTGAAGGCGAAGTCACCGATGGTTGTCACCGAGGAAGGAATGTCTAAACTTTGGAATCCTGTGCTGTTCTCGAAGGCATAGGAGCTGATGGTGGTGACGCTCGAAGGAATGTCCACCGTCGTCAGATTGGTCATGTTGGCGAGAGCCTGATAGCCAACCGTCGTCACGCCCGAACGGAAGGTGAAGGAACTCTTGCCTCTTGGAACGTATTGCAGAATGGTCCCGTCCTTGGAATAGACGCTGCCGTCGTAGCTCACCACCTTCGGATGGCCTTCCGCCACGTTGATGTTCTCCAGGGCAGGGAGGTTGTTGAAGTCGAATTGCTCCAACGGCAATGTGGTTGGCACGTTGATGGTCGCAAGGCTGTTGCAGTTGGTGAACGGCGAGCTGAGGCTCTCGATGCCCTCGGGAATCGTGAACTCCGTGATGGCGGTTCCGGCGAAGCAATTGTAAGGCAGACCTGTCAGCTCGGTGCCGTTCTCAAGGGTAATCGAGGCGAGGCTGCTGCAATTGGAGAATGCATAGCTGCTCATGAGGGAAATGCTGGCCGGGATGGTGACCTCGGTCAGACCGGTACAATTGGCGAAGGCACGGTAGCCGATGCTCGTGACGTATTTGCCGAAGGTCACGCTGGTGATTTCATAATGGCCATAGAACGCGCCGTATGTATAACGGGAATGGGTATCGATACCCGTCACCTTGTAGCACACGCCGTTGTAGTTGACGGTGTCAGGAATGACTAATGTCTCATAGGAGTCCGATGACCCGGTGCCGTAATACGGATAGATGTCAACGGTGTTCTTGCCTTTCACGGTGAGGTCGAACGAGTCTTCCGCCGTTACATAATAGTAGAAGAGGGTGTCGGGGCTGAGGAAGGTTTCGTACACGTAGGCACGTGCCGACGGCAACCATGCGGTGAAGAGCAGTGCCAGGAGACAGATGCGTCCTATTCTGCTGTCATGGAGTAAAGTCTTCGTTTTCATTCTTCTCTGTTTTTTAGTTATAAAGTTAGGTAATAAAGATAGATTGGAACCGTTTCCAGAGCCTTATGTAAAAAGGTAAAGTGCTCTCCAAGGGGCTGTCGCGACCTGTTACGGTGAGTTTTCTGTCCACCTCCGTCGTGACGATTTCGCGGATGGTTTCCAGAAGTTCTGTCCGCTCGTCGGCATAGTCATGATAGATGTCGGGCGGGGGGTCGTGGCCGGAATAGTTCTGCATGTCGCAAAAGTAGGTAAAAGTGTCGCAAACGTCCTTGCAAAATCTTCCAAATTTCTTGCAGAATCTTGCAAATTCAAAGAAAAATGCTATCGTCGTTGGCTCTCTTCCCGCTTTTCATTACCTTTGCAACTACGATTTCACTTGCAGCAACTGTATGAAGCGACACAAAATTCATCGTCATCTACCGGCAAGATTGCTACCCCATACGCTTTTCTCCCGTACACTCTTGTTCCTCTTTCTCATCGGCATGTTTGCCTCCTGCGGCGACAGTCCATCTGCCTCGTTCACGCCGGAGGAACGGCATGAGGTGGACAGCATCGTGAAGGCCACTCGCGGTACGGCTGCGCTCGACAGCCTCTACCAAGCCATGAGCCGTGAAGGCAACACGCTGGGCAAGATTGTCACCCTGCGCGAGTGGGGCAAGCAACTGCGCAACGAAAGTCTCTTCGACGAGGCACTGCGCCGACACGCTGAGGGGATGAATCTGGCCGAGCAGGCCAACGACACCTTGGAGTGGACACAGGCACTGAACAACATCGGCACCGACTACCGCCGAATGGGCGTTTTAGACGCGGCGCAACAGTACCACAAGCGTGCGCTGACGATGGCCGAGGAGTGCTCCGACACGTCATTCACGGCACGGAAGAACCGCGTCGTCTCGCTCAACGGGCTGGCCAACGTCTATCTCACCGTGGAGAACTTCCACTTGGCCGACAGCTGCCTGCGGCAGGCTCTGGCCGGCGAAACGGCGCTCCACAGCCTCACGGGACAAGCCATCAACTGCGCCAACTTGGGCTCCATCTTCGAGACACGCGGACAGACCGACTCGGCATGGGTGTACTACCGCCGCTCGATGGAGCTGAACACGAAGGACGGCAACACGCTCGGCATCGCCCTCTGCCACACCTACTTCGGCAATCTGTACGAGAAGGCTCATGAACTGGACCGGGCACTCACGGAATACAACGAGTCGTACAGACTCATGAAGGACTCCAAGGACGAGTGGCACACACTGAACGCACTGACCGCCCTTGCCGGTGTGTACATCGCGAAGGGCGACGACCCGAAGGCCGAAAGCTACCTCGCAGAGGCCAAGACCACAGCCACGGACATCCATAGCACAGAGCATCTGGCCACCATCTATACGTTGTACTACAAGCTGCGGAAGAGCCGCGGCGACTGGCACGCCGCTCTCATCGCCCACGAGCAGGCAGCTGCGTTGCAGGACAGTCTCATCGACATGGAGAAGGTGAACCGCATGCAGAGCGTCAGCTTCAACATTGAGCGCGGGCAGCAGTCGCGCCGCATGGCCGCCGCCAACGACCAGCTCACCCACGAGCGGTCCACACGCTATATGGGCTACATCGTCTTTGCGTTGATTTTCATTCTGCTGGCTGTGGTCATCGCACTCCTTATCTATAACCGCAAGTTGCGCATGCGCAGCTACGACGCACTGAAGAAGCTCAACGAGGTGCGCGAGACGTTCTTCACGAACATCACCCATGAGTTCCGCACGCCGCTGACGGTGATTCTCGGACTGAGCCACGACCTGCAGCAGGACAGCGTGACTACCGACGAGGCGCAGGACATGGGAGCGACCATTGAGCGGCAGGGCAACCGCGTGCTCCAGCTCATCAACCAGCTGCTCGACATCTCGAAAGTGCGGTCGGCCATCGGCACACCCGACTGGCGCAGCGGCAACATCGTGGCATACATCGGAATGATTGTCGAGACGTTCGACGGCTATGCCCGCACGCAGGAAATCAAGTTGGAGTTCCTCGCCCGCGACAAGGACATCGAGACCGACTTCGTGCCTGACTACATCAGCAAGGTTATGAGCAACCTGCTGTCGAACGCCTTGAAGTTCACGCCGCAGTATGGTCAGGTCAGCGTGACCGTGGAACGCGACGGAAGCAAATTGCACATCGATGTCAGCGACACCGGCCGTGGCATCCCGGAGAACAGCTTGCCACACATCTTCGACGCGTTCTATCAGGGCGGCAATGCCGGCGAACACGGCGGCAGCGGTGTGGGGCTGGCACTCGTCAGCCAGATTGTGAAGTCGCTCGGAGGAACCATCACCGTTCAGAGCACAGAGGGTAGCGGCACGACCTTCCATATCGTGCTGCCGATGCGCCAGGCCAAGGCTCCTGCCATCGCAGCTATTGCATTTGAAAAGCCTCTGCTCCCGTCCTCACCCGACAGGGAGGAAGCGTCCTCGGAAGAGGAAGTGGAAGATATGTCGGAGCATCGCATTCTCATCGTGGAGGACAATACCGACGTGGCTGCCTATATCGGCAAGCGGTTGGGTGACAGATACCACGTGTTGTATGCCAAAGACGGGGAGGAAGGTCTGGCAACAGCGCACGAGGTACTGCCGGATGCCATCGTCACCGACCTGATGATGCCTGGGATGGACGGACTGGAACTCACCCGCCGCATCCGTGGTGACGAACTCACAAGCCACATCCCCGTCATCATCGTGACGGCCAAGGTGACGGAGGCCGACCGCATCAAAGGGCTCGAAGCCGGTGCCGATGCCTACCTCACGAAGCCGTTCAGCAGCGACGAGCTCCTTACGCGCATCAACAAGCTGTTGGAGCAACGTGCCCTGCTGAGAAAGAAATTCTCTGCTTCTCTTCCGCACTCTCCGAAGGGAGAAAACGTGCCTCCCGAAGAGGGTGGGGAGGCTACCGGTGGAAATGGAAAGGAGGCTTTGGATCTCCATTTCATCAACCGCCTCACCGACAGCGTCTATATCATTCTGAATTCGGGGAAGCCTGCCGACGTGAATGCCGTTGCCAGTCGCCTGTGCATGAGCTACAGCCAGCTCTACCGCAAGCTGCTGGCTCTGACGGGAATGACCCCTGTTCAGTATATCCAGCGCGTCAAAATCGCCAAGGCCAAGCGTATGCTCGCCGTCCATCCTGAGATGAGTCTGAACGCCGTCGCCGAACAGTGCGGATTTTCCGACTACTCCACCTTCGTGCGGGCCTTCCGCAATGTCCTCGGTGTCACGCCCACTCAGTTCATCAAGTCTGCCACAACAGACTAAACCATCGAGACTTCAGTGCGTCTATCATCTTAGACGATACAAAACAATACAGAACCGATTTTTTTTCTTTGAAGCGTATGAAAACGAAAGTTTATGCCATCGCGATGGCTCTGATGCTGACGACTGTCGGTGCGTCGGCTCAGAACGACAACTCGAAGCGCCGCGAGCGCCAGAACAACATTGACATCACGGAAGTGTACAACCGCCAAGCCCAGCGGTTGGTGAAGCAACTGAAGCTGAAGGACGACGTAGAGGACAAGTTCACCGTGCTCTACTTAGACTGGCAGAACACGCGCCACAACGTGGCCAACCCGAAGGGCGGCGACCAGGAAAGTACAGAGCAGCGCACTGACTTCACGAAGCTCTCCGACGGGGAAGCCACAGAGCTGATTCAGAAGAATTTCGACCGGCAGGAGAAGCAGCTGGCCGTGGACAAGGAGTATCTGCCCAAGTTCTTGGAATTTCTGACTCCTCAGCAGGCCGCACAGTTGTTCATCAACCAGCAAGGCCGCACGTTTGGCGGCAATCAGATGCGCGGTGAGCGTCCCGATGGCTTCGGCGGCGGCCGTGGCGGCGGTTTCGGTGGTCCTGGCGGAGGCCCGGGCGGCGGTTTCTGACTTTCCGGTGCGAACCGCCGTTTCCGGTTCCGTACAAAAACAGTTCCACATCCCTTGTCCGGCAACGGGAAAGATATGATAAAGAAATCGGAAAGGCGGCAGACATACGCGAGGTGTCTGCCGCCTTTCCGATTTGTAATGAAACGTCCACTGAAGCCACGGAATCAGTGGATGCAGAGCGGAATCGTCATCGAGCCGCACGCGCCTGCTCCAGAAGCTGGCGTTGCTGGTCGGTGAGCGATGTCGGAATCTGCACGTTGAGGGTCAGGATGAGGTCGGTGGCCGTGCCGTCCGGCATCTGCTGGCCTTTTCCCTTCAGACGGATTTTCGTGCCCGGCTGTGTGCCGGCCTTGATGCGGATGCGGAGCTTTTCGCCCGACGGCACCTGCACGATGATGGCCCCACCAAGTGCGGCGGTGAACATGTCAATCTGCGTGGTGGCCTGCAGGTTGACGGGTTGCTCGTAGGCTTGGGCACGCTGGCGGCGGCTGCGACCGGAACGTGCACCGGTAAACGAGCCGAACAGCTGTTCGAAGAAATCGCTGAAGCCGCTGCCGCCCGTGCCGGCATTGAAGTCGAATCCGGAGAAGGAACCACCCATGCCGTTGCCGAAGCCGGAGAAGTCGAATCCGCCCGAACCTCCGGCTCCCGGCTGACCGACTTTGTCCCATTGCTCGCCATATTGGTCGTATTTGGCCCGTTTTTCAGGGTCGCTCAAGACGGCGTAGGCCTCGTTGAGCAACTGGAATTTGGCTTTGGCTTTGGGGTCGTCGGGATGGAGGTCGGGATGGAACTGCTTGCTGCGCTTGCGGTAGGCAGCTTTGATCTCATCCTGCGGAATGGACTTGTCCACACCCAGAATCTTGTAGTAGTCAATAAATTTTGCCATAATGTCTGTGTCTTAGTTTTCGTCAGAGATGCAGCAAATTCCATGCCAAATGATTAGGGACAGGTCTTTCCATTCCCATCCTATTATTTTCCATCTTCAGGAGAGGATAGAGGATGCCTTATGGGGTGAAGGGCTTTCAGGGAAAGATTCTCCACTGCAGGTCGAAGGTGCATGTTTGTCGGTCGGTCAGGCCCGGCATGGAGTCGGACGTGTAGGTCCGTTCCATGAGAATGGTGGGGGCAGGAACCGTCAGGAGCATCAAGGTGATTGTGGAATTGGGAGTCATGCGGATTACGGCGGTCGTGTCTGTCAGCACAGTCATCTCCGTCTCGCCGCCCAACCGGTTCTTGACGGCGGCCCGCACATGGGCAGCCTGTTCGTCGAGCAAGTCAAGGCGGTCGTTGCGGGTCAGCAACGGCATGAGCGAGTCGGGCATGTCGGTCAGAAGGGCACGCATGGTGGGGAGAGCGGCCAACGAATCCGGCTGCCCGACGGGCTGCTGGGCCGAGAGTGTGAGCGGGCCTGCAAGCAGGAACAGGAGGAGGATGTATGGATGCTTGAACATGTGGAGGGTGAACTTAATCATGCTTAAATGGACATTCTTTCAAAAGGGTATCGGGAGGGGAAATGGCCGGAAAAGTCAGCGGGCTGTGTAGAAGTCCGTGATACGACGGATGGCCCGGTCGCAGACGGGACAGAAGCGTTCCACCTCGTTGATTTTCATGCGGCACTCTTGAGCAGGGCGATAGACACCATGACTCTCATAGCCGCCGCCCTCGAAGACACCGAGGCGCTGCGTGGCATCATTGATGGCCTGCCATTCCTCAGCCGTCCGAGCCGTCCGGAAGTTGGGAATGTCGGCCGGTGGGGTAGGGATGGGAGTGCCTGCCGGCAGCATGTCTGCCCATTTCGACTGGAAGTCGACCAGCGTCGTGAGATTCGGTTCCCAAGGCTCTGTGTCGGATGGATACATGGTGGAATGCTGGTCGTCGTAGTAGTATTCGTCGCCCAGCCCGGCGTATGCATGGCCGAACTCATGTACGAGCACCTGCTTGAACGTGCTGTGGCGCGAGGTGGACAGCGTGATTTGGTTGTAGATGCCGCCTCCGCCGTAGGTGGAGGAATTGACAAGGCAGACGATGTGTTCGAAAGGAATGTCGCCGAGCAGGTCATAGACGTGATGGATGTCCTGCGTCATGAGATAACGGTCGGAATAGAAGGTGTCATAGTGTGCATTCACGGCCGACCGTTTCCAGTCGCCCTGTCGGGGAATGCTGGGGCCACGGTCGAGAGATGGGGCAAAAACGGCTACCACATTGAAGCGGTCACGCATGCTACTGAACGGCTCGTGGGAGAAAATGGCATCAACGGCCCGTTGGCTGTCTTCGTAGAAAAGGGTGGAGTCGGCCTCCGTGTAGCCCTCAGACAGGATGGCGATGTCCACGCAGTCGGCCACAGAGCCGCTGTGCAGCAGGTAGCGGTGTGGGGTGATGCCGTTGCCGATGGGGCGAATCAGGATGTCGGACGGATTGATGGTGTGCGTGAGTTCGCTCGACACATGGTTGTGCACGTCGGTGAGAGAAATCGTTACATCCACGGGCCGTTTCGGGAAGGGCAGGTTGTAACTGGTCTCGAAGGCCTTCTGAACATGTGCGGCCTCCTCCTGCGTCTGCCATTCCTGGAAAAGGGTGGAGAAGGTGTGAACATAGATGAGCTGCTGCGTGGCGTGGTCACGCATGTAGATTTGTCCGTTTCCGTTGAGGAACTTTTCGCTCAGGCGCGAATGGCGTCCCGCCCATTGTGGGGTGACAAAAGCCTGTTCGAAATAAATGGCCTGATGAATGGAGTCGCCGCCCATGATGTAGTCGAGACGCAACGTGCGGCCGTCGAAGAAATCGTCGAAGTTCTGTGCGTCTGTTCTCTGGACAGCGAGCAGGCAGAGGAGCGTGAAAAGTAGTTGTTTCATGGTTTGTGGATTATTTGGTGTTGAAATTGTTGAGTTTTGTCTGGAGAGCCTGACCGGTGTAAGAATCAGTGCAGGCGGCGACTTGTTCTGGAGTTCCGGTAACAATGACGCGGCCTCCTTCTTCACCGCCCTCGGGGCCTAAGTCAATCACATGGTCAGCACATTTGATGATATCCAGATTGTGCTCGATAATCAGAACGGTGTGACCATGACTGATGAGCGCGGAGAACGCCTGCAACAGACGCTGGATGTCATGAAAGTGAAGACCCGTCGTCGGTTCGTCGAAGATGAACAGCGTTGGGACGGATTTCTCTTGCGAGAGATAGTAGGCCAGCTTCACGCGCTGGTTCTCGCCGCCCGACAGGGTGGAGGAGTTCTGCCCCAGTTTCAGGTAGCCGAGGCCTACGTCTTGCAGCGGACGCATGAGGCGTGCGATTTTGTCCTGATGATGGTTGGTAAAGAACTCCACGGCCTGATTGATGGTCATGTTGAGAATGTCGTAGATATTCTGTCCCTCGAATTCCACTTCGAGAATGTCTTTTTTGAACCGCTTGCCATGACACGACTCGCATTCGAGCACGAGGTCGTTCATGAACTGCATTTCAATGGTCACTGTACCCTCGCCCTTGCATTCCTCGCAGCGGCCGCCTTCTTGATTGAACGAGAAGAAAGCGGGTGTATAGTTCATTTGTCTGGACAGCTGCTGGGCAGCCATGAGCCGGCGGATTTCGTCGTAAGCACCGATATAGGTCACAGGATTGCTGCGGGTGGAAGTGCCGATAGGATTCTGATCGACGAACTCCACGCGACGGATGAGGTCAAGGTCGCCGGCCAGAGCCGTGAATTGGCCGGGGCGGTCGCACACCTCGTCAAGATGCATCTTGAGGGCGCGGTAGAGGATGTCACGGACGAGGGTTGATTTGCCCGAACCGCTCACGCCCGTGACGACAGTCATCACATTGAGGGGGAAACGGACGTCAATGCCTCTGAGGTTGTTCTCGCGTGCCCCCTTCACCTCAATGAAATTGTTCCACGAGCGGCGGGTGGTCGGCACGGCAATCTGCTCTGTTCCCGTGAGGTAACGCAAAGTGTGGCTCTCCGGGGCATGCAGATTGTCGGGAAGCGGCATGGGGGTGGACATGACGATGCGTCCGCCCAGACGGCCGGCATCGGGTCCCAAGTCGATGATGTAGTCCGCCGCCCGCATGATTTCTTCATCGTGTTCCACGACCACAACGGTATTGCCCAAATCGCGCAGTTCCTTCAGCACATGAATGAGCCGCTGCGTGTCCCGTGCATGTAGTCCGATGCTCGGTTCATCGAGAATGTAGAGCGAACCCACCAAACTGCTGCCGAGGCTGGTGGCCAGATTGATGCGTTGGCTCTCACCGCCCGACAGTGTATTCGAGAGGCGGTTGAGCGTAAGATAGCCAAGCCCCACATCCAAAAGGAATTGCAACCGGCTGCGGATTTCCGTCAGCAGCCTGTAGCCAATGCGATTGTCTGCCTCGCTCAAGGAAATGTCGTGAAAGAAGCGGGCCAGACTGTTCACGGGCATTGACACCAATTCTGTGATGGTCTTGCCACCCACTTTCACGTAGTCGGCCTCCTTCCTGAGCCTTCCGCCATGACAGAGGGGACAGGTGGTTTTTCCGCGATAGCGGGCCAGCATCACACGGTATTGGATTTTGTACTGATTCTGGCGCAACATTTCAAAGAACGCATCCAGACAAACGCTCTCGCGCAGATTCTCACCCGGCAGTCCGTGCCACAACAGGTCTTTCTGTGCTTGTGTCAAAGCGTAATAGGGCGTATGAATCGGAAAGTTGTGCCGGCTGGCACGACGGATGAATTCCTTTTTCCATTCTCCCATCTTCTCACCTCGCCAGCAGAGCACGGCACCATCGTAGATGCTCAGCTCCTGATGGGGGATGACCAGATTCTCGTCAATGCCGATGATGCGGCCGAACCCCTCACACTTGGGACAGGCTCCTGCCGGAGAATTGAAAGAGAACAACTGGTCGGATGGCTCTTCGAAGGTGATGCCGTCGGCCTCGAAGCGCATGGAGAATTCGTCGAACTCGGGCACGGGTGTCACGAAACGCAAGGCGCATTCTCCCTTCCCTTCATAAAGGGCGGTACGGGTGGACTCCATCAGACGGTCGATGGTGGACTTGTCGTCCTTGGCCGTCAAACGGTCTATCACCAAGTAGGGGTGATGGGCAGCGAGATTCGCATCGTCCATCTTTCCGCCGGCTATGGCCTCCTCAATCTGGAGCACCTCTCCGTCCCATTCCATCCGTGTGTAGCCTTCTTTATTATATATATCGAGTTGTTGCGACAGCGTGCGCCCCTCAACTAAATGGAGCGGGGCAAGCAGCATGAAGCGGCTGCCATCGGGGTGCTCCTGCATGCAGCGCACGACATCCTCCACGCTGTGTTTCTTCACCTCCTTTCCGCTGATGGGGGAGAAGGTGTGTCCGATACGGGCAAACAACATGCGCAGATAGTCATAAATTTCGGTGGAAGTGCCGACCGTGGAACGTGGATTTCTGGCAATGACTTTCTGTTCGATGGCGATGGCCGGCGGAATTCCTTCGATGAAATCGCATTCCGGCTTGCTCATGCGTCCCAGAAATTGGCGGGCGTATGTGTTCAAGCTTTCCACGTAGCGCCGCTGCCCTTCGGCATAGAGCGTGTCGAAAGCCAGCGATGACTTGCCCGAACCGCTCACGCCCGTTATCACTACGAGCCGGTTGCGCGGAATCTCCACGTCAATATTCTTCAGATTATTGACGCGGGCTCCTTTTATCTTGATACTGTCGTTCATTTGTTTTCTCCATACGATGGCTCCAAGGTGGAGCATGGGTTGCAAAGGTACGAATTTTTCTGCCAAAATAGGGGAATTCCTACATTTTAATAGGGAAATCCCAAGATTTCTTTGATTTTCTTGGCGTAATTTTGCAATGACAAAAATCGTGAACGACTAAAACTATCATGTTATGAGAAAACTTATTCTATTGTCGATGGTGTTGGCACTGCCTGCCTGCGTCATGGCGCAGGAGGATGATGACCTCTACTTCACGCCTTCGAAGAAGCAGGCGACGCAGAAAGTGAAGTCACAATCCTCATCCGGCACGACCTACACCGGGGCGGCCCAAACGGCACAGGCACCTTCGGTGGAGGTCTATAACAACAATTCGCGCTCGGAAGATGAGTACAATCGTCGTTACGATAATTACGACGGCAGCTACCAGACTTCGGGTGGCTACGACTATGCCGCCGCAGATACGACTCTGACCGGCGAGGTGGAAAATGTGAATGATGACGACACACGCACGTATGACGACGAGGACGATTACTACTATTCCCGCCGTCTGTTGCGCTTCCATAGCCCCCGTATCGGTATTGCCATCAGCAGCCCTTGGTACTGGGATTTGGTCTATGACTACGGAGCCTACGATTATCTGTATGACGATTACTTCTACTTCGACCCGTTCTTCTGGCACTACGGCTGGAGCTATGGTTGGGGCTGGGGGCCGTGGAGTGCTTGGTATGGCCCGATTTGGGGCTGGGGACATCCCTACGCCTGGAGCTACTGGGGCTGGTCGCCGGGATGGTATGGCGGCTGGGGACATGGCTTCGGTGGCCATCACCCGGGACCTGGAGGTGCAGGTTGGAACCGAGGCACCTTCCGCAACCGGATGGCTGGAGGCGAACGCATCCGCACCAGCGCTTTGGCCAACGGAGGCAATGCCGCCACGAATCGCGGTACGTTTGCCGGACGCACCAGCGCTTTGAGCAGTCGCGGCGGGCTGTCGAGCCGCACGTCTTCCCTCCAGAGCCGCACGGGCGCATCGCGCAGCAGCCGTACTCAAGGCACCCGTTCCGGCAATACGTCGTATTCGGATTATGCCCGCTCGCGGACAAACGCCTCTTCCAGCCGCACGCGAACCTCTTCCGGCGAGCGTTCTTCCTACACACGTCCAAGCAGCACACGCTCCACGTATGAGAATTCCCGCACATCGGCATCCCAGCAGCGTTCCACAGCCTCTCCATCCCGTTCTTCGGGAAGCGTCAGCCGCAGTAGTGGCAGTTTCGGAGGTGGAAGCAGCCGCAGCGGAAGCTTTGGCGGTGGTGGCGGAAGCCGTGGAGGCGGCAGTTTCGGTGGCGGAAGCCGAGGCGGTGGTCGTCGTTGAAACGTTCAGAACCAACAATTATGTATTTATCCAATACTTTAAGTAGATGTTGAAAATTAGTTTATAAGTGAGTAATCAAATTTATTTATTGTAAAATATCTTCATGACTTATACGTTA
>CAYPZK010000045.1:0-19773 GCA_964415385.1 uncultured Bacteroidaceae bacterium
TTTTACAGCATGTTACGAAAAAGAGGCCGCGCCTATTTTGACACAGCCTCTTTTCTGTGATTGGTGTGTCATGAGGAGTCCGGTGCAGCAGCTGTCTCACTGAATGAACCGTACTTTGCTCTCGTCGCGCGGCTTGGCTTCCGGCTGCTCGTCAGGATAACCGATGGCAATAATGTAGTTCAGCTCATAACCATCGGAAAAAGCCAGCCGGTCGAGATACGGCTTCGCCTCGTCCGATGTCTTGAGAAAATGAACCGGACCGCCGAGGCAGCACGTGCCCAATCCCAACGATTGAGCGGCCAGAATCATGTTCTCGCCCAGCAGCCCCGCATCCACCGAGCTTTGTCCTTTCGGCGTACCGATGCAGATGAGTGTTGGCGCGTTGCGGTACATGTTCTTGAAATTTGGATCCCGCGTCGCCATGTCAGGATTGGCCTTCACGAAGAGTTTCGTTGTCTCCTCAATGAACTTCGGAGATTCCACGACCCTCACCTCCCACGGTTGTGCGTTCATGCCATTAGGCGCATTGATGCCGCATTTCACGATTGTCACCAGCAAGTCGTGCTCCACGGGCTTGTCCAGATACTTGCGGACGGAACGGCGGGCCATGATGGTGTTGATGACTTCGTTTTGCGTGCCCTCCGTCTGCGCCGCCGAGAGCAGAGGCATTGCTGCCAAGGCGGCCAGTGCTAAAGTTTTCAGTTTCATGTTGATGGAAATTTACAGATTTCTTTTTTCTTTTCGCCTGTAAATTTAGGTATTTTTCTCCATTCGGCAGACAATCATGCCCGAAAAAAAACGGTCATCACAAAAGCCCCCCCATGAAAAAGACTCCATGTGGAAAGATTGTGTTGGCTGATTATCAGATAGTTGCAAGCTAAACGGTACAAAAATTTACAAGAGAATATAGTCGCTGCTCTTTCGCTCTAATTGAGAAATGTACTTTTGAAATTATTTGTTTTTAAAGATTGCTTTAGTAAGTTTAACTTTTTCAAATGACATAACAACCTAAAAAACAGCCTCAAAACTTTCCAAATATGGAAAGTATTGTTTATCTTTGCATCATCGAATCATTTAAACGATAAGCAATATGGAAAACAAAAGCCTTGGAATGATTATACACGAGGAAAGGAAGAAGAAAGGCCTGACACAAGCTCAACTCGGCAAGTTAATTGGTCTTAAGGAATCGCGCGTGTCTAAGATAGAGCATGGTGCGCCGATTACACCAGAAGTTGCCTCCTTTATTCTCGGCAAGATGGGGTCAGCAATACAGATTAGCGTTGTTGGCGATGACAACTATAACAAAGAAAACAGCGATTTCGTTGTTTCCGTTATCAACAAGTTCGCTGATGAGAAGAAAGTTCCAATCAGTCAGGCATATAGTTACATTGTAACTTTCAAGGGAATGGATTTCCTGAGGCAATATCAGGACATAGAAAAGACATTAAGCAATCACGAGATTGTCAATGATGTTTCCCGTGTTTGTGCTAACAATGGTGGTCGCTTATGAGACTCTATCACGGAAGCAACATACAGATAACCAAAATAGACTTGTCCAAAAGTAAGGACTTCAAGGATTTTGGCCGTGGTTTCTATCTGACAAGAGACTACTCACGGGCAGTTGCAATGGCTCAAAGAACGACAACAATAGAAGGAAAAGGAAGTCCAGAGGTGTCGCCGTTCATCTTTAACCCGTCAAAATGTCCCAATGACGTAAGAATAAAAAGATTCGAAGGGCGGACCGCAGAATGGGCTCTTTTCGTGTTGAATAACAGGGAGCGAGATTATACACATCCTTTCAAGCATGAATATGATATTGTAATCGGGCCAGTGGCTGACTCACGAGTAGACACGATATTGACAGAATACAAAAAGAAGTATGGCACAAGATATGCGGACGAAGAAAACCTTTCTAAACTTGCGCAGGAGTTGAAATATCCTGGCTCAGAATACATCCAGTATTGTTTCTGCACAGAAAAAGGAATAGAACAATTAATATCAGACATATGATTACAGATAAACTTCAAATCGAGAAACTGCTGGCAAGGCTTACGGAATATATTGCCAAAGAGCTGCACCTGTCCACAATGGCGGCAGTTGGCGCGGTATGCATGTCAAAGACCGGCAACGACCTGTTTGACGGGAAAATTGCTTCATCAACGACATTTGACGAATTATCGAAGCGATTACTCCATGACGTAACAATGGCAAGATAAATAAATCCCCAAGTTTCCATATGAGAAGCTTGGGGATCTATTATAATCGAATGGCTTATAGCAATTCTGGATTACTTCACAAGAATCTTCTTGACAGTACCATCCTCGAAGCGCACGATGTTCACACCACGTCTCATCTTCGGCAGTTTGCGTCCGTTGAGGTCATAGATGCCAGCAGGATACTTGCGCTGTGATGCGTTGTCATTAGTAACTTCTATGATGCCTGTAGGGTCGCCGCCAGTCTTGAAAGTTTGTTCCTCACCATAGAATGTTCCCTCGTTTGTAGTAATAAAAGCGAGATAGCTGTAGTCGGTATTATAGTCAAGGCCTGTGAGTGTAGCCTCGATGACTGGACTGTTGCTTGTCCGCACTGTTACAGTTTGGGCGTCATTAGGAACTGATGGTGCATACTTTGCATTTCCCTTTGCAATATCTGAAATATGTCTGTCTTTCTATTGTGTGTCAGAGCGTTACGTTTTGCTGATGTCAGCAACAGCAACAGAATAGCAGCAGAAATGTAAAAAGGAGGGTCAAAAGCCCTCCTTTCTTCTGTTAGCCGGTACAAAGATAGTTATTTTCCTCGAATTCGGCGTATAAGGGTCGGAATTATTTTTATGGTAAAGTATATAAGCACCGCTGCCAACAACCCTCTAAAACCCCAAATCTGCGCTTTTTCATACCACGGCTGTTTTCTCTCCCTGACAACGGTCTTTGTCTTGGTCTGCCAACGGTCGCGATAAACAACGCTGTCCTGTCTGATGACCTTTGCCGTTGTCTCGACAGGCTTCTGCTGCGGCTTGGTTGCAAGGGTGTGTCGAAGCTGACCGTTAGGAAGCAGCCGCACGTCTGAGACGGCATAGTCGTTTTCGAGGTGGCTCAGGCTGTCAGCCGTGGTAAGCTCTGACCGCTGTTCGGGTATCTGAATATAAACCGTGTCAGGAACGAATGTAACCCTTTCCCGATACTCTGTCCGTATGCTGTCATGCCGTGTCTCCGTCTCTGATGATGTCAGCTGTCGGCAGGTGCGGCAACCCGTCATCAGGAGACAGAGACAGGCGGTAAGCAAGAAAATGAAAACCTTTTTCATAAGTTCGCGTATTCGGGTATAGCGTCAAAGCATGGGCAGGTCTTCAACCACTCCCATTTATCAACCTTGCCGTTGTGGTTGGTATCAGGCGAGAGGTCGCGGTGTCCGACAACACGAGCCTGTGGGTATTTCTGTTTGAGTGTGCGGAGGAGCTTTCTCAGGGCTTCCTTTTGCTTCGGCGTGCGTGTGTCCTTTGATGTCTTGCCGTCTGATGACAGACCGCCGATATAACAAACGCCGATGGAATGACTGTTATAGCCTTTGACGTGTGCGCCGACCTCGTTCTCAGGTCGCCCTGCGTGGATCGTGCCGTCTCTGTAAACGACCCAGTGATAGCCAATCTTCTTGAAGCCCCTCTGTCTGTGCCAACGGTCAATGTCTGATACCGTGAAGTCCTTGCCCTCGGGGGTCGCCGAGCAATGGACAACAATCAAATCAATCTTTCTCATCGCTGTTTTCCTCTTTATGGTTAGTATCTTCTTTATCGTCTTTGGCTCTGATGTCATCAAGGTTTACGTCAAAGTGCCGAGCGGTCTTGTCAACCATTATCTTCTGCAACAGACGCCAAAACTTCTTCTCAGGCTCAGGACGGCAGCTGCTCTCGTTTTCGAGTATCGACCAAGCCTGTTCAAAGCAGATTATCCCTGTAACGATATATGACAGTGGTATCTTAACATGACAGAACACCCAATGCTCCACAAGGTAAGCAAGAATAATCAGCCACAGCCGCTTGGGTATCGTCTCCTTTACGACCTTGCCAAAGGCGAATGATGTAAACTTTGCCTGATGTCTCTTTGCACGGTCAGGGTATAACTGGTGTGTGCGCCTGTCAAGCCTGTATGCCGTGTAAGCGTCATAGACGATGAAAATCATCGTTACGATAATCAGGGGAAAGGTCGGCTTGAACTCCGCCAAGAACCAACCAAAGCAGCCGCCCAATGTCAGGGCGACCACTTTCCAAATGTTAGTCAATGCTTCCATCCATAATTTTTATATGTTTAATAATCGAATTGTCCCACTTGCTGCCAATACGTGCCGTCAAAGACGAATTGCTTACACCTTGTACAGGCGACATATACACTTTTGAAATAGTATCCGTATGTGTCGGCTTGGTCATAGCCGCCTGTGTATGAGCATTGTATGGTATGACCGTTGCCGTTGATGATGATTTGCACGGAGGTCGATATGTTTTTGACAGTCAGCAGCTGCCCTGTGTTTGGAGATGTCGGGAAATAGATAAATTTATCCTTTCCGTCTGAATCTGTTATATCTACCAACACTATTGATGCAGAACTGCTGATATATGCATACTGATACGTTATCTTCTGAACAGGGAATATCAGACCGTTATTAGCATTAATCTTGCCGTTGAAAACCCCATTGTTGGCTGTAATGTTGCTAAGCGTCATGTTTCCGCTTGTGTCAACCTTTAACTTGCCGCTTGCAATACTGACAGAGCCATCAGAGTTAAACAATACCTTGCCACCTGAAAAACACGCCTGACCTGTCTCTCCATTAAGGTAAATCATCGGCATAGAAGTGGTAGAGCCTGTCGTTGTATTGCCGTTGGCAAGCATTTGGCTTTCAAGGCGATTATTACGAAAGATGAAACCCGCTATATTTGCCAACTCCGCCAGCAGGAGGTTTGTTGCCACGCTCTCAAACGAGCCGCCGAAGCTGTTCCACTTTGACGTGTCTGTCGGCGCAATGCCTGAGAACTCACCTGCGTCAATACGGGCGATGTAATAAGTGCCGTCCGTGTTCTTTACGCAGTCAAGGCGTGTCTTGTTACCATAATAAGTCTTGGTGCTGTCATAAACGCCACGGTAAAGCATGACAGGGCTGTTACCGTCTGAGCCGTCCTTGCCGTCTGAGCCGTTAATACCTGAGAGCCTGACAGGGACGTTCCATTGAGAGACAAGCGTACCGCTGCTCGTCTTGATGGCTGATGTAACCCAAAGGTATTCAGCCGTGCCAACGGTCGGTGTGGTGGTAGTCCAACCGCTCGGAGCCGTGGCGGTTTTGTCAAGCGTTGGTGCTGATGTCGGCGAGCCGTTCTTGGCAAACCTTACCTCGGTATAGTTGCCTGTCTGACCTGTCGAGCCTGTCTGACCGTATTTCGCCCAAAGAGCAGCCTTTGTGTTGTCTGTCGCCGAGCCGATGAATGCTCCCCACACTCCGCCTGTCTTCTTGCGATAGCAGACCCACTCATATTGGTTGGTTGCGTCAACTCCTGTGGGGTCATCCGTCCAACCGTCAGGCACGAAGTCGTCATCCTGAGACGTGTCCGTGGGGGTGTCAGGGGCTGTCGCTGATGATGACCGCTTATAGATATACTCATAGCCGAAGCCGTCCTCTCCCTGCCACTTATGCCATGTATAGAGAGACCAAACGAGCTGGTCAGCAGCCTTATAGTCAGTATAGATACCGATAAATGCGTCAGGGGTCTCGCCGTCATTATCCGACCAATCGTTCTCTGTCAGGCTCTTAGCGTATTTGATATGCACGTATGGTGTCTTGCCGTCTGAGCCTGTGTCGCCCTTGTCGCCTTTAATCTGACCCACGTCTTGCCAATCGTCATCATTGGCGATGTAAAGATGACCGTCATCAGTCATTAGGAAGCCGTCTCCTGCATTGGCTTTCGTTGCCGTGAACGGATAGGACGTGTTGCCGTCCGAGTCCATGAAACCGATAGCAGACTTATAGCAATACCAAACATTTTGGTTGTCGGTGTCTGTCTCTTCATCGTTCTTGTCAACGATAGCATAGCCGCCTGATATGACTATCATCTGCGATACCGTGCCGTCCGCTGACTTGGCGTTGGCTGATGTTACAGGCGTGAAATTGGCTCTTGCGTCTGACATGGTGGCATAGTGAGCCAAAGCCTTACCGATAATCTTTATGCTTGTGCCGTCTGTGCCGTTCTCTCCTTTGATGCGCGACACCTGCCAATCTTCCCACACGCCGTTGCTCTTTCTTGATGTCGCCATCCAAATGGTGTTCTCATCGCTTGTGTCGCCCCATTGGGTGTTGGTGTTGGGGTGTCCGCTTGGTGCGGTGGGCGTTTCCTCTGATGAAAACTCGACATCGAAATCTGCCGTGTCAGTCATCTGTCGGGGTGTCGTCCATGATGACTGCTGTGGGCTTTTGCCGTCTGATGAAAAGATACGGGAGGAAGCCCAAAGCTTTTCCTCTCCGCTTGGCACGCCGTCTGACCAACCGCTTGGCACAGGGCTTGCATACGAGCCGCCCGTGGGGGCTGAGACGGCAATATTGGAGCGTTTGAACACTATGCTCTTGAATGCCGTGTTGGGGCTTATGCCGTCTGCGCCAGCCTCGCCCTGCTGACCCTCTGACCCCTGAGCGATGACCTGCCAATAGGTGGTGTTGGTGGGATTGATACCCGTACAGGCGTTGGCGTTTATTTGACGGTAGAGAGACACGGTTTCTCCGATTTGGTATGTCACCTCGTCTCCCTGAAAATATGTCAGCAGGTCGCTGTAAACGCCCCTGTAACACCCGATATAATTGGTGTCGCCTGACTGACTTTGCACAAGCGTTCCTTTCAGGAGCAGCTTGCCGTCTCCTGCGCTGTTGAAGTCGAGGGCGTCGCCGAGTTTCATGGCGTTGGCGACCATATCGAAATAGCTCTGACCGTCTCCCGACACAACCCTGTCGGTAGTGATACGACCTGGCAGCACCTCTGTAAATCCATACAGGGTAACGAAAGACCGCTCGCCGTCATACTCTGAGTTAAGGACACCGACAAGCAGATTATAATATCCGCTCTCGGCTTCGAGCTTTACCGCTGTCTGAGACAGGTAAAACTCCGCCGTCTGCGCTGACCGTGAAGCCCTGATATAAAGATAGTATTTCGTGTCGGCATTGTCAAGGCTTCCGCTCAGGTATTCCGAGACGTTCCAAAACTTATATTCCGACACGTCATGCCCTGAGCTGACAGACGTTATCCCGATGGTCATGTGCTGTATGATCGCCGCAGGGCAATGAAGCTGTTTTGCCGTGCCGTCATAGGTTATGCCATCCGCAACGGCTGTCGGGCTTGTCATGCTGTCAACGAAGCGGAACTGCAAGCTCTCATCGCCGACAAGCATTGCCATCGTCTGCACGGTTATCGGAGTTATCGAGTTCGTGAAGTTTTCCAACAGCGACTGCTCAAGCATTGAGAGCGTTTCCTTTGCGTCTCTGAAACGCCGCTTTGTGAATTGGATAGCGTCTCTGTGGTGTTCCTCCTCTGTTATCTCTGATGATGTCAGCTCTTGCAGGGTGTTGGAGAATGACCCTGAGACGGTGCTGTTCGACAACTCAATCTCAGGGCTGTATGGCTTGTTGATATACTCTTTGATGTTGATGATGCGTATCTTGACCCCCTCGGGCTGAAACCTGTCATCAGTAAAAAGGACATAACCGCCAAGACGGAGCTTGCCGCCGATGTTCACCCAATTCTTCTTGGCATAGATACCGTCAAGCGTTCCTGTAAAGGAAAAGTTCTGTTCCTCGTTGTCATAAAGGTATTTGACCCCCTGCCGCATCATATCCCACTCTGCGCCTGTCTTGGTGGCGTTGTCGCAGATATAGGCATCGGGAAGCTGACAGTTGAACACGGCATAAGTGTCAGTGTCGCCTGAGACAGGCTTGAAGGTGTCGTTAGGCATTGTCTGACCGTCAACCTCCTGTGGCACTATCTCAAACCGCTTACCCTGTTTGCCGTTCTTTGCCGTGTGGTTGTATTTAACCTCGAACTCCTTACCTGCGAGCATGCCCGACTGAAAGACAACTGTCATCGTCTCGCCCTCGATAAGGCAGTCCTCAAAGTTAAGGCTGTCAGGAATGGTCGTGTCAGTGAAATCATAGAAATTGTTGTCCTTGTCAACCACGATAACCTCTGAGACAGAGCCGACACGCTTCGGGTAAATGTCCGAGCAGTCAAGGCTGTCCTCTGCAAGGCTCGTTATCGTGCCGTCAAGCCGCCGTATGGAATAGCCCTTGTCATCGGCGATATAATGCCGTGCCTGAGAGCTGTCATAGCCACCCTCGTCCTCGAAGTGCTGACCGTCATAGGCTATCTGTCCGTTCTTCGGTAGATGAAGCTCCGATGACCCATACTTGCTGCTGTCAATGTTCTTGTCGCCGCCCTGACAGAACAGGAACTCCAAAGGAGGGTTGTCGCCATAGTTCGTGCGCCCGACCCCTGACTTGAAGCCGTTGCCCTTGCCGTATGACAGGGGCAGCGGCACGTCTCTGTCATATTCCACCTTGTGAAGTGAGACACGCTTACCGACAATCTCAAACTCCGTGTCAAACGCCTCCGCCATCTGACCAAGAGCGTCCCAACAGAAAGCATGGTCATAGTTTATGCACTTCTCCACAGCGTCTATGCATTCGCCGACCGTCCACCCTGTGTCTCGGCGGTTCATGTTGTCAACGAACATCTGCAGGTGTTCCTTTGGCTTGGCTGTCAGGGAAAACTTCAAACGCCCGTCTGTCAGCGTCTCTTTCTCTCCCGAATAGACGCAGCGGAACTTCCATATCTTGGCTTTCGACTGCTCGCTTTCGAGCGTTACCGTGTATTCGAAATACCGTGTGTGGTGCATGGTCAGGGCTTCGGGGCGTTGGAGCGTATAGCGGTCGCCCTTGAAGATGGTGTATGCGCCAACGGGTATCTCCACATGCTCGGCAAGAGAGAAATACAGGGTCAGGTTATTGTCGCCCATAATCTCCCTGTAACGGTATGATGTGTCGTCAACCGCCACGTCAAGAAGTTGCAATCCGTTTGACTTGTATATTATCATCGTTATTGTGTCGTTATATCATAAGAGGGTCGTTAGGGCGTGTCTCGCGCTCTCTGTGGGTCGTTCGTGTCTGTCGTGATAACTTATACCAACACGGCAGCGTTCAACCCTCAGAGAGCCGCAAATCACGTGAACTGATAGATTTTGCCTTTTCCGCACTTTATCGCCTTGATGACTGTCAGGAAAGGAAAATCCTCGTCCTTTATCTGAGACAGGGCGTTTTTCAGCGTTTGGGCGTTAGTGAAGAACTTGCCCTCCGTGCCGTCTGCGTCCTGAAAGTGAACGAGACAACGACCCTCGCCGTGCTTCGTCTTTATGTCAGCCTGATAGCCCAAGACGACAATCTCGCTGTTGAGAATGTCCGTTATGCTGACCTGCTGACAATTGAAAATCTTGCGACCGTCATCAGTTTGCACGCCGAGGTCGCTGAAACGTTTCATTATCTTAGCCATAACCCATCAGCATTAATTGATTTGAAGTGTTGCACAATCAGCGTCAACAAGGTCTTTGAGCCTTGCACGCTCTGTCAGGTAATCAGTATAGGCGGCAATCTTCGCCTTGGCGGTGTCAGATGACTTCGTGCCATACAAGCCGAGGTTGGCGGCGTTGTACTCGTTGACGAGCTTCTGTTCCTGATTGCCGTCCCAACGGTCGGTAATGACCGCCTGAGTGATTTTGTTTGATGTCAGCGGTCCCCAAACGGTAACCTCCTGACACGACCACTGCGAGGTGTGTTCCTCGTTGATGTTGTCATCGTTGACTTCGGGAACGACCTCCTGAATGTCATAGCGGTAAAGGTATGAGCCGTTACCGACCTCCGACAGAGCGGAGGGTTTGCTGTCATAAAACGCTTTCATATTGCTCTTTTGTGAGAATGGTTTGTAATAAATGCTTGCTGTTGCTGTGCTTCGCCCAACCGAGCCACGGGGCAATACCCTGTTTGAACTCCATAGGGCTTGGCTCAGGCTTACGCCTGTTTAACCGCCTGACCGCCTTACAGAAGTTGCGCTTTATGCTCTTGCGCATGAGCTTCTGCTTGCGGTAAAACTTGTAACCCACGTAATCCAACGCCCTGCCGTGTCTGTCTGAGCGGTTGACGGCAATAGGGAATATCTGCCAGTTGTCCTTGACCTTTAATTCGAGTTCCTGTTCGATTATCGGTCTGATGACCTGAGAGAATGCCTGTCGCAAGGTCTCCTTGTCATCAGCAAGGAAAATGATGTCATCGGCATACTCCGTTGACGGCAACCGCAGCTTCTCGTTTACCGTGTGCATAAAGTAACAGAGCATGAGGTTGGCGAGGAATTGGCTCAGATAATTTCCTATCGGCAAGCCGTCCGTGCTGTCTATAATCTCGTCAAGAAGCCAAAGCAAATCCTTGTCTTTTATCTTCCGTCTGACAATGCGTTTCAACACATGGTGCTTGATGGACGGATAGAACTTCCTGATGTCGATTTTAAGACAGTATAGCGGTCTGCCGTCAAAGGACTTTATCAGCCTTTCGACACGGCGAGCGCAGCCCTCGATACCACGCCCCTTGACGCATGAATACGTGTTGTAAGTGAATGTGCTGACCCATATCGGCTCCAAGACGTTCATTATGGCATGGTGGACGATACGGTCAGGGTAATAGGGCAGACGGTATATGACCCTCTCCTTTGGCTCGTGGATCGTGAACACGTCATAAGGCGAGGTGTGGTATGTCTTTGTCAGCAGGGCTTCATGCAGCCGCATGATGTTCGCTTCACGGTTTTTGTCGTGAACACGGACACCATACGTGTTGGTTTTCCCACGGCGTGCCTTTTCATCGGCAAGCCGCAGGTTTTCCAACGATATGATACGCTCGTATATGTTTCCTATACGCTTCATGTTGAATTTTCTCTGCTTTACTTATTCGGGGTCTTCGATAGCCCATACAACAGGCGTTTCTACCAACTCCTTTCTGTGTCGAACTTTTTTGCCAAGTGGCATGGTTGCCGCTCCCGTTGTTATGATGTCAGGCGTTTTACCGTCTGTCAGCATTCCAATCTGAAAGCATAGGTGAGAGCCGATGTTCGTGTTCGTATTCGTATTCGAGGGGGCGTTATTCGAGTTCGCATAAGCGAAGCCTGCATTCGCACCGTTATTCGCATTACCGCTGAACAAAAGCCCACAGGGGCGACCAACCTTTTATACCGTCTTTATCAGTTTCGATTATCTGTTATCGCTTTGCGCTTCACGTCTCAGACGCTCAGACGCTTAACGTGGGGGAGCGGCTTAGCAGCCGCCGCCCCCATCGTGCATCGTGCTATTCGCTCTGCGGTAAAAAGCAGAGGCGAGAGCCGAGGTACGTGCTCGCATTCGTAATCGAGGGGGCGAAAAGCGAGGTCGCAAAAGCGAAGCCCGCACGCGCACCGTGATGCGCATTACCGCCGAACAAAAGCCCACGGAGAGTTTCCGCCGTTGGAATGTTCGTATAGTGATAGTCGCAGATGTAGGTCGATGAGCTGCCGCCAACCTCCTTGGGTATAATCTCGCCGCCCTCGCCGAAGATAAGCTCCTTGACGTAACCTTCTTTTCGGGCTTCGTTGCCGACAAGACTGTAACCGTCATAGCCCGTGTCGGAGAAGTTGGCAGGGGCGTGGCACACGAACACCTTGCTCAGGTCATCGCCGCCGTTGTCGGTGGTTGGCGATATGCGCACGTTAATGCCGTCCGTCCATTGCCAAATATGACCAAACGGGTTTTCAACGCCACGGTAACGAGGAACGGACACGACAGTATCGGCGTTCCCGTCATCATCGGCACTATAATCCGTAGGCATGGTAAAGTCCTTTACGCCTGTGCGGTTGCCGAGGTCATCGGTATAACCGCACGGAATGAATGGATAATAGCCGTTAAAGGTGTTCCATTTAGTTCCGTTCAGCGTTGTTACGCCGTTGCCGAGACCGCCCTGCCGATAGCCCTCTGTGGTTGGCTCAGAGTTATACGCCGCCTGAGAGTTAAGCGTGGCGTATTCCACCACAAAGAGCCAATACAGGGCTTTCTGTGCGTCATACGTCATGCAGTTCCACTCCGTGGTGTCGGTGTTGCGGTTTCGGGCATACTTGCGGAAGTTGGTGCGGCTGATAGCCGTTGCTGGCATGCCGAGCAGGGTGTTGGCGGCAGCGTCATTCGTTGCGCTGTTGTTACCGCCACGATAGTCAGCGTCCGTGTTGACAACGGAAGCGAGCTTGCTTGTGGAGCGTTGCACGGTCGCCTGATAAGCAGAGACGTACATCAGCGGCACGGTCTCGTAGCCAGGCACAGGATACTCTGAGAGCAGCACACGCCGAGTGTTTCCGTCTGTCTGACAACGGCGGTAGTGGCGTGGTATCTCTACCATGACCTGACCCCGTGAGCCGTCTCGGACAGCAGCCGTCCAATCCTGTGGGTCAAGGTATTCAACGACCTTGCCGCTGTCATCAAGCAAGCAGCCACGCATACGGCTCTGAATAGGCAGCGACTTGTGCAATGCCGTGTTGCCGATACGTGTGCAGGTGGGCGATGATACGGTAACGTCAAACTCGACACCGTATGCCACATCGTCCTCGACATAGGGGAGCAGGTCAGCCAAAGCCGCCTTTTTGCTCTCGCCGTCCTCGTCAAGGACTTCAACCTGCATCTTGTAGGGGTTAGTGCCTGTCGCCGTGGGGAGGTCAGACAGACGCTTTCCGTTCTCGAAAGCCGAAGCAACGAGCTTCAGCGTTTCCTCTTGTTCTGATGTGAATGCCATCTTGAAAAACTTTTTAATGGGTTACTATTATATACACTTTCTTTTTTCGTTTCCTGTGTGTCAGGTCAGGCGGAAACCGCCGCCTGATGTCAGGCGCAGGGCTGACAGGGAATAGAGCCGAGCGAGTGGCTTGCCAACCTCTATCGTTACCGCCTTGGCAAGAGACGTGTTGAGTGTCGGCACTATATATATCGTGCTTTTGCCCTCTCCGAGGATTGACAGGCGACCGTCCGCCGCACCCACTCCTACAGCCTTGTTGTCGCTGATGAAGATGATGTTCTTTGGTGCGTCCGATGGTGTCAGCGCAGCCGATATATAGACAGGCTGACTATTGCCGATGGTCAGCCGCTCAATGCAGCTTACAGAAAGCCCTGTGGGGATAATGCTGTCCATGAGAGCCTTCATCGCTTGTGTCGCCGCCTGAGCGTCTGATGTGGCTTTCTCTGTGTCCTCTTTTGCTGTGGTGGCATTTTCTGTTGCCGTCTCAGTTTCATTCTTTGCTGTCAACGTCTGTTCTGTCGCAGTCTGTGCTGCCGTTGTCGCTTTGTTGGCGTTCTCTGTTGCGGTGTCCGCCTTGGAAGCGGAAGCAAGGGCAGTCTTCGTGGCGGTGTCAGCGTCTGTCTTTGCTTGGTTAGCGTTGGCGGTTGCGGTGTCAGCGTTTTCAGCCGCTGTTTGGGCTGTCTCCGCCGCTGTGTTGGCTTTTTCAGCCGCAGACGTTGCCTTATCCGCAGCCGCATCAGAACGACCCACAGCCGCCGTTGTCTCCGTCTCGATGAACTCCAACGAGACCTTGACAGAGCGGTTGTCGCTGTCGGTGCCGATAGTGAACAGACCTTTCAGGCTGTTGAACAGGGGCAACTCCGATATTTTAACCTTTTTCATCTGAGTGTGGATTTTATTAATTGTTGAACCTAATATTGCCGTCTGATGTCAGGCGCAACGTCTCGCTCGTTACCAAGCGCACGCCACCCCTCGTTGTATAGAGCCGCCGCAGGTCAACGGCTTCCTCCGTCTGCTGTGTCAGGACAACGCTCCTGTCCTCGGCAGCAAGCACGATGTCGCCCTCCTCAATGCGGAAGTCATGGGTCATTGTCAGGGTCAGCGTGAAACCAAGCCATATCTTGCCCTCGGCATAGAACTCCGTTACCTGACAGGATTTGTAATAACAGGGAAACGCCTGTTCGATAGCGTCAACGAACAGCGACCTTTCATCGGGTCGTGTCAGGTCATAGAGAAGCGCACGCCAATTACGCCAAAGACCTGTCAGGGTCGCCGCTGTCATCAGACAGTATAGCTTTACGTCCTTTGACTTATACGTTACCGTCTTGGGGTCGTAAATAGCCCCTAAGAGCGTTTTTATGTTGCGTAACATATTGGCTTTCACTTCGGGCGTTTTCGTTATCTCAGAGAGCGTGCCACGCAGCACACGGACACCGTAAGCGGTCATCGCCACGCCGTCAAGCGTATAGCTGTCATCAGACGGCAGGGTGCTGACAGGAGCGGCATACGTGTAACCGTCCAAGGGGAAGTCATCAGAGAGTTTGAACGTCATCAGCGCAAGGTCGCCCTGTCTGTCAGACGGCGTTATGCTCTCCAACCGCAGACGGCATGACAATCCGATGTTCCTGAAATCCCATGTATGGTAAGAGCCGTCTGACAGGCGTTCCATGAGCCTGTACCACCGTGTGTCTCTCTGAGACGTGGCGGCTTGGAGGGAAAAACTCTTTGTGTCAAGGACAGGCTGAGAAAGGTCGGCTTCTATGCCGTCCTCCTCTTGCCAGTCATTGCTGTCAACGGTTTTCAGGGACGGAAAAGCCACAAGCTCGTTATAGCCGCCGTCTCTGATGAAAACGCCATACTCTTGGTATGCGTCATAGCCGTCTATGTATAGTTTTCCTGTCATATAATAACCCCTCTGTCTTTCGTCTTTTTGATGACCTTACAACCCTTTTCTGCTGACAAGCCTATAACTGACCAAGCAGAAGCACAAACAACCGCCTGAGAGCCTTTTAACAGGTAAACGGTGTGCTTTTCCAATGTATCGCATAAGATAGTTGCTTTTGTGTTTCCTATTAAGACAACCTTTTCAGGATTTGTCAAAGCTATTTCACCTGCGTCTATATATATGCCGTATCGTTCTACATTCTCTGACTTAAACAGGCGTAATGTTTGTATGTCTGGGAAATGATGTTTCATACAGAACTCTATTCCTTGGGGTGTCAGGAACAGACGGACAATGTCATCCACAGAACTTTCCTTACCTGTCAGGAGAGAACAAGCTCCAAGTCGTTTTGCCTGACTGACTATGATTCTTATGACCGTTTTCATTACGCCTTTATCTTTATGCCTTTAAGGACAATATCATTGACAGTGGCACGAATAGTGTTAATGTCGCCCTGCATGACTGTCAGGCGGCTGTTCATACTCTCAGATGTCCTATCAATATTTTGCACACTTCTCAGGATAACATTCGTTGTTGAGACAAGGATTTTTGTATTCTCGCTGATACTGTATGTATGACCCTGAATAGCTGTCGCACGTCCATTGAGTTCGTCAACGCTGTCCTGAGAAGCCTCGGTAATACCTTTCGAAGATGATTCACGGGTCGCTTCTCCCGTCTGTTCGATAAGGTCCTTTACAGACTGTGGAAGGGTTGCCCAAATCTCCGTCCAATTCTCGCCAACCTCTGTCAGGTCAGATTCGAGACCCGATAGGCTATTGATGACCGCATCGATACCTGCGAACTTTCCTGTCTTGGTATTAAACCACTGAGCCTTATATTTGTCGAAGATTTCGCCAAGCGGTTCTTCAAGGAACTTTTGAACTAACATACGTTTCATTATGTCAGCAATGATTTCGTTTACCTTGTCTCCCCACGCTTCGGCATAATCCTCTCCGTTCTGAAAGGCTTCAAAGAAAGCGTCTGACAGTTCCTCTGCTATGTCAGATGATGTGCCGCCGATGATGTCCTCTACAAGCTCATTGAGCAGATTTTCCATTTCTCCGCCCAACTCTTCCAACTTCTGCTCCCAATCAGAAATTTTGTCTTCGTCAACGTCTTTCTTTGACCGCTCAGTATTGATTTGGTCTTGGATAAGCATCATCTGTTGGGCGTAGTTTTGCAGCTGTTTTTCGGCTTGGTCGTATTTCGTGTTACCCTCTCCGATAAACTTGTTGGCTGTATAGGCTACGCTTGCATAGGCTTCAACGAGTTTTTTTGTCGCGCCAACCATAAGGTCAGATTTGTTGTATATCTGAGCGAACATGATACTCCAAGCGTCAGCAAGGTCATTGACCCCATACTTATTCTGTATCAGTTCTTTCTCTGTCTGAGCGAGAGCGTCATTGATATGGTCAATAGCTCTGCCGCTTGTCTCCTGTAAGCGGACAATATCAGCGTTATCCAACTCCCATTGAAGTTGGTCAATACGATTTTGCAAGGCTTCTATTTCTTCCTGTTTCTTGTCATCGTCATTGAACAGGCTCGCTATCTGCATTGCTATCTGTAAGGCAGCGGAAATGATTGTTAAGATGACAGACGCTTTTTCAACGGTCGCAATAGATGTAGAAGCAGCATTCGCCGTTCCCTCCATAGCCATGTTTGAACTATTAGCGAGTTGTATTATACCATTAATCATGGTCAGCGTTGACGAAGCAATCTTACCTGCTGCTTCGATGATTTCGCCTGCCGTTCCACCGACTGTCTGACCAATATCTTCAAACGAGCTTTCGCACTCGTTCAATGTCTTATACAAATCCTCCCATTCTTTAATGGAACGTTTGCCCGGGTTCAGGTCAGCGTCCGCTTTCGCCGCTGAAACCTTCTTTTTTACCGTGCTGACTTTTGCTCTCGCTGTTGCCACCTGTTGTTGAGTTGCCGTGCCTTTCTTAAAGTCGGCTTCTGTCTGTTTTAATTCAGCTTCGGCTTTCGTCAATAGGTCTTGTAATTGTTCAAGGGACATATTGGCGGTGGCATTGCACCACGCCTGATAAGTATCTTCTCTTTGAGCAAACTGCTCGTCAATAGCTGACATAGCCTGCGTGGATTGATATTCAAGCTCTGAGACGTTATCTTGTGAGAAGCCCTCCTTAAACTTGTCATTACCGTTTTCGTCCTTTATACGGTTGCCCTTTTCATCGTGTTCGTATAAGGCTTCGATTTTCTTTTGGTATTCCTCTGCCTTTGCAGCCCTCTGCTGTTCGTATGTCTCGCAATCAGAGAGCATGGATTCCAGGGCTTCCTTGTTGCCACGTATGCGGCTCTGTTGGGCAATGGCTTCATATTGCTCAAGCTGTGAAATTTGCTCCGAAGAAAGGTCAGAACGAGTTAAACGGTTAGGACTGTCATCAGACAGGAGTGATTGTTTATAAGCGGCAACCTCTGAGTTTTTAGCTTTTGGATTTTGGTTCTGCCACTCCAAAGTCTTTTTCTCTGCAAGAGCCGTAAGCATTTGCTTTTCGCGCCTATCGTTTTCTTCTATCAGACGATCATAGTTAAGGTCAAGCTGTGCTTTTTGCTTTTCATAACCCTCCTCCATCGTCTCTATCTGTCTCTGTCTGATGTCAAGCTCCGTGCTTTCAACTTGGTCGGCGACAGTCTGACCGTATTGTTCTATTTGCACCTTTCTCTGAGCGGTTTCTTCGGTAATACGCTCCTTTTCACGGGCTTCCTCTTTTGCTTTCTGTTCTGCTTGTTGCTTGGCTTTCTTTGCTGCGGTTTCTTGTTTCTTTTTATTCTCTTTAGCATCAGCTTCGGCTTGACGCTGTTTCTCCTCGGCGGCATTCTGCCTGTTCTCGGCTTCCTGACCATAGTCAGCCCCACGCTGCAATATCTGCTGCGTTGTCATGTATTTGCCATTGACCATTGCACCGGCTTTGCCCTGCTTGGCAAGGGTATCGCCGAGAGACGAGAAATAGGAAGCGAGACGCTGCACCTCCTTGATGGGTATCTTCGACATCCAAGCAGGAACATTGGCATTGAACACGATATCAAAGCCAATGGTGTTCTTGTTGTATTTCGACATCAGGTTTTTGATGTTCTTATACAACGTGTGAACGTCATCAGACGCACCCTGCAAGGACTTCTGTGTTGCCGCCACACGTTCGGCAAAAGTCATCGTTTTGTCGGCGGCTTCCTGTTCCGCATCAGCAGACTTATTGACCTTATCGGTATAGTTGTCGTGGGCTTCGGTGGCTTCCTGAATAGCGTCAATGTAATTCTGAATGATGTTGGTGTGATTGAAAAGGTTGTCGGTCATCCACTCTTTTGAGACCGTCTTTTCATCAATACCAATAGCAATCATGCGCTGCCGAATCTTCTCATAGATTTGGTCAACGCCCTTTTGCCACTCATCGCCTGTCTTACCTGCCACAAGGGAAATGTTCTCTGTAACAATCTGAGAGACGATAGTGGATATAGCATCAGCGTTTTGCTGTAACTCTTTATTGTCAGAGACCCAATTAAACAAGCCGAGGTCGGTGCCTGTCATGGCATTTTTCAGAGAGTTTTGAAGAGCCGTCTGAGCGTTATTCAAAGCTGTCTCATACGTTTCCTCTCCTGCGTTCAGGGCGTTGGCACGCTGCCGCTCGATAGCTTCCTGTTTAATCAGCTCAATGGCTTGCTCCCTTTTCTGATTGACGGTATCGATGTTGTCGCCCTCTTTTATCTGAGAGAGACCGTAATCTTCAAGAATGCCGTTCAGCTCGTCAAGGACTTTCTTGTGTGTCTGCGTCCCCTCTGTCAGACCGTTTAAGGTGGTGGCAAGGGTGTTGACACGTGAAATCTCCTTTGCCGCACTCTCGCCGTATTTATTCGACATCTGAGTAAGCTCGTTTGTAGAGTCCAACAGCAAATGCAAAGTTAGTGAAAATTGTCAAAGAAACACTTCTTGGGTGTCTCAAAGTTTAGTTTTTCCCTTGGCCTTTGGTTCAGTTTCTTTTGGATATTGAGAATCTGCCTATCACTGAAGTCTTCAAAGTTTGCTTTCTTCGGGATGTATTTTCTGATGAGCTTGTTTGCATTCTCTATCGCCCCTTTTTGCCAGGATGAATAAGAATCGGCGAAGTATACAATGATATTCCTTTGTCCTTTCCCGCTCAGTCCCTTCGTGATCTCAAGGTGTGCCGCGAACTCACATCCGTTGTCAGTCGTTATTGTCTTGACGGATTCCCTGTAGGGGAACAGCAGCCTCACCACCGCCCGTGCGGTCGGCACGGCTTTTCTTCCCTGTGGGAGTCTCTCCATCAGTATGAAGTTGGTAGAGCGTTCCGTGAGAGTCAGTATGGCATGTCCGTAGGAATCCACGATGGTGTCCATCTCCCAATCCCCGAACCGTGAGCCGTCTGCTTCTTTTGGACGCAGGTGTATGCTTGTCCTGTTTGCGATATTCGTGGCCTTTGTCGGGCGCAAAGCCCTGGTCCTGCGTGTATATTTGAGCTCATGCGGAAGGTGCGGCCTCAACTTGCCGGTCACGTCGGCATGGACGTGGTTGTAGATGGTCTGCTTGGCGATGTGTATGCCTTCCTTGGCCAATACACCTGCGATTTGCGCAGGAGACCAGTCCTCTTCCATGATCATTCGGTCTATGCGCCACCACAGCTCGGGAGGCTTGCGGTGGTTTCCCGTAAGTCCGTGACGACGGCTGTCACACTTGTCCTGTGCGTGCAGCCATACATATTCTCCAGAGGCATTGCTGTTCCTCTGCATTTCCCTGCCCACTGTCGAGGGATGTACTCCGATTTCTCTTGCTATGCGACTTTTGCTCCAATGCCGCTTGATTCCAAGATAAATTTCGTACCTTTGTTCCGAGGTTAATTGATGTGACATAACAATACAAAGTTAATTAATCTTGGAGGGTGTGTCGTAATTAAGTTTTATGACGCATCCTCTGATTTTTGAGCTTTGGG
>CAYPZK010000046.1:0-19711 GCA_964415385.1 uncultured Bacteroidaceae bacterium
AGACAGCGGCGGAGGCCTCCTTTTTTTGTGCCTCGTCCGGCCGCCCGGCGGCGGATACTGTCTTACTTAGAGGAACAAAAGTCCGAGTATCACCAAAATGAGGGCAACTATAAGTGTCCCCATTATCCAGAACACATTGATTTTCTTCTTGAACGGAATGGGTAGATTTGCAGCCGATGTAGGAAGTACGTTGTTCGCCGCTATTTCCTTTTTATCGTAATCTGATAATGGGTAAAAGTAAACATCGACCTTCACGGTCTTCTCTTCTTCTTTTTTCAAGTTAATAGACTTGTTCCTTTCCGCCCCACCTTTTACAGATGTGATGAGGATGTTCAAGTCAAACTCAATCTTTTGGCGTTCCGATTCGCTTGTCATCTCGGAATTGGAAGTGGAAAGGGTAAACTCATAGTGTATCAGTCTTCCTTCCAATCTGCTTTGGCATTTGTCCTGCCATTCTTTCCTGTGGCCATACCACACCAAGTCACGAGGAAGTGCCGGTCGTCCAGCCATCTCGAATTCCTCTACACTCTGCTTGGCACTTAGCGTTGCTCTTGACTGAGCACTATTCCCTTCCTTTTCGTAGGCGAAACCACCACTATATTGCCCGCCATAATCGCCGCTGCCATGTAGCTCACGTTGTTGATAGCGTGATTGTTCTTCTCCGTTTCTGAACACATCGTTGTAAACTATGCGGCGGGCACCGAGGTGTTCCATGATGGTCTTGAACTCATTGAACTCATCTCGCAGAAGTTCATTCTCGTATTGCTCGTAAGGATAATACAAGTCATCGCGGTATGGATGACATACATAGAGCGTATTGGTCTGAAGATGATGGCCGTCGGGAAACTTCAAGTTAGTAGGAATCTCAGCGAGAGGCAAAACACGGAAACTCTCAGGAAGAAAGGTCAGCGTGTCACAAATGACCAGATACTTACGCTGCTGGACTGGTATTGACAGGAAGTTTTGCGAGTATGAACTCTGAAGCTTGGCAAGCTCGGTCTCTATCTGTGGCGTAGAAATAAACGGACTTTCCGGCCTGCCGTCAGTCTTGTATTTGACGATTTCACGCATGGCGGAATATGTATCCTGTGCATTGCGTCCTTGCCCCATGATAAAGCCTTTCAATACCCGCGTATTGACATCGTCGAATCGTTCAAGGGATTTATCCACTGCTTCCAACGCCTTGTTCTTCTCTCCAAGAAGCTGGTATGTTGCAGCTATTGCATCATAAAGTGTAGCTATCACTTCGGGCGTGTTGGAATCATCGCTCAACTCGTGCTGTAATTCGTTAAGATAAGCTTGCTTCTCTGTTTGCGGAGCATTGATTATAGATGTGAATTTGTCTCGCAATTCCACAATGTGCATCTCCCTCTTGTATTCATCGGTCTGGTCATCTTCATCCTTGTCTGTCGCCCATTCCTCACCACAGTTAGGGCAGGTGAACTGATATTTATAACCATAAAAAGATTCAAGGGCGCCATTTAAGATTCCAAAGGCACTGCCGACCATAGCACCTGGTACTTGACCAACAACCTTCCCTGGCTTCCCCAATAAACTGCCAACGGCAGCCCCTGCGTCTTTTCCCACATCCTGGGCAGCGGAAAAGCCTTTTGCGGCCCTTTCTATAAAACCGTGTTTCTCGGCTTCGCACCACTGATTACATTTAGGACATCTCTGTATCATTTTTATCCTCTTTATCTTCTATCTACGTCAAGGTACACCATGTTCAGCGCACCTGCTTTTTTTATATCTATCCCATATACACGCATGAAGGCATCTGCCACAGGCTTGCCACCGTTGGTCGTCACGGGGTTGCTCATAGAGTTGGTTACTACCTCCACACTCATTCCAGGTTCAATGCGAATGCCATTGGTGTTGACCATACGCTTCGTTGTGATGATGAATCTTGCCATAGTTGTTCTGTTTATGATGGTTTTTATGTTGTCTCAAACGTTTTCTACTTCTTGTTTGACGTATATTGCATGAACTGATAAAGGACTGTAAAGCAATCATAGAATACGGAATGATTGTTGTTTCCCTGCTCTTCCAGACGCTTTTCCTGTTTTTAGTCTTTCTTTTTCCATTGGCTTAGTGTTTAATTACGGTAAACCATCCCTTGCGTTTATTCGGCAATTATGTTGAAGAAAAAGGCATCGAACTATCCTCATCTCGTTCTCTAAGCCCTAGGAAAGCTCTGTCCAAAAGATGAGTTTTGCCCAATGCCATTATAAGCACGGGCTTCAAACCCTATCTTTTCTTCTTGGACTTTTCTTGAATTTCCTAGGTTCAGAGAGCCTTGAATCAGATAGCGTGAAGCTATTTTTCCCACAAAAAACAGATATGTATGCCCTAAGACACACAATCTTTCGCCAAAATTAGCTAACAATTTCCATTTCCACAACTTTTTATCGTGTTTTTTATGTTTTATAATCATTTTTTTTCTCAATTTTTCTCAGGGGGTTCTGAGATTTTGGGATGTTGGAAAGATACAGAGACAGCCAACGCAATAAAAGTATGGGCTATCCCCTTGGACAATTTGAAATTCCCAGGTTTCAAGAACAGGTGATGTTGACCGCTGCCTTTTCTTGTAATCAGCATGTCTCCGTATCAATTTATTTGTAAAGGTAATCATGATTTGCATAGCTGTTGTTGCTTTTGACCGTTTTAATTCATCAATCCATCAACATGAATGGCCGTTAGGTATCTGCATACCTAAGTGAGATTCTTTTAGGCGTGTGTCCTGACTCCTAATCATATTCTTGATGCAAAAATTGTGAAATTCTTGATATTTTTGTAAGTTTGCGACCAGAAAATATAACTTTATGGAAGAGGCAACACGATACAAGGAATACTTGCAGACCATATTTAACACCCGACTGCTTTTCAACACTCGGAAGGAATTGGCTGACTATATCGGAATGCCATCGCTTGTGAACAACAGCGTTGAAAAGATAAAATCTCCTTTCCAGCGTAAGGCGATATACTCCGAGCTGGCAAGAGAGTATTACGAGCTTACCGAAGGACAAACCTCCTTAGACGGGATAATGGGGGCATACCAAAGGACTTCTTTGTTCTATGCAGAGCACTTGGCAAGAAACCTTAAGAGGCACAGAGGCGGCACCTTTCTTTTCAACTTTATAGACCAGTGCTATGCAGGGGATATTGATGAGGATTACTTAGATGCTCCCATGCTGCTTCTCTACGCCCTACATATTCTCCCCACATACAATACCAGGAGCAAGGATATTGAGGATTTTCACATGCTTGCCACCCGGTTGAAAGACTTTCTTGGATGCTATGTGAGCCGTAACCCGATGCTTGCAGACATGCCCATGATAAGCATGATGTTCAGCAGAATAAAAAAGGGGGGAAAGCATGAAGGTGTCAGTTGCAATAGCAGGGCATTCCTTATCAACATAGCCCATGTAGTCCTTGAAAGATACCACGCCTGCCTGAATCCCCATACCTTGCAGATGCTTGCGGAGAGAATGTATAAAAGTGGCTCGCAGACAGACCTTGAAGGTTATTGGCTTGAAAGAGACGGAACGGTGTTTTGGAAGGTGGAACGTGTTGCACAGAACAACTCCTTCTTTCTTTATCGCTGGCAATTTGACACAGGTTCACATAAAGCCTCCTACACTCGATATTCCATGCAGCTTGTAAAGGACAACTCTGTTTGTATGCTCATGGCTCCGTGGGCAGTGGCAAAGATAGCTGTCCACGATATACCTGCCGACAAACCAATGACTGCATGGTATGAGTTTGTGTTAGATGAAGAACGAAGAAACTTCTCGATAACGCCGATGCTAAGAGGTCATGAGTTTCCGTCTGCACTCTCTTTGTCAAAGGTTACAGATATAAAGACCATTGGAATATTTGACAAAGTTGTAAAAGAATATACTACAACCGACAACTATGTCGGCTACCACTTCGATTTTTACCTTACAGCGGAGGCAATAACAGACGAGGTGATATTTGTAGGTTTCCCCCGTGGCACATTCAGAATACCTTTTGACCGTAATCCGGAGTTTGTGGGTGCTTCCATTCAAGACAACATAGGCTATATGACAATCGGGAACAAACTATACATCGTTTATGATGACCGTAATATCTTTATTGAAGCTACAGATCTGGATAAATTGAGAAGAGAGAGAGGTATCACTGTTATTGTGTAGGCTAAACGAGAAGAATAAAAAGGCTGACTCCCGCAAATAGAATCAGTCTTGGATTTCTCTTACCTTATATTTTAGCGAACTATAATCATCAACAGCCGGTCGGTGGGGCATCTGGCTCCTCCGGTCGGCTGTTGATAAGTCTTTGACAGAAAGACTTTGAGACCGAGTTTTTTCTTGGTGTTTATTGCGACGTTGCCGATGGTGTTGGGAGCGGCATCGACGACTGTTGCGTGGAGTCGCGTGCTTCAGACGATGCCTTGGGCCATCATGGCCTTGGCAACTTTCATGAAGCCGGCGATGTTGGCACCTTTGACGTAGTTGACGTAACCGTCGGACTCCGTGCCGTATTGGACACACTGCGCATGGATGGCGTGCATGATGCCGTGGAGTTTCTCGTCCACCTCGGTGGCCGACCAGCTCAGATGCATGGCGTTCTGGCTCATTTCCAGCCCGCTGGTTGCCACACCGCCGGCGTTCACGGCCTTGCCCGGCGCAAAGAGCATCTTGGCACCGACAAACGTGTCGATGGCTTCGGGCGTGCATCCCATATTCGAGATTTCACCCACACAGACGACACCGTTGTTGATGAGTTGCCGTGCATCGTCGCCGTTGAGCTCGTTCTGTGTCGCGCAGGTGAGAGCGATGTCGCATTTGAGTTCCCAAGGCCGCTTGCCTGCCACGAACGTTGCTTGCGGGAAGCGGTCGGCGTAAGGCTGACAGATGTCGTTGCCCGAGGCGCGGAGCTCCAGCAGATAGTCAATCTTTTCGCCACAGATGCCTTCGGGGTCATAGATGTAGCCATCGGGTCCGGAGATGGAGATGACTTTGGCTCCCAGTTGATTAGCCTTGGTGATGGCACCCCAGGCCACATTGCCGAATCCGCTGACAGCAATGGTCTTTCCTTGTATGTCGATGCCACGCGTCTGCAACATCTGGTTTACGAAGTAGAGACCACCGAATCCCGTTGCTTCGGGACGGATGAGTGAGCCGCCAAAAGTGAGCCCCTTGCCGGTGATGACTCCGCTCCAGTCGCGTGTCAGCTTCTTGTATTGGCCGAAGAGGTAACCTACTTCCCGTGTGCCGACACCGATGTCGCCGGCAGGAATGTCGATTTCAGGGCCGATGTAGCGGTAGAGTTCGTTCATGAAAGCCTGGCAGAATCGCATGATTTCCGCCTCGCTCTTGCCGCGCGGAGAAAAGTCACTGCCGCCTTTCCCGCCGCCCATCGGCAGGGTGGTGAGGGCGTTCTTGAAGGTCTGTTCGAAGCCGAGAAACTTGAGGATGGAGAGGTTGACGGAAGCGTGAAAGCGCAGTCCGCCTTTGTAGGGTCCGATGGCACTGTTGAACTGTACGCGGTAGCCGAGGTTGACCTGCACTTCTCCCTTGTCGTCCACCCACGGCACTCTGAACGTGATGATGCGCTCCGGCTCCACGAGCCGTTCGATGAGTTTGGCACGTTCGAACTCAGGGTGCTGGTTGTAGATGTCCTCGATGCTGACGAGCACCTCGCGCACAGCCTGCAGATATTCCTTTTCGCCGGGATGTTTGGCCTCGAGCCGAGCCATGATTTCTTGGATTTTCATGAAGGATTAGCTTTTAAGTGTTGTTATGAATGGTCGGTGACAAATTGTAAAATATTTACGGCAACAAATTTAGATATTTGTCGAATGCATACAAATTTTTCTTCAAAAAATATGAAGAGAAATGTCGTTTTGACAACTCTTAAGGGCATATTTGACAACTCGCCTTTGCAAAACATACGAAAAGTCCACGTTTCCGCAAGACAGGAGATGCCTTTTACATAGCGAGGAAACGTGGGCTTTTCGTATCTGAAAGATGCAGCCAGTGGGTCTGGCTGGCGGCTATTATGCAAATTCCGGCGTGCGTTTGAGCTTTTCGACGAACTCGTCGATTTTTTGCATTTCTATCGGAATTTCGATGCCTTGCGGGCAATGCGGCATGCATTGAGCACAGCCGATGCAGTGGCTGGCTTGTCGAAGCCGTGGCACGGAACGGTCGTAGCCGACCAGAAAGGCCCGCCGCGCCTTCCAGTATTCCGCGTCCATCTTGTCGTGCGGAATATTGCCCTCGCGGATGCACTTGTTGTAGTGGGAAAAGATGGCAGGAATGTTGAGTCCGTAGGGACACGGCATACAATAGTTGCATTCGTTGCACGGAATTGTCCTCAGATTGTAGATGTCCTCGGCGATGTCCATGAGGAATTCGTTTTCCTCCTTCGAAATCGGCCGGAGCGGGCTGAAGGTCGTGACATTCTCCCTCAGGTTCTCCATATAGGTCATGCCGCTCAGCACGCAGAGCACTCCCTCAGGAGTTCCGGCGAAACGGAACGCCCAGCTGGCCACGCTATGTTCGGGTTCACGCTCCTTCATCTTTGCCACGATATTGGCCGGCACGTTGGCCAGCCGTCCGCCCAGCAACGGTTCCATGATGACGGCTGGAATGCCGCGCTTGTGCAGTTCGCCGTAGAGATAGACGGCATCGGTGTTGCGCTCGTTGATTTCGTTGGCGTAGTTCCAGTCAAGATAGTTCAGCTCAATCTGCACGAAATCCCAATGGTAGCGTCCGTCGTCGTGCCATTTCAGCAGCGTGTCGAAGACGCTGATGTCGCCGTGATAGGAGAAACCGAGGTTGCGGAGCCGGCCGTCTTGTTTCTGTCCGACGAGCCAGTCCAGCACGCCGTTGTTCATGAAGCGTGCGTTGAACGCCTGCATGCCGTCGAGCGCATTGCCGTTTGCGTCCTCGCTCGGCATGCCTATGCCGTGCAGCAGCAGATAATCGATGTGATCCACTTGCAGCTCCTTGAGGGAGTTTTCGAACATCTGTCTCGATGCCTCCGCGCTCCATGTGGCCGGCGAAAAGTTGGAAAGTTTGGTCGCCACGAAGTATTCGTTGCGCCGGTGGCGGCTGAGAGCCTTGCCAAGCGCACCCTCGGACCGTCCCTGACAGTAGGCCGGCGACGTGTCGAAATAGTTCACTCCGTGCTCAATCGCATAATCCACTTCGCGGTTCACCATCTGCTGGTCGATGGGCGAGTCGGGATGGTCACGTTCCGTTCCGCCGGCTTCCACCGGCAGTCGCATCATACCGTAGCCGAGCAGCGACACTCGGTCGCCTGTGTTCGGGTTGGTGCGTTTGGTCATCTGTCCTTGCGGAGAGTCCTGTCCATTGGCTCCGTCTTTGCTGCTGTTGCCCTTACAGGCGGCGAGCAGGGCCGAAGAGGCCATGGCACCGCTGCCCAGATATTTCAGGAAATTTCTTCTGCTGATATTTTTGTCCATGAGTTGTCTCCTTCGTTTTTTTTCGATGGTTATTTCGTCTGATGCATCTCATGTCCTTCCACATAAATGGCGCTGAAAGGACGTGCCGGACATAGATTCTCACATGCGCCGCAGCCGATGCAGACACTCTCGTCCACGGCTGGAACGAAGGCGGTGACACCGGGCTTGACCTCGTAGGGCACCATTTGGATGGCTCCCACGGGGCAGTGCCGTTCACAGTTGCCGCAGTCCACACCGTCGGTCACGGCCACACAGTTGTCTTTCACCCATACGGCGTGACCGATGTGTATGCCGGATTTAGCGTCGGGCTGAATCGGGTGGATTGCTCCGGCCGGGCACACCTGTGAGCAGCGCGTGCATTCAGGGCGGCAGTATCCCCGCTCGTAGCTCATTGTCGGCTGCATCAGATGGAGCAGGTCGGTGGACGGGCGCAGCACTTGGTTCGGGCATTCGGCCACGCAGAGTTGGCAAGCCGTGCAGTGTTGGTAGAAGTGACGCGCCGAGACAGAGCCGGGTGGTGTGAGCGTGGTCTGGCGTTTCGGTGCCTTTTTATCCACGATGGCGGCCAGTCCGCCGTCCAGCTTTTTCTTTTCCTGTGCCAGTGCTGCGGTCGTCGTGGCTACAGCTGCCGCCACAAGGAACGAGCGTCGGCCCTTGTCCGTAGCGGTCGGCTGTGTCGCCGGTTGGGCGACTGTCGCTGCCTGCTTGTCAGAGTGCGGATGGCAGTAGTGGAGCGCGTCGAATCGGCATTTGGTGAGACAGTCGCCGCACACCACACAGCGGCTGTAGTCCACCGTGTGGTTCTTGAAGTCGATGCAGGCGGCCTTGCAGTTGCGGCTGCACGCGGAGCAGTTGCGACATTTCGTCGTATCGAAATGGATTTTCAAAAATGAGAAGCGGGCGAAGAAGCTCAGCACCGTGCCGACCGGGCAAATCGTGTTGCAGTAGGTTCTTCCGCCCCGCCATGCCAGGATGATGAGCACCACGAGTGTGACGGTTGCGATGATGAAAGTCGGCAGCGAGCGCATCCACACGTCCACGCTGTAGAAGGCGTAGCTGTTGAAGTGGGCGGCCAGTGCGGCCAGCCCGTTGTTGGTCCAGAGATAGACGGGCTGGAACAGATTGGAGGCGATGCGTCCATAGGAGCTGTAGGGAGCCAGCAGCGACGAGAGCGAGGTCACGCCTGCGACCAGTGCCACGATGAGAACGGCGAGGGCGGCATAGCGCAGCCATTTCTTCTCTTTCGAATACGAGAATCTGTTTTTCTTTTTCCGTCCATGTATCCACGAAATCACATCTTGCAGGATGCCGAGCGGACAAATGACGGAGCAATAGATGCGGCCGAAGATGAGCGTGAGCACCACGAGAGCGGCCACCACCACGACATTCAGGGCCATCACGGCTGGCAGAAACTGTATCTTGGCCAGCCATCCGAGCCACGCATGCGCTATTCCCGTCACGTCGAGGAACAGCAACGTGATGAGTGTCAAGGCTATGATGGCCAGGGTTGTTCTGATTTTTCTGAGCATAAACATAAATTTTGAAGCATAAAGAAGACATTTTTCCCGCCCCTTCCTGATGGAGGGGAGCTTTCCGTCTTCTGGAAAAGCCGGGGAGTTACGATGTTTTTCTCACAATCCAGATGCTGGCTTCGTAGAGTAGCCAGATCGGCAGCGACACTATCAACAGCGTCAGCATGTCGCCCGTAGGCGTAATAACGGCGGCCGCAATCAGAATGATGACGATGGCCTGACGTCTGTATCTCTGCATCCATTCCGACCGGATCAGTCCGGCGCGCCCCAATATCCAGGCCAGCACGGGAATTTCGAAGATGATGCCGAACACGAGGCTGAGCATCCCCAGTGTCTCTACGTATGAACTGATGGTCAGCAGGTTAGTTACGCCTTGACTCACCTGATAGGTGCCGAGGAAATGCACGGTCAGAGGGAATATCAAGAAGTAGTTCACGACCAGTCCCATCCAGAACATTACGTAGGCGGCCACCGTAATACGTACCGACCAGTGCCGTTCGTTCTCATAGAGTGCCGGTGCCACGAAGCGGTAGAGCAGATAGACAATGTAAGGCGAGGCAGTGAGGATGCCGACCATGAGTGCTACCTCCATGTGAATCATGAATTGCCCGGTCAGCCCTGTGTTCACCAATTGGAGATCGAAAGGTTCCACGCCCAGCCACCGGTAGGTGATGAAGTTGCTGTTTTTCGGTGCCAGCACCACGGAAAAGAGTGTGTCCTTCAGGAGAAATGCCACGATGCTCAGTGTTGCCGCTGCCACCACCATGCGGATGATACTGGCTCGCAACACGTCCAAGTGATCCCAGAACGACATCTCTGCCTTGTCCATCATCCGTGCCTGCCTTTACGCTTCCGCCTGTTCCTCTTTTTCGCCCTCTTGCGGCCGGCTTGCCTTGTCCGCGCCCGGTTCGGTTTCGTTCATGCCCTCCTTGAAACTCTTCACGCCCTTACCGAGGCCTTTCATGAGTTCAGGAATCTTTTTGCCGCCAAAGAGCAACAATACAATCAAGGCAATGACGATGATTTCGCCGCCGCCGATGTTTCCTAAGAATGCTGGATATATCATGATGCGTTTTGCGTATTGAGGCTTGTTGTGTTTCTCTTTGGCCGCAAAGATAGAAAAAAGTTTTCGTTTGAACCAAAGATTCGGCGCAAAAATCTTTTTGGGAAATATTCTCGGGTAACGAATTGGACAACACACACAAATGAAGGCGCAGACTTATTCTACGGACACCTTGTTCCATAGCAAATGTGCGGAGTCCGTTACCTTCGTCCGCACATTTGCTGGATGTTCTCTGCGTATCTTGGAAATGATGTCCTGCACCGTTGAGGGGCGACGGGCGGGGCAATAGGTCAATAGACGCGGAAACCGATGGTTCGGCGCACTTCGCGGAGTGTGGCAGCCGAGCTTTCCCGGGCGCGTTCTGCTCCCCTGTGGGCGATGCGGTCCAGCAGGTCGGTGTCGGAGGAGTATTCCCGGATGCGCTCTCGGATAGGGGAGAGCGTCCGCACCATGTCTTCGGCAAGCTGTTTCTTCAGGTCTCCGTAGCGAAGCGTGCAGTCGTTCCATTTCTCGTCGAAATAGTTGTAAGTCTCCGTGTCGCTCACCACGTGGAGCAGGGTGAAGAGATTCTGGATGACTTCCGGTTTCGGGCTGTTCGGAGCCTGCGGCCCGTTGTCGGTGACGGCGCGCATCACCTTCTTGCGCACGTCTTTTTCCTCATCGTAGAGGTAGATGCAGTTGCCGTTGCTCTTGCCCATTTTTCCGCTGCCGTCGAGTCCGGGAATCTTCAGAGCTTCGTGCCCGAAGTAGAAGTTCTGCGGTTCGGGGAAGAGGTCGGTGTGGTAGATGTGGTTGAAGCGTCGTGCACATTTGCGGGCCATCTCCATGTTTTGCTCCTGGTCTTTGCCCACGGGCACGAACTTGGCTCTGTGCTGCAGGATGTCGGCAGCCATGAGGGTAGGGTAGGTGAAGAGTCCGGCGTTCACGTTGTCGGGCTGCTGCCGCGCTTTTTCCTTGAAGGTGGTGACACGTCCGAGTTCGCCGATATACGTGTTCATGTTGAGGTAGAGATAGAGCTCGAGTGTCTCGGGCACGTCGCTCTGAATGTAGATGGTGGCTTTCTCGGGGTCGATGCCGCAGGCCAGATATTCTGCCAGGATGGTACGGGTGGATTGCTGAATGTCCTCGGGCGTGGGATGTGTGGTGAGCGAATGCCAGTCGGCGATGAAGAAGAAACATTGATATTCGTCTTGCATTTTCACGAAGCTGCGCACTGCGCCGTAGTAGTTGCCGAGGTGCAGGTGTCCGGTAGGTCGGATGCCGCTGAGTACGATGTCCATATCAGGGATGAAAAACAATTAGGGTTGAGTATTGTGATGCGTCATCCGGGCTTCTGAAGCCGAATCAGAAATGACATGCAAAGTTAGTGATTTTTTCTTGAATACCGACAAATCGCCGCCTCCTAATGTTGTTGTCCTTGTTTTCACATCCATATCAAGTGGCGCGGCGTGCGGCAGAAATGGAGTTTTTATTTTGTGGAACCCCGATTTTGTCGTAACTTTGGCGGAGCATCACAGAAATACAGGCGACGATTATGATTGAGAGCAAAGACGAGAATACGGACAGCGGTATCTATAGCATCGACGACGAGGAGGCCGAGAAGGTGGCGGAACCCGTGGGAGTGGGGCCGCTGGTGCTCCGCGACACGCAGTTTGTGGATCTGATGAAGCGGCGCATCTTCAATGTGCTGCTCATCGCCAATCCTTACGATGCCTTCATGCTGGAGGATGACGGGCGTGTGGACGAGAAAATCTTCGATGAGTATGCCAAGCTGGGCTTGCGCTATCCCCCCCGTTTCTTCCAGGTGGCCTCGCAGGAGGAGGCTGAGACCGAGCTGCGGCGCAACTCCTTCGAACTGATTATCTGTATGCCGGGCACAGACAACAACGATGTGTTCGACATCGCGCGGAGCATCAAGGCCAAGAATCCGAAAGTGCCGATTGTGGTGCTTACGCCCTTCTCCCACGGCATCACGAAGCGTATGGAGAACGAAGACCTGAGCATCTTCGAATATGTGTTCTGTTGGCTGGGCAACACAGAGTTACTGCTCTCCATCATCAAGTTGATAGAAGACAAGATGAACTTGGAGTTCGACACCTCCGCCGGCGTTCAGGTCATCATGCTCGTGGAAGACAGCATCCGATTCTATTCTTCCATCCTGCCAGCCCTCTACAAATTCGTGCTGCAACAGAGCCTGGACTTTGCCACGGAAGCTCTCAACTCGCAGTTGGAAATGCTACGCCTGCGCGGGCGGCCGAAGATTGTGTTGGCCCGCAGCTATGAAGAGGCCTGGAATCTCTGGTCGCACTACAAGGACAACGTGCTCGGTGTCATCAGCGACTGCCGGTTTCCACGCAACGGCGTGAAGGACGAACGGGCGGGTTTCGACCTTCTCTCCGCCATCCGTGCCGAGGACGAATACGTGCCGCTCATCATGGAGTCGAGCGAGACGCAGCACGAGGAATGGGCGAAGGAATGCAAGGCGAAGTTCATTGACAAGAACTCGAAAAAGATGAATGTTGATTTGCGGGAACTGATTCTCCATTATTTCGGCTTCGGCGACTTCGTCTTCCGCGACCCCAGGACCATGAAGGAGGTGGCACGGCTGAAGAATCTGAAAGACCTGCAGGACAATATTTTCATTCTGCCGAAGGAGTCACTGCTCTACCATATCTCGCACAACAACGTGAGCCGCTGGCTCAATTCGCGGGCACTCTTCCCGATTGCCGACTTTCTGAAGAAAATCACGTGGCACTCGCTCCAGGACGTGGATGCGCACCGCCAGATTATCTTCGATGCCATCGTCACCTACCGCAAGATGAAGAATCAAGGCGTGGTGGCAGTCTTCCACCGTGACCGCTTCGACCGCTATTCCAACTTCGCACGCATCGGCGACGGCTCGCTCGGCGGCAAGGGGCGCGGCATTGCTTTCATCGACCACATCATCAAACGTCACCCCGACCTCAATCAGTTTCCCAACGCACGGGTGATGATTCCGAAGACCGTGGTGCTCTGCACCGACATCTTCGATGAGTTCATGGACACCAACGAGCTCTATCAGGTGGCGCTCAGCGATGCGCCCGATGCCGACATCCTGCAATATTTTCTCCATGCACGGTTGCCCGAGAGTCTGGCGCAAGACCTGATGGCCTTCCTCGAAGTGGTGCGGCAGCCCATCGCCATCCGCTCATCGTCACTGCTGGAGGACAGCCACTACCAGCCTTTCGCCGGCATCTACAGCACCTATATGATTCCTTTCACGGACGACAAATATGTGCGGCTGCGCATGCTTTCCGATGCCATCAAGGCGGTTTACGCTTCCGTTTTCTTTCGTGCCAGCAAGGACTACATGACGGCCACGTCGAACGTCATCGACCAGGAAAAGATGGCCGTTATCCTGCAGGAAGTGGTCGGCACACAATACGGCAACCGTTTCTACCCCAATATCTCGGGCGTGGCCCGCAGCGTGAACTACTATCCTGTGGGCGACGAGTTGGCTGAGGAGGGCGTGGTGAGCCTGGCTCTCGGACTGGGAAAATACATCGTCGATGGCGGGCTGAACCTGCGCGTCTGTCCGGCACATCCGACACAGGTGATGCAGCTGAGCGAGCTCGACATCGCTCTCCGTGAGACGCAAACGCAGTTCTATGCGCTCGACATGACCAACATGACGGAGACGTTCAGCGTGGACGACGGTTTCAACCTGCTGAAGCTCCCGGTTCGGGAGGCTGAGCAGGACGGCTCGCTGCAGTACATCGCCTCCACGTTCGACCCCTACGACCAGGTCATCCGCGACGGCATCTACGAAGGCGGACGGAAAATCATCAGCTTCTGCGGCGTGCTCCAGCATGGCGTCTTTCCGCTGCCCGAGCTGCTCACGCTCTCCATGCGCTATGGGCAGGAAGACATGCGGCGGGCCGTGGAGATAGAGTTTGCCTGCAAGCTCAACGCCGACCGTTCGGGCGAGTTCTATCTGTTGCAGATACGTCCGATGGTGGACAACAAGATGTTGCTCGACGAGGACATTACCACGATTCCCGACGAGCAGGCTGTCATCCGCTCTCACAACGCCATCGGTCATGGTGTCATCACCGACATCCAGGACATTGTCTATGTGAAGACGCTGAATCCTGAGACGTGCGAGGCCGTCTATTCGGCTTCGAACAATCCCGCCGTAGCCGATGAAATTGAGCACATCAACCGCCAGTTTCTCAACCGTCAGGAAAACTACGTGCTCATCGGACCCGGGCGTTGGGGGTCGAGCGACCCGTGGCTGGGCGTGCCCGTGAAGTGGCCGGCCATCAGCGGAGCGAAAGTGATTGTGGAGGCAGGTCTGACGAACTACCGCGTCGATCCGAGTCAGGGCACTCATTTTTTCCAGAATCTGACGAGTCTCGGCGTGGGCTATTTCACGGTGAACGACTTCATGGGCGACGGCATTTATCGGCAGGATTACCTCAATTCGCTGCCCGCCGCCGACGAGACGGAACACGTGCGCCACGTCCATTTTGACCGTCCGCTCACCATCAAGATAGACGGCATGAAGAAAGAAGGCATTGTGCTCTTCCCCGATGTTGAAGACGGAACCGCCGAACCATGATTCTTCACGACCTGCTCGACTTCGTCCTGCCCCGCACGTGTGCCGTCTGCGGCCGGCGGCTGGCCACGGCAGAACGTGTGCTTTGCGTCGGCTGCCTGCGTGGACTGCCGCGTGTGGACTATGCCGGCAACGGGCAGCATGGCACCATCGAACGGTTGTTCTGGGGGCAGCTGCCCATTGAGCGTGCTGCGTCAATGTTCTATTATTCCAGCCAAGACGTGCGTGAGATGGTTCACAACATGAAGTACCACGACCAGCCGCAGATAGGGACTTATCTGGGCGAGGTGTTTGCCGATGAGATGTCGGAGACGGATTTCTTCGACGGCATCGATGTCGTCATGCCGCTGCCCCTGCACTGGTGGAGGCAGGCGGCTCGTGGCTACAACCAGAGTGAGATGATAGCGCGTGGACTTGCCCGTGCCACGCACTTGCCTGTGGTGAAGGGTGTGGTCAGGCGTGTCGTCAACAACGGCTCACAGACGCATCTCAACTCTGCTGAGCGCAGGAAGAATGTGGAGCATGTGTTCCGCCTGGTGCATCCCGAGCGCGTGGCCGGGTGCCACGTCCTGCTGGTGGACGACGTGCTGACCACCGGCTCCACGCTCATCTCCTGCGGCCGTGAACTGGCCCAGGCTCCGGGGGTCCGCATCTCTGTCTTCACCCTTGCCTGGGCACACGACTTCGACATGCCGGCCCCGGAGCTCACATAGACGGTGTAGAGGCACAGATAGGCTCTATTCCACGTGGCGGAGAAATTCCACTTCGATGATTTTGAGGTTCTTGCGCTTTTTGGAGACGATTTCGTCGTTCGACACGTCCATTTCCTTCACGGCTCCGAAGGCATCGCCGATGTCGGCTGCTCCTGCCAGCCGGATGGTGATGTGGCTCGTGGCAGGGCAATTCTGGAGCGGCAGGCGGACGTAGGAGAGCGACTTGGGCGTGTTGCCGCTCCACACCACCTGGCTGTCAGCTTCGACCACAATGGGGTAGCTGGTATTGCGGAAACCGCTCATCTTGATGCAGATTTCGTCCACGGGCACGGATTCCATCAGCATGAACGAAATCCAGGCGGAATCCACGTCGTTCGTGCTGGCCCACTCCGTGTTCTCATAGCCGTCGTGCGTCCGGAAGGCCGTCTGCTCGTTGCTGCCGGCCTTGACGGCGAGAATCGGGATTTCCACCATCGACTGCCGGAAGGAAGGAGTGGATGGTGTCTCGCCGCGTGTGAGAACCGGCCTGAGACCGTCGGAAGGGAAGGAACGGCTGAGACCGTCAGTCACCTTCACGGCCTGTGTCGTGAGTTCGATTTCTGCGTCGGGCAAGCCCTCGGCCTTGGCCACGAGCGTCACCTTGCCCGCTTGCGGCAGGGAGCGCAGCATGACGCGGTTGATGCCGCATTCCACGGGAATGGTGTCCAGTCCGACGTAGTTCATGTGTGGATTTTGTCGGATTTTGTCATCAGCCGCATATTTCTCGGCATCCAGTGTCTGGCTTTGGAGAGCCGCGTCGTTGGTGTAAGATTTGAACGGCTTGTTCTTGGCGATGCCGCCAAGCCATTGCGCCTTGCCTTTGAGCGACCAGCGGATGAGGCGGTTGTCGAGCGGACAGCGTCGGCCGTCTTTGTCCACGACCTCCACCTGCACGAGGGCGCAGTCGGCACCGTCGGCCTTCCAGCCCGTCGGGTTCAGGATGGGTGTGAGCCGCAGGTGGTCGGGCCGGCCTGACGTGTGGAGCGTCCAGCGCGACTCTTCTTTCCCTTCCTGGTCGAATCCGACAGCCGTGAGCGTCGCTGACCGGTATGGCACGTCCTTGAAGGTGAAGAGGAAACGGTAGTCGTGGCTGCTGAGCGGGAGAGCCTCACCGTCCTGATAGAGCGCCACACTGTCGGCGTTCGACACCACATAGACCGTCGGCACCGTGAAGCCCCGCTCGTAGTTCCAGTGGCCGCAGATGAAGGTGTGGGGGGTGAAGTCGTCGACCCACGTGTCCCACATCACCTGATGGGCGAAGAAAGCATCCTTCTCGATGCGCATGGGATCGACCACGCCGCTCACGCGGTAGTTGTCGGCGGAGCGTCCGTGCGTCTGCGTGTCGGCAAAGATGATTTTCGTGCCGCCCGCATTGCATTTGGTGCCCGTTCCCGGCCGTTCGAGATAGTAGTCGTACCAGCGGCGCACGCATTCCACGGCAAACTCGTCGTTGTTGTGGTTGTATGCATCCGCAGGCGCATTGCGGTAGAGCGGTCCGTCGCCCTCTTGATGGAACGGGTAGCTCCAGGAGTTCCAGTAGAGACGGTGTGCCTCGTCGCGGCAGTATTCCATCATCCACATCGGTTTTGTGTCGCTCTTGTTCACGTAGAGCATTTCGCCCCCATATTCCGCCTCGGGCTGGTCCAGCATGCCCCGGCAACCGATGGCGCGGCCTCCTTCGGGGTCAAACACGTTGCGCAGCTTCTTCATTTCCACCATGTGCTGGGCCGTGATGCGCTGGTTGCCGCATTCGTAGAACAGGATGGACGGATTGTTGCGGTTGTAGATGATGGCGTCGCGCATGAGTTCCAGCCGCTGTTCCCACTGACGGCCTGCCGCATCCTTTTCCGCGTCTCCTGCCGGCATGGCCTCGATGAGCCCCACGCGGTCGCACGACTCGATGTCCTGCTTCCAAGGAGTCACGTGCATCCAGCGCACGAGATTGCCGCCCGATTCCACCAAGAGACGGTTGGAATAGTCTGACATCCAAGCCGGCACGCACTGACCCACGCCCGGCCATTCGTTGGTGGACCGCTGGGCATAGCCGTGCACCATCAGGACACGGTCGTTGAGATAAATCTTTCCGCCCTTATATTCCGTCTTGCGGAATCCCGTGGTCGTGCATACCTCGTCGTTGGCCGTCGCACCGTCCACGATGAGGCGTGTCTTCACATTGTACAGATAGCCGTAGCCCCAGCTCCAGAAGTGCAGGCCGCCGACGCGCTGTCCGGCCGCCAGCGTCCGTCTGCCTTGAGCCGGAATCGTGACGGATGCGCTCTTGAAACGCGCGATTTCCCGGCCGTCAAGCTCTTCCACCACCACCTCGCAGGCCACGTCCACGGCCCGTTCCGTCTCGTTCTCCACTTGGCTTTCGGCATGAATCGTGGCCGCATGACCCTGCACGTCGTAGTCCTTGGCATAGACATACGTGCCCGTCGTTCCCAGATTGCTGAAGAGCGGCAAGGTCTGATACACAGGGTCGGTGACGTGCAGCCATACGTTTTTCGACAGACCGCCGTAGTTGGCGAAGAATGCCCGTGTGTTCCATTCGAACGTGCTTCCCGTCGCCACCTCGCGGTAGTCACTGCTGTTGTCCGTCCGCACCCTGATGACGTTCTTTCCGTCGCGGAGAAAGGGCGTGAGGTCGAAGCCGAAAGCCATCACCCCATTCTCGCTGAGTCCCACCCGCCGGCCGTTGAGCCATACTTCGGCGGCCATGCGCGCACCCTCAAACTCGATGAACACCTTCTTGCCGCGGGTCGAGGACGGCAGACGGAACTCTTTCTCGTACCACACCACGTCGGTGCTCATCTCGTAGGTGGAAACGCGGAACGATTCGTCCTCGTTCCAGGCATGAGGGAGTGTCACTTTCTCTTTCTTACTCCCGACCTTCCAGTCGGAGTTGAAGTTGTAACGGTCGCGGGCCGTGGCCACGGTCGTTGCGGCCAGCAAGGCCAGAAGCAGGGATAATTTTCTGTTCATGATGCAAGAAGGTATCAATGTGTTTCTGCAAATTTAGACAAATTTTCCGAATGTCCGCCCTCCGAACGCAGTGAAATGCCGTTTTTCTTGCCTTCAGCTGCCCGGGAGCCCCGCTTTCCTGTTTACGGCGAAAAGTTCCATAAGCCTTGAAGTCTCATACCGGTTGCTCAGAACAGATACGGCAAAAAAACATGGCCCCGGAAGTCTTTTCTCCTTCCAGGGCCATTTTCTCGCATGATGGGGAATATACCCCGTTGTCATACCAATCCTTGAGCCATCATGGCTTTGGCAACCTTGATGAAGCCGGCCACGTTGGCACCCTTCACGTAGTTCACGTAGCCGTCGGCCTCGGTGCCGTACTTCACGCAGTTCTCGTGGATGTTGATCATGATGTCGTGGAGACGCTTGTCCACCTCCTCGGCCGTCCACGACAGGCGTTCGGAGTTCTGGCTCATTTCCAGTCCCGACACGGCCACGCCGCCGGCGTTGCTGGCCTTGCCCGGCGAGTAGAGGATTTTGGCATCTTGGAACACCTTGATGGCCTCAGGCGTGGAAGGCATGTTGGCTCCCTCGCCCACGGCGAAGGTGCCGTTGGCAATCAAGGCGCGGGCAGCGTCGCCGTTGATTTCGTTCTGCGTGGCGCACGGCAGTGCGATGTCGGCTTTCTCCGTCCACGGCTTGGCTCCCGCCACGTATTTCACACCGTATTTCTCGGCATATTCGCGGATGCGTCCGCGGTACACGTTCTTCAGCTCCATGATGTAGTCGAGCTTGGCGCGGTCGATGCCGTCAGGATCGAACACGTAGCCGTCGGAGTCGCTCATGGTGAGCACCTTGGCTCCCAACTGGATGCACTTTTCGGCAGCAAACTGTGCCACATTGCCCGAACCGGAAATCAGCACGGTCTTGCCGCTGATGTCCTTTCCCTTGGTCTTCAGCATCTCCTGCATGAAATAGACGGTGCCGTAGCCCGTGGCTTCAGGACGGATGAGCGAACCGCCGAACTCGCGGCCCTTGCCCGTGAGCACGCCGCTCCACTCGTGTGTGAGCTTCTTGTACATGCCGAACATGTAGCCTACCTCGCGTCCGCCCACACCGATGTCGCCGGCCGGTACGTCCACGTCGGGGCCGATGTGGCGCGTGAGCTCCAGCATGAAGGCCTGGCAGAAGCGCATCACCTCGGCATTGCTCTTGCCGCGTGGCGAGAAGTCGCTGCCGCCCTTCGCGCCGCCCATAGGCAGGGTGGTGAGGGAATTCTTGAAGGTCTGCTCGAAAGCGAGGAATTTCAGGATGGAGAGGTTGACGGAAGAA
>CAYPZK010000047.1:0-17848 GCA_964415385.1 uncultured Bacteroidaceae bacterium
GTCGGGATTAGGCGACTCGAACGCCCGACCCCTACGTCCCGAACGTAGTGCGCTACCAACTGCGCTAAATCCCGATGCTTTGGATGGGGGATGCAGAACCGTGTCCTGGCTTGGTTTCCCTTTCCCTTAGCGAGTGCAAAGTTACGTATTTTTCTTCGTTCCACAATTTTTTTAGCGAAAAATTTTGGTGTTCTACTAAAAATGCCTACCTTTGCACTCGCAAACGAGAAAGAGCCCAGTGCTCATCACGAGTGCAGACCACAATTGGTGCCATAGCTCAGTAGGTAGAGCATCGGACTGAAAATCCGTGTGTCCCCGGTTCGAATCCTGGTGGTACCACCTGCAGAAGACCGAAATTCTTGATTCAAGGGTTTCGGTCTTCTGCGTTGATGATGTCTTGGGGATGAGCCCGAAGGTGCAATCCAAAAGTAGTCCCCAAGGCAACGTGAGCGGTCTTGGGGACTACGGTTCGATTCTGATTTCAGACGGCTGTAGGCTCTTGAGAAAGGAGGTTTATTTGACAACTACTTTGGCGGTCTTGCCGGCAGCGCGGACTACGTACACGCCCGGTTCCTGCACGGCGGTGGCGACCACATGTGTGCCGCTGAGGGTGTAGAGCTCAAAGCTGTCGATGCCGTCCACCTTGATGATGCGGTTGGCTACGTGCACGTGTAGTGGTGTGTTGCCTGCCGTCATCGATGGGGTGAGGATGGCGGTCGTGCCGTTCGGATCGTAGGAGAGTGTGCGGTGGATGAGGAGCCAGCCGATGGTGTCGGCGTTGGCTCTTAAGTTCGTCCTCGTTGCGGTGACACTGGTGTCAACGAACCGGCGGACGCGCATGGCGTAGGTATAGGTGTATTGGTTCCCTTCCTCGTCGGTGTAGGTTTTGGTCAACTCTGTACCCTTGCGTAAGGAAGACGGCACAGGAGTGTTGGCTGTCTGGCTTTCTGCGAAGATATATGGCGATTCGGACAGTATCGTGTCGGTCACGACGTTGTCGTCAGCGTCCGTATGGCTGACCGTGAAGGTCTCCTGTCGTTGTGTCGCACCATAGACGGGAGTCTCGCCGATGCCGGCTGCCAGCCAGATTCCGTTGGTGGCGTCGATACACTCGTGCCCCGGCGTGGCGGCCAGATAGGCCAGACGCTGGTTTGTGGCAGGTTTGGAGCCCAGCCCCTGTTCGTAGTAAACGCAAGCTTTGAAGCCCGTGTTGGTAACGTCCCAGATTTTGTGCATCACGGGTTGGTTGGCTACGGTGGCACGGTTGATGGTGGCGATGACGACCGGCGTTACACCCTCAGGGAACGGCGTGCTGAATGTCACGTCGGTTGTGTCGCGGAGCAGGAGCGAGCCCACTTCAATGTCCATGGCTCCGTAGGTGTAGTTGCCCTCCAGCAGTGCCATGAATGGTTGCTCTTCGCTCTTGCTGAAGTTCGTCGCGTTGTTCGACTGATAGACCCACGGATCGCATTGATAGTCAAAGCCTGAGGCGGTGATGGCCGAGGACGAAAAATGAGGAACTGTGGTGATGTTGCTGTTGTTGAGAGTCATCAGACCTGTAAACAGGGCGGGGCGGGTGCTGAAAGCTGTGGAGAATGCTCCCGTGACTGTAGCATCCGCGTCAATCAGTTCGAGGTTGCCGAACTGGATGCCGGTATCGCCGTCAGAGATGGAAAATGTCCCTTCGCTGGAATAATAGACAGTGCCGTTGTATTCCTGTGTCTGGACACGGTATTTATAGACACCGGGAAGGAGCGTGGTTAGTGTATCGTTGATGGCGTAGGTGATGCCGCTGGAGGAGTTCTTGTCGCGCGGAGTGATGGATTTCACGTCTTCCCAGTCTTCGGAGTCCGGTGTCTTGCGCTGTACGGTGATGGCGGAGGAGAGATCGCCGTTCGGGTCAGTCCAGTTCAGCGAGGCTACTTTCCGCGTCGCGTTGAAGGAAAAAGAGAAATTGGTCGGCGGCTCCAGACGGGTTTCTTTCGGGATGAATTCGTAGCTGGAATTGTAACCGATGCCCGCGTCCATCGAGGCGTAGTATTCGCCGGCCGCGGTGAGCGCATTGTCTTTGTAGATGCGTGAAGGGTCCCTCTCGCTGTTCCAATAGAAGTAGCGTTCGATGCAGCCTGTGGAGTTGAGGATGTTGCAGATGGTCTTGACGGCAGAGGCGTTGTCCGACTCTGTCGCGCTTCCGCTGAACGCACCGTTGCTGTTCCATGATGCGCCCCACACCCATTCCGAGATCCAGATTGGGCGTTTCATGTTCGGATACCAGTAGTTGGCCAGATTGTTGAAGCTGCCGGTCGGATACCAGTAGCAGTGGGCATCCACGATGTCGCAGCGCCAGCCGCGTGCGTCAATGGAGTCGAGAAAAGTCTTGACGAATCCCGTTCCGTTCCAGTAGTCGCTGCCGTCCCACGACGACGGAGAGCAGAGGCGCATGCCCGTCCGCATCAGATTCTGCCAGTTGTTGAGGATGGTGGCCAGATCCTGCGGATGGTCATCGGAGGTGTTGCGCGGCTCGTTGTTGGTCTTCATGTGGGTGGAATAGGTCACACTGCCGCAGGAGGACGACGATGGCCAGTCTTCGTAGATGTGATGGGCTACACACTCGGCATCGGGCAGGCGGCTCTTACCATTGCCGAAGGAGTAGCAGCCGGTGACGTTGAGCGCGTCCACGATGGTGGCTCCCGTGTTGTTGGCCAATCCCTTCTTGCCGAAGTTGTACCAAGGGAAGATGCGGTAGGAGGAGATACGCTGGTCGAGGATGGTGGGCAGCTCGCTCACCTCAAGGTCGGCCTTGTCAGCGATGAAGCAACGGCTATAGCCCCAGCCTCCGGTGCCCACGGCAAAGGTTACCATGTAGCCGCGCTTGAGCTTGAAGGAGCGGATCTGGTTGTTGAGCATGAGCGTGGTGAGGGTTTTCATATAACCGCCCGAGTGCCCTTCGGTATAGTCGGAGCAGGCCGTGCCCGTGAAGTTCTGCCCCGTGTAGCAGGTGAGGGGAGCGATGTCGCTGGCGTAGGGAAGGATGATGGTTCCCATGTCGTAGAGCTTCACTTGGCAGTTCGTGCCGCTGACGGCTTGTGCGCCGTTGATATAGACATACTGGAGCCAGCTCTTGATGACGACGCTCGGCTTGACGGACTTGATGATGACGACGGCATGGTCGGTGTTGGTGATGTTGACGCTGCCCGCCGTGGCGAACGGCGTGGTGCTCGTGATGACGTAGTCCACATCCTGGCTCACAGTCACCGCGCTGCTCACTTGTTCGACAGTGGTCGTGCTGTTGGCGGCGTGGCACACATTCCAGGCGCAGGCCAGTAGGAGAACAGAGCAAATCAGTCTTTGAATTTTTTTCATAAGGAGTTATCGATTAGGAGTGTTGGTTTTGTTTGTCGTAGAGAGAAATCGGTCGGAAATATAGTATGTATGATATTGCAATTTTACGAATAGTTTTCGGGATTTCCGTTATTTTTGCTGTGAAATCCCTTTTGTCTTAAAGAAAATTAACAGTACGCTCTGCGGATGGCCCACCGTGTGTCAGCTTTTGGAGTCTGCGTTGACGGATTTTGTCCGCAGAGTTTTGTTTGCTTCCCTTGCGTCTGTCCGTTTTTTTCTGTACCTTTGCCGCTATATGGATAGGAATTCTTTTTTGAAGGCATGGTGGCCGTCGTTCCGAATCGTGTTTGCAGCTCTGTCGGTGACGGTTTGTATGACAGCCTGTCGTCAGGATGATCCCGATGCCGCAGCCGCACCTTTGTTGAATGAGGCACGGGAGGCTCTGAATGTGCGTCAGTTCGACAAGGCACACGCGTTGCTCGACTCCATCCGCACGGTGTATCCGCGTGCCGTGGCCACCCGTTGGGCGGCTCTCGACTTCGAGGACACGCTGAAGTTGGAAGAGGCGCGGGTGGAGGCTGCCCGTGCCGACATCGTTTATGTGCAGGCCAAGGACTCGTTCGACACGTTCTGCGCACAGCATCCCGACATTTCTCCGCTCGATTCCCAGTTTCAGCGAATGCGCAACCGCGTGGACACGTTGGGTATGGAAAACGACCGGCTGCAGATGAAGGTGAAATTCTATCTGCGCAAATTGCAGGAAAAAAGACAGACGGCGAAGTGACTGTCCGCTGTGTGATGAATCGTTGAACGATGGAATCCTATCTGAATCTCTCGAACATCCGGCACTCGGCGGACGGCGTGGAGCGTCATCCGCTCGTCCCTTTTCTGCCGCCGGACACGCGTGTGCTCTTTCTTGGCAGTTTCCCGCCGCAACGCAAACGTTGGTGCATGGATTTCTACTATCCGAATTTCATCAATGATCATTGGCGGATTGAGGGACTGGTGTTCTTCGGCGACAAGAATCATTTCGTGGATGAGGCACACCGGACATTCAAGCTGGCCGACATCGTAGCCTTCCTGCGGGAAAAGGGCATTGGCTTTTTCGATACGGCAACGGCTGTGCGCCGTCTGGCCGACAATGCGTCGGACAAGTTCCTGGAAGTGGTGACTCCGACCGACATCCGTGCACTCACCGCACCGCTCCGCCAGTTGCGTGCCATCGTGACGACAGGGGAGAAGGCTGCGCGGACGGTCTGCGAGGCGTTGGACATGACTGCAATTCCGGCCACCGGCACGTCGTCCGTCGTTTCGTCTCTTTCGGAGAGCGGACGGCAGGTGCGTCTGTGGCGGCTGCCGTCGTCGTCGCGGGCCTATCCGCTCCCGCTTGAGAAGAAGGCTGCGGCCTACGCGATGATGTTCAGGGCAGAGGGGCTGTTATAAAAAAAAGTGCCGCAACTCGGAAGCTGCGGCACGGGGATGAAATGTTGGGATTGGCATTTATTCAGCACGGAGCGTGTAACGCTTGAAGTCCACGACAGTGAGATTCTTGTCTGCATTGTGGAGGAACTGAGCCACTGAAATCTTGTTGTCGTCGATGTAAGCCTGATCGAGGAGGCACACTTCCTTGTAGAACTTGCTCATGCGTCCGTTGGCAATATTCTGAATCATCTGCTGCGGCAGGTTGGCACGCTTCTCTTCAGCCGTCTTGGCCTTGAGGTCGCGAATCTGCTGTGCCTGCTCCTCGGTGATTTCCTTCTTCATAATGCCTTCGTTGATGTGCTCTTCGTTCTCGGCGATGTAGAGGTTGAAACCGGCTTTCTTGAGAGCTGTCTCCACGGCTTTCTTCACCTGGTCTTCCTCGGTCTTCTCCACGGCCACCTTGTATTCAGCGTCCTTGGTCTCTTGTGGAATGCCGTCCTCGTTGAGTGCGATAGGAGCCATAGCGGCGGCCTGCATGGCAACGCCTTTGGCCACCTCGTCGTCGCAGTCCTTGTTGAAGGCTACGAGCGTGCAGAGGAAGTTCTGACCCATGTGGTTGTAGGCCACGACCTTCTCGCCTTCTACGGTAGCGTAGCCGTCGAGTTCCATTTTCTCACCCGTCACGCCGGAGCGGTTCACCACGGCCTCAGCCACGGTGGTGCCGTCGAGCGGGAGAGCCTTCACCTCGTCGAGAGTCTTGCATTTGGCAGCCAGCGCTGCGTCGATGATTTTGTTGGCCAGAGCGACGAAGTCAGCGTTCTTGGCCACGAAATCGGTTTCGCACTTCAGGGCAATCAGGGCTCCGAATTTGCCGTCAACCTTGGCGAGCACGCAGCCTTCGGCGGCTTCGCGGTCGCTGCGCTTGGCAGCCACGAGCTGACCTTTCTTGCGGAGAATCTCCATGGCGGCTTCCATGTCGCCGTTGGCCTCTGTAAGTGCCTTCTTGCAGTCCATCAGACCTGCTTGGGTCTTCTGGCGGAGGGCATTGATATCTTTTAATGTTACAGCCATTTTGTTTTTGTTTAGTGATTATGGGTTCATGTTCTGCAGAGCTGTGCGCTCTGCGGTTGTCGGGCGCGGCAGGGCGGGTTTTATGCCTCTGCGGCAGGAGCTTCCGTGGCAGGAGCAGCCTCTGCAGCCGGTTCGGCCTCTGCGGCCGGTGTGGCTTCAGCTACTGGCTCAGCCTGCTCTGCCGGTGCTTCGGCTGTTGCCTCGGCCGGCTTGTCGGCGCGTGCCTTGCTCGTGCGCTTGCGGGCAGGCTTGTCGTCAGGCTCCCCGGCGGCTTCCATGTCGATTTTCTCGATTTTGCGCTCTTCGAGACCTTCAGCAATGGCACCGCAGACGGCATCGAGAATCACTTCGATGCTCTTGGTGGCATCGTCGTTGGCCGGAATGACAAAGTCGATGTTGCTGGGGTCGGAGTTTGTATCGACGATGCCGAATACAGGGATGCCCAGACGGTTGGCCTCGCGCACGGCGATATTCTCCTTCAGCACGTCAACGACGAAGAGGGCGGACGGCAGGCGGGTCAGGTCGGCGATGGAGCCGAGGTTCTTCTCGAGCTTCTCGCGCTTGCGGCGGATTTGCAGGTTCTCACGCTTGGAGAGCTTGTCGTAGGTTCCGTCAGCCAGGAGCTTGTCGATATTGGCCATCTTCTTCACGGCCTTGCGGATGGTTGGGAAGTTGGTGAGCATGCCACCCGGCCAGCGTTCGATGACGTATGGCATGTTGACGGATGCTGCTTTTTCGGCCACTACCTCTTTAGCCTGTTTCTTGGTAGCAACAAAAAGAATGCGCTTGCCGCTCTTGGCGATTTGCTTGAGCGCCTCAGCTGCCTGATCTACTTTGGCAACTGTCTTGTGGAGATCGATGATGTGGATGCCGTTGCGCTCCATGAAGATGTAAGGAGCCATAGCGGGATTCCACTTTCTTTTGAGGTGACCGAAATGTGCGCCTGCCTCAAGCAGGGCATCGAATGTTGTTCTTGACATAATTGTTTACTTTCTTTTTAAGTTTTTTCTTGATTTGAAAACCCAACTCCGGGGTAGTCGCGGACGGCGGACAGCGGCTTGCGGCCATGACCGCCCGTCTGACGAATCGCCAGAGTTTAGATACTAAACGATAAATCCTTGTTTTGCAGCTGGCTGCAAAGAAATTAACGCTTACTGAACTGGAATTTGCGGCGTGCCTTCGGCTGACCGGCTTTCTTGCGCTCCACGGCGCGGGAGTCGCGGGTCATGAAGCCTTCCTTGCGGAGAGCAGGTTTGTCATCGGCGTTGATTTTGACGAGCGCGCGGGCGATGGCGAGGCGGAGAGCCTGGCTCTGGCCTGTGTAGCCGCCGCCGGTGAGGTTGGCCTTCACGTCATACTTCTCAAGTACGTCGAGGAGTGCGAGCGGCTGCTTGACGACAAACTGGATGAGTTCAGAAGGGAAATATTCTTTGAGGTCTCTCTTGTTGATGGTAATCTTACCAGTACCTTCCGTGAGATATACGCGGGCAACAGCACTCTTGCGACGGCCCAATGCATTGATCACTTCCATGTTTTCCTAATCTTATTTAAGAGCGTTAATATCAATTTGTTTAGGACTCTGGGCCTGTTTGTCGTGTTCTGCGCCTTCGAAGATGTAGAGGTTGCCGAGAACTTTGGCACCGAGGCGGCCTTTCGGAAGCATACCTTTCACTGCATGGCGCAGGATGCGCTCGTAGCCGTGTGGCTTCTTGGCGAGCTCGGCAGGCGTGATTTTGTGCTGTCCGCCTGGGTAGCCGGAGAATGTAAGGTACTGTTTGTCTGTCCATTTTGCGCCGGAGAACTGAATCTTGGCAGCGTTGACGATGATGACGTTGTCGCCGCAGTCCTGGTTGGGCGTGAAGCATGGTTTATACTTTCCGCGCAGGATTTTTGCCACTTTCGCGGAGAGACGTCCTACCATCTGGTCTGTGGCATCTACCACCACCCATTCCTTCTTGGCCTCTTCCGGCGTTGCGAAATGAGTGCTGAAGCTTAAAGTGTTCATTACTTGTACTTTCTTCTTTTTGTTGTTACTGAAAAAATGTTTTGCTCATTTCGGTGATTCACGGACTGCCACCCCGGCTAATAGAGCGCGCTATCCACACACCGAACAGGGCACTTCGGGAAGTGCCTTCCAAAATGTTTTGGCCTGCAAAGTTACGGATTTTCGCTGACTTGGCAATGTGTTCGCCCTTCTTTTTCCGTTTCGTTCATCGAAAATCGGTCTCCGGACGCAACATTTATGATTTTTTAACAGCGAAAACTGCATAAAAACTATAGAAGTCCGGCGATGAGTTCTGCCTCGCGGCCTTCATAGAACTTCACGTCTGTCACCGGCTCGAAGAGCAGATTGACGAAGCGGAAAAGCTGGACGGCCACGAACTGATGGTCGTCGGACAGGGCCACTTCGAGCCGCATGTTGCCTAATGTGGTTTCGGCGATTTCAGATTTCCGTTGCAACATGGCCTCCAGCTGATTCTTGTCGCAGTCGAGAATGCTTTCGAGAATACGTCCCGTTTCGGGCGAATAGTCGTGGGTGAGAGGTCTGACCTTGCTGCCTGTAGGCGTGTAGATTCGCGTGGTGCACAGACCGAAGAAAGAGGTCTGTATGCTGATATTCGGGTGTTTGGTGACGGACTTTCCCATCTCCAGATGCTTGAAACTTGCCATGAAAATGTGTGATGTTTTTGGTGATTGTTTGATGGATGTGTCAGAGGCCGCCGGTGGCGCATCGGAGGCGTCTCCGGCCGTCTGACGGGATTCTCGGGCCGACGGGTATGCCATCCTCGGCCTTTGGGTGGAACATGGGGACGACGCGTGGACAATGCGCCGGTCGTTCCTCAAAACATCACAGGGCTAAATCAGAATACGCCTCAACGCATAGACATAGTAGTCGGTTGAGGCCGAAGGAAAGCGGCGGGGCTTGCCGCACGGCAGCTTCCCCGTTAGCTGGGAAAGTTGCAGAAACCGGTTTTGGCGACAGCAAGCCGTACAGCCGTGGCCGCCTCCGCCTACGGAAGACTGCGTGCGCTCATTGCGCGAGCTGAGCAGTCGGAGGAAATCCCATGATTCGGGCAGTAGTGCGGCATCCTCCTGCGAGTCGGCCGACAGCCAGTGGCCGTCCTGCGGCAGTTCGGCAGGCGGCAGGTGTTGGGCCACGTTCTCCGGCAGGTTCGTCTCTACGTCCGCATCTTCACCGCAACCGCCATTCCGGGATGTCTGGCTACAGCAGAAAAGCACGAGCAGTGCGACGAAGATGTGCAACAGCTGAATCATTCAATTCCTTTCGTTTTCGGTTTCATGACATTCCGCTGACAGCCAAAGACGGGAGGCTGCAGGGAGGGTCTTTCCGCCTGCAAAGGTAACGAATAAAAACCATAGCTCCGCGCATTTCGCCCGAAAAGTTCGAAGAAAGATGATCCGCCGCCGTTTTTCCGCCTCTTCGACAGCCGCATGGCACGCATGACTTCCCGCGCAAAAAAACTTGTGGATGAGGGCATGAAAAAATCCATTTCAGCCTGAGTCCCGGAAAAACGAACGCGTTCGATTTCCGAAACGAACGCCTTCGTCCGACGGAACGAACGCCTTCGTTCGGGAAGAAATTGTCGCAGTTCCCGATTTTTCTCTGTGCATTTGGTATTTTTTCTGCGCAGTGTTCCCCGCTGGCGTTGCCCCGCAAAGAATGGATGAAAGTGACGGAAGATTTGGGAATGTGAAAGTTTTGTGATAAATTTGCCGGCGTGAAATCGGAACAGATACAGGTGGAAGCCGGCCGTTTCAGTGAGTTCGGGCCGTGGCTGACAGCGCAGGCGGGAACGAAGGTGCAGAAAATCTCGGTCAATGCGGGCTTCACCTGTCCCAACCGCGACGGCAGGGTGGGGACGGGCGGTTGCACCTATTGCAACAACCAGACGTTCAACCCTGCCTATTGCTCGCGCCCGTTGTCCGTCCGCGAGCAGCTGGAGGAGGGAAAGCGGTTCTTCGGCAAGAAATATCCGCAGATGAAATACCTAGCTTATTTTCAGGCTTATACGAATACTTACGGGACGGTGGACAACCTGCGGCGGAAGTATGAGGAGGCATTGGACGTGGAGGATGTGGTGGGGCTCGTGATAGGCACGCGGCCCGACTGTATGCCGGAGGCTCTGGCCGACTATTTGGAACGGCTCAACCGCCAATGCTTCCTGCTCGTGGAGTTTGGCATCGAATCGACGGACGACGAGGTGCTCCGGCGCGTCAACCGCGGGCACGACTTCGCCTGTACGCGCAGGGCGGTGGAGACCACGGCCTCGCGCGGCATTCTGACGGGCGGACATGTGATTCTCGGCCTGCCGGGCACGGTGGGTCTGCCGGGCTACCTGCATCGGGAGGCGGAGCGTCTGAATGCACTGCCGCTCAGTACGCTGAAAATCCATCAGTTGCAGTTGATTCGCGGTACGCGCATGGCGCAGGAATATGCGGAGCGGCCTGAGGATTTCCATCTGTTCACGGCGGATGAGTACATTGACTATGTGCTTCGCTTTGTCGGTATGTTGCGCTCCGACATCATGATTGAGCGGCTTGTGTCCCAGTCGCCTGCCGGCTTGTTGGCCGTGCCGGGCTGGGGATTGAAAAATTATGAGTTCATGGAACGGGTGCGGCAACGCGCAATCAGAATAAGGAAAAATGAAGACGGAATTTGAGAAAATGCGCAGTGAGGAGCTTTACGACTTCTCTGACGCGGAAATCGCAGCGAGCCTGCGGCATGCCAAGGAAGTCTGTCTGCGGCTGAACCGGATGAATGTGTTCTCGGAGGGCTACCGCGAGCTATTAGAGGAACTGATTCCCGGAATCCCTGCAACTACAACGATTTGCCCGCCATTCTTTTGCGACCACGGCAACGGCATTGAGCTGGGGGAACACACGTTTCTGAACTATGGTTGCACCATTCTCGACGGTGCCCGCGTGCGCATCGGCAGTCATGTGAAAATCGGTCCGAATTGTCAGTTTTACACGCCGCAACATCCACGCGGTTATCTGCTCCGGCGGCAGCCCAAGGAGACCTCGTTCCCCATTACCATCGGCGATGACACGTGGTTCGGCGGTGGAGTCATCGTGTGCCCCGGCGTGCGGATTGGTGCCCGTTGCATCATCGGTGCCGGTTCGGTGGTCGTGAGTGACATTCCCGACGATTCGTTAGCCGTGGGCAACCCCGCCGTGGTGAAGAAACGGCTGAACGGGGAATGAGATCTCTATTCCGGGCGGCGGGTCAGCTGAGGTGCGAAGCGGGCCTCGTAACCTAACTTCCAGAGCAGCTCGCGGATGGCGTCCTGTGCATACCGCTCCGCCTTCCGGTGGTTGGCTTCGGTGTCGAAGCGACGGCGGATTTTCTGTTCCACCTGCCTTTTCAGTCCGTTCGTGCTTCTGAGTTCTGATGCCCAAAAGTCCTCATCGTCCGACATGAAGGGGGAATCCTGGGTGGAGGCCACATATTCCACGGGCGGCATTTCCACAATCATCACATGGAGCGTGTCGGGTGTGTAACGCACCTGTCGCAAGTCAATCTTGAAACTCACTTTCTGGCGCAGAATCTGCACGCAGGAGTGCTCCTCGGTGAAAATGCCGAGCGTGGTACCGGTGCGCTGCAGGGTGACGAAGTCTTCGGCCACGGCCGTGCAGACGTAGAGCTCGCCTCGCGGCATGACCGATTCGATGTCGATGGCCGTGTCCTCTAATGTCACCGCTGTGGAGGCGGGAGCGGCATGACTCTGCCGCCACACGCCATAGCCGAGGAAAATCAGGATCAGGGCGATGGCGGCAATGGCCACGGTGTAGGTGGTGCGTCGCATGTCGCCCATGCAGTGACGGAGAAAGGTGAACCACCGCTTCAGACGGCTGGCAAAGCCGGTTTTCTGCTGTTCGTTAGGAAGTTGCTCCATGATTTGCTCGAAATGAAAGGTCGGGATAGACGAAGTTAGCCGGCGGTCTCGATGACCACGTTGGACCAGCCGAGGCTCTTGATAATGGACGTGAAGAGTGTCTGCGCGTTCTGTTCCACCTCCTTGCCGACGACGGGGGTGAGGTCTTCCTGAAGCACGGCCTCGTAACCTTTCTTCCGGATTTCCTCTTCCAGCTCATGCCCCACGGCGGAACGCAGACCGGTGGACATCTTCACGACGGAGCTCTCATCGATGTAGGTGTTGTAGCTGGCATCGACAATCTTGGGGCGTGGCAGGCGGATGACCACCGCACTGCTGTCATCGGACAGCTTGATGTCGTCCACCTTCATGGTTCGCAGGTCGTAGCCGTACTTCACGTGAACTTCCACGGGGATGATGCATTTGCGGTCGCCGTATTTCCAGGTGGACGGGTCGGTCCAGGCAAAGTGCTCGCTCTTGCTCGTGTCGTAGATGGCAATCTTGCGGATGGTGAGTTCCGTGGTCACGATGTCGGCACTCTGTTGCAGCTCGGACAGGATGACCTCGCGACCCGGCAAATGGGGCACACCGGCAGACTGGCTCTGGCTGTCACCACAACTGCCGAGACATGAAAAAAACAACAAAACTGCTGCCCAACCGACGGTTTTTCGTATCATAATTTTCCTTTGTGCCAAGTTTTTATTTATTTTGCAAAAGATTCCGGAATTGTGGCGTTCCCGCTGCAAAATAAGTAAATATCTGCGAAATCACCAAATGTGTGCCGGCAAATATCCTCATGGACGTTGCTGGAATTCATCAATCATTCACAATCGATATGAAAAAACTTTTCATTCTCTCCTGCTTGTTGCTGTCGGCTTTGGCTGCTGCCGCACAGGAAATCTCACTCGATGACGTAGTGAACTATCGTTACTATCCGCGCCGGATTTACGGACTGGAACCATTGGCGGACGGAAGTGCCTACTCCAGAATCTCGGACGACCGCCGCCAGATTCAGCGCTGCTCCTACCAGACGGGAGAGGTGCTGGAGACGTTGTTCGATCTCGCCGATGTGCGCGGTTCCCGCATCGACGGATTCAGCGGCTACATCATTGCGCCCGACGGGAAGAACATTCTCATCGAGACGAAGCGGAATGCCATCTACCGGCGTTCCTACACGGCGGAATACTATATCTACAATGTGCACAACAAAACCCTGACCCCGCTTTCAGCTGACGGGCCGCAGGAGTGTCCGAAATTCTCGCCCGACGGGACGATGATTGCGTTTGTCCGCGACAACAATATTTTCTTGGTGAAACTGCTCTACAACAATGCGGAAAGCCAAGTGTCCACGGACGGGAAATACAACGAGATTATCAACGGAAAGCCTGACTGGGTGTATGAGGAGGAATTCGAGTTCAACTGTGCCTATGACTTTTCATCCGACTCGCAGATGCTCGCCTGGATTCGTTTCGATGAGAGTGACGTGTGCACTTTCACGTTCCCTTTGTACGGTGGAGCCGCGCCCGCCAGAACGGAATACCGGCTCTATCCGGGCATCTATGCATACAAATATCCTAAGGCCGGCGAGGTGAACTCGAAGGTGAAAGTGCTCAGTTACGACATCAAGAGCCGCGTGACACGTACTATCGACGTGCCGCTGGACAGCGATGGCTACATCCCGCGCATTCAATTCACCGGCGAAAGCGACAAACTTGCCATCGTTACGCTGAACCGGCGGCAGGACCGTTGCGACATCTACATGGCCAATCCGCGCAGCGGCGTGAGCCGGCTGGCGGTGCGCGAGACGAACGAACGTTACATAGAGACGGACTTCTACGCGCATCTCGATTTCTCCCGTCCACAGTTCGTGGTGCTTTCCGAACGCGATGGCCATCAGCACCTCTATCTCTACGGCTTGGGCGGACAACTGGTGCGGCAGCTCACGCAGGGCGATTTCGACGTGAACGACTACTATGGCACCGATGCCAAGGGCGAGAATTTCTTCTACGCCAGCAACGAAGGCAGTCCGCTGGAGCAATATATATATAAGGTGGACATGAAGGGACGCAAGACATTGCTCACGAAAAACAAGGGCACCAACTCGGCATCGTTCTCTGCCGATTGCTCTTATTTCATCAATTCCTACTCCGACCTCCTCACGCCGACGGTGCAGGCGGTTTACACCGGTTCGGGCAAACAAATCCGTGTGCTGGAAGACAATGCTGACTTGAAGCAGGCTTACGCCTCACTGCGCATCAGCAAGCCGGAGCTTTTCTCCTTCACGACCGGTGAAGGCGTCGTGCTGAACGGATGGATGGTGAAGCCCGCCGATTTTGATGCATCGAAGAAATATCCGGTGTTGATGTATCAGTACAGCGGCCCTGGCGACCAGCAGGTTCACAATTCCTGGAACAACGGTTTCAATGGCGGACTGACATGGGAACACCGTCTGGCCCAGAAGGGATATATCGTAGTCTGTGTGGATGGACGTGGAACGGGTGGACGCGGACAGGATTTCAAGAAGTGTACCTATCTCACGATGGGCGACAAGGAGTCGAAAGACCAGGTGGAGACGGCACTCTATCTGGGATCGTTGCCGTATGTGGACAAGGAACGCATCGCTATTTGGGGATGGAGCTTCGGCGGATTCAACACGATTATGTCGATGACGGAAGGCCGCCCTGTGTTTTGCTGTGGTGTGGCTGTCGCGCCCGTATGCGACTGGCGGTTTTACGACTCAGCCTACACGGAACGTTACATGCGCACGCCGCAGGAAAATCCTGATGGCTACGACATCTCGCCCCTTCATCGCTTTCAGAAATTGCATGGCAATCTGCTCATCTGTCACGGCTTGGCTGACGACAACGTTCACTTCCAGAACACGGCCGAACTGGCCGAACAGCTCACTCAGGCAGGCATCCAGTTCGAAATGCAAACCTACACCAACCGTAATCACGGTATCTCGGGAGGCAATACACGTCGCCATCTCTTCACGCGCATCGAGAATTTTCTTGACAGCCACCTGCAGCCACAGCGACACTGATTGACCCTCGCGTCTCCCCTGCTCTTATGAGCATGGTTGATTCCAAGAGCCGGAGGAACAAACAATGAGCAGTGGTAGCTCTTATCATCTCAAGCCATTCTCATTGTTTATTTCTTCGGATTTCTGTTAAACTGCCATGCTACGCGTAGCATGACGTAGTTGGGGATGACGCGGTACCACGTCTCAGTGCGGCCTTGGGCGTTTACCTCGTAGGTGGTGTTGGAGAGCTGGTGCAGCAGGTCGTGGCCTTCGAGCGTCAGCTTCACCTTGCCGTGGAGGATGGGCTGTGCGATGGAGGCATTCAGCACAAACTCGTCCTTGTTCATGGCATCGCTGCCATAGCCTCGGCGGCTCTGCATCATGCCATCGACATTCAGTGTGGTGTTCCACATCAGGATGGTCTGCATGGCATTCACACCATAACGGAAATCGAAAGCACTGATGTCGCTGAACGTTGTGCGGTGCCCCCACGTGCGTCGCCACAGCAGATTGCCGAGCAAACTCACTTTCGTGTTCTTCGCCTTGTAGCTCAGTTTCATGCTCTCGCTGATGTTCACGGTTTCCACCTTGTTCAGTTGTACACCGGCTATGCCGCTCACAGAGGCGTAATCGACGGAGTGCCACACGTTGCATCCCGTTCCGCTGTCTATCCACCACATCTGGTTCTTGCTGAGCGAGAAAGTCATGTTATAAGAGTTGTTCCACGACCAGTTACCCTCCACATTCTCGGGGCGGTAGGTGTAGGCGCTGGTCAGCTCGTCATAGGTAAATCCCTGCGCCACTGAGCGGATATGATAGACATAGCGTGACTCCACCCTGGCGGCGGTCATGCCCGTGCGACGGGTTGAGAGTTTGGGCGACCATGTGAGGCTGGCATTCACGCGGCGGTTGTTCTTCAGCGACGGGTTGCCCTCGATGATGCTGAGTGCGTTGCGGGCATCGCGGTAGGGCATCAAGTTCATCAGACCCGGTGTCGATGTTGTCATGCCCACACGCAGCGACCAAACCTTGTGCTTCAGATGTAGCGAGGGATTCAACGTAAAGATGTTGTGACGGGCGAGGGTGTCGATGATTCCGCGCTTGTAGTCGAGTCTTTCGTGCTGCACATAGACAGGCAGGCTCAGCGTCACATAGACAGGGAAGTGCTCCGTCTTGTTCCATTTCAGGGCCACGGTGAACTCGTTCTCCTGTTGTTGCAGACGGCTGCGGGTGCTGTTCTCCGTATCATAGACGCTGCGGAGCATGTCGCGGTTCGACGGTAGCAGGTCGATGGCTGTGCCGTCTTGGAGTCCCCATCCCGTGAGGTCGTTCAGCATGTAGAGCTGGTCGTTGCTGTTGCTGCCCGATATTTGGTAGCGCTCCGTCAGGTACATATGCAGTTGCTTCCACAGCCGATGGTCATATTTCAGCGACGGTTCGAAGCTGTATTGCGTTGTGCGGGCATCCTCGTACTCATGGCGGAAATAGTCGGTTGCAGTAACTTCCGCCGTGGAAGTGCTGACGGTTGAAGCCTCGCGGTCGGTGCGAGTCCAGTATGTGTTTATATTTCCTTCCACATTTTTGTAGACGGGGAATCTGGCTCGCAGCCACCCCAGCCCGTAGCCCCTTGTCTTGCCAAGGCCTTCCGTCCGCTGCATAGCCGTCACCCGTAGGCTGTCCCACTGCTGCAAGGTGTCCAACAGGTTGTTGTCGGTCTCTCTATAATATAAATGTATAGAACTCTCAAAAAGCCATGGCAGACGGTGGAACTGATTGATAAGCTGTACCGAAGTTATTTTGTTTCGGGATGTGCGCAAACGTTCCGCAAATGCCGTGCCCGTAGGCAGAAATCGTTCCTGATAGGTTCCCGACTCGTCGAGGTTGTCGTAGCGGTCGAAGGCTATTTCCATATTCTCCGCTATGACAGGGAAACCATACATTTTCTTCGTTGACTGATAGTCAAGGCTCACGCCCGCTGCCTTGCGTGTCGATGGTTTGTTCTGGTTGCCCATGATGAGCCCATTCCCTTCGTGCCATCCCTGCGCAAGGGAACGGCTTATGTCGTTGATGTTGTTCAGGTTGCCGAATGCACCCATCGCCAGCGTTTTCGTGAGCAACAGCCCGAAAGCCCGAGCCTGATACCGCTCGTGTGTGCCGCCCGCCGCCTCGGCATTGGCTATCACGCCCACGGAGTATTCGTCTTTCAGGTTCACGTCCATCACGTATTCCGGATTTTCGTCCTTCTCGCCCCTCATGGCCGCCTGTAGCGACTGCCGCTCAAACACCTTCAGTTCCTTCACCGTGAAGTAAGGCAGATTCTCCAGCAACACCTTCTTGTTGCCTTTGAAGAGCGTACGGGAGTTGAGTGTCAGCTCGTCTATCTTCCTGCCGTTGATGAATATCTCACCCGCGTCCGTCATCCGTGCGCCGGGCAGTTGCTCTATCAGGTGTTGCAGCATCGACCCTTCGGGCAGCTGAAATGCCGAAGCATCATAAACCAGCGTGTCGCCGCGCATCTTCACTTTGATGCGCGTAGCCTTCACCACCACCTCGTTCAGCCCCACGGTCTTCATGATGGACTTCTTCATATTGACCATCGGAACAATGAACGTCTTTTCCTTGTAACCGTCGGGCACGCTCACTTTCGTCCAGCCATCTTCGTAACCGTCCTTCTGCACACGGATGATGTAGTTCCCTGCCTGTCGCGGCACGTCGATATAGAAAACGGTGCTGATGTGCATTTCGTCGTTGCCCAGTTCATAAACTCTCGGTTTGCACTCCACCGCCGTACTGTCGGCCCGCATCAGCGTGACCGTGCAATCAAACAGACCGCGCTCTAAAAAAGAGTCCTGTATGCTGCCTTGCAGTGTTACGTTGTTTGTCTCCTGCGCATAAGATAGACAGGCGAATCCTATACACAAAAAGAAACTCAGCCTTCGCTTCATATACCTTTGTTGGGATTTTAATCGGACTTATGTACTTAAAATTGTTTATTTCTTTTTTGGTTTTTTATTCCAGTGATACACCACGTGCAGCATGACATAAGTAGATGTTGAAAATTAGTTTATATCAATTTTTTTGCGTATCTTTGTGT
>CAYPZK010000048.1:0-17414 GCA_964415385.1 uncultured Bacteroidaceae bacterium
TATCCCATCGACAAGATGATCTACGTGGTGGGCAACGAGCAGAACTACCACTTCCAGGTACTGTCCATCCTGCTCGACAAGCTCGGTTTCAGCTGGGGCAAGGATCTCGTCCATTTCTCCTACGGCATGGTGGAACTGCCGAACGGCAAGATGAAGTCGCGCGAAGGCACGGTAGTGGATGCCGACGAACTGATGGCGCAGATGATAGAGGAGGCCTACAACGTGTCGAAGGAGATGACGAAGAAAATCCAGCTCTCCGAAGAAGAGGCACGCGAAGTGGCCCGCAAGGTGGGACTCGGCGCACTGAAATACTTCATTCTGAAGGTGGATGCCCGCAAGAACATGCTCTTCAATCCGGAAGAGTCCATCGACTTCAACGGCAACACGGGTCCGTTCATCCAATACACCTACGCCCGCATCGCTTCGATTCTCCGCAAGGCCGCCGAGGCCGGCATTGAGGTTCCGCAGCAGCTCCCGACCGGCACCGACATCTCGGGCAAGGAAACGGAGCTCATCCAGAAGCTCTGCCAGTTCGAGACCGCGCTCCGACAGGCCGGCACGGACTACAGCCCGTCGGGCATCGCCAAATATTGCTATGAACTGACGAAGGAGTTCAACCAGTTCTACCACGACTTCACCATCCTCGGCGAGCCGGACGGACAGAAACGCGCCTTCCGACTCGTGCTCTCGCGCGAAGTGGCCAGAATCGTCAAGAACGGCATGGAACTGCTCGGCATCGAAATGCCGGAAAGAATGTGATGCCCGTGGATCGACAGTTACAGAATCCGCCCGACTGGCGTCACGACACCGTGTTGCCCCTCCCGCCCGAAGTGATGGCGGAGGCTGTGGCCGTGGATGCCGCCTGCTCGGGCAATCCGGGACCGATGGAATACCGCGGTGTCTATCTGCGGACGGGACAGGAAATTTTCCACTTCGGTCCCGTGCAGGGCACGAACAACATCGGCGAGTTTCTGGCCATCGTGCACGCGCTGGCTCTGCTCAAGCGGCAGGGGCTGCCCGCGATGCCCATCTACAGCGACAGCCGCACAGCGCAAATCTGGGTAAAGAAGAAAAAATGCAAGACCACGCTGGAGCGCACGCCGCAGACCGCATACCTCTATGAGCTCATCGCGCGGGCGGAGCGCTGGTTGCTGGCCAACCCGTATTCCAACCCCATCGTGAAGTGGGACACGGAGCACTGGGGCGAGGTGCCCGCCGATTTCGGAAGGAAGTAGCGGTTCAGGTCTCCCCGTTTCCCGATTTGTCATACCTTATTATATATAATAGTAGGTGAGAGAGTTCTTCAAAATCATGGGCAAATACTTTGCCCCCTACAAAGGCTATGTGGTCGCCACCTTTGGGTTCAACATCCTCACGGCCTTCTTCAATGTGTTCTCCTTTCTTGTCCTCGTGCCCATCCTGAACATCCTCTTCAAGGTGGAGCAGACCCACTACGAGTACATGCCGTGGAGTGGGCACGGCATCGGAGACTTCAAGACGGTGCTCTTCAACAACCTCTATTATCTCTCGCAGGAGATGATTGCCACCTACGGCCCTGCCTCCACGCTCCTCATCCTCGGCCTCGGACTGGCCGCCATGACCCTGCTGAAGACCGGCACCTACTTCGCAGGCAGCGCGTTTCTCATGCCTATCAAGACGGGCATCGTGCGCGACATCCGTGCCCGTCTCTACCACAAGATTCTCTATCTCCCCCTCTCTTTCTTCTCCGAAGAGCGCAAGGGCGACATCCTCGCCCGCGTCTCGACCGATGTCAACGAGGTGGATGCTTCCGTCGGCTCCTCGCTCGACATGGTCATCAAGAACCCCATCTTCCTCTTGGTCTATATCGGCACGCTTATCTATATGAGCTGGCAGCTCAGCCTCTTCACGCTGCTCGTGGTGCCTGTCATGGCCATCGGCATCGGACGCATCGGCAAGAGCCTGAAGCGCAAGTCGCTCTATGCGCAGTCGAAATGGAGCGACGGCCTCACCATGTTTGAGGAAACCCTTGGCGGGCTCCGCATCATCAAGGCTTTCATCGCTGAGAAAACGATGGAGAAGAAATTCGTGAAAGTGAACAACGAGTTCCGTTCCGCAGCCATCCGTGTGGCCATCCGTCAGAATGCCGCCCACCCCGTCAGCGAGTTCCTCGGCACCTGCATGATTGTCATCGTGTTGTGGTTCGGAGGCTATCTCATCTTCTCGGGCAACTCGCCCATCGACGCTCCCACGTTCATCTACTACCTTGTCATTCTCTACACGTCGCTGCAACCGCTGAAAGACCTCTCGAAGGCCGGCTACACCATCCAGAAAGGCATGGCCTCGATGGAGCGCATCAACAAAATCATGTATGCGAAGAACGACATCAAGGAGGCTCCCGATGCACGGGACATCAGCGGGCTGGAGCAGGACATCGAGCTGCGCCACGTCTCCTTCTCCTACAACGAGCAGCGGGAGATTCTGCACGACATCAATCTCGTCGTTCCGAAGGGCAAGACCATCGCGCTCGTCGGGCAGTCTGGGTCGGGCAAATCGACACTTGTCGATTTGATTCCGCGCTACCACGACATCCGGCAGGGCGAAATCCTCATTGACGGCGTCAACATCAAGAACCTGAAGATAAAATCCCTGCGCAGCCTCATCGGCAACGTGAACCAGGAGGCCATCCTCTTCAACGACACCGTGTTCAACAACATAGCCTTCGGCATGGAGAATGCCACCCGCGAGCAGGTGGAAACCGCCGCCCGCATCGCCAACGCCCACGACTTCATCATGGAAATGGAGCAGGGCTACGACACCAATGTCGGTGACCGTGGCTGCCGGCTGTCGGGCGGACAGCGCCAACGCATCAGCATCGCGCGTGCCATCCTCAAGAATCCGCCCATCCTCATCCTCGACGAAGCCACCTCCGCGCTCGACACCGAGTCGGAGAAACTCGTGCAGGACGCGCTCGAACGCCTCATGGAGTCACGCACCACCATCGCCATCGCTCACCGCCTCTCCACCATCAAGCATGCGGACGAAATCTACGTGCTCCACGAAGGGCGCATCGTGGAGAGCGGCACGCACGACCAGCTCATCGCCCTCGGCGGATACTACAAGCGCCTGCACGACATGCAGACGCTCTGACTTCAATCCATTCCCCACGTGGGGGTCTCATATCGCTTCAACATTGTCACTCCTCGATCTCATCTTCCTCAGCGTTGGACTCGCGATGGACTGCTTCGCCATCTCCATTGTCTGCGGGGTCATCATGCGCCGTCCGCAGTGGCCCGTCATGCTCCGCATCGCCTTCTTCTTCGGCTTTTTCCAGGCACTCATGCCGTTTGTCGGCTGGCTCGCCACTGCCTATTTCGCCCATTACATAGCAACCGTGGATCACTGGGTGGCCTTCGGCATTCTGGCCTTTCTCGGCATCCGCATGATTCGTGGGTCTTTCCGTCCCGAAGAAGAGCATACCTTCCGCCCGGAACGCCTCGCCACACAGCTCACACTGGCCGTGGCGACGAGCATCGACGCGCTGGCCGTCGGCATTTCCTTTTCCTGCATGGGTTATGCCACGGTGGCTTCGCTCGCCTTGCCTCTCGTCATCATCGGTATTACCTCGTTCCTCTTCTCCCTCGTCGGACACCGGCTCGGCCTTCGTTACGGAGCCGGCATCTCGCGCCGCCTCCGTCCCGAGCTGGTGGGCGGCATCATCTTGGTGCTCATCGGCATCAAGGTGCTCCTCACCCACCTGCTGGCCTGAGACTGTCAGGGCGTGACGAGCGTGCCTATCGGCTCTCCGGCCATCACCCGCTCCAGATTCCCCTCCCGGTCCATGTTGAACACGTAAATCGGCAGCCCGTTCTCACGGCACATCACCACGGCCGACAGGTCCATGACCCGCAGATTGCGTGCCAGCACCTCGTCGTAGGTGATTTCCTCAAACTTCGTGGCCGTCGCGTCCTTTTCGGGGTCTGCCGTGTAGATGCCGTCCACGCGCGTGCCTTTCAGCATCACGTCAGCCTCAATCTCAATGCCGCGCAGTGACGAGCCCGTGTCGGTGGTGAAATAGGGATTGCCCGTTCCGCCCGACATGATGACCACCTTTCCCTGCTCCAGCGCCTCGACAGCCTTCCATTTGCTGTAGAACTCGCCAATCGGCTCCATGCGGATGGCCGTGAGCACTAAGCTCGGACATCCGATGGCTTCCAGCGCACTGCTCAGTCCGAGCGAGTTGATGACCGTGGCGCACATTCCCATCTGGTCGCCCTTCACGCGGTCGAAACCCTTGCCCGCGCCCTGCAGACCACGGAAGATGTTGCCACCGCCGATGACGATGCCGATTTGCACCCCCATGTCGTGCACCTGCCTGATTTGCTGTGCGTATGCATTCAGCCGTTTCACGTCGATGCCGTATCCCTGCTCCCCGGCCAAGCTCTCGCCGCTGAGCTTCAGGAGAATTCTCTTGAATCTTGCCATTGTCAGTTGTTCTTTTTAGTTCATGATTTGCTGAGGTGCAAAGTTACGATTTTCTCCCGACATCCTCCACGCCCGCTCCCCTTTTTTCACGCATTCTTTCCCCCCCTGCCCATCGCCTCATACCGGAGCGAGCCCCAAAATCCAATGGCTGTCAGTCTGTTGCATCAAAGGCTTTCATGAACTCCGCCATTCTGTCTTCTCCACTCCGCAGAGAAAAGTTGGGGAATGCACCGATTCTTTTCAGCAACTGCTCGGATTCCGTGTCCATCGAACGCGTTCGTTCCGCCGGATGAACGCGTTCGCTCTGCGAAACGAACGCGTTCGTTTTGCCAGAACTCAGGCTGAAACGGCATTTCCTTAGGCGGATTTTGGACATTTTCTCCGCAGAACTTGTCAGGAATATTGCCTGCAGTGCTACTGATCCATCTATAGATTTTTGAAAAAGCAGGAGTGATGGAAAAAATCTTTCATTTTATGATTTGTTTGAAAAAATTTGAGTATATTTGCGGCGGACTAAAGACAACCGTGCCTGTACCGTCGGTGTGGAACGTGCTTCTTTCTGTCATGATTATCTATCACTGCCGAGTGGCCGAACGGCATTGTTTTTATGTCATCAAATAGTCAAATCAATCAAGTATCAATAAAAAAGATTCTATTATGAACAAAGCAGAGATTCTTAAAAAAATCGCTTGTTGGATCGCTTACTGTCTTTTTGCCGGTTATAGTGCCTACATGACAGCAAAATCAGTGGAAATGTTTTTTGAGCTGAGCAGCACATGGGTGGTCTTCATTTTTGTGTTCATCGTGTCATTGGTGGCCGGTTATTGTCTTAGCGTCGCCATCAAGGAGTTGCAAAACCGTTTCAATCCGAGCAGGAGCAAATTCATCTTATCTGTCGTGGGATTTCTTTTGTTCTGGGGAGTAAGTTTCGTTACAAATGTGCATTATATGTTGATGAGTAACGAAGGGCTGAAAGTGGTCAGTGCTGAATTGGGAACTTATAAAAGTTTTGTGGATGAGACACTGAATGAGAACATCAACGACATACAGGAAAAGAAGACGACAGACATAACCATCTGTGAGGCAACCGTCCAGAATCTGATGGATGAGTTCAAGAGGGAATGTGAGGCATCCATACGTCCGGGGTTTGGGGATAGAGCTATCGGATATTTGAAAGACATAGAGAACTACTTCACAAGCAGTGCCGGCAAGTTTAATGACCAGTATGCATACAAGAATTCCATTTTTGACGATGAGAAAGACCGTGGCGACCGAGGAAAAACAGGTAGTCGGGAGGTGATGGCGCTGAAAGAAAAGTATTCAATCCGTGTGGCCGACAAATTGTTGAAAAGGGAAAGTGCCATCAACGATTATTACAAGCTGAAGATACCTCAGACACAAGAGTTGAGAGTCATCAAGCAGTTTATCAATGATAGTCTATACGTTGTGGATATTCCGCAAATAACGGAAATCGCAACTCCAGATGTATATCAGCAATTCGCGAAGGTGCAATTGAAGCAGAACATCTATGACAAGTTGAATAAGGATTACCAAACGAGAATAGATGACTCCATGAAGGAAAGCAAGACCAAAGATGCCGCAGATATTGAGAATGGAAAATTCCGGTATAAGGCCTATCCTTCAGCTCGTCTTTTCAACACTTTCAATGTATGGGAGGATTTGATAAACGGAAGATTTCCTCAAGACATGAAGCTATTGGGGTGGATCCTGTTCTCCTTGATTGTGGATCTTATAGCTTATATCCTTCGTCTCTTGGCAACATTATGACAATAGAAGTTTAACTCATAAAAATACAACATTTATGGCTGATCATACAAATCAAACTCCAGTTGGTGGATTCGATTTCAGTGTTTCTGAAACGTCGCACGATGCGACAGAGGAAAAAAAAGTGGATTCGCAACAGCCGGCACAGCGTGTTGCACCGCCACCTCGTGCTGTGAGTCCACAGATTCCCAATGATTCTGCGCCTTTCATCGTGCTTTGTGGCCCTCCTTCAAGCGGGAAGAGCATGGTGCTCAAAAGCCTTGCCAGCTATCTTTATGAGTCAGGACTGGGCTATTCCATCATGGCAAATAAGACGTTGTTGAATACTCAGAAGTACAGTGATGACTGCGATTATTTTGAGTCTATCATAGGTGACGTGAACGCAAGCATGCCGAATACGGTTGACTATCTGTTGGCTGACATCATCGATGGTCAGGGAAATACGGTAGCACATTTCTTGGAGGCACCGGGTGAGGATTACTTCAGTTTGGATGACTCAGAACATGAACCGGGCAGGGAATTTAAGGGATATCTGGATAAGGTCGCACAAGTGAAGGCCAATCTTCCACGAAAGGTCATATACATAATTCTGCTGGATTTGGACTCCGATGTGTCTTTCAGAAAAGATGTCAATCTGCGGCGTAAATATGAGCAGAAGATGATACGTCTGTATAATAAGTATGTCCGTCATCATCCAAGCCGTGTTATATTGTTGTATAACAAGGTGGACATTCCTCAAGGCGGCTTATGGGGAAATTCTGCCGGTTGTTCCAATCCGGAAGCCGTGCTGGCTGACGCAATGCGGCATTATCCGAATTTGTTCTTTACGAGAAAATACTTGATTTTCTGGCAGGCAAAGGATTATGCGTTTCTTCCCTATTGCACGGGGCAATATGCTGACGGCAACTATACGGCATGTGGCGAGTTCTATCCGTCACGTTTGTGGAAAGAAATCACTAAACGGCTTTGGTAAAAATGAAAGGAGTGGCATTTATACATGGGTCTTCAGTGGGACAGAGTACCTTTATTCCTGCTGATGCGCCCCAAGAAATCTGCCAAGATTTGGCCGGGAAATACTTCAGAGGAAGGGTGGGGCGTTCTAAAGAATCTGGTGTCCAACTTGCTTTGTTTGTTGACCTGTACAAAAGTCCTGCAAACGAAATATATTGTGTGTACTCTTTCTTGAACAATGATTGTCTTGGGGCAAAAGTTGGTGATGAGCGAAAAGGCAGGGATGGGCAGTATTTTGCCATTTCAGTGATGTGCAAAGATGTGTATTTCTACCCTGATATGATTTATCAGATGCTGTACTCAGCCTATAGCCAGATGGTGGAAACCAAGAAGATTCTGAGTGTCAACAGAAACGACGATAAGGAACAATACTTGGTACGCCAATTCGATGAACAGGCTGAATATCTATCTGCATTTTTGCGTTTGATAGAGGAAAATTTTGACAGAATCACAGCTGGTGGCGGGATACACATCGACAAGAATGCATGCGCCGCAAACTACGATTCATGGCACGGTCAGCAAGTGAGTATAGATGATTGCAATTCGTGGAGTGCCTATCGGAGTTTGTGTACGACCGGAAGATTGTATGTCTCTGAGAAATATGAATCGTATGTCAATAAGTGTCAGTCTTTATTGACTGCGAATGCAGGTTTACATAAACGTGTTCGTGAGTTGGAGGCGGAACTTGCAGCCAGAAAGCCTGCTCCTCCTACTCCTCCTCCTTCTCCCACAATCAAGGAACTTCAAAGGCAGATAGATGGGCTACAGCAAGATAATAATGATTATAAGGCTGCAATGTCAACCATTAGTGCTGTTGTGGAGAAGAGAAGCAAGGCCCCCAGAGCTTCCCGTCCTACTTTCCAAGAAAAGGTTGTGCCATCCGTATCGGATGGTTTCACCAGTGGCGTGAAGAATCATTTGCTCTGGGTTATTCTGCTCTTAACCATATTCACGTGCATATTGAGTCTATGCATTTTGAGAAAAACGAATACCGCAGAGGATAAGGGCGCAAACCAGCCTGTCTCTCAGAATACTGCTGTCGTAGATGAGGACAAACGACGAGATGATGACAATCAAGAGACAGGCAATCCGGCTACGTATCTTACAATTTCACCACAATCTATAAAAGCTGAAGCCGATGGCGACATTCGCAATCTCACGATTGATGCTGATGGGACGTGGGAGCTTCCACGTCTTGATGATGTGGATTGGATTCACTTACAGAAGACAAACAAAGGCATAGAAATGACCATCAGCCGCAATGATAGTCCAGATTCCCGTACCTACACGTTTCTCATAATGGATCAACAGGTTTCAATTTTTCAACCAGGCAAGATGGAAAGTGTTCCGTCGTATGGAATGATTGTAAAGGATATAAGGGGAATGCAGTTGAAGTCAGGTGCTCATGTCAGATACGGGCAAACATTAATAGCTACGGTTACGACTCCAGAACTTGCTGAGGGCTTCGGATGGAGATATTCTCAATGTTCTGGCCCAACAGGCAATGTGAAGTCAGTCCGTGTGAAGATAACAGGCCATATGGGTGAAGCCGTTATTGCCTATGGTAATTTGAAGGATGGAAGCCAAAGAGAGCGTTTTAACTTAATCATTGAATCTGAGAGCAGAAGGTCCCCGGCCAATACCACCCATAGCGCAGATACTATCAATTCTTAAAATCAATTCTAAAAAATAATATGGCATGAAGAAGTTAATTTGTTTGAGCATGATTCTATTGTTGGCGTTATGCTCCTGTGGAAACAAGAAAGTCTATCATCCATCGCACTTTCCTGTGGCTCAGAGCAGAAGTGAGTTTTCATTTTCTGTTCCATACGAAGAAAAGCGAGGTTCCATTGTTGTTCGTGTGCGCCTGAATGGAGGACCGCAATTTGAAGGAGTGTGGGACACAGGTTGTGGACTTCCTCTGAAGATTACCAACTTGGAGGCCACCACTCTTGTCAAGGCAGGTACACTTTCAACAAGTGACAAAAAAGACAGATTCCCTGTTAGATCCGCGAATGGCCAAGAAAATATGTATGATGTTTACCTGCTGAAGTCCATTTCTTTTACAGACGATGAAGGAGAGGAGCACACCGTCTCGAATGTTCCTGCGATTATTGATGATAATATCGGAACTGACATTCTCATTGGCCTTCCGGTCATGCAGGCATTGGCCAATTCGAATGAAATCTCCCAGAACGATCAGAAAATTTACTTTAAGGATTAGTGATTTTAAGGAGTTATATATATTCTCTTGCTGCGGGAGTGTATCAACAATATACTGTAGATGCCTCCGAAGCGTTCTTAAAGCAGTTTAGCAAGAGTTGCTCTGCACGTCATCAGATTGCTGTCCACCGAGATGGCAATCTGATGTATTATGCATACGCCTATAAAAATAAGAAGGCGGAAATCAATGGCTTGTGTGTTGTTTGCGGTGAAATATGCCTAAACCTGAAAAAACTCTATGAATACTTTCAGAAAGTCATTGATAAGATGGCGCAGAAAGGCGTGCTTTTCTGCTATGACGAAAACGGCCAGATTTGTAGAAACGTTGATTCTTTTGCAGCGGCGCAGGCTGAAATAGACAATACGTTCCGCCGAATCGAAAAGGAACTGGCGCAATTCTCTTATTGGGATGTGCTACCGCCGGAAGACTTGTCGATTCCGTTGACCAGCCAAATCAGTTTTTCTTTCGAAGAAGACAATAACGAGAAAATCACTGAAGGTGTACTGCATTACCATAACGTTGTCGTCACTCTCAAGAACACTGCGCCGTCAAGCTTCGCACAGACTGTTGCCCGCCTCAATGTGGAGAAATCGCAGCTGCAATCACAGCTGACGGCATCGATGCGGCAAGTTGACTCTTTGTCCAAGCAGAAAAAGCAATATAAGTATGTTGTGATTCTGACGATTCTTGTCCTGGCAAGTTCAGTGGCTCTGATTCTTTTTTATAGAGCGGATGTTAATAAGTCAAACTATGTAAAGCATTTGGAAGGCTACATAACAGAGCTCAATGATACAATCTCTCAAAAGGACGAGAAGATAGAGTCATTGAACAAAAGAGTGGACAAATTGAATGATAAAATTGAGAATATCACGCAATATGTCTTCTCCACAGGTGCTTCTTTGCGCACCAATGATAGTGCTGACAATGGTTGGATTTTGTGGATTTACGCTAAGCGGAAAGTGCAGATTCTGTCGTTTTGGGTTAAAGGAAGCTCATCTTCCAATGGGGAAGTGAAAGTAGGATTATATGATACTGATGATTCATTGGTCGCAACGTCCAGTTTCTCGGTATCAAGTTCCGAGTTCAAGAAAATTTCGCTTCCCTCAGATTGGATTGTCAGTCGTGGCTATTACTATATCAGAATCATCGAGGCGAACGATTTGTCTCTGCAATATCATAGTTCCAACAATCAAGAATACAGTCAATTCTCTGGCGGAGCTTTAGCGGTAACGGGATGCAGTTCCTACAGCAGTCGCTCGGATTCAGATAGTCGGAATTCCCATAGCTATTACCAGTATTTTTATCACATTCAATATAGGATTTTGGCCGAATAAAGCGCAAGATTCCTGACTCCCGCGGATTCCATGCAGGGCGAATACATTCATTCTGCCGGATGGGGCATTTTCTCTTCTCTGTTGTTGGAATTCTGTCGGTAGGCGATATTTCAAAAAAAAACTTGTGTTCAAATCTGACAATAAAAATTATTGCTGTCCGATAAAACTCGCGAACATCAGTAGCTCGATTCCCCAGCGTCGCCATCTGCAACTGCGACTACAAGACAGTCAGTGTGCTGCTCGGTCATGCCAACATCACCACGACACTCAACCTCTATGTACATCCAAATATGGAGCAAAAGAGGAAGTGCATCACCAAGATGTTCAAGTCTCTTGGAAAATAAAAGCCAATGGTCATTGTTGCAGGGCGGCAGCGGCGGAGTTCCGCAGATGTTCCTCGGAGGACGTGAGGGGACGGTCGGTAGCGGCCTGACGGGCGTGCCGGACGAGAATGTCGGCCAGTGCACCGGCCAAGGCATCGGTGTCGGCATCCATCTCGGCACGGATGCCCTGTTTGTGGAGCTGTGGCAACCAGCTTTGTGTGATGAAGCTGAAATGACCGGTGGCGGTGGAGAGGGTGAGGGGCACGATGATGACGCGCTTCACTTTGTCGCTGCGGAGACGGCGGATGGCGGTTCCGAGGGAAGGCAGTCCGTCGCTGGTGGCCACTTCCCATTTCTCCAGCCCCGGCTGTCCGTCGCGGAGCAGATAGTCGAGCAGGAGGAATGAGCGGGCGGGCTGCGTCAGCGTGGAGGTGTCCACGGCGATGAGCCTCGGGACGGAACCGTGGGAATGGCGGCTGACGGCGTGGAGAACGGCCAGACAGTCGTCGGAGGACGACAGGAGGGGCTCGCCCACACGCACGTCGGATGCCGTGGCTTGCAACCGGCGGACTTGCGTGCGCAGATGTTCCATGCCGTCGTCCTCGCTGATGAAGTCGGGCTGGATGAGGATGTGCGTGTAGCCGTCGCGCTGCAAGTCGGGCAGGGCATCGTCAAGACCGTCGAGGCTGACGGAGCGGAAATCCGCCTCGGGAAACGCGGCGGCCAGACGGGTGTCGAGGCAGTCGGCGGTGGGGGCGACGGCTGTCGCGTGGACGGCGACGACCACTGCCCGTGCGGCAGCGTTCGTCGAGCCGAAGAGCGGATTTTGTGCTTGCGCCTCAGTGAATGGGAGCGTAAGGATGAGAATCAGAGATGACAATATGCGTGAAGCCATGTCGTTGTTATTTCATTACTTTGCGTACCGACCGGCCTGAGTGCAGGATGTAGATGCCGGCGGGCAGGTCATCGGGCAGGGAGCCGTCGGCTGTGCGGCGGAGAAGCTGTCCGTTGAGCGAGTAGATGTCGGTGAGGCCGTTGCCGTTGCCGGCTTCCGTCGCAGTGATGGCATCGGCTGCAAAGACCACGCTGACCCGGTTGCTCCAGTCCGATTCGTTGGTGCTCGAAATGGCTTTCACGCGGTAGGTGTACTGATTGCCGGTGAGCCCGGTGACGGTGTAGCTGGTGGAGGTGATGTCGGCGATGGTCTGCTGTTGCAGGCGGCGCGGTGCGTCGGTGCCGTTGAGGTATTGGATGTCTTCGAGCGAGATTTCGCCGTCGTAGAAAGCCACGCTACCGATGAAGGCACGCTTGTGGTCGGTGTCGGTGGCGAAATTCACCTGATAGCCGGTGGTGACATCCGACACGCTGAAGGCATATTCTCCGGTCTGCGAGCAAACGTAGGTGCCCAGTGTGGAGCCATCGGAGCTGAGTACGGTCACGGTGAGCTGGAGCGCGTTGGTGCTGTTATAAGCTTCCGTGTTGACATAGACGGTGACGATGCCGGAAGAAGGGGCACTGACGGTCGGGGAAAGCAGGTAGCCGGACTTGGATCCGGAACCGAGCTTGGCTCCGTGGATTGTGCCGCTGCTCGTGCCGTTGAAGACTTTCTCGCCTGTCCATCCGGCATTGGAGCAGATCTCATCTAAGCGGGACGACCAGTCGGTGCCTGCGTTGGTGCTCTGGCCCGTGAAGTCGGCCACGAAGTCCTCGGTGAGCACGGCATCGGCCGCCTGGTCGCTCACTTCCCTGACTTCGAGGGTGTAGCTGACGGCATTCCCGATGGCCGACCACGAGGCCGTGAACGAGTTGCCGTCTGTGCCGCCGAGGATGATGTCTGTGGCGTCGTTGGCCACAGGCGTGTCCACGGGATCGCCGCCGTTGAACGTGAAGGAGATGAGTCCGTCGGTCGATTCGGTGATGTCTGTGATGGGCTTGTTCAGGTATTTCGTCCCGTCCGCATTCGCGTTGTAGAGCGTGGCGGCCGGCGAGCTGGTGTTGGTCAGGGCGGTGTTTTTCTTTGTGCCCGGGTAAGGATCGCCTGCCAGCGAGCTCACGCTGACCACGGCGGCGTTGTCTGCCGGAATGATGGTGCAGCGCTGTCGGCTGGCCGTGTTGTTCACCTCGTTGTTCTCCCAGACGCTTTCGCTGTAGTCCACGTGGATGACGAGCATGCCGTGGCCGTACTGATAGGTGTCCCACGAGGTGAGCTGGCGGTTTTCGAGCATATAATATTCATTGGCGTTGGCCTCGTTGTAGATGATGTAAGCCTCCTGCGCGTCGGCATCGGTGATGGGGCGCATACCATTCACATAGCGGCCGTCGGACAGCGTGGTCGGGGTGAGCCATCCGCTGTACATGCGCTCGTAGGAAGTGTAGGCGCAAGGCACGGAGCCTTCGTAGCCGGAGGGGCCGCCATAGCAGCCGTAGTCCATCACGCTCCACACGCACATGCCGAAGTTGTCGCCCTCGGTGTCGTAGAGGTCGGGCAGTCCGAGGCAGTGGCTGAACTCATGGCAGGCCGTTCCGATGCCGTCCATCACCGTGCCGCTCGTGCCCGTCAGTTCGTTGGAGCAGGCATAGGTGTCGATGGTGACACCGTCAAGCGTGAGGCTCCGCCCGTAGTCGGAATAGGAGAGTTGCCACTCGTGCGGCCAAATCGTGTTGGAGGCGGCTCCCGAAGCCTCTCCGTAGCCGGCATAGATGACATAGACCTGATCCACGGAGCCGTCGCCGTCCCAGTCATAATCGGAGTAATCGACATCGTCGTCGGCGAGGCGGCAGGCTTCGGCCACCATCGCGCCGGCATATTTGTCGTTGCCGTAGGAGTCGTTCGAACCGTAATAGCTCAATGAGCGCGACACGGTGTACGGCCCCACGACATCGAAGTCGATGGTCAGCTGTCCGTAGCTCTGGTCGCGGAAATAGTCGCGCACGGAACCGATGTGGCGGTTCTTGTTGTAGCCTTCTTGGTTGAACTGGTTGTAGAAGTTCGTCGCGGCATCGCTCTGCATGGACTTGTCTGAAAAGTTGACAAGGATGACGAGGCCCCGTTTCTCGCCGGTGGTCGCTCCGGCCGTTCCGATGCGTTGCGGTGCCCGGAGGCGGTTTTTCACGGCTGCCTCACGTTGGCGGTTGCGGATGTTGAGCCGCTGGGTCCACAGCTTGCTGACGGTTTGTCTCAGTGCCGCACCGTCGGTTTCGAGGAATGAGAGCTCGTCGGCCGTGCGGGCATCAGCGTTGTGAGCCAGCACTCCTGTTGCCATGAGCCGTCCGCCGGAGACGGTGCCGTAGGAGTAGCTGCCGTCAGCGTTCGCCGTCACGGGCAGGCCGTCGGTGGTGGAGAGGTAGTGGAAGTTCTCGTCGCCTCGGAGCACGAGCGAGAGGGTGGTGCCGTCGGACTGCCGCACTTGGCGGATGGTGCGTTTGGCGGGAACTGCGCTTGCCTGCAAGGTGGCGAGGGCAAGCACGCAGAGGATGAGGGTTTTCTGAATAGTCATAAGTTGCTTGGTGTTGAAATTGTTCTGGATTCAAGACTGCTTGTGCCTGGCCACGAGAACCGACTGGAGCAGTACGGAGATGATGATGAGCGTGAGGCCCGTGTAGAAAGCCCAGTTGAGCTGGCTGGCCTCGCCCATGAAGAGAATGGCAAAGATGATGCTGTAAACAGGCTCAAGATTGTAGCTGAGATTCACGGTGAATGCGGAAAGACGCCGCAGTGCCGCGAGCTGAAGGAGGTACATGCCGACGGTGCAGAACGAGGCGTGGCAGAACATCCAGAAGTAGTCCATCGCCCTTGGTGGCTGCATGGCGGCCGTGACGGGCAGTCCGAAGGCGGCCAGATAGAGGGGAATGAAGCATGTGGCGATGATGAGTCCGCCGGAAAGGCTGCACTGCAGGAAGTCGCGGTTGCGCATGCCCGCGCTCATGCGTTTGCTCAGGATGGTGTAGGTGGCACAGACCAGCGACGAGACGGCACCGATGGCCACGCCTTTCCGCACGTCCACGCCGCCGGCCGCGATGTCGGCATCGGGCGAGAACAGATAGATGGAGGCGATGCCGGCCACGGTGATGAGGCTCAGCCCCAGTTCGAGCGCCGACGGGCGGCGGTGGCCGAAGAGCGGTTCGAGGATGGCTGTCCACACGCCTGTGAGCGAGAAGCAGAGCACGCCGATGCAGACGTTCGACACCTTGATGCTGCAATAGAAGAGCATCCAGTGCAGGGCCAGGACGGCTCCGGCTGCGGCGGCTCCGAGGAACTGGCGGCGGTTGACCTTGCGCGGCACGCCGAACAGGCACAGCATCAGCAAGCTGGCCAGCAGCATGCGGAACCAGACAATCTCTGTTTCGTTGAGTTGGATGAGTTTGCCGAAAAGTCCGGTGCAGCCTGCCAGCAGGATGGACAGATGCAGTTTGATGAATGCGTCGCGCATGGTGTCTGTGAAATTCGTTCAGCGTGCAAAGTTAGGCATTTTTCCCGAATCACGCATTGACGACCGCCTGAAAATAATAGGCGACGGCGCAGATGAAGAGCACGACACCCTCTGTCCGCGTGATGCGGCGGTGTCCGAAGCACAGGCAGAAGAGCCACAACAAGACGGCCGAGCCCAACAATGTGGCGAAGTCCACCAGTCCGATGCTGCCGAGCGGCAGGGGCGCGATGCACGAGGCCACGCCGAGGATGAAGAAGATGTTGAAGATGTTGCTGCCCACCACGTTCCCCATCGCCATGTCGGTGTCGCCCTTGCGGGCCGCCACGACGGAGGTGACGAGTTCGGGAAATGAGGTGCCTGCCGCCACGATGGTGAGGGCGATGACCGACTGGCTTACGCCGAGCCGGGCGGCAATGCCAGCCGCTCCGTCCACGAGCCAGTTGCCGCCCAGAATCAGGCAGGCCAGGCCGATGATGAAGAGCAGCACGGATTTCCACAGGCTCACGGTCTGCCGGGGCATCGGAGCCGGTGCGGCCGTCTCAGCCGCCTGTGCTGCCCTGTCCGCCTGCGGTTGGCGGCGGGCGATGGCGAAGGTGTAAGAAAGGAAGATGGCGAAGAAACAGAGGAGCACGATGCCGTCGGCCCGCGTGATGCTGCTGACGATGTTGCCGGAGGCAGGCTGCCCGAATGCCAGTAGCCGGTCGTTGGCCAAGGCGAACAAGACGATGGAGGCCAGCAGGCAGAGCGGCACGTCGTAACGGATGCTGTTGCTGCTGCATCTGACCGGTATGATGATGGCGGTGATGCCCATGATGGCCAGTGCGTTGAAGATGTTGCTGCCCACCACGTTGCCGATGGCCAAGTCCGCCTTTCCCTGAATGGCCGCGACGAGGCTCACGACGAGCTCGGGAGCTGACGTGCCGAACGCCACGATGGTCAGTCCGATGACCATCGACGGGATGTTGAAACGGCGGGCGATGTCTGATGCACCGTCCGTGAGCCAGTCGGCTCCCTTGATGATGAGGACGAGGCCGACGACGAAGAGTATGATGAGTTGGATGGTCTCCATGCGGGAAAAAAGAAGAAGTACTGCCGTCGGGAAATCAGCCGATTCCCAACTTTTGTTTGTAAAGATTGAAATTCAGCTGGCTGTAGCAGCAGAAGATGACTTTCTCGATGTGCGGATAGCGCACGAGCGACTTGCGCACCTCGCTGATGGCGATGTCCGCAGCCTCGTCCGGCGGATAACTGTACACTCCCGTGCTGATGTTGGGGAAGGCGATGGTCTTCAGCTCATGCTCGGCGGCCAGCCGCATGGCATTGCGGTAGCAGCCGGCCAGCAGTCCGGGTTTGTCTTCCTGCTCGGAGAAGTAAATGGGGCCGACGGTGTGGATGACATACCGCGCCGGCAGCCGGTAGCCTTTGGTCAGCTTGGCCTCGCCCGTGCGGCAGCCGTGCAGCGTGCGGCATTCGGCCAGCAACTCCGGCCCGGCAGCCCGGTGGATGGCTCCGTCCACTCCGCCTCCGCCTAACAGCGACTCGTTGGCGGCGTTCACGATGGCATCCACCGCCAAGGTCGTGATGTCGCCCAGCATCACTTCTATCGTCTGTTTCATTTCTATGCTTTCATTCGTTCAGCACGGCAAAGTTACGGCAAATCCCCGAGACGGCCAAATGCGGGGGCAATTCCTGTTGGCAACTGCGCGGATTTTATTCGCCAATTGCGCGGATCAAGTTTCCGTACTCGGCGCATTTGCCGTCTGTCGAAGGCCATCGTTCGGCGGATTGATGAGGGTGTGTCGTAATTAAGTTTTATGACGCATCCTCTGATTTTTGAGCTTTG
>CAYPZK010000049.1:0-17297 GCA_964415385.1 uncultured Bacteroidaceae bacterium
GCCGTTGCACTGGATGTTGTAAGAGCCGTATTCGGAGCAGATGTTGCGGGTGAGCATCTTCAGACCGCCCTTGGCGGCTGCGTATGCGCTCACTGTCTCGCGGCCCAGCTCGCTCATCATCGAGCAGATGTTGATGATTTTGCCTTCCTTGCGCTCCATCATTTCCGGAAGCACGGCGGAGCTGACGATGAACGGAGCGACGAGATCGACATCGATGACCTGCTGAAACTCCTGACGCTTCATCTCGTGCATCGGAATGCGCTTGATGATGCCGGCGTTGTTGACGAGGATGTCAATCTGGCCCACTTCGCGGTGGATGGTTTCCACGAGAGCCTTCACGTCGTCTTCCTTGGTCACGTCGCACACGTAGCCCTTCACGTTCTTGATGCCTGCCTCGGCGTAGTTCTTGAGTCCGCGTTCGAGGGCGGCCTCGTTGATGTCGTTGAAGACGATGTTCTTCACGCCGGCTGCGACGAATGCCTTGGCAATGTTGAAGCCGATGCCGTAGGACGCACCGGTAATCCAGGCGTTCTTACCTTCGAGAGAAAATAAATTTGCCATAATGTTAAGAGGTTTATAAGAAAGTTGATGATTTCCCTGTGAATCATGATGATGTTGCAAATATAGCGGTTTTTTACGACAAATCAAAAGTTGTCAGTGTTTTTTGTCTTTCTTGAAGAAACGGAGATAGACGGAGCGGACGATGCGCCCCAGGCGGGTGTAGCGGATGCCCCAGTCGCGGATGGCCTCGCGGAAGGCGGCCTCGGCAGCGGGATTGACGGCGGGCTGGACACGCGTGAGTGGCAGGGGACGGAGGCCGGGCTCGCGGTCGAAGGCATAGTGCTGCAGGAGGGAGGAGGCGCGGAAGTGTGTGCCGCTCATCAGACCGATGTTGCGCACGAGGGTGGTGGCCGGAGTCAGGCAGAGTCCGTGGGCGCGGTAGATGGCCAGTTCCCAGCAGATGTCCCACGGAATGGGACGTTTCTGCAAGGAACGGAGGCAGGGGAAGACACCGCCGTACTCGATGGCGCTGCGGTCGGCGGCGGAGAGACCGCGGAGCGCGTCCGTCTCGTGGTCGTAATGGACGAAGTGCTGCTGCCAGCGGTCGCGCCAGGTGCCCCAGCCCCAGCCCGACATGTGGGGTGTGAAGTAGAAGTCGGCGGAGCCGTGGCCCGTCAGCGATGGAACGGGCGTGGTGAGATTGGTGAAGCCGGCCACGTGCATCACGCGCGGCTCGTTGGCATAGAGGCGGAAGGCATCGTTCATGTATTGCAGGAAAAAGGGTGAGGTGACGATGTCGTCTTCCAGCACGATGATGCGGTCGCGGTTCTCGAATACCTCGGCGATGCCTTCGGTGATGTTCCGTTCAAGATAGAAATTCTCGGGCCGCTCCACAATCGTGAGGCTGCGGAGCCGGTGGTTCTGTGCGATTTCATCGGACAAACGGTGCAGGTATGCCCGCACGTCGAGCACCCTTCGCCAGCTTTTCTTGTCCTTCCCGCCGTCGGAAAAGACAAAGACATCGGTCTCGCCGGCCAGTGTGTTGGCCATGAGAGCTTCGAGCGTGCGCCGCGTGTTGTCCACGCGGTTATAGACGAACATGGCGACAGGAGCGGTTGGAAAAGTGGAAGTCATCGGCGGCGGTGTTTTTTCAGGATTCAACGTTTTTTTTCGGGAACCGTCCGCTCAGCCACGGCACTTTCTCCACGTGGGGCACGAGCAGGAAGCATACGCTGAAGGTGATGACCACCAGCAGAATCCAGTCGTCCCAATGCCCCCGGAGCGTGTGGACGAAGGCGGAGCGCAGCATGCGGTAGAAGACAATCATCGGCATGTGGGCCACGAAAAACACCATCGAATGCTGTCCGATGAAGTTGATGACCGGTACACGCGGCATGGGCAGGCTGAGGAGTATGCCGCTGATGCCGCACAGGGCGCACACCATGCCGGCGATGATGTCCAGCGGCTGTCCGGCCCAGAGATTGTCGCTCATCGTGTATTCACCATGACGGGCCGCGTTCAGCCATACGAAACCTGCCGTGAGCAGCACGGACAGACAGATGGTGCCTCGGCGGCGCAGCCGTTGCATCACCCATTTCCATACGCGGCCCAGGAAGAAGAGGAAAATGCCGAAGAAAACATTGTTGAGGCTGAACCACAGCGGGTTGTCGTGCCGGGCAAGCCACCAGCTGATGAGCGGGAAGATGATGACTATCCACCGCAGCCCGCGCACTTTCGAGATGAAGTGCATGCAGATGTAGGCACAGAAGAAGGACAGGAGAAACCAGCACGGCACGTTGCCGTAGAACTTGCTCGTCGTCCAGATGTGGTTGGGCGTGATGAGCTGCACCATCTTGTTCTCAGGCGGCAGGATGCAGAGGGCGAAGAAGAAATAAATGGCATCGCCGATGAATCCCCACACGAAGTAAGGTATCATGAGCCGCTTGAACTTGTCAAGACAATAGGCACGCGAGTCGCCGCTCACGGTCTTGTTGAAGTAACCGGCCTTGAAGAAAAAGAACGACATGAAGAAGTAGCTCCAGTACATGATGGTGCGCCACCACGACTCATCGCCGAAGCCGCAGTTGTCCGTCACGTGCAGGAGCATCATGCGGATGATGCAGATGCCGCACAGAAAGTCGAAAGCGTGATTGCGTTTTTTCATCAGGTGCGTTTTATTTCAAGCGGTGGGGCAGGCGGGAGCGGCAGTGCCCTGCGCTCATTTCCTGCCGAACAGATATTTTTTCAGAAAAGGGCTCACGCGCAGCACGGCCGAAACGAGACAGCATGCGGCCACGACCACGACGGCCATGCCGAGCGTGGCCACCTGTTCCAGCAGGAAGTCGCGGGAGTGTGTGTTGAAGAACGTGCCCACCGATTTCAGCTCCGGCATCAGGATGAAGTGGAGCAGATAGATGTCGAGCGTCCGCTGCCCCACGTATTGCAGCGTGCGGCCTACGGCGGTCTTCTGTGACAAAGCCTCGCTGTAGTAGCGGAATGTCATCACGACGATGAGCATGAGCGCGTACATGGCCACCGTGCGCGGCAGGTTGGTCCAGGTGAGCCGCAGCGTGTGCCATTTGAGCACGTCGGCACTGCAAAAGAAGGCGACGGCAATCATCACGGGGAAGAACCAGCGCGAGTCGAACAGGCGTTGCATCTGCCGCCAATAGCGGTGTACCAGATTTCCGAAGAGAAAGAAATGGAAGAAATATGCCACTTCAATCAGACTCAGGCACCGCATCGTGCCGGTATTCCAGAAGCCCTGCGTCTTCGGCTGGTAGGCGGTCTCGTAAACGGCCAGCGACACCACCCACAACACGATGATGAACCACGGGCAGTGGGGAGCCTCGGCGTTCTCTGCCGGCCGGGTCGGCAGCCCCTTGCGGCGCAGAGCCGCCACGGCCGCTTGCTGCTCGACGAACGCCGCCACGTAGTAGATGATGAACATGATGAGCAGCACCCACGTGAACCAGTAGCCGAACTTCGTCGGCGTGTGCAGGGCTTTCGTCAGCCCCGCGAAGAAATGGGGACTGCGCGTCACGATGAAGACGCAGAGAAAGACAACCGCAGGGATGACCTGAATCTTGAATTTCTTCCAAATCATCGTGAACAGGCGGTGTGGTGTCCACATCATCGTGGCCTTGTAGGCCAGAAATCCGCTCACGAAGAAAAAAAGCGGCATGCGGAACAATACAAAGAGCGGCATCGACGACGATGTCTTCAGATTGATGCCGAAGCACATCTGCGCCACATGGTAGGCCACGACGAGAATCATCGTGAAACCGCGCAGGGCATCGAGCCATTCCAGCCGCTTGCCCGTCGAACGTTGCGGAATCTTCGGCAAAGACACCGCTTCCATCATGTCTGAATTCACTGGGTCTGCAAAAATATCAGCTGCAAAAATACTGAGTTTTTGGAAATGCACAAAATTTAGGCATGGGAAAACGCAGAGAACCACGCGGAAATCAATGTTTACGGGCGGATTTTATATGTTCCAGCACTTCCGCCACGACACGTGTCGTCCGGTCGATGTTGAAAGTCCGGTCGGCCAGCTCGCGTCCGCGCCGCCCCATGGCCGCAGCCTCGGCAGGATGCTCCATCACATAGTGAACTGCCCGCGTCCAGCCCTCCACATCACCATAATCTACCGTCAATCCCGCACCTTCCGCTTCCACATCAAGAGGAAACGTCACGTTGCGGCTGCAAATCACGGGCAAGCCCAGTGCCAGCGCCTCTACCAGCGTGGTCAGTCCCACCGTGTAGTTCGTCGGCAGACAACAAATCACCACGCACCGTGCCCGGGCCACGACGGCTGCCAGTTCACCAATCATCAGGCGGTGGATGGGATGAATCTGTACGTTGGGCGGAATCTGCATGTTGCCGAGAATCTGCGAATAGTCTATCCGGCCCGTCCGCGAATTGATGTAAAGTTGTAGCTCGGGGTCGAATCCATCGGAAGATTTCCCGCACAGCGCGGCAAACGCGCTGACGAGGGTAGGCAGGTCGCGCTGCTCTTTCCCCGTGGAGACGAATCCGTGGTGTGGCTGGCCGGCAGTCTGCCGCAGAATACGGTCGTAGAATGCCAGGTCGGCTCCCCACGGCACCACCCGCATCCGCTCGGGACGCGCCTTGCGGCTCTTGAGCGATTCCTCCAGGAGCGGACGGCTGAAGAAGAACATGAAGTCGATGCCCCGGTAGAACAGCCGTGCCATACGCTCCCGCCATTTGTTCCGTGCCGTCACGATGGGCTGGTGATGCCACAGCACCACGGGATGGCGGAACAGCCGCAGGGCACGGAGCAGCACGATGCCCTCCAGTCCGCGAAACGATGTGGCATAGAGCACGTCATACCGTTTCCGGCACTTCAGGATGCGCCACGTCGTCAGCAGTGTCCATTGCCAGCGGGGAGCCTCGTGCATGGGCGGATAGAGGTGCGGTATCACCTCCACCCCCTGCTGTGGCAGGTGCGCCGCGCCGTAGAGTAGATGGCCGGGATACAGTCCTTCCCGCCATTCGCGCAGGATGCGCCCGGTGTCTTGCGTATGATAAAAATAAATGGTCATCCGCTTCATTTTCGTTCCGTTCCTTGCAAAAATGACGGATCCATCGGTAGATTTCGCGCATCCGCCACGAACCGTGTCAAGGCATGGACTTCTTATTTTCCGCGAAATTACAACAATCGGACGACATCCACAAGCAAATCCCCGAAATTTCGATGCCGCACGGCGAATACCAAATCTCCGCAGAGAAAAGTTGGGAAATGCACCAATTCTTTCCAACAACTGCGCGGATTCCGTGTCCAGCGAAGGCCATCGTTCTGCGGAGCGGTGGTCTTCGTTCCGTCCAACGAAGGCCATCGTTTGTCTTCAAATCAGAATAAAACGGAAAATTTTGAGCTGGATTTTGGAACTTTTCTCCGCAGAACTTGACATTAAATTTGCCCGCAGTGCTGCTTGCTTTGCCTATTGTACCTGTTTTTTTACCTTTTAACCTTTCACTATTACAATGCCTTTGTAGTTCTGTCCTACTCGCTGGCCCTGTAGGTTATAGACAGCATCATCGGTGATGGGCTGGATGCTGACAGGCAGATGCTGTCGTTTACTCCTGAGAATTTACCATAAGTGTAGAGCAGCGTATCGTTACTCAGTTTGGCGATGGCCTTATCAGCCATTGCGTTGGCTGGAGCCAGTAGCATGAGCATGGTTGCTAACATGGCAGCAATCATGCCGCTGAAGCATTGGGGGACAAAGTGTGCCCCCGTTGTTTGTGTTCATTGCTTGTCTTGTTGATGTTGTTGTTTTTTGTTCAACACGTGGTACTTTTTGTATTTAAATTGTACGCCAACAGGATGAGTCCGAGGCTATTACATCCCAATGCGGCAGGCAGAGTCCATGTTGTTTCGTATTCAAAGAGTGCCAAACATATAAAAATGATCCCCGCAATGTGCAGTCCGCCCTGTGCAATCAGAGCCAGCCTTTGCAGTGTTTTGAGGTCGTTTGTCTTCATTTTCTTCTGTTTGTAATACTTTATGAAGAGTATGGTTCTTGTTACAGGTCTCCTTCCACGAATTCAAACCCAGCATCTGTGGAAGTCTTCTCCGCAAGATCTATTTTTATAGGGTTGGACGAATGGTAGGTCTTGAGCGAAGTAGCCGAGGCTCCGAGCTTCACCTGCACCTTGTATTCTCCCGTCGGCAGCTCTATCGTCGCCGCCTTGCCATTGAAGCTGCCCGAAATGGTATAGTCGGGCGCATTCGAGGTGTTGGAACTCTTTTCCCATATCTTTATATCGGTCATGTACGCCTGCCCCGACTTCGTGTTGGTGAGTTCAAGCGTGCCTTTCGGGACACGGCTGGGCCTCACGAGCTTCACAAAGAATTTTTGATCGCCTGCGGGCACTGCGTCGTCCCACGACGAGGTGGAGAAGTCAGACGCTGACGAATACCAGTGGTAGGACTCGTATGTAGGCTTCACCCACACACACATGAGAAAGTTGGTTGTATCGTTGTCGGCCGTTGAAGGTACGTGCCATATCCAGGTCTGGTGGAGATCACAGTCGTTGGAAGCGATTGAGGGCACTGTGAGATGTTTATATGCATTCTTGGTATGTGGGGTATTGTTGATGTTGAACACGTAACCGACCTTGCCGTTGGGACAGTTCTTGTTGATGGTAAGGTCGGAGACCGACCGCGATTCGGAGTTGCTCCAATTGAAGTTGGCATTGAGCGTAAAGGATCCTTGTCCGGTAATTTCTGGAACGCCTTCCTTTATACCGCCCTGCACACCAAAGGAAAGAGCACCTCCAATGCCCCATTCAAAGCCGCTTGTATAGTTCGTGGCACCGATTGTCGTTTCAGGCACGGGAGTTCCCGAGCTGGGGAATTTAACTCCGGAAAGCGTTGTTCTGTCAGTTTGGCAGAGAGTATTGCTCAGTTCAAACTTCTTCAGGTAGAAACCACAAAGGTGGGACTTCACACCACCGTGTTTTTTCGTCCATTTGCCATTATACATGTCGTCGTTGTGTATGGTAACTGTTGCTTCAACGATATAGTAGTCGCCAGACGAGCTGCCGTTGGCCTTGTAGGAGTAGAGCGGATAGATGGAATATGACACGTCGATTTCGCCGTTACGGGTCAGCTTGTCTGCCTTCGATGCCACAACATGTGCCAGCGTCTTATTTTCGAGACACATCTGGTAGGTGTGGTCTATTGTCTGGCATGCGAACAGTTTTTTGATGTCGTAGCTTGTAGAGGAAGTCTCGTTGGAGAAACTGACATTCTTCGCATTCTCCTGATTGGCGTATTTATTGATCCAGCTGACAAACGAGTCGAGGGTGATGTTGCAGTTGTCTTCATCGTCGTCGTGGATGAAATCGTCGAGGAAGTAGAAATTGGCGTTTCTGTTGAACGCATACAGCAGGTGATGGTCTGCTCCGTTGTCGCAGCCCCCGTCGCCGGCATAAAGAACACCGTTGTCGTCGCACCAGACTTTTAACTGTACATCGTCGGGGTTCACCACTACTATAATTCCCCCCGCTTCGTAAACCGCGAGCAGCTTGTCCGTGTTCGTGGCAATCTGGTTCTGGGCGATTACCACGACATTCAGATTATCGGAGATTTCTCCCGTGACATTTGTGAAACGTATATCGAATGCAGACTGAAGATTGTCGGGCATCTGACCAACGATTGCCACTGGCAGTGCTATCTTCTCATCCGACGCTACGGCGGGATCTGCAAGCCCCTCGCCGTCTTCGATATAAACCTCGTCATCGCCGTCGACAGCGTTGTCGTCATTCGAGCACGACGACAATGCAAGTGTTGTTGCTGCAATGGCTAACAGCACCGCGAATAAAAACTTCTGCTTCATTTCGTTTTAATTTTATGTTCGTTTTTGTGCTTAGCTTATGGCCGTCAAAAGGTCACGGCATATTTTTTGCTTTCAAATTTATGCTGTTTAGATAAAACGGGGCAAGGACAAAAGTGATAATCTGTAGGAGTATTGTGATGCACCATTCGTAAAGAATATGAAAAAAGAATATTGTTTACGTGCAAAAAGTATGAAATCATGGGAAGGCCGCTCTGCAAAGCGAATCCACAATAGTCAAAAGCGCACAGCGAAAATAAACGGCATCCATCCCAGTCTTTACAGACGGATGTCACTGTCATCAGAAGAAGCTCCATCCCATGTTGTTTCAAACTGTACCCGCAGTGGATCCTGACTCATGAAGTGGGGCGATGGGGATGTTTCGGCCGCGTGGCCACGAAAAATCACTGTTTTTTCTTCAGAAGATAGGAGAGGCTCTCGCGCAGGATGGCGGCGCGGGTGAGCCACATCGTAAGGAAATAGAGGACGGCGGCGAGGAGGATGCGGACGAGCAACAGCGCGACGATGTGGTGGATGGAGCGGGTGAGGAACCAGGTGGCGGCCATGACGGCGGCGGCAGCCAGGAGGAACGGGAGCAGGTCGTGCAGCATGGCGGTGAGGGAGAGACGGATTTCGCGCCAGAGGAAGTAGTGCCAGCTGAGGAGCCAGGCGATGTAGATGACGACGTAGCTCACGACCATGAGGCGGATGCCTTCCAGACGGATGGGGAGGGTGAAGAGGTGGAAGTCCAACTGCCAGTCGAAGTACTTGACGGCGCAGAGGACACCCAGCACGAGGATTCCCTGCGCGAGGATGTTCCACATGTAGATGCCGCTGCGGCCACGGCTGATGAGGAAGTTGGAGTAGAGAGCCGTGACGGGCATGAAGGCTCCGGCCACGCAGAGCAGTTGCATGAGTTGTGCGCTCGGCAGCCAGCGGATGCCCCCGGCGATGACGATGAGCTGGGGAGCCACTAAGGCCAGTCCGAGCATCGTGGGGAAGGCCACGAAAGAGGTGAAGCGCAGCATCTTGCGGAAAGCCCGCTGCAGCCGTTCCTGCTCGTCGCCCACCTGCACGAACATCGGTTGGGCCACGCTCTGCACCATGCCCGTGATGAGCTGGCTTCCCATCTTGTTCCACTTGTCGGCCTGGGTGTAGGTGCCCACCTCGTCTTTGGTGTAGAAACGGCCGAAGACGAGGGCGAAGATGCTGTTGTTGATGCAGTTGAAGATGTTGGTGACGAGGAGCTTGCAGGAGAAGGTGAACATCTCGCGGATGGGGCGGAAGGAGAACCGGAGCGACGGGCGGAAGCCGGAGTAGTGCCAGCTGAGGAGGGAGACGCAGCCGACATAGACGGTGGCCTGGGTGACAATGCTCCAGTAGCTCATGTGGAGCAATGCCATCGTGACTCCCACGATGCCTGAGATGAGGAGGGAGATGACGGTGATGACGGTCTGCTCCTTCACGCGCAGCTGTTTCATCAGAATGGCACGCGGGGTGATGGAGAAGCTGGCCACGAAGAAGCCGAGGAAGGCGTAGCGGGACAGCCAGAGCAGTTCGGGCTCATCGAAGAAACGGACGATGAGGGGCGCACAGAACCAGAGTATGATATAAATGAGGAGGCTGCACGTGACATTGAACCAGAAGACGGAGTTGTAGTCTTCGTGGCTGGCATTCTTGCGGTTGATGAGGGCGGAGATGAATCCGCTCTCCTGCAGCGCGGCGGCAATGGTGGAGAAGATGGCGACCTCGCCCGCCAGCCCATAGTCGGAACGCTGGAGCTGGTTCATCAGGATGATGCCGAAGACGAGATTGAGCAACTGCACGGCGCCGTTGTTCATCAGTCCCCAGAACAGGCCGCGTGCGGTCTTGGACTTGAGGGTGTCGTTGGTGTCGGGAGGGGTCATGGGAGAGATGGTTTGCGTCGCGGCCAGCGTCCGCTGAGCCACGGCACGGCCTCGATTTTCGGAGTGAGCCAGGTGCAGGTGATCAGAATGAGGAGGAAGACGAAGATGAAGTCGTTCCAGTGGTGCTCCATCGACTGATGGGACAGCCGCGTGATGAGCTTATAGGCATTGAGGATGGGGTAGTGCGCCACGAAGAACACCATCGAGTGCTCGCCGATGAAGTTGAAGAACGGGACGCGGCGTTGCGGCAGCGAAAGCAGGATGCCGGAGGCTCCGCAGAGCGCGAGAACGGTGTTGATGACGGCTCCCCACGGGTTTTGCACATAGAGGTTGAGGCTCATGTCGTATTCGCCGTGCAGGTGTCTGTTGAGATAGACGAAGCCGAGCAGGAGGAGGCAGGAGATGGCAACCACGGCCGTGCGCCTCTCAAGCCGTTCCAGTACCCAGTGCCAGACACGTCCGAGAAAGAAGAAAAAAATGCCGAGGAACACGTTGTTGAGTCCCATCCAGAGCGGGTTGTCTGCTGTGTAGAGCCAATAGCTGATGAAGGGGAAGCCGAGGATGATCCAGCGCAGGCCGCGCACCTTGCCGATGAAGTGCATGGCGAGGTAGGCCACGTAGAAACTGAAGAGGAACCAGACGGGCGCGTTGCCGTAAGGACGGCTGTAGAGCCAGATGTGATCCCATGAGAGGCGTTTTTCGAGATAGGGGCGGAACATGTCGAGGTTGAGCAGCATCAGCCCGAAGAAGATGGCGTTGCCGATGCATGCCCAGCTGATGTAGGGCACGAGGAGGCGGCGCGTGCGGTCTTTCACGTATTCGCGCGAGTTGCCGCTCACGGTCTTGTTGAAGTAGCCTGCCTTGAAGAAGAAGAAGGACATGAAGAAGAAGGTCCAGGCCATCATTTTCTCCACCCACACGTCGCCGCGCATGCCGCAGAATCCGGCCACGTGCAGCGTGATCATGCGGAGGATGCAGATGCCGCACAGGAAGTCGAACGCATGGTTGCGGGGTTTGCGGGCGGAAGTGGTCATGAGGCTTCAGTTGTAAACTTGCACGCGGCCGTTCGCCTCGGTGTAGATGATGCGGTAGCGGTAGAGTCCGCGTGGCGAGGAATGCAGTCCGTTGCCGCGGTCGAGAATCACACCGTCGTTGTTGAGGTCGTAGATGATTCCGCAGTTGGCGCATTTGGCTGTGCCGTCCGACAGCAGCGTGAGGCGGCGGTCGTTGCGGTCGCAGTTGGGGCAGGCCAGGTCGTAGACCCGCAGCGCCAGGTCGTATTGTGTGCCGATGATGATGCCTCCGAGGCCGTATTTGAAGTCCTTGCTGAGAGCGTCCATATTGTAGCTGTTGCTGCCCGACTGACACCACATGAGAATCTGGCTGCCCGACTGACGCACATAGCCGAACTGTCCCGCGTTGTTCACCACCGCCATCAGTTCGGGATAGGAAGGCACGACGAAGCCGGCCATCACCTGATACTTGGTGCTGTAGGTGCTGGAAACATCGTCGCTGCAGGCGGTCAGCAGCGTTGTCAAGAGGAGGGAGAGTAGGATTCTTTTCATCATGGAGGTCGGAAGGCTGATGGTTGGGATGGAAGATGCTGTCAGAACGAGAGGGCGGGGTCGGCAATGACGGCTTCGATGTCGGCCAGTTCCGCTTCAGAAAAGTCGAGACGGTCGAGCGTATGGAGGTTGTCGTCGAGCTGGCGGACGGACGATGTGCCGATGATGACCGATGTGACGCGTGCGTCGCTCAGCACCCAGGCCAGCGCCATCTGTGCCAGCGTCTGGCCGCGCCGTGCGGCGATGTGGCCGAGCCGCCGCGCTGCCTCCACGCGTTGCGGCGTGACTTGTGAGGTCTGGAGAAATCCTGTGACCCGGGCGGCACGGCTTCCGTCGGGGATGCCGTTGTTGTATTTTCCCGTGAGGAGTCCCTGTGCCAGCGGTGAGAAGCAGATGATGCCGCTGCCGTTGTCGGCGGCTATCTGGAAATTGGCCCGCTGTGCCTTGCGGTCGAAGAGCGAACAGCGGTATTGGCTCAGCAGGCAGGGCACGTGCGCCTCGCGCAGGATGTCGTAGGCGCGTTGCTGCTGTTCGGGCGGGTATTTCGAGATACCTGCGTAGAGGGCTTTGCCCTGGCGGACGAGCTGGATGAGTGCGTCCATCGTCTCCTCCACGGGTGTCACGCCGTCGTAGCGGTGGGAGTAGAAGACATCGAAATAGTCGAGACCCGTGCGGCGCAGGCTTTGGTCGCACGAGGCGATGATATTCTTGCGGGAGGAACCGGTGCCATAGACTCCGGGCCACATGTCGTGTCCGGCTTTTGAGGAGATGAACATCTCGTCGCGATGGGTGGAGAGATTGTCGCGCAGGATGCGGCCGAAGTTGGTCTCGGCACTACCCGGCGCAGGGCCGTAGTTGTTGGCCAGGTCGAAGTGGCAGATGCCGGCATCGAAGGCCTGGAGAATCATCTGCGTGGCCACGCCGAAGTCGTCCACGTCGCCGAAATTGTGCCAAAGCCCCAGCGAGAGGCGGGGCAGCTGCACGCCGCTGTGTCCACAATACTTGTACTCCATTTTTTCTTTTGCTTTTTCCCGCCGGTTGGAAGCCGTTTCGTGTGGCTGACGACCGGAGCGGTGGCGGTCCCGCTTGACAGTGATGCGGACGGTGGCGGTCACGCTTCGCGGAGCAAGCCGCCGATGGCTTTGTCCATCCGGTCGAACCGGAACTCTCCCAGCACCTGGTTCATCAGTGCCTGAATCTTGTCGTTGCAGAGATTGCCGATGCTGCCTTCGTGGGTGTGATGGATGTGCTTGTCGGGTGTGAAGCGTCCGGCTTCGATGTCAAGCCCCACTTTGCGGTAGGCGTCGCGGAACGGCATGCCCTCCCGCGCCAGCCGGTTTACTTCCTCCACGGAGAACATCGGGTCATAGATGGGGTTGTCGAGGATATGTTCGTTCACCTGCATCTTGTTGATGATGTAGGCTGACATGCGGAGACAGTCCTTCAGTTCGTCGAACGATGTCAGGAACACTTCCTTGATGATTTGCAAGTCGCGGAAGTAGCCGCACGGCAGGTTGTTCATGATGAGCGTGACGGTCTGCGGCAGAGCCTGCAATTTGTTGCATTTGGCCCGTGTCAGCTCGAACACGTCGGGGTTCTTCTTGTGCGGCATGATGCTCGACCCCGTGGTGCAGTCGTCAGGCAGCTTCACGAATCCGAAGTTCTGACTGTTGAAGAGGCAGGCATCGTAGGCCATCTTGGCCACGGTGCCGGCGAGGGTGGCCATCGAAAAGGCTACGTTGCGTTCGGTCTTGCCACGTCCCATCTGGGCATACACTACATTGTAGTCCATCGAATCGAAGCCCAGCAGTTCGGTGGTCATCTGGCGGTTCAATGGAAAACTGCTGCCGTAGCCGGCGGCCGACCCCAGCGGATTGCGGTTGGTGATGCGCCAGGCGGCTTGCAGGTATTGCATGTCGTCAACGAGACTCTCGGCGTAGGCTCCGAACCACAGGCCGAAGCTCGACGGCATGGCCACCTGCAGGTGGGTGTAGCCGGGCATGAGCACGTCCTTGTAGCGGTTGCTCTGCTGGATGAGTTCGTCGAAGAGCACTTTGGTGAGACGGACGATGTCGCGCAGCTGGTCGCGGATGAAGAGTTTGAGGTCGACCAGCACCTGATCGTTGCGCGAGCGGCCGCTGTGGATTTTCTTGCCCATGTTGCCCAGCCGACGCGTGAGCAGCAGCTCCACCTGCGAGTGGACGTCCTCTACGCCTTCCTCGATGACGAATTCGCCGCGCTCGGCCTGTCGGTAGATGATCCGCAATTCGCGCAACAGCGCGTCAAGCTCGGTGCGCGTGAGCAGTCCGATGCTTTCGAGCATGGTGATGTGCGCCATCGAGCCGAGCACGTCGTACTTGGCGAGATAGAGGTCCATTTCGCGGTCGCGGCCGATGGTGAACTTCTCAATCTCGGCGGTCATGTGAACATTCTTGGTCCAGATATTGTCCATAAAGTCGAAACCTTTTCTTGTCTGGTGTGTCGTGGGGAATCCCTATTCGTAAGGAATGGCGGCCAGCATGTCGGCCAGTTTTTCCACGCCTTCGCGCAGCGGCTTGTCGGCCATCATCTTGATGAACGGGTTGAGGGCTGCGTCGAGCGTGAGCTTCATCTTGCTTGAGGTAGAGGATGTGGGGAGAATCTGAATCCAGAACTTGAGCGGCACGGGCGACTGCTCGGATTCGAACTTGACGCACTTGTCTGGCGTGCGTTCCACGATGCGGACGGCAATCTGTCCCACGGGCGGCACGTTCACGCTGAAACTGTCGGTGGTGAACGTGAGTGATTCGAGCTGCTCCTTTGCCTTCTGCAACTGCTCCTCCGACACTTTGCCCTGCGTCAGGGCACCCAGATCCTCGCTCTGGAGCTTCTCCTTCACTGCGGCCAGATTGCTCAGGTCGGAGAGCTTGGCGTAAACGCTGGCCTGTGGATAGGCCAGCTCCCGCACGCTGCTTTCGTATTTTGCCATAGGGGAATGTGGGATTCGCGGTCAGTTCTTTTCTTTTCCTGTTGTCGTGGATTCCTTTTTCCAGTCGGCCGGATTCTTGCGCCAGTCGTGCAGCAGCGGCACTTGCTCCTCGGTGATGTAGCCTGTCTGGAGCGCCACGTCGAGCACGGCATCGTAGTTGGTGAGCGTGATGAGCTTCACCTTGGCTTCCTTGAAGGCTTCCTCGGCGATGCTGAAGCCGTAGGTGTAGCTGGCCACCATGCCAATCACGTCGCAGGCGTTGTTGCGGATGGCCTCCACAGCCTTCAGGCTGCTGCCTCCCGTGCTGATGAGGTCTTCCACGACCACTACCTTCATGCCTGGCCGCAGCTCGCCCTCAATGAGGTTTTCCAGTCCGTGGTCTTTCGGCTTTGAGCGGACATAGACGAACGGCTTGTTGAGCAGGTCGGCCACGAGGGCACCCTGCGGAATGGCTCCCGTGGCCACGCCGGCCACAGCGTCCACGTCGCCGAAGTGCTCCATGATGATGCGGGCGGTTTCCGTCTTGACAAACGTGCGCAGTTCGGGGTAGGACAGCGTCTTGCGGTTGTCGCAGTAGAAAGGCGATTTCCAGCCCGAGGCCCATGTGAAGGGATTGTCCGGCTGCAATTTGATGGCTTTGATTTTCAGGAGTTTCTCAGCAAAGATTTTTTCTAAATTCTTCATTTCCTTAGTTGTCATCAATAAACGGTTAAGTCTGTGCGTTCGGAATCGGTCTTGTCGCCGGTTCCGGCTGCAAAGTTAAGAAAAAACCACGGAGGACGGAAAGGAATCCCCTTCTTTTTCAGCTGAGGAGGTGAATCAGCTCCTTCATGCCCTCCGACGCGCCTTTCTGGATGACACGGACGCTGAGCGAGGTCGGCACGCCGACGGGTTTCGGGTCGATGAGGAAGAGACGGCAACCGGGGCTGACGTAGTTGATGAGTCCGGCTGCGGGATAGACGTTGAGCGACGTGCCGATGACGACGAAGATGTCGGCCTCGGCAGCCTCCTTGATGGCCGGCTCCATCATGGGTACGGCCTCGCCGAACCAGACGATGAAGGGGCGCAGCTGGGAGCCGTCGCGCGCCTGGTCGCCGATGTGGATGTCGGGCGCGCTGGCCGGCAGCATCACGATGCAGTCGGGGTCGTCGGGACGTTTGGACGAAGTAGCCTTCATCAGCTCGCCGTGCAGGTGGATGACGTGGTGCGAGCCGGCCCGCTCGTGCAGGTCGTCCACGTTCTGTGTCACCACCGTCACATCGTAGGTGCGGTCCAGCGCGGCCACCAGACGGTGCCCCTCGTTGGGCAGTGCCTTCAGCAGCTCGCGCCGCCGTGCGTTGTAGAAGTTGAGAACCAGTTCGGGGTTGCGGCGATAGCCTTCGATGCTGGCCACCTGCTCCACCGGATATTTTTCCCAAAGTCCGCCTGAGTCGCGGAAAGTGCTGATGCCGCTCTCGGCCGACATGCCCGCACCCGTCAAAAATACGATTTTCTTCATTTCTTCAGTTATTTTCGATTCGGTTCCGAACGCCGTTCCCGGGGGAATGGGTGCTCCTGCGGCGTTCACGTGCAAAGATAGCTGAACTTTTTTACATCTCCAACAAAAAAGTGCCGAAAACGGGTCGGCGGATTTTTCCGGTGGGTGAGACAGCAGAACCAGGTGTTATCGTGCCGCCGGTCCGCACATGAGGAATCTTTGTCGCCCACACCCCGGAACCGTGTCCGAAGTTTTTATGCCCGGAATGTGGCTCATCAAATACTTTTCCAGGCTGGTTTCCGGAAAAACGAACGTGTTCGTTTTTTGGAACGAGTGTGTCCGTCCGGCAAAACGAACGCGTCCGATGAACCCGTCATCGGCGCACGGGACGGATGTACTTGTTGCAGAGTGGTGATTTTCCCTGCGCTGTTCCTGATTTTTCCGCCGCCCTCTCCCCCAAAAACAGCTGTATCGCATCGGTGGCGGCGGGACGCAACGGAGACACAGGCCGCACCGGCTCCGTTTGGCATCCTTTTCCGGTGGAGGGGAAAGCGGGAAAGGGCGCAATTGCAACGCCGACCTTGCAATCAGCCTGTGGATGTTTGCTAAAAATTGACAAATATTGATGATTTCTGCAAAAAAAAATAAAAAGCCGCGACAGCAGTATGAATATGAAAAAGAAAATCCCTAACTTTGTATCGGTTTTTGAAAGGGAGAAAAAACTTCTCGGAGCTGTCTGTGGCAAAAGCCGGCGCAGCGAATCTCTCGGTCGCAACGAATATTCAGAATTCCAAATTAAAATAAGAAAAGAAGTATTATGGCAAAGTTTGACAAGTCAGTACTTGAGAAGTACGGCATCACGGGAACCACTGAGGTACTCTACAACCCATCCTACGAGGTGCTGTTCAACGAGGAGACCAAACCGGGTCTCACAGGTTATGACAAGGGCCAGGAGACTGAGCTCGGCGCTATCAACGTGATGACAGGTGTTTACACGGGTCGCTCGCCTAAGGACAAGTTCATCGTTGACGACGAGAACTCTCACGACACGGTGTGGTGGACTTCGGACGAATACAAGAACGACAACCACCGTGCCACGAAAGAGGCATGGGCAGCCGTGAAGGAAATCGCCAAGAAGGAGCTCAGCAACAAGAAACTCTACGTGGTGGACGGTTTCTGCGGCACACATAAGGACACCCGCATGAAGGTGCGCTTCATCATGGAGGTGGCCTGGCAGGCCCACTTCGTGACCAACATGTTCATCCGCCCCAAGACCGAGGCTGACTTCGAGCAGGAGCCCGACTTCATCGTCTACAACGCCTCCAAGGCCAAGGTGGACAACTGGAAGGAGCTCGGCCTGAACTCGGAGACCGCTGTCGTGTTCAACGTCACATCGAAGGAGCAGGTCATCCTCAACACCTGGTACGGCGGTGAGATGAAGAAAGGCATGTTCTCCATGCAGAACTACTTCCTCCCGCTCAAGGGCATCGCTTCCATGCACTGCTCTGCCAACAC
>CAYPZK010000050.1:0-14835 GCA_964415385.1 uncultured Bacteroidaceae bacterium
TAACCCCCATAATTTTGGAGTTATCACCCTTTTCAACATTGAGCATATTTTCGGGCTTGAGCCAGTTGTTCCCACCGCGCGGCTTTTTCTTAATCACCTGTACCTCATTCTCATCATTTTTCTTTGCCATTTTTCCAATGCACCTCCATATAATCGCATAGTCGCGGGAGAGTCCTCTTTTTCGCACGAAAGAGTCCTCTTTCTTCTTATTATTGTTCTTCTATAAGTAGCTTAAGTAGTTAAAAATCGGTTTTTGCGGTAACTTTTACTATAGGGATTTTTTCTTATAGAGGAAGTTACACGCAAAACCTTAAAAACAACTACTTAAGCTACTTAAGCCTATCCGAAAAAGATAATACGCTAATCCTATTAAGACAAGCACCCCAAAAGTTCGTTATCCGATTCGGATTAGTTTTCAGCCCGCGGAACTTGAATTTGCCGCGGGGCAGAGGGCGCGGAGTCTGAAAAGTCGAAAGTCAAAAAGATTATTTTTCAATCCGATTAAGATGATTTACTAAATGTCGTTTTAGATTATTTTTCAATCCGATTCGGATAATCTGACTTTTCAACTTTTATAGCCCCGTACTGAGCCAAATCAGAGAGGTCTTCGCTTGTAAGTCGATTGTTCTCTATCAGAAAGCCAACCAACATCTGACACTTCATTTTCCAGTTCTCAAGCCACGAGAGGAGAGTACCGTCCAGTATGTGAGAGACAATTTCATTCGGGTTGATGTCTTCAAGCATACCTGCAAGCTCAATGAGAATCTTCTGTTCCATCACTTTCTCGCCCTCCTTTCAGAGTCACAGAGAATCATATAGACCTCATCTACAGATTCTTTCACCTTAATACAATCATCTTCACTGCCACAGAAATATACAATGGTTTCGCCATGCCCACTGGTAACAGCGGTGATGAGGTCGGGATTTACAAGTACCTGCCCGATAGTCGGGGAAGTGAGAAAAACAAACATTGTCACACCTCCTCAATTATCAACATATAGGATAATACAAGATTTCCAATAGGGTTCATATTTCGCAAGAGCTTTTTCTACGAGAGCGTTCCATTCTTCCTCGGAAAGTTCTCCACAATCGGCAAAAGATTCCTCGATTGCTTCTCGAAACTCATCTCTATCTGTGAAACACATATAGTCCTTAACCCTTTGCATACAATCAAGGTACTCGCCTTTGTACGCTTTTATATAGCTACAGGACATATAACTGTAATCTCCACAATTACTATCCTCGCCCGCGAACACAATAATGGGGAGAGTCGGATTCGTAACAATCAATTTCCTTAATTCGTCTGCTGAGTGAAGCAAGCCAGTGGGGGTCTTTTCATCATTTTTCATTTTGTTTTCTCCTAATCTAAAAGCTCATTGAGCCAATTACTTTTCAGCCCCTTGAAGATGTGAGCAATTACATCAACAGTCCAACCGTTGCCGACAGTGTGGTATCTCTTTTTCAGAGGAATACCCTCAGTGTAGTTATCGGGTAGAGTCTGCAACCTCTCAGCTTCGAGAGGAGTAATGCTGTAATACTCACCGTCCTGCTGAATGATTAGACCAGTGTTGTTTCCGTAATCGCCACAGTAGCAACCAAGGCATTTACTGGTTTCATCAAGGGTTCTGATTTTACCAAGCACATTTTTCTGAATCTTTCGTCCATCGTACTCGGACGCACTGTATTTCCGAACTTTGTCGGTAATCAAGAACTCCTGCTTATCACAGGTGGGTTCTGCAATGTCCTTGAGAGTGACGTGCTTCGGAGTCCAGTCTTTCACAGGGATATTCGTCCAGTACAGACGCTTGCGGCTTTGTGCCGAAAAGTCGATACTGTTAATGAGTATAGGTTCGACACCCATAATTCGAGTGATGGTCTCTTGGCTCTTGGCACTCATAGAAGCATTGTTTTCGAGCAGGAAGTATCTCGGATTGATTTCCTTTAATGCTCTGACATACTCGAAAAACAGAATACTCTCGTCACCCCAAAGACCCTTACCGTTTCCCATAGAGCTGAGATTTTGGCAGGGAGAGCCACCGATGAGCAGGTCAAATCCCTTGTAGGGCGAAAAGTCGGCGTCTATGACCGAACCCATCTGCTCAATCTGAGGGTAGTTTTTCTTGCTCACAGCGATTGCATTTTCATCAATCTCGAAAGCAACATACCTCTCAACTGGTACTCTCTCTCTCTTGAGGGCTACCATTCCGCAAGAGATACCATCGAATAAGCTAATTACATTCAAGTTTCCACCTCCTTACAAATCCCAATAGGACTTCATCTCTTTGCCAATCTCCACTGACAGCTTGTTAGCAATGATACGAGCGTGTTCATACTGAGCTTTGACACCCAAATGGTAAGTACCCTCGTAACGCTTTGCGTGTCTTGCCGATTCTTTAATATTCTCCTCGTTCAACTTGAGGAGGTCAGCTTGGTAAAGGTTCAAAAGCCTTACAAGCTGTTGTTTCTCCAATAGTGTCATTTGTCTACCTCCTTGAGTGCTTCGGTGAGTCGCAAACAGATACCACAGTGATAGGCAATACAGGCTTCACCCATACAGGGGTAAAAAGTCTGTGTGGTGCAGTCACCTTGACCTCTCAGAACTGCCTTATGCTCATCGGTGTACACCCGATAGGGGCAGGACTTGAATTTACCGTTTTCGTCCAAACAGCTTACAGTCGTGCGAACAGGACTAAACCTCTCGCAAGGTGTTTCAATGGCGGCGTCCCATTCCTTACCATTGAAGCAGATTCCCCAATAGATACAATCTGTGCACTTCATCGTTAGTTTCTCCATTAAAACACCTCCCTCAGTTTCAGCCCCCAATAAATCATAAAGCCACTGGAAGTCGATTTTCGGTCATACCATTCGGGGTGACGCTCCATTTCAGAGTTGAATTTTCTTGCAGACAGAACATACACACCCTCGGATTTCGCCCAAACCTTAAAAGCATTGTAAAGGTCTTTTGCCTTGATAACCTTGCCCTTGGTATCAGCTCTGTTATCACTGTAGTCGGTCACTCGCTCACAGCGATTTTCAAGGAACTGCAACACAATGTCGTTATCCCTCTCGTATCGCTCAACGACCTCTGACAAGCTCTGAGACATCGTGAGACCGTTTTCCTTGTACTTGATATAACCTCGCACCAACCACATAAAAATGCCACTCATAGCTTCTGTGGAGGTCAGCTCGTCCTTGAGGTGAGTGTCCTGCTCACTCGGTTTGAAGTGCCTGTTAAACTCAATTACCTTGATTCTCTGTGAAGCAAACAGGGATTTATCAGTAACCATAGGCAAGTCATTACAGGAGAGCCAAAGGGTGAACTGAGGTCTGTAAGTAATCGCTGTCTGATACAACGCACGAGCTGAAATTTCCTCGCCGCCTGTAAGCTGTTTGATTTTCTCCTCGTCCAGTTTGCCGTACTCATTACTCTCGGACATCGTGACAAATCGCTTGCCTTTCAGTCCGGCGAGGGTAGGGCTTGCGGCTTCGGCGTCTTTCTGCCTGTCACCTCTGCAAATCATACCGACAGGAGCAACCTTGGCGTAGTCACCAAGCATATACTCGATAGTGTTGAGCAGGGTGGACTTACCGTTACGAGTGGTTTTACCGTGTAAGATAAACATACACTCCTCGTTGCTCATACCAAGCATAGAGTAGCCCAATGCTCGTTGCAGGAAGTCAGCTTTATCTTTATCCCCCTGTGTGACCTCATCAATGAATTTCTCCCATCTCTTGCATTTCACATCACGCCTAACAGTGTGACGGAAACGAGTCTGCATAGTGAGAAAATCGTTCCATCTCGGTTCTCTGAAAGAGTAGTCCTCCAAAGAGTAAGTACCGTTGAGACAGTTAATGAGGTAGGGGTTTGCGTCAAAGTCTGTAGCGGAAATTCTCAGTTCACCAGTAGCGTCCTTGAGGATTCTGTCTCGCATACGCCTGTCACCCATCTTGTTCACGAAAGAAGTGTAAGCCTTTCGGGTATCATCGTCAGTGATTTCTCCACAATAGAGAATCATCAAGCGTACAAAGTCCTTGATTTTCTCAGAAACAAGGATTGCACCCTCGTCCTTTCGCCAAGCCCCCTCAAAGTAGGTGTACCAACTCTTGTGTTCGGTACAGTATCGGGCTTCTCGGTTGTAGAGCATACCGAACAGGTTTGCCATACCCATTTCCGACCATTCAAAACCCGATGAGGTTTCATCTGCTCTTTCGGGGTGGTAGGACTTAATGATGTACATTTTATCGGACAAATCCTCGTCCATAATACATCTGCCGTTACTCAGCTCAAAAAGTTCTCTGTCACCTGCCACAACGAATCACCCCCTTATCACTTAACAGTTTTTTAATCAGTGAGATGATGGTCTCTAAATGAGCTAAAACATTGTAAATTCCAAAGGAATGTCCCAACTCGTAAGCGAAATTCCATATCAAGATTGCACTATTACGAGGTAGGTTACACCCGACATCACATTGAATAGCATAATAGATGTTCTCACAAATTCGGTCTCGCTCTTTGTTTTTTAATGTGTTAAGTCGAGCTACCTCCTCGGCATAGGCGAGGTTATTTTTCTCAACTTGTTCTCTGTTCCATTTCACAGACTGGTTTTCATCGAAAATGTGATTGGTGGGTACTTTGTGAATATGAGTAGGCACACAAGACATTCTTTGCATACTTTCAAATTCATTTTGTATATCGTACCAATCCATTGGTTCTCTCTTTTTTTGTGCCATCATCTACCACCTCACTTCTTATCTCCGTACCTTGCCACCTGTGTTTTCAGAGTTGCCAACTTCTTCTTATATCGCTCAAGGTAACAGAATTTTACCGCTTCTTCGATTTTCTTTGAATCAAACACCAAGGATTGATGGTCTTCCGAAAGCTCTGCTTCGGCAAGAAGATTGTCCAAGAACAGGTTATATCGGAACACATCGTTTTTCACTTGGTTGTATGAATTGACCGAAAGGGTCACTACATTTACATCATTTGCCATTTCTAATATCCTCCACATAGGGCAAGCCCCTCAAAATCGTGCAAAACTTCTGCCACTCATCGAGCTTGTGACCCTCACGATAATCGAGCATATTCATCACATTCTCGTAGGTCATACTGACAGTGCGTTTCTGATTGTAGCTTGTAGGCAAGAGCTGAATCATCTGCCACCAACAATCTTTGTCGTGAGTGACAACAAAATGGTTTCGCTCAAGGTTCATCGTGTCAATGACGTGCTGTAATGCCGCTACAGAATTTCCAACCAAATGCTCAGTGCTGAAATCGGCAAGGGTAAATTCCTTGGCGGCGATTTTGTGCATTGTGGAGCAGGAGTTAGCAGTCGTGCCTACCTTGTATGTGTCAAACTCTTTCCACCAGTACAGGGGAGCTGTAATGTCCATCACAGCGAAAATCTGTCTGAGATACTTTCTGTGCGGTTGACCTCCTGCATAGAGCTTTCGCATAAGGGTGAGGTCGTTTTCACCGATTGCATAGCATAGATATGGGGTGCAGTCGTGTTCTTTTGGATTGCACATTCCCTCGCGGTCAATTACCCCACATCTTTTACAGTCTACAGCAGAGCCACTGTCCGACCTATCCCAACTGTTCAGAGGATTTCTCATACCACGAATGGCGTGTTCAAATCCCCAAGTTTCGATATGTTCAACCTTAATCATTTTTATTTCCTCCTATCAGTTTATTTAGAATCTGCTCATACAGAGTCTTGTAAAGATTTCTCTCTGTCTCAATGGTAGAAACACTCTGAGGAGCAGTTTCCTCAATCCCCCCCCCGATAGGGTTAGGGGTTATTCCAAGAGAATTGAGGAGGGCGGTGTCAATGCACGACATTTCCTGCTCAGAGCAGGTTCTAATGTAATTTCCAAGTCGTTCTTTTGAAATCGTCATAATGTTCTCACACAGAGCAGTAGAGGGAACTTTACAGGCTACATCAGTGAGAAAAGTAAACCAATCGGAACGAAAGAACCTCTCACACTCGTGCATTACACTGGTATCATCGTATTTCAAGGCAATTTGATAATCTTTAACGGCTTGCATAACGATAGCATTTGCAAGTGCGTGGTAAGCGTCATATATCATCTCTTGTACCTTGTGACACTGTTACAGATTGTCTGAATTTCGCCCCTACTGATAGGAGGGTCACAGGCAACTGTATTACAGTAGAGTAGTTCATCATATATCTGTTGTTTGCTGTAGCCTTGATTGTGGAGCATACCTGCAAGAGAGGTAAGACAGATATTTCGGCTACCGTTCGGGATTCGTGGGTACACTGGTCGGAGCTTGATTCGGTTGTTTTCGGGCATTTCCCAAATCGGGCAGTAGATTCGGCTACCGTATGTAGTTTCTTTTTCCTGTCGAGTTTCGGGAAAATATTTCTCTACGATGTACTCAATCGCACTTTGGTTTTCTTCGATGGAGCGAAACAGTAGAGTTTCACCCGTCATAATGAAATAGCGAGAGGTCTTATAAATCTCCACTCCTGCAAGGTTGTTTTTGCCCTTAAAGGGTAAATCACCTTTAAGCAGGATATGAAAGCCGCGCCCACTGCGAGATTTTTCTGTATAGCTCCGACACTTGCCGATAATATCTGCGGCGAGAGGGGTAATGAACCCCTCCTCGTCATATCCAGTGTCGATGTCTACACCGACAAGCCCATTGTCATTGAAAACAAATCCACAGTAATCGTAATGCCCCTGCGATACAGCATTGACCGCTGTATCAAAATCAGCCCAAGTCTGAGGATTTACAGAGGACGCGGCTTCGTTCTCCCACGCTTTCATCGGTACTTTATGATTGCTATGAGTGCAAACCCACTGATTCAGTTTTTTCAGTTCTTCGGGTATGTTCTCATAACAGGTCATACAAGCCCTCTCCTTTTTGCAACCTTTCTCTCCAACTCATTAACGAGTTTCCAAATAATGTCCTGCTTAATGTTCAGTGCCACAGACAGGTTGTAGATGTTATCGGGAATAGTATCGCCCTCACGATACACAGTAAGAAGCATATCCCTTTCCTTGTCGGTAAAGCCTTTCAAGGCACTGTCGCAAGCGTGCCAATTCTGCTTGTCGGCGTCACTGCGAAACTTCGGGTTACTGTGTCGAGAATAAAATCTCATACAGTGCTGTACATACTCAGAGTAGAAAGTTCTCATTCGGAAACCTCCTTTTTGCGAGACTTTTTAACGACCTCGCCCTCAAAGTACCACTTGCCATCGACACTGATAGGGTAGCCCTCAACATCGGAGGGTTCGACCTTGCCTGTGTCGATAATGTGCTGTGCAGAAGCAATCGCCATCTGATTTTTCACAAGGTCATTACCTGTACGGAGCAGGAAAGTGACCTTACCGTTTACATTCTTGAGCTTATAACTCATTGTTTTTCCTCCTTATTCCATTCGGAAATGTCGATTCCATATTGTTTGAGCTGATAAGTACAGAGCCAAGCCTTGTCTTCATCACCCATCTCGTATCGCTTTACAAGAGCGTCAATCTCTGTATTGAAGAAGTCGTAGAAAGCTCTCAATCGCTTTTGTCCGAAACCAAATTTCTCGTGAAGAACCCACAGAACGAGTGCGTCAATCTCGTCTGAGTTCTTTCGGTCAAATTCCGCACACTGCCGGAGAACTTCGGCGTCAATCGCTTTCTGCTCTTTGGAATTGAACTGAACCCCAAAGATACGACCGTTGGCTTTCTTGAAGACAGGCATTTATATACCTACCACGTGAGACGCAAGCATATCGGCTTGGTGAGTCCACAGCACATTTGTATAATTATGCACTGCCCTTGTATAATCTCGCCATTCCTCTTTTTCTGTAAATGCTCCCATATGGTAGCGAATACAGGCGATTTCCTCATCAGTCAGTGTGGTAAACTGAGAGAGCAGGATAATGGACTTGTCACCGTGTCCTTTGTACATCGTATCGGGTCGATACTCATATCGAGTAGGTTCACCCACAGTGTACGGAGTGCTGTTGTCAATACGATATTGGTCGATTTTGCAGAGGTCGTGGAACATACCCACAATGAAAGGACTTTCGGGGCGTTTCCACTTGAGACCATTCGCCGCCGACAACTCAACGAGCAGATTCATCATCAGAAAGGAATGGTCGAACAAACCTCCCTCATAATTCCCGTGATACTTCGTGCTTGCCGGAGCCGCGAAAAAGCCGTTGTGCCACAACCACTCGTTAAACTCGCTTGATATGATTTCACCGAGCTTCGTAGCCATCATAAGTTCGTGGCGTTCTTGTTCTGTCATTTCTGCACCTCCTCAGTGAATGGTAAATCGCAACAATCGGGGTGGTAACACTGAGTCCACAATGCACCGAGTATATTCCACAGGAAAGCTCTGTCGTGGGGTTCGTCCTTGTCACCTCGACAAAACTTGATGTAGTGTCTCACACCACTGTCAATGTAACAGTGGAGAGGAATACCCTTTTCCCAGTTCCTTTCCCCATATTTGTTGCAACCGTCCTCGTAATGCTTCGAGACTTCCAACAGGGCAGTATAAAGAGTGCCATAATGGAATACCGCAAATTTCTTGAGAGCCATTACGAGATTGTTTTTATCACCCGACCGAACATACTGGTCGATGTAAGAAAGAATTTCGTCTCCTGTCATATCAGCGATAACACCAAGAGGGAGCAGGTCACATCTGCCTTTTCCCTCGTTGATGTCTCGTACTGCGCCGGAGGAAAACTCTCTGCGGTTGCCGCTGTCCTGTAATTCCATATCTGTTTCCTCCTTTCGGGGATAGGGGAGCTTTCACTCCCCATCACCCATTAACCCAACAAAGAATCGAGGTCAAGCCCCTTTTTAGGAGCAGTAGCAGGTGCAGGAGTGGTTTCCTGCTTCGGAGCTACAGGTGCGGAAGACTTGTCACTCTTGCCGAGAGTCAAGGCACGAGTCACAGGTTCGGTGTCAAAATACTCAGCAGGAGACTTGTCACCGAGGTTGGCGAAAGTAACAGTTTTGTTCGGGTCTTTGTTGGAGGGGAACTTGGTGTGAACAACCTCTGCTTCGATGAAGTGGTCGATAAGCTCCATCGGGTCGATGTCTTCCAAGCCATATTCGCCCATAGCAGTCTTGGCGAAATAGGAGAAAGCATTGAGAGCCTTTTCGTTGAGTTCATCGTTCTTGTCCTTGATGGTGAAACGCTCAGTGTGGGTCATACCCTGTGCATTTACGAGTTTGATTTCGATTTTGCCGAACTCCTCATCATAGGACACATCGTAAATACGGAATACATAAGTCCCCTCTGGAATGAGGGAAAAACCGCTTGTCATAGGGATTCTTGCCATTTTACATTTCCTCCTTAATGTTTACTGCGGAGAGAATAACTCCGACAATTTCCTCGTCTACGAGGTCAACAGGTCTCTTGATAACCAGTGCAGAAATCTTTTCATCGGTGAACATTTCCACAATGTCACCACGCTCGATGAGGGAGTAGCCATCGTTTGCAATGGCAGTGGTTTCAAGATTGTTCTCAGTTGCGAAAACACGAATACAATCCTTGATAACGCCATCGGCAACAGGCATAATTGCCTTAACCAATTCACAGGGCTGAGTGAAAGAATCGTAGTTGATGATGTTCTCAACGAGAGGGAGCATATCAACACTGTCACAGGCAGTTACAGTGCGAATATCTTCGGGAACTTTCATAAAGATAGAGCCGGAAGACAACCATCTTTCGCCGTTTGTTCGGTTGTAAAGAATACCGTCTGCACCGAGAGATTTTACAAATTTCTTGAATTTCATATCATTTATCCTCCTTATTTCACAGTCATTCGGTACTGTGTGGACACTTTTTCGTACTTTTCGAGAATACCATCGGCTTTCATCGAGTCCTTATCAATGCTCTTGACCTCAGAACGAGATACAGTCCAAGTGAGCTTAGAACCTTTGACCTCAACCTTTTTGTCGCCGTCTCTGAACTGAGATACAGCGTGTTCCTTGATGATGTCATTGATGGTCTTGAGTCTCTTTTCCTTATCAGCGATAGAGCTTGTAACCGAGTCGATTTCAGCCTTGAGGGTTTCGCCCTCTGCAATCAAAGATTCGATGTCGGTTTCGGGAGCGAGAGTATTGGTACGGAGAGCTTTGAGAATTTCAGCGTCCTTTTTCTCGTCATAAACAGGAGAGATACCAGTGTCCACATACTCAGCCCACCACTTCTCGACCTCTGCAACTTTGTCGGCAAAATCGGGATAACGCTCACTCACCTTGAACTCCACAGTGATGGTGTTCTTGATATTCGGCACATACTTTTCGGGGTCGGCATAATCTTTCTCATCGAGGAAAGAAGCAACCATAATTACATTGTCCACACCGAGCAGGTACGCATAAAGAGCCGCTTGGAGGGCATAATATTCGGGTGCGTCATTCTGCCAATCCTCGATACGCTTGGTGGTCTTCATTTCGAGAACAGTGTCTACTACACCGTTTTCATCTACACCAAGGTAGTCCCACATACCACCGAGGTGCTTGCTTTCGGGGAAGAAATCTCCCCAAGTCTTGTTGAAGTAGTCCTTGCCGTAGCGGTCTGTCGGAGTGATGATGTCCATACCATAGGACTTCTTCATATACTCAGCCTGTTTCGGTTCGATTGCCTTACCTGCCACAGTGTAGATGGTGTCCTCGAAAGGAATCTCGTAAGTCTTGGTGATAGCGCACCACATCTCAAAAGGAGTAGACCAAGGATTCAAACCGAGAATCGTTGCGAACCTCGTACCTGTGACTTTCTTGGTACGCTTTGGTGGAGTGATTTTAAGCTGTTTGCTGTCGAGCCATTCCATTATTCGTTACCTCCCTCAAGCATAGTGGTGATTCTCTGAATCAGAGTTTCGCAATCGGACTTGCTGATAACCGTAAAGCCCTCTGTCTGAACTGCGATTTCCGCAATCAAATCTTCCTTGGTGGGGTCAGCGTCCTTGAGCTTCTTGAGAACTGCCTTGAGTCCCTTAATCTGCAATGCTGTCGCATTTTCAGCAGGAGCAGTAAGATTCTGCTTTACTTCCTGTCTCTGTTCGGGAGTAGCGGGAGGGGCTTTCGGGGCAGGTGCAGGGGTAGCAGGTTTGCCGATTTCACCGTCAATTCCGTCACTCTCGCAAATGTCGAGAGCCATCATATACAAGTAGCGGCGCATATAGGTGATGGACGAGCCGAGAGCTTGCATTTCGTTGGTAGCCTGTTTACCAGTGTTGCTCACGATAGGTGCAATCTGATTGAACGGAGCTATGAAAGGTACAGACTCATCGGGATTGTCAGTGTTGACAATGTTCATCGTTGCTGTGTCCGAGGTGAAGTTCACGATAGGGATAAGCCCTACCTCGCTGAAAATACGAACTGCGGTAGGAACAATATCGTCAAGCTCAAAATACTTGAACGACAGGTGCATATTCTTACCTGTTTTCTGCACATCGGCTTGGAGAAACATCTCCCTTGCCTTGAGCAATTTCTGATACACATTCTGTGTGGCGATTTCCTTTTTGGTGGTAGTTGCCATTTTGCGTCTTCCTCCTTTTTTCTTTTCGGGTTTGATACCCATAAAATCATTGATTCGTTTTTTAGCCATTTCGATGTAGAATGTCTTATCCACATCGGCTATGGTTAGGTGGTTGTCATTGTCGATAATACAGTGGTCGGGGAGCATTTCGATTTTCGCCGTAGCGTCTGTCTCAGCCTTAACCTTGAACAGCTTTCCATATCGCTCATCTGCTGTAGCATACACACGATTGACTTTCTGAACTGGAATCTGCTCTCCATCGACTAAATGATAGGCTTCTTTATATTTTGCCCCTGCCTTGGCGATTATTTGAAACTGGAATATATCATCACAGGCATTGATAGTGTCCTCAACAGGTGTGCCATTGATAAGAAACTCTTTGAGAGCTGTAGCAACAATCACACACGAATTGTTGATATTAAATGCACCTGCCGGAGCAATGCCCTTTACGAGATACCCACCTTTTACCTTTGATTTCCCATCGGGTTGTACCTCGATGTAGTTGTTTACATCTTTCTGAGCGATTTTTACAACCGTATCTTCTTCGAGGTCGAAACCTGTTCGGGATTGCCACTCAGCACATATCTCAGCCAATTTGTCGTAGTCCTTTTTATCGCACTCGACCATAATACCGTCTGTGTTGAGCTGTACGATTCGTAGGCTTTCGATGTCTTGATAGCAGTGTTCGGCAAGCTCCAAGAGGTAAAGCTGACCCGATATACACACCGACCTACCCATAAGAGGGTCAAACAGGTCGTTGTACTGATTAAGCAAGCAACCGTAGGTGGTGTTGCATACCAGTTTCAGAGCATTTGCAGTGGTTTTGTCACCTGCCGCTTTCGCTTTCATTCTGCGGTCAAGAATGTCCTCGTAAATCTGCGGAGAGGGGATATTTCGGCTTGTATAACCGTTTATAGTACAGAGGTGAGGATAGTAGCTACCTACATCTTCGTTCTTGATTCCTCTGTCTTCGGTTTCCTCCCAAAAGAAATTCGGGATTGCACCGTGAATACCGCCATAACCGAGAGTAACAGGACACTCACCAATCATCAGATTCAGCTTGCCGCTGAACAGCTCTTTATCGGGAATGGAGAGGTCATACATCTTGTCAAAGAACTCAAACACTTCGGGAGGTATGAACTCTTTTCTGAGGTTATCGGGGTAGACATACTTGCGTTCATCATCGTGCGGTTGCTTCTGAGCTTTCAGCATTGCCGCCGTCAGCTTTGCATTAGTCATTCCCATTGCCTTGACTTCATCAAGCCCTGCCAATCGTCCGAGGTTGATTTTGTTCTTTAGGTAGTCCTTGCGAATGTCAACTAACCTTTCAGCGGTATCAACATCGTGCTTGCAGTAGAACTCAGTCTCAGCTTTTTCTTCGGGGGTGAGAGGTCTGTCGATGTCGAACAGTACGGAGCTTTCTTTGACGGAAATTCCCAAATGCCCCTCAATGGCTTTCAGTGATAACCCCATCTGTGTATCATCTCGAATATCAACATTGTTGAACTTGAAATAGAAATCCAGTAGAGGACACTGCCAACCTTGACCGCCGCCGATGATAAAATCGTTGACCTGTTTGATTTCAGCATTTGATAACCCACCTGCAATAGCCTTGATGATGTAAGTATCATAGTGTTTGGAGTTAAAACCGATGTAGATGGTATCATCGTCCAAACAGGCTTTCAGAGCTTCGTTATCGTTCCAAATGCAAGTGAACTGTCCACTTTCCTTGTCCTTGAATGTTACAAGCCAATCGAAACGAAAAACTTCACAGTCATAGGTTACTATCTTCATTTTCAACCTCCCTCCTCGATAAAGTAGCACGAGTTCTTTCGGTATGTGGTGCAACGCTTTTTGTAGCACTTCACTGTGTAGCCTATATCGTCCACAAAGTCATAAGCGATAGCGTCTTGCTTGCCCTCAAAGATTCGGGCAACTCTGCCGATACTCTGAGTAACAACCTTATAGTCCTTTTTCGGTGTGGTTAGAAACAACCTGTCCAATCGGGGAATGTCCAATCCCTCCTCCGCAAGGGAGTAGGTGGCGAACAGATACTTTTTCCTACCTGTCCTCATATCAGCGATAGCCTGTTCTCGCTCTGCCTTGCCTTTCTTGCTTGTCATTTTTCCGCTTATCATCACAGCGTCTTTCCTCATACTCTGAGGGAGAGAGGTCATAAGCTGTTCAAGATGGTCTAATCGGTCTGACAGGATAAGACAGGAATGGTCTGCTTCGGCTACGATGTAGCTTGATATGAAATGCGTTCGGTTGCGATTAGTGCAGAGGTAAGTAACCAGTTTGGTGTAGTTCAGTGTTCCGTCTGTATTCAGACATTCACGACTGACTTCCACACCTGTACCAATGGGTTTGATACCTACCTCCATAATCTTGTCTTTCACAGCTTCATCGGGTACTGCATAGACCACTCGTCCGAGAATGGCATATGTAGCTTCAATCATTCCATCTGCCCTATGGACTGTAGCCGAAAGACCGATTTTGTGACGAGCCGATAGACTGTTAAGGACTTTGTAGAATTGAGTTACAGCCGTTGGTGAACCTGCTACGTGGTGGCACTCGTCCACGATTATCACGTCCCAAAAATCCTTGTATCGAGCGAGGTCGAGTTTACTCATCGTCTGAATGGTGGCAAATGTGATTCCCTTACCGAGATTGACTTTGCCCTCTGTAATCGTTCCGATGAGGTTAGAACTCATATACAACTCAGCACGAGCTTTACTCTGTTTCAACAGGTCGAGGGTGTGGGTCAACCACAATGCTCTTTTTCCAAATTTCTTGACGAGAGCAATACCCATTTGTGTTTTTCCACTACCTGCGGCGCTCTGTAGAATACCGTATTTCGCTTCATACAGGGCTTGTACAGCGATTTCTTGGTAGTCATAGAGTGGAACATCAGTTACCCCATAAAACACACTCACAGGGTCGGAAAACGCACTCTGAAAGGTACTCTCTTGAGCGATACAGGGTGGTAGATTCCTCAGTGTGCCGAAAGGTAGAATCAAGTTGTCTCCCTGTTGTTCGTACAAGGTTAAATTCTTCGGTGTATTCCCAAGCCAAAAGTGCATACGAGCTTTTTTGGCATATTCGGGATTCGGAATTGTGAGATTCTTTTTGCACCACATCAATGCGTTCTGTGTGGGATTTTCGATAGTGAGAACATTTGATACGATGGTGTTCATAGGTTACTCACCAACCATTCCTCAAGGGGCAAGGTAAATCGCTTGAACCATTCCTCAGAGATTCGCTTGATACTCAAGCTGTCAAGCCTACTCAATGCCACCATATAGGTTTTATCTCCGAACTTTA
>CAYPZK010000051.1:0-14681 GCA_964415385.1 uncultured Bacteroidaceae bacterium
CACGGAACCGTTGCCCCAACTTGCAGAAGCGCCTGTTGCATCGTGCCAGCCGTCGCTGGTGCCACGGACACTGGTCTGACGGGTTCCGTCAGGCTCCTCATAAACCACTGAGTAGTTCTCGGTGGTTGCGCCGATGGATGCGAGGATGCCGTCGAGGTCTATCTGAACTTCCTCAGCCTCATAATAGGAGCCTACGTAGCTCTCAACCTCGTAAGCATAAACAGGAGCAGAAGGAGTCACGAGTGTGATGGTCCAGAGCGAGTTGTCGTTCTGTGACTTGTCGCCGTAGCAACTCGATCCGTCAGTCGTGTTGTCCGTACCAACGAGACCATTGGCCGTTGCGATGGTGTAGTAAGTCACACCGTCCACATCCACCGGAGTGATGGTGAGCACGGACTTGGTGGAATCTACAGCAGACATCGACCAAGTGTTGGTGCCCAGCATACCCACGTATTCCGTACCGTTGGTGATGTAGTAGCCACCGTCAGCAGCCACGAAGGAGAGCTTCTGCGAGAGGTTGGCTTCGTCTTCGACAGCATTGGCGATGATGACCTTGTTCACTTCGGCACTGGTCTCAGCATCCAGCGTGTCGATGAGCGTCAGATAGAGGCCGGAAGCCTTCTGAGCAATCGTATAGACATCGGTATCAGCTGGAACCGTAACAGCAGCGGCGAAGGTCGTCTTGGCAGCGGCGAGCGCGTCGATGGCGGCGTTGATGTCGTCAACCGTAGCCTCGGCATTGCTGTCGACAGCCTGAGCGTCAGCGATAGCCGTGTTGTAAGTGTCAACACCCTCCTGAGGGGTCTGGAAGATACCGCTGCCCACAGATGCTGCGCTTACAGTCGTCTGAGCGTCAGCAATGGCGAGTTCAAGGTCAATGCGTGCGAGGTCAGCCGCAGAGATTTCTTCGAGCTCAACAGCATCGAGGAAGAGGTGTGGCATGGAACCCGAACCGGCATTGGCAGCCTGATAGCCGACAGACAGCGTAATTGTGGATGCCTCGTCGAGCGTCAGGGTGAGGGAGTCTGCAACCCACTCGCCGACCGGATAGGTCGTTCTGGAGAGGAAGTGCTCAGCACCGTCTGCATCGTAGTAACCCGTGAGGTTCTTCGCAACGGCAGTGGCACCGCCAACATTCTGAACAGGGAACTTCAGCTTGTAGCTGCCTGCTTCGAGGGTCACCTTCTGCGAGTACTGTACAGTGCCGGTCCAAACGCCTACGTAGCCCAGAGCCTTCGTGCCCGTAGAGCCTTCAGGTGCTGTTGCCGGAGCCACATAGCCTGCACCACCGAGGTACGACTCGGAGCCGTAAGCATAGGTACCTGCTGCACGTGCATCGCCATTCTCCGTGGCAATCGTCCAGCCTGACACTTCCTGCATCTGTGCAACTTCAGTGCCCGTGATGTCCCTATTATAGGTACGGATACCAATGGCATTGCTTTCGTCATCAGCCTCGAAGTCGAGGTTGCTGGCAGTTTCGAATGCCTGGATGTACACGTTCTGATAGGAGAGCCAGCTGATGTTGTTTCCGTCAGCCACATCGAAGCCGAGTACGAGCGTGCTGTCCTCGCCTACCTCTGCGGTGGTCTTAATCTGCTGGATGTAGAACTGCGAGCCCTCAACAGCTGTGTAGCCGGAGAGATCTACAGAGTCTGCGCCCGTGGCGAAGAAAGTGATGCCCGTAGGAGCGTCAGCCGTCGAGTTGTTGTTGACGCGGACACGTGCCCAGACAGATACGAAGTACTTGCCCGGTGCCACTTTCTTCGTTGCCTGGAGCGTATTCGTGCCGAGTGAGTTGGCATCATCAGTCCAATACTCGAAGAACGGAACGCGGAATTCAGAACCGTCGGTATTGCCTTCCACAGACCAGGTATTGATGTAGAGGGCAGTGTTGAACTCAGAAGCCTGCGTACCGCCAATGGTCCAAGTGGAGAGGAGATAGTCGTCGGTCGTGTTGGTGCTGTGCCAGCCGGTGGAGTAAGGAGCCACAACCGTTTCGGTCATTTCGCCAGCCTCCCACTGAGCCTGGTAGTTGTCCACGATACCCTGATAGGTGGCAAGAGCCTCGTCGGTCACGACGTTGTTCTTCGCGATAATGTCATTGTAAGTGTCAATAGCTGCCTTGGCATCAATGACAGCCTTGGCCGTGTTGGTGGCTGCGGTGAGCGACTCAACAGCTGCGCTGACCACGTCGGGGTCGCTGCTTTCGGTCACGGCGGCCACGGCGGCTACGGCTGCCTCAAGAGCTGTCTTGGCGGCATCACTGATGGCTTCGCTTGCAACCTGCTCGGCAGCGAGGGCGCGGAGCTCTGTGAGCTTGACAATCTGAGCTGCGTTCTTCACGGCGTTGAGGTCGGCATCAGCTCCATAATAAGTGAGTACGAAGTTGTCCCAAACGCACCAGCTAACGGTGTTGTTGGCCAGTTCAGCACCAATCGTGATGGTGCTGTCCTCTACCAATACATAGATTGGATCGACAGTGTAGTTGCCGGCAGTGAATTGTTCAGAGCAATTGGACATGCTGCCCTCGCCGTGTTCCATCACAAAGAACTCGGTAGAGTCGCTGTTGATGAAGAATTTCGGATGGTTCACTTCGTCAGCCTCATACTGATTGTAGCAACCCTGTGCGGTCAGTGCATACACGCCATTCGGTACCTCGCTGAGTGTCTGCTGGATGTTGAAGGAAGCACGCCAGCTCTCAGCACAGTTGTTGACGTTATTACCTCCACTGAGATTATAGTTGCTGGCTGTCACCGTCCAAGCACCCGAATTGCGGTTGTTGCGGCCGAAGTTCGGATCCAGAATGAGGAAGGTGGCATCCACCGGGCTGTCAGCAGTTGCGGCATTCAGCGTAGCCTTCATTTCATCTTCGGAGATTACCTGCCACTGGGCAGCCTCATCCGTAGAATCGGTGAGGTTCGCTGCGAGCACAGTCGTAGAACCGTCATAGCCATAGAAGTTCACGGTGTCCGGTGTAATCACGTAGTTGTCACCCACCTGGATGAAAGCGAGATGAACAGGACTGCCATTGTCCATGTAGGACCCATTGAAGTAATATTGGGTTCCACCGTTGCTCACCTGGCTCTCGAGGGTGTATGTGCCATCCTCCAGCGCGGCGAGCGTCTGGTACTCTGCATGAGTGAGCAGCGAAGCCTGTGTGCCCCAGCTGTTACCTGCGCCCAAATACAAGCCTGAAGCTACATTCTTCAGATAATACTTGCCGTCAGCAAACGGCGCGGACTGAGCCGATGCGCCCACTCCCACCATCGTAGCAGCCAGCAAGAAAACGAAACGTAATCTTTTCAGCATAGAATTTTGGTTTTAGTTAGTAATAAAAAGGTTAGAAAAAAAATGAATTGTTTCTCATCCGCAGATGATGCTCCAAGGACAGTCAAAAACCGGAGCCAAAGAGCAGTCTGCAAAATTTCGGCCATAAATGTAACAATAAATTTTCGAACCGTTGCAAACTTTCGGAAAATTTCACATACTTTCACACAAAATATCCCCCAAAAGGGTGCCTTTTTCCGTCTGTCGGAAAGCACAGTTGCCATTTTTCCGATATGTACAGAACCGTTGCGACATGCGCCAATTGCATCCGGAGCAGACAGCAACGTCAGTTCACGGAGTAGGACAACTCGGGATGGTCGTCAAGATAGCGGATGAGGTCTTTGTGGACAGAGATGTGGGTGTTGCGGGAGCGGAGGCAGGCAACCATCCGGTTGGGCGCATAGACATAGAAGCAAAGCTCGGCCTTGCCGGGGCTCTGCCGTGTGATTTCAGAGATGTCGTTCACGAAGTCGGACGTGAGGTGGTCGATGGGCACTTTGATGGTGATGCGCTCAATCAGCTCGTCCTTTACATCGGCCAGCAGCTGGACGCTCAAGATTTTGATGTCGAAAATCTCGTCATTGTACTTGCGGGACTGCATCTTGGCTCTGATGAAGAGGGTGGTTCCTTCGGCGAAGAAATGCTGGACTTCCATCCAGTCCTGTCCGAAGAGAGCCAGTTCGCCCGTGCCGCTGAAATCCTCCATCTTGACGACACCGAACGGCTTGCCCGTCTTGGTCGTCCCCCTGCGGACATTGGTGACGATGCCGGCCACGGAAAAGCTGTCCATGCGTGCGAGGCCGGCACGGTCGGAGTCGAGCTGCGAGAGGGTGGCGGAGCAGACATGACGGAGAATGACGCTGTATTCGTCGAGTGGATGGGCGGAGAGGTAGATGCTGACTAATTCGCGCTCCTTGTTGAGGCGTTCGAGGTCGGACCATTGCGGCACGTCCTTCGGGATGGCGGGATGGACGGTCTGCACGGCCATGCCGATGTTGCCGAAGAGGGAATTCTCGGTCTGCTGCTTGTCGGCCTGGAAGCGCATGCCGTAGTGGACGAGGGCTTCGAGGAATATCTCGCCACGGGTGGAGGTGGAAGCGAAATAGGCTTCGCGGGTGACATTGGTGAAGGAATCGAAGGCTCCGGCATAGACAAGGCATTCGAGCGACTTGCGATTGCAGGTCTGCAGGTTGACGCGCTCGAAGAAGTCGAAGACGGACTGGTAGGAGCCGTGGGCTGTGCGCTCACTCACGATGGCTTCGACGGCCGAACTGCTCACGCCTTTCACAGCGGCGAGTCCGAAGCGGATGTCGCCACGCTGGTTGACGGAGAATTTCATGCGGCTCTCGTTCACGTCGGGGCCGAGCGTATGGATGCCCATCGACTTGCATTCGTCCATGAGCTTGCTGATTTCGGCGATGTTGTTCAGGTTGCGGCTCATCACGCCGGCCATGTACTGGGCCGGGAAGTGGGCTTTGAGGTAGGCGGTCTGGAAGGAGACCCACGAATAGCAGGTGGCGTGGCTCTTGTTGAAAGCGTAGGAGGCGAACTTCTCCCAGTCGCTCCAGATTTTGTCCAGCACGGCGGGGTCATGACCGTTTTTCACACCGCCCTCGATGAACTTCGGCTTCATCGCATCCACGATGTCTTTCTTTTTCTTTCCCATTGCCTTGCGGAGCGCGTCGCTCTCGCCGCGGGTGAAGCCGGCCAGCTGGCGCGAGAGGAGCATGACCTGCTCCTGATAGACGGTGATGCCGTAAGTGTCCTTGAGGTATTTCTCCATGCAGGGGATGTCGTACTGAATCGGCTTGCGCCCCTGCTTGCGGTCGATGAAGTCGGGGATGTAGTCCATCGGCCCCGGACGGTAGAGGGCGTTCATGGCGATGAGGTCTTCGAAGACCGACGGCTGGAGCGCACGCAGGTGTTTCTGCATGCCGGCGGACTCGAACTGGAAGGTGCCGATGGTACGACCGTCGCTGTAGAGCTGGTAGGTGGCGGCATCCTCGATGTCTATTTTCTCCACATCGACGGTGATGCCGAGGCTCTCGCGCACATTTTCCACGACTTCCTTGAGGATGGAGAGTGTCTTGAGGCCGAGGAAGTCCATCTTGATCAAGCCTGTCTCCTCGATGACGTGGCCGTCGTACTGCGTGCAGCGCAGTTTTTCGCCGGGGAACTGCTTGTCTTCGGCGGTGGAGATGGGCACCCAGTCACTGATGTCGTCGCGGCAGATGATGGTGCCGCAGGCATGAACGCCCGTTCCCCGGACGTTGTTCTCGAGCATCTGGGCATATTTCATCGTGTCGCGCAGGAGCGGATCGGGGCTGGTGACGGCATCCTGCAGCTCCTTGACGCAGGAGATGGCGTTCGGAAGATTCATCTTCAGATTGCCGGGCAGACGGTCGGGGATGGCCTTGCAGAGGGCGTTGGAGGTGGCGATGGGGAGACGTTCGACGCGTGCCACGTCCTTGATGGCGTTCTTCGTGGCCATCGTGCTGTAGGTGATGATGTGGGCCACTTTCTCTGCTCCGTATTTATCCGTCACCCATTGCAGCACCTTGCCGCGTCCGTCGTCGTCGAAATCGACATCAATATCGGGCAGGGAGATGCGGTCGGGATTGAGGAAACGCTCGAACAGGAGGTCGTACTTGATAGGGTCGATGCGGGTGATGCCGAGGCAGTAGGCCACGACGGAACCGGCGGCGGAGCCACGGCCGGGCCCCACCCAGACTCCCAGTTCGTTGCGCGCGGCGTTGATGTAGTCCTGCACGATGAGGAAGTAGCCGGGGAAACCCATCGTCTTCATGATGTGGAGCTCGAACCTGATCTGGTCGGCCACATTCTGCGGCAGTGGGTCGCCATAGAGCGGCTTGGCACCCTGATAGGTGAGATAGGCCAGATAGTCGGCCTCGAACTTGATGCGGTAGAGCTTTTCGAAGCCGCCGAGCCGTTGGATTTTCTTCATGCCTTCCGTCTCGCTCATCACGACGTTGCCGTTCTCATCCTGTGTGAACTCGTCGTAGAGGTCTTTCTCCGTGAGGCGGCTGCGGTATTCCTCTTCCGTGCCGAAGCTCTCGGGTATGGCAAAGTTGGGCATGATGGGGGCATGGTCGATGTTGTAGGTCTCAACCTTGTCGAGCACCTCGATGGTATTGTGGAGCGCTTCGGGGATGTCGGCAAATACCTCGTTCATTTCCTCGCGGGTCTTGAACCACTCCTGCTTGCTGTAGAGCAGACGGTCGGTGTCTTCGTAGTATTTTCCGGTGGAGAGACAGATGAGACGGTCGTGCGCCTCGGCGTTTTCCTCATCGACGAAGTGGCTGTCGTTGGTGCAGACGAGCTTGACATGGTGTTTGCGGGCCAGCTCGATGATGGTGGCATTAGCACGCTGCTGCAACTGGAAGGTCTCGCGGTTGGCCCGCTGGTTGGGGTCTTTCACCTCGTGACGCTGGAGCTCCAGATAATAGTCGTCGCCGAACAGGTTCTTGAACCACACGACCGATTCTTCGGCTTTCTGCGGCTGGTCGTGCAAGATGTAGTAAGGCACTTCGCCGGCGATGCACGCCGAGCAGCAGACAAGTCCTTCGTGGTACTTCTCCAGTTCGGCGTGGTCGGTGCGCGGACGGTTGTAGAAGCCGTCCACCCAAGCGTGGCTCACGAGCTTGATGAGGTTGTGGTAGCCTTTTTCGTTCTTCGCCAGCAGGATGAGGTGCCAGCCGCCGGAGTCATACTTGGTCTCCTTGAGGGCTGCGGAGCGGCGTGCGCAGTACATCTCGCAGCCGAAGATGGGCTTGAAGTCCAGCTTCGGCTCTGTCTTGGCGATGGTGGCCAGACAGTCCTGCCGGATGTCGGCCTCGGACTTGTTGCCGTACAAGTCCTTTCCCTTGTCGTCCACCCGCACGAACGTGCCGTCGTCGAGGCTGGCGAGCGTTTTCCGCGCCTTGTCCACCTTGGCCTGGTTCTTGCCGTTCACTTTTTTCACATAGTTGAAGAATTCCTTGATGCCGAACATGTTGCCGTGATCCGTGACGGCCATACCGCGCATACCGTTGGCCAAGGCCTTGTCCACCAGCCGTTGGATGCTGGCTTGTCCGTCGAGAATGGAGTATTGGGTGTGGACGTGCAGGTGTATGAAGTCTTCCATATCAGAAAAAAGGTGTCAGAATCGGGTGTGTGAATGTTTTTTTCTCAGTCTGTAGTGAGCAGCCGCGAACCGTCGGCCTGCTCTTCGATGCGCACGCGCACGGTGTCATCGGGCAGCAGGTTCTCGACCAGCTCCGGCCATTCCATCAAGCAGAGGCAGCCGCTATAGACATAGTCTTCGAAACCGATGTCGTAGGCTTCGTCTTCGCGCTTCAGCCGATAGAAGTCGAAGTGATAGACGGGGTGGCCGTGGCCGTCGAGGTATTCGTTGATGATGGAGAAAGTGGGCGAATTGATGATGTCGGTCACGCCCAGTTCCTCGCACAGGGCTTTGATGAACGTGGTCTTGCCGGCTCCCATCTTGCCGTAGAAGGCAAACACCTTCGCGTTGCCCATCTGCGCCACGAATTTCCGGGCGGCTTCGTGGATGGAGTCGATGGACTGGATGACAATCTTCATGATTCCTTTGGATTCTTTGATGCAAAGGTAATGATTTTCGCCGAAACGGGAAAGCGCAAGGACGGGAAACCGAAAGTTTAACGCTTGGGGACAGCCGGGAAACCGGCCGGTTCACTCATCCGGATGCTTGGCGCTCAGCGTGACAATCGGGATGAGCATTTCCTCCATCGAGATGCCACCGTGCTGAAACGTGTTGCGGTAGTAGCTGACGTAGTAGTTGTAGTTGTTCGGATAGGCGAAGAATGCGTCGCCCCGGGCGAAGATGTAGGTGGTGGACAGGTTCGGCGAGGGGAGGAAGGCCTGCTTCGGATTTTTCATCACGAACACGTCCTTGGCATTGTAGCTGAGGTTCTTGCCGAGCTTGTAGCGCAGGTTGGTGTTGGTGTTTCTGTCGCCGATAACCTTGGTAGGCGTGTTGACGCGGATAGAGCCGTGGTCGGTGGTGATGATGATTTTGGCACGGGTACGTGCGAGGCGGTTGAAGAGCTCGCGCACGGGCGAATGCTGGAACCACGAGGCCGTGATGCTGCGATAGGCGATTTCGTCGCTGGCCAGCTCGCGCACCATCGTGCTCTCGGTGCGTGCATGGGAGAGCATGTCGATGAAATTCACCACAATGACGTTCAGCTCTTTGGTGGACAGTTGGCGAAACTGAGCCACGAGTTTTTCGGTGTCAGCCGAGTGGTTGAGCTTGGCGTAGGAGAAGGACTCGCGACGGCGGTAACGGTCGAACTGCGTCTGGATGAGCGGTTCCTCGTTCAGGTTCTTGCCCTCTTCCTCGTCTTCATCCACCCAGAGGTCGGGGAACATCGAGGCAATCTGGCTGGGCAGGAGGCCGGCGAAGATGGCATTGCGGGCATACTGGGTGGCGGTGGGCAGGATGGAGAGGTAGAGCTGTTCGTCGATAAGGAAGTCGTCGGACAGCTGCTGGCTGATGACGCGCCACTGGTCGTAGCGCAGGTTGTCGAAGACGATGAGATAGACCTGTTCCTTTCGGTTGAGCAAAGGGAAAACCTTGCGCTTGAAGATGTCGGGGCTCATCAGCGGCCGGTAATCGGGGTCGTTGAGCCAGTTGATGTAGTTTTTCTGGATGAATTTGGCAAATTCCTGGTCGGCCTCCGACTTCTGCATCTTCAGCATTTCCGTCATCGGACTGTCGGCCTCGGCCAGCTCCAGTTCCCAGAAAACGAGGCGACGGTACACTTCGCACCACTCCTCCAGCGTGTAGGAATCGTTGATCTGCATGCCCAGCTTCATGAAATTCTGCTGGTAGCTCGTGTTGGCCACTTCGGTCTCGATGGCCCGCTTGTGGAGATGCTTCTTGAGCGAGAGCAGAATCTGGCTGGGATTGACGGGCTTGATGAGATAGTCGGCTATCTTGGAGCCGATGGCCTGATCCATCAAGTTCTCCTCCTCGCTCTTCGTCACCATCACCACGGGAATGCCAGGATTGATTTCCTTGATGCGTGCGAGGGTGTCGAGGCCGCTCAGCCCCGGCATGTTCTCATCGAGAAAGATGAGATCGACGGGACGCTCGCGGCAGATGTCGATGGCATCCTGCCCGTTCGTGGCCGTGAGGACTTCGTAGTCTTTCTTTTCCAAATAAATAAGGTAGGCCTTGAGAAGTTCTATCTCGTCATCCACCCAGAGAAGTGTTCCGTTGCTCATATCAAAATTCTTACAGTTGCTCTTGACTATCATCTACACGCCCGCTTCAAAACAGTACTCCGCAATCTTGTTGCAAATATAAAAAGAAACGGGCATACGGCCAAGGGTATCATTGATTTTCTTTGTGATGCACAGCGCAGTGCTCCAGTCCCGTTTTTTCCCGCACAAAAGAGCGTCAGAATATGTAATTGTCGTCGCCGTCATCGCCGTAGCCGTCCCATTCCTCTTCTTCCTCCTGCCGTTTTTCCAATTCTTCCTGCGTCGGCATGTCGGCCGGAGACGGCTCATCGAGGCTGTTGTTTTCTTCCAGAATCATGGCAGGAATCTTGTCGAAATTCCGGTCGTAGAACTCGAAGTAGTCGGCAAAGCTGCGCCCACGCATCAGAAGGCGGAGGTTCCGCTCGGAAATGATGAAAGCCTTCAGACCCGCGAGCTTGTAGGCCATGTCGGCATCGTTGTAGAGGCGGTGGAGGTAGATGTAGGCCTCGTCGTAGTTGAGGAACGTGCGCACTTGCAGCATGTCGATGCCGTCGCCGCGCTCGATGCTGATGTCGAAGTTACGCACCGCGAAGTTCGAGAAATCGTAGCGGGCCACCTCATAGAGCAGCTGGTTCTCGTCGATGCTGTCATGCTCATAGGCAATCACGAAGACGAAGTCGGTGACCTGGTCCGGACTGAAGACGGTATCGGCGGCCAGCGAGTCCTCGTCGAAACCGATGCCGGCGCGACGGCTCCAGATGCTGCCCATGTCCATCTTGCCGCTGGCCAGGATACGTCCCTCTTTCAGACCTTTCACATAGAGTCCGGCCAGCTCGCTCACGGTGCTCTGCGGATAGGTCTCCACAATGCGCCGCATGGACGACAGGAACTGGTCGCGCTCGCCACGCTCCAGGCGGCTCATGGACTCCAGGAACATGAAGCGGGCACGGTTCGCACCCTGCGGATATTCGCGCTCTGTGTAGCGGGCATCGTCAATGACTTTGGCGTAGTCGCCCGTCTGGAAGGCATCGTAGGCCTCCTGATAGAGCGAATCCTCTATCTGCTTGCCGTACCTGCCCTTGAACTCGAAGTTCGGGTCGGCCACCAGCTTGGCATGCTCGTTGTCGGGATAGGAGCTGATCAGACGGTTGCGGTAGTCGGCGGCATCCTCGTCGCGGCCGATGCGGGAATAGAGCTGGAAGAGGTTGTAGCAGGTCTCGTCGGTGTGTTCGAAGTCGGGGAAATCGGTCAGAATCCGCTGGAACGTGCGCTCGGCCAGAGGGAAATTCTCCATCTCGTCTTTGTAGATGATGGCGGAATTGTAGAGCCCATCGACAAGGGCGGCGTTCGAGGCGGCCATCTGTTCCTCGGTGAGGGGGATGTCTTTCAGATAGTATTCGCGGCGGTGGGGATCCTGCGCGTATTCCTGCGCCTTCTGCAAGGCCTCCTGTTCTTCTTCGGAGAGCCCCTCCATCTGGCCTGCCAGTGTGGAGTCGGCGGCCAGACTGTCGAGGGCTACGGTGTCGGCCTGCTCTTCTCCGCCGCTGCCGAAGTCGTCGAGCACGGTCTTGTTGCTGCGCCGCCAGTCATCCTCGAGCTTGCGGTCGCCCCATTGCTTCTGGAACTCTTTCTTGCCTGCTGCCACAGCTGTCGGATTGTAGAAATACCAAACGGCCGAGGCCTGGTTGCGGTTCTGCACGGTGTTGGCCGCAGTGGTGTTGGGGGTGTTCGTCACGTTTGTCTGGCCTGTGGCATTGGCCACCTCGGCTGCCTTGCGTGCTTCTTCCTTCTCCTTTTTCTTGACTTCGGCAATGATGCGGTCGATGACTTTCAGGCGCTCCACCGAGTCCATCCGCGCCAGTGCCTGCAAGCTGTCCTGCAGCTCGACGGCCGAGGCGTAGGGCAGCAGTTCGTCGAGAATCTTCGAACGCTCGTCGATTTCCTCGTAGTCGTCACGCTCCTTGTCGAACAGCCCGAGTACCCCGGCATAGCACGGCTGGGCTTTCACAAACTGCTCGCGGTTCCAATAGAGCTGACCCAGATGCATCCACACCACGCCTTTTTCAACCCCACCCCGCGTGCTCTTCTCCACTCCGTCGTTGTAGGCCCAGATGGCACGGGTGGTGTCGCCGTTGGCTAAGTAGATGTTGCCAATGGCGTAATAGACCTGGTCAAGGTAATCTTTGTTCTTGGGATTCTTGGCCATGCGCTGCAACTTGCGAATCATCTGCTTGCTTTGGCCTTTCGACATGACCTCCGTCTGCTGGATGCGGGCATTGAATTCCAGCTCGTAGGGAGGATTCAGACGTATCACTTTCCTGAACTCCTTGAAAGCGGCACGGTTGTCGCCCGTCTGATGATAGAGCTGCCCCAGCAGAAAATGACGGCGTGCCTTCTGCACGGTTCCATCGGCATATTTGAGCGACAACTGAATGTTGGGAATGGCCTCGGCGTACTGCCGCTGGCGCACCTGGCAGTCACCCTGCACGGCGGCACGGAGCGGATTCAGACGCGTGGGGAAGCTGTCGCGCCGGGCAGCGTTCATCAGATTCTCGGCATCGTAGAACCATTCCAGCTCAGCATAGCATTTCGCTTCTAACATGCGGGCACGTGCCACGATGTCGGGCTTGGAAAAGTAGAGACGCTGGATGTAGGCAAACGTGGTGGCCGCCTCCATGAAGTCACCCTGCTGGAACTGCGCCTCGCCCATCAGGAACCAGGCGCGGTAGAGGAACGGATTGTATTCTTTTTGGCTGAGCCAAATCTTGTCTTTCGGTTTCTTCGGCTTGTTGTTCGGCCATTCCGGACGCTTGGTGATGGTGTGCTGCTTGATGGTCTTTTGGCACTTCTCTATCGTGCGGTCGAACTTCGACTTGCCAAGCGAGAGCGTGGCCTTATTGCCCGTCATGAAGACGGGAATGATTTCGGTATAGTTGTCCTTGTTGCCTTCGCGCTGTTCCTGCAATCCTTCCTGGAAAGCGACGTGGCCGTTGAAGTAGGTGTTGTAGCGAGCCTTGAATGCCTGCACGCGACGCGTCAGTCCCGTGTTCTTTTTGGTGGAACACGAGACGGCCAGCAGGACGGCCAGCGTCCCGAACAGGAGCATCCTGAGTTTTCTCATCTCATAGTAATAACGGAAAACGGAGGCTTTTATTATCCTAAACTCTACCGAAGAACGGCAGGGAAACGAAAGCATTGACCTGCTATATGACAGCAGATTGATCTTTAGTGAATGAAATCGCCGCGCCGCTCGCCCACGATGAGCAGCACTTCGTCTTTCACGTCGTCGGGCAGCTCTATGCCGCGCAGCTGCAAGCTGCGCACCCAGCCGGCCACCTCCACGTCCCTCATCGTATAAAGCACTTCACGGAACTCCTCGGACTCCTCTGCCGTGTATTCAACAGAATGCCGGCCCTGAAAACGGTCCAGCTCTTCATCATCGTAGTATTCGATTTCCTTGCTCAAAGCCGCCAGCAAGCTTTCCTTCTCGCAGACTTCGTGCTGACCGCAGCATTGCATGTCCTCCACTTGCTTCAGCGTAGGCAACGACGCTATTTCGCCTTTGCGCAGCTTCGCCTGCAAACGGCGGTTGCGGAAATAGCCCAGCAGCATGGCTGCCACACCCAAGGCCACAAGACCCAGAATCAGATAAATCATACGGCTGATGGATTTTCATGTATATCGAAGCCCACACTGCGCAAATCGTTCCAATAGCGAGGGTAGGACTTGGACACGACCTGTGGATGGTTCATCGCCAGCTGTCCCAACTTCATCGCCGCCGGCGCAAAAGCCATCGCCATCCGATGGTCGTCGTAGGTGTCAATGACAATATCGGAAGCCGGTGCTACACGTTGCCCTGCCCACTGCAGCTCGCAGCCATCGACTTCCTGAATCTCATAACCCAACTTACGCAATTCTACGTGCAGGGCTTCGAGGCGATCGGTTTCTTTGATTTTCAAACTCTCCAAGCCGTAGAAATGGAACGGTATGTCCAGCAGGCAACAGGTCACGACCGACGTCTGGGCCAAGTCGGGCTGATTGACAAAATCGTAGTCGAAGCGCGTGCAGACTGCGTCGGACTTGGTCAACACCACACGGTTGTCGGGCAGGAATGCGGTATGAACACCGAGTGGTGCGAATATTTCTGCCACCTGTGCATCGCCCTGGCTGCTCATCTCAAATAAGCCGGGCAGTTCGATGGAAGCATCCTGATGGCCGGACAACGCCAGCATCTCATACCAATAGCTGGCGGCACTCCAATCGCTCTCCACAAAGTATTCGCGGGACTGATAGGGTTTCGGTGCCACCTCCAATTCATGATCTGTCACCCATCGCACCTCAGCACCGAAGTCGCGCATCAGACGCACTGTCAGATCAATATAAGGGCGGGACACGATTTTTCCGGTCAACGTCAGCCGCAGCCCCTGTTTCATGACGGGACCTATCAGCAACAGTGCCGAAACATATTGAGAACTGACATGGCCGGGCAAGGCAAGATGTCCTCCGGCCAGCTGGCCCTGACCCACGATTCGCAAAGGGGGAAAGCCTTCTTCTTCCATATATTCCACGCTTGCGCCCAACGCACGCAAAGCATCGACGAGCACGGCAATCGGACGATGTTTCATCCGTTCCGAACCCGTGATGACATGACATCCGTCGCTGACCGACAAGAGCGCCGTGGAAAAACGCATGGCTGTGCCCGCTGCCCCCACATCGATGGTGGCTGGCCATTCTGAAAGCCAACGCTGCATGACTTCCGTATCATCGCAATCGGACACATGGTGCAATTCCGCGGCAGAACCGGCATTCGCACGTGTCGCCAGTGCATTGATGACCAATGCCCTGTTGCTGATGCTTTTCGAAGCCGGCAACAGAACCGTGCCGCGCAGGTGTCGAGGTGGGAAAATCAAAATTTGTTTCTTCATACTTCATTGGTTCCGAAGGCACATGTTTCTCAGGAAATCTCCAGCCATACAACACTTTCGGGAAATCAACTGCAAATTTAGAGAAAATTCTCGAATGTATGTCAGCCGGAATCAAGAAATCTGTTCTCCGCCGCCGGGCGGCCGGACGAGGCACAAAAAAAGGAGGCCTCCGCCGCTGTC
>CAYPZK010000052.1:0-12528 GCA_964415385.1 uncultured Bacteroidaceae bacterium
AAAACGATTGATAATCGTTTTTAGCGGTTGACCGAAGTCTAAATTAAAGCATAGGGTAAAAAGACGAGAATTGCTTTAATTTAGGCAAGAGCGAATCCCTCAGCTTCCGCCAGCAGGGCAGACTTTTAGTCTGCCCGTTTTTATTGCGTTAGAAAAATCTGAGGGTTCGAACGAGAGCGTAAAAAAAACGATTGATAATCGTTTTTAGCGGTTGACCGAAGTCTAAATTAAAGCATAGGATAAAAAATTGTTAAAAATCTATTCATGCTGTTTGCGGTATTCTCTCGGTGAAATGCCGTACGCACGGTAAAATTGGCGGTTAAAGCAAGAGATGGTGGGGTAGCCACAGTCGTTGGCTATGTCGAGTATTGATTTGCTTGTGGTAAGTAGCATGACGGATGCATTTTTTATTCGCACTTTATGCAAATACTCTTGAGGGGATAAGTCGGAAAAAGCGTAAAAATCTCTTCTTAACGTTGCTACGCTTGAAAAACAAATCGAAGCAAGTTGTTCTATCGTGATTTTTTCGAAATAATGTGCGCCGATAAATGCTATCGCAGGCGAAATTCTCTCCATTATCATCTTGTCGGCAACTTTTCGTTTGTTCTCGCACATGGTGCGACGGTGTATAGTGACAAGTGCGATGATAAGCCCCGTCAACACGTCATCGGTGTTTTCGCTCGGGGTTGACGCCTCGTAAAATATTAGGTCGATGAGTGCGGATATCTCGGGAAATTCCGACTTTTGCATAATGGTGGGGAAGTTGTAATTTTGCCAGTCGAAACGGGAAAAGCGAGTAAGCACGTCGTCGCTTGAGCGAGATAAAAAATAATTCAGGTCGATATACAAATAATTCCACTCGCATTGGTTGTACGGGTTGGTTTGCGCGGAGTGCCACTCGCCCTCATACAAAATCGAATAACAAGGCGCTTGCACGCATAAAACCTTGTCTTCAACGTTAAACGTGCCAGAGCCTTTTACGCACCTGCCTATTTCCAAATGGTTGTGCGCATGCATCCAGTTGGTTTCGGTAGACGGACGGTCGACCCACAACCTGCCGTAAGGGAAAACATGTGTCGCAGTGAATTCGGTGTTGTCTACGAATTTGTTTTTTATATTGTCCTGAATGTGAGAAGTTGATTGATTTTGCATAGTTTTATGCGAATTTAAAGTAGAATCTAGCATGATTTCATTATATCATTAAAATATAAAGTTGTCAAGTTGAAGTTTGAGACAACGGAGGTAACATGAAAAGTAGCTTATACTTAAAGGAAATATTTGAAAAATGCGAATTTCCTAATATTAACAAACGGCCCGACGATTATAAAAACAGATTGACGGGTGCGCTTTTAGGTAGATTTGCGGGTTGCACTTTGGGAGTGCTTGTAGAAAACTATTCTATAGAGAAAATGTACGAAATCGCAAAAAAGACAGATACGCCGTTTCCGCCGACGGAATATTGGCACGAGGCGGAAAATCCTGACGGAATACAGTACGGCATAGACAAGCGCACGTCTTTTACTTTAGGGAATATCGACGGAGTGCCTGTAGACGACGACGTTACTTACACCATTCTCAACATGATTTTGTTAAAGCGTTATGGTAAAAATTACACGGTTGACGACGTGGGCAAGTTGTGGCAAGAAATATTGCCGTATGCGTGTACCGCAGAAGAATGTGCGCTCAACAATTTAAAAAACGGAATTACTGCCGAGAAAGCTGCCGAAGGTAACGATTTTATCGAATGGATAGGTGCGGCAATACGTGCCGACGCTTTCGGTTACGTTTATGCCGGCAACCCTGAGGCGGCGTCTAAACTTTGCGCTTGCGACGCATATCTCAGTCATAGAGAAAACGGTATTTACGGCGAAATGTTCGCTTCCGCCGCTATTGCCGCAAGTTTTATAACGACGCCTATCAAAGCGATAAAAATCGGCATGGAGTGCATACCCAAAGACAGTGCGTTGTATGAAGATTTAAAGTGGGCGATTTCTTATGAGAACACGCTCGTGGATTATGTACATGCGAGAAAACTTTTGGACGAAAGATTCCCCGACATGCATTGTGTACACGTGCAGAACAATATGTGCGCCGTGGTGTTCGCCATAATTTTAGGCAAAGGGGATTATACAAAAACCATATCGCAAAGCGTAGCAATGGGCATGGACAACGATTGCAATGCCGCAACGGCGGGCAGTATCGTCGGCGCACACGTCGGCATAGACGGAATATCGGAACATTGGTACAAGCCTTTCAACAATAAAGTACGCACATATTTGAAAGGTTATGAAAATTTAAATTTGACGGACGTAATCAACGACTTTGTAAAACTATATGAAGAGTTTTCGAAATAACTTTTAAAACAATTTATTTGGCAAAGAAAAAGTAAAACTAAATTTATAAAAAAGTTATCGGGAGGTAAATTATGAAGAAGAAAATTATTTGCACCGTTTTGTCGCTTGTGCTGTGTTTAGGCATAACGGTTGGCTTAAAACCGACAAAAACGGTCGTAAACGCAAGCGAAACGGTAACGATTTCGCGTGCAAAAATGGTCGACAAAATCAAAGGCGGCTGGATGGGTGCATTGTGGGCAAACTTTACGGGTTTGCCGTCGGAATTTCAGTACATTGTTGCGCCCGGGTCTGACGATTCGTTCAAGTGGGTATTAAGCGACGTGTATGTAACCGACGACGACACGAGTATGGAGTACACCTTTTTACATATGATGGAAGTGTATGGAGTAAACGACATCACTTACGAGGATATGGTTTCGGAATGGATTTATCACTTTCAAGATTATATTTGGGAAGGTAATTATAATGCTCGTCAATTAATGTTGCAAGGCAAAGTTCCGCCCGAAACCGGTAAAGCGGAATTTAACCAAACCTACGAGGCAATCGATGCTCAAATCGAGTGCGAAGTATTCGGTATGGTTACGCCCGGTATGCCACAAAACGCTTATGGTCGAACAAAATGGTGGATGGCTACCGTCGGCGACGGAGTAGTTCTTGAAAATGCGGCATTTTACGCAATGCTTTGTTCGAATGCGTTTGTATTCGACAGCGTTTACGATAATATGGAAGACGTGCGTTCGTATTTCGATGATAACGGTACAACGGCTAAAATTTACGACACCGTTAAAGAATTGTATGAAAAAAACCCCGACGATTGGCGCAAGACTCGCTCGGAGATACATTCAAAATATTACACCGGATACGTTCTCGATTGCAGAATAAATTTCGCTTCAACTATTATGGCTCTTTTCTATGGGCAAGGTAACTATGAAAAAACGGTTAAAATAGGCGTGCTTGGGGGTTATGACAACGACTGCAACGCCGCAACGAGCGCAACGGTTGTAGGTTTGACTTTGGGCTATGATAATCTTCCGCAAAACCTTAAAGCACAATCGGGCGATTATTATTTAAACACCAACCGTCCGGGACTTAGTAGCGGTACGGTGGGCGAAATTGCCGAAAGAATAGCAAATCAAGCGGAAAAAGTAATACTTTCCGCAGGCGGTTTGAAAAACGGCAACTACTATATAATTTACGATAAAGAATTCACTCCCAACAATTATAAAGACGGATACATGAAATACGTGTCTTGTACAGACAATGGTTGGAACGTTTCGGGTATGACTTTGTTCCGCAATTCTTCGTTTATGAGTGGCAAAGGTTACGGTTCGGTAAACAAAGGTGCGTATGTGGAAACCACGTTTAGTGGCGACGTTGTGGAAATCATCGGCACGACTTCGGTAAACGGCGGTAGTTTTGCTGTTACGCTCGACGGAAAAGATAAAGGGATTATTTGTTTAAACAGCGAAGAAACTTGTACCGTTGGTAAATTTTTATCCATGAATTACAGTCAAACGTTGTTAAAAATCAGAGGACTTGGCGAAGGAAGTCATACTTTACGTCTGACTGCGTTAGATCAAGGTAAATGGCATGCGGTCGACGGAATACGCGTGACTTGCACAGAAGAAGAATATTATCAAAACGATAGATTAAACTATGCTCGCACACAAGCGGCAACGCCGATTGCTTCGGTAATAAGCGCAATCGGTACGGGTGCTGGCGGCGGCGGACTCGGCACGATTTGCGACGGTATATACTATAATGAAGGCGATAACTCGTCTTTACAATACGACAGTTATTTGGGCAGACAATCAAGCGGAGTCAATTACCCTAAAGATTACGAAGATTACGTGGGTTACACATTTAGTCGCACCCTTAAAGTGGGGAAAATAGTGTTTAACGAAGGCGGACACTGGGGTACGGACGGCGGATGGTTTGAAAACGGCGAAGTACGTGTAGAAGTGCTTATCGGCGGAGTCTGGACAAAAGTTGAATCCGAAGTAAAGCCCGTTTATCCCGGAAATCCCCAATCGGTTTCGGGTGGCAGAACTTACACGTTTATGTTTGATGCGGTAAATGCCGACGGAATAAGACTTATCGGTACACCCGGCGGAACTTGTAAAATTATTTCTTGCGGCGAACTTGAAGTATACGGAGCGTAATGATTATGAAGAGAAAGATATTTAATAAATTATTGATTTTAATGACTATAGCGATGTTGGTAGCGGCGGTTTCGTTTAGTACGATTTCGGTATTTGCAATGGAAAATACGCCGATACAAACTTATTACCGCACGGTCGAAAGCGACGCAGAAGGTTGGACGTGGACGGGTTTCGGACTCATCGAAAGCGACAAAGCGAGCAAAAGTTGGGAGTACGGCACTTACTCTGCGGGTGGCACGGGCGAATATCGCTTTAAAGGCAACTCGGTACAAATTATATCGAGTCTCGTACCCGACGGTGGCAGACTCGGCGTAAAAATAGATAATGTAGACAAAGGCGAAGTTTCGCTTTATTCCGAAGACGAAGAGCATAAAGCGGTGGTAGCTACTTTCGACGGACTCGATTTCGGTTGGCACACGATTAAAATTACGTCTTTGGACGAGGGAAAATGGCACTCGGTAGACGCAATAAATGTAAACGTATCAAAGGACGTTTACGTCGAAAATTACAATCTCGCTTTAATCGGCAACATAATTTGTTCAGTGCCAAATCCTACGGGTGGCGGTAACAAAGATTTAAACGTAATCCGCAACGAAAAATTTTACCCCGTAGGCACTTCGGGTGCGGGTCCTGCACAGTACGACTCGTTTAACGGCAGCGGCAGAGGTTATTTCTATATAGGTTATGAGTTTAAAGAAGAAATACCTTTCTCCAAACTTGTTTTCCAAGAGGGTGACACTTGGTATGACGGCGGTTGGTTTTCGGACGGAGACGTTAAAGTTCAAGTGCGTAAAAACGGAACGTGGAAAGACGTAGAACTTCAAAAACCCACGGGTTATCCTTCTTCCGACAATCGCGAAGATTTCGGTCAAAGTTGCGAAATTTACACTTTCGTTTTCGACACTATGACGGGCGACGCAATTCGTCTTATAGGTATGACGGGCGGTACGAGTAATTTTGTTTCGGTGTCTCAAATAGAGGTTTATTCCAAATCGGACGCTCAGACTCTCGAAGAGGGTTACGATTACCGCAAAGCGACGATTTATGAAGACGTCAACCAGAAAAACCCTGATAAGTCGAACAAAAAAGGCGGATGCAAATCGTCGATTGGCGGCGATTCGACGGTAATCGTGCTTGCTTTCATATGTGTAACTACGGCAATAGTTGCGTTTTTACGCAATAATAATAAAAAAAGAATCGATAAATAAAATTTATGATTCAAAGGAGAGTGAAATGAAACTTGCAAAAAAAATACTTGCGATTATGCTGGGTGTGCTATTTGTATTGTCCGTTACGGCTTTTGTCTTTAGTTTTTCCGAAAAATCGGGAATAAAAGTCCAAGCGCAAGTTTTGGCTTTCGACGAGCAAACGTGGACGAGCGTTAACGGTCAAACTGTGTCCGGCGGCGACGGTATTACCATTGACAAAACGACCGACGCGGGCGACAATAAGTTGATTCTAAGTACAATCGCAACTTATGAGAATTTCCATTTACAGTACAAATTCAAGTATGTAGATACAGCGGTGTCAGAGCCGTGGTGTGGAAATTCAGGCGTGCTTTTGCACAGTTCGATCGATAGCGACAAGGTTAACGGCTATTATATTGGTTTTTATAATTGGGGCAACGACCTTTGGGCTTCTACCGGTTATTATGTTGACGGCGTATATACAATGCTCTACGGTGTGCACAGCGGTTGGAACGGCGCAGGATTAAACGAAAATACGATAGACGTGTATGTTAAAGACAGCCACATAAACGTGCTTATCAATGGTTGGATTTTCCAAAACGCTCCGCTTCCTTATGAAAAGACGGGTTCGATTTCTATTTATTCGGACGGCATAAGCGCAACATATTCCGATTTTGTCGTTGAAGAATTGTCCGAAGATTATGATATAGCGTCCAAATTGGTGCGTGCAAACTGGAACGGCAGTAACTCTGCAGGCGATATGTATTATTGGAACGTTGCCGGCAAAAATCACATGTTCCGTATGCAACTTCCCGAAGATTTAGAAGGAATAAAAAGTTACAGATTGGTTCGTCGTAGTAAAGTTTCCGATGCGGGACAAAGCGTAAACGTTTATATTGATAAAACGGCAACTTTAGGCCTTACCGATAGTTGGATTGGCGATCCGATTGCTTGGGGCGACGCAGTAAATAATTGTACGCATGGAAATTCTTTATTCGGAATAAATAGCGTCGAAATACCGGCCTCTGCTTTTGACGGGGTCGAAGGCGGTGCAAAAGTAGGCTTTTTGATTAAAAAGGAAATTGCCGGGTGGTATTCCGCAGCGGAATATTGGTTGCTTTACACCGATTCAAACGGTATTGAAAGAGTTGCCGATTATATGGATTTGGCTTATACTTTCGATACGTCGGCACATGATTTTGTATACGACTCGACAGAAGGTGGCGAAAGGGGTTACCAATTCGTTTGCCAGAACAACGGAACAATCACTTCTCACTTTAAAGGTCAAGAATTTTCTATGGTAAAAATGCCCGTTATGTTGGCAAAAGGAAACAAAATCGAATATACATTCTCTTTTAACGAGGGTGTAAAGACGTTCGACGTTTTGGATTATGTAAACTTTAACAATTATCATACGGGCTATAAAATGGTTTTCTCGGTCGACGGCGGAGAAGATAAAGAAACTTTAACTTTGTCTCCCAAAACCAAAAACGGAACAATTACCGTAAAATGTATGCCCGACGGCAGTTCGAACGATTATAGCGGAAAGATTTATTTCGACACAATTACTTGCGAAATAAAGTATTCCACTATTTGCGATAAACAGTTTCTGAAAAACGGCGACCCCGTGCTTTATTCTATGGGCGTCAGTCAAACGATTAATTTAAGGGATTATATTACAACGGACATCGAGGGTACTTACAGTTATAAAATCGGCGAAAAAACTTATGATGGTAGTGAATATACTGTTCCTACGGTGTCTACCGAAGAAGACGTGATTTTGGTTTTAACTCCTACCGATGCCGAAGAAGAGGAAAAAAGCGTAACTTTACACGTCGTAACCACGGCATATGCCGGTTATCCCGAGAAAGTGACCTTGCCTATCGACAAAATGCCTCAACAAGGCAATTTGTTGAATTTGTACGGACAACTCAATAGCAAAAACGAAAAATATATTGCCGACGTAAACAACGTTTGGGGAGTAATGACCGACCTCGGTACGGAAAGTTATGCCGTTCAGGCGGTAGTAAATGCAAGCGATATGCTTAAAGACGCAACAAGACACGGAATTTTGCTTCACGCAAGCATCGGAACTAAAGGTTATAGCGGTATGCTGATAGGCTTGTATTATCGCAGTGATCTTAGTGCGCTTTATTGTAGCGTGGGTTATCTTGACAACGGAGAATATATTGCCGTATCCGATTACGATACTTATTTCGATTATGCGGCGGATTACAGAGTAAAAGTAATTTGTAGCGGTTCGTTTATTCAACTTTCAATCAACGGTTACCGAGTATTTGCGACTTACGATAAATACAACGTAGGCGGCAGAGTCGCACTTTTAAACGACGGTAGCACAGCAGAGTATTACGATATTAAAGCGGTAAATTACGACGGAAACATTCAAGACGCAGTATTCCGTAGCGACTGGGCTGGAACGGATACGTTTTCTTCTTTGGCGGTTTGGGATAAAGAGTTTACGATCAAGTTTGCTTTGCCACAAGACAAAAACGCTACAAACTTCCGCCTTGTCCGCAGGACCAGTCTTTGGGAAGGCGAACAAGCGGCTACAGTAAAAGCGGGCGATACCTCTTTTGGAGAATGGAAATTACCTTCGGGACTAGGATATTACGGAGACAGCATATTTAGTCTCGAAAACTTCGATTTGCAAGGAGAATACGCAACCTTCAGTATCAATCCTCAAAGTTCTTTCAAAGCTTCTTATATGTGGCTTATTTACAACCTCGACGGAGTTGATTATATCGCCGACAGCGTGTATGTGGGTTATTCCGAAGATTTAAAAGAACATGAACTTGCTGTGCAATCTAAACAAGACGACGACGTAAAACGTTTTATTAATTCCGCAAACAACATGATTTTAACTTTTGCAAAGGGAGAAGAAGTTGTTTGGGCAAGAGAATTGCAACTTACTGACAAAATGCAAGCAAAAACTTATTCAAACAGCGAAATTTCCTCGGTAAACTTGCCTTACAGATTGTATCTTCCCGAAAAATATGATGCGTCACGCAAATACAAATTGTTGGTGTTTTTGCACGGTGCGGGAGAACGCGGAAGCGACAACGCTTCGCAAGTGGCTACGGGTGGCATTATGGGTACCGAACTCATGATGAAACGTTTGATTACAAGTAAATATGCAGAAGAGTTTATCGTGGTTGCGCCTCAATGCCCCACCGATATGCGTTGGGTAGAGCGTGATTGGACGCTTGGAAAGTATGATTTCGTTACAACCGAAGCGTCTGTTCCTATGCAACTTTTGCAATCGCTTTTGCATAAAGAAATACTTGCAAATTATTCTATAGACCGTGCACACGTTTACGGCGCAGGACTTTCTATGGGTGGCTTTGGTATAATGGATCTTGCGGCAAGAGAGCCGAGTTTGTTTGCTGCGATAGTCAACTGTTCGGGAGGAGCGGACGATACGAACGGAGAATTGTTCGTTACTACGGCTGTACGTGCATACCACAGTGAAACCGACACCACGGTAAACAACGATGCGTTATATAATTTCGTTTCAACGGCTAAAAACGATGGCAGAGAAGCGGAGTATTACGAAATTGCGCTTATCGGTCACTTCTCGTGGCAAGCAGGTTTTGAAGACGCCGATTTACTCACATGGCTTTTAAATCATGAGAAAACGTGGAGAATTACAGTTGAGTTAAACGGTGGCAGTTTAACGGGCGAAATTCCTTCGACTTATAATTACGACGCACAAGAAATTACGCTTCCCACGCCGACTAAATACGGTTGGGAATTCGGCGGTTGGTATACCGATGCGGAATATAAAACAGCAATTGAAAAATTCGACGGGAACACCGCAAGCGATTTAACTCTGTACGCGCTTTGGGAAAAGGAAGTTTCGGTAAAAGTAATTGCAGACAAAAAAACTATTGCCGAATTTACCAAAAAGAACGGAGAAACAATCAATCTCGCCGATTACGTCACGCAAATAGACGGATATCTGATGATTGGTTGGAGCGACGGTAAAAACACTTACGCGCCCACCGCTACCGTAAAGGTAGAAGACAGTACGATATTTACCGCTGTTTATGAAAAGATAGAAACGTCGGATAGCGATTCTTCAAGCAACAGTAATCAACCGTTCGATAGCGGACGTAGCGATATAGATTCTTCCACAGGCTCCGATAACACGCCTAAAAACGGCTGTTTCGGCGGAGTGGGCGGAACAACGGCAATGTCGATTTTCGTTGTCCTCGGTTCGGCATTTGCGGTAATCGGTGTGGTATTTGTGATAAGACGCAAAAGAAGAGGCTAATACCCCCTAAAAAACCAAAAAACAAATTTAATGCGGTTGCTCGCTTTGTTGCGAGTAGCCGCATTTTTTTATTGATGTAATTGCGATATATTGAAAGTTTCGTGGAGGATTTAACGTTTTGCGGGTGTAAAAAAATTGTGGACGATTAATCGAAACGGTTTGGCGAGGAAAATAGTTGATATAAAATATTATAAAACCATTGAAAAAAAATTATGATTAATATATAATATATAAAGAGTATTTGCTCGCAAATATTTTTTGGAGAAAAATAAATGGAAGAAAAAAGAGAGTTTGTCGAAAAAAGCGGAGTTACTTTTAAAGAGCTTTTTATAGTTTTTAAAAGACTGTGGGTAGTAATGCTTGCGGTGGTAGTAATAGTGGCTTCCGGTATGACTTTTATCGCAAATAAAAGAACGGCTCAAACCTACTGTGCGTCGGTACAGCTTCGTGTTCGTGCAAACAATCCCGATACGGCTTCCGATTTGGCGGGGCAATTTATTTCGCTTATCAACGTAAGGGATTTTAGTGACGACGTAAACAAGGGAAGCAAGGCGGAAACCGTAAGTACGGACGAATATAATTACGTAAGCGAAGAGTTTAGACAATACGTTATTTTCGAGGGTTCTGGGCGAGTAAATGCATACGCAGAAGACAATACGGTATATTTTACCGTTTCTTATACGAGTACTTATAACGAAACGGTTGCAAGATACACTTTGCAACAAATCGTGTACAGCCTTGACAACGTGGCGAATTTATCCGACGACGACGGATACGTTTCGCCGTATTTAGCCGGAAAGCTTGTTTATCAAGGGCGTAGCATATACACTTGGACGCCCGAAAAAAACACCAAAAGACAAACTTTGATAGGCGTTATTTTGGGTTTCGTTTTAGACGCCGTTATCGTATTCCTCGTATATAAACTCGACGACACCATTAAGACCAAGGAAGAGTTGGAAAGAATTACGGGTGCGTTGTTTATTACCTATATCGAAGATATAGAAGAGGAAAAGGGAGGACTTCGCTAATGTTTGACTTTTTAAAGAAAAATAAACGTAAAAGAGGGGTAGAAAGAAGTTCTAACATAGTTGTAGGATTAAAGAAATATTCGGGAGTTACCGAGTGTTACAATCGTTTAAAGGATAACCTCTTATATATCAATAACGACGACTCCGTAAAAGTGGTACAAGTGGAGTCTGCCGTTTCGGGAGAGGGTAAAACTACGCTTATATGTAACCTTGCCGTTTCCGTTGCGATGAACGAAAAAAAGGTTTGTATAGTGGATTTAGATTTCCGTAAACCCAGAGTTCATAGGACTTTTTCCATTGAAAACGAAAACGGCATGTCGGAATATTTAGTGGGAAAAATAGACAAACAAACGCTCATTAAAAAGACTAGTTACAACGTTGATTTAATAAATAGAGGCGGAAGTATAGCAAACGCTTCTTTGGCGCTGACTTGTAGTAAATTTGTGAATTTAATGAAAGAGTTAAGGGAAGAATACGATTTTGTATTCGTTGACGCACCGCCCGTTTTGCAAATTTCGGACTACGTAAATATTTCACGTGTAACCGACGGCGTAATTTTCGTTGCGGCTGCGGGTTTTACCAAGAGAGACCAAGTAAAAGACGCTTTTTACGAAATGAAGAAAAACAATATCAACGTAATAGGAACCGTTATGACGTTTGTTAAAAAGCGTGGAGGGTATTCCAAATATTACTATAATTACTACGGCAAAAAATATTATAACAATTATTACTATTCTTCATATTACGATAAAGTGGACGAAGAAGACGAAAAATCTGACGATAACGTCGGTTCGGCAAAAGACGAATGATTGATATTCATTGTCATATTTTGCCCGACCTAGACGACGGTTGCGTCGGGGAAGAAAGTCTTGCAATGCTCGAAGAGTGTGTAAAAAACGGAACGAAAGATATTTTTTGCACTCCGCATTATCGTTCGCCGTTTTTGTCTGAAAAAAGTGTTGTACGTGAAACTTTCGATACTTTTTCCAAGCAAGCGAAAAGTATTTATCCCGATGTGAATTTTTACACGGGGCAGGAAATAAAATATTCTCCAGAAACGCTGAAAACGTTGTCGGAGGGAAAACTTTTAACTTTAAATTCGACTAAATGCGTGCTATTGGAGTTTGATTTTCACGAAGAGGAAGACGTGTCGGAAATATGTTATTCCTTCGTTTTAAAGGGGTATATTCCGATAGTTGCGCACGTAGAACGCTATTGGTACGTCGATACCGTTGACAAAGTGGAAGAAATAAAGTCTTCGGGCGGGCTGATACAAATTAATTCCGACAGTATAGTCGGTTTAAACGGGAAAGGTTGTAAAAAGTTTGTCTATAAGTTGATAAAAGAGGGGCTTGTTGATTTTGTTGCAAGCGATTATCATTTTTGTAGAACCAACACTTTTAAGTCCGCATATGAAAAGGTAAACAAAAAATTCGGAAGAGAAACCGCCGAAGCGTTGTTCTACGAAAACCCGAAAATTATGATTTACGGGAAAAATATAAA
>CAYPZK010000053.1:0-12453 GCA_964415385.1 uncultured Bacteroidaceae bacterium
CGAGGCTGCATTCTACGGCCCGAAGCTCGACTTCATGGTGAAGGACGCCATAGGCCGCCGCTGGCAGCTCGGCACCATCCAGGTGGACTACAACCTGCCGGAACGGTTCAAGCTCGAATACACGGGTGCCGACAACGAGAAACACCGCCCTGTGATGATTCACCGTGCACCGTTCGGCTCGCTGGAGCGCTTCACCGCCGTGCTCATTGAGCACACCGCCGGCCACTTCCCGCTCTGGCTCACCCCTGACCAAGTGGTCGTGTGCCCGATTTCAGAGAAGTTCAACGAATATGCCGAGAAGGTCAACAAGTTCCTCAACGACAACGACATCCGCTCCACCGTGGATGACCGCAACGAGAAAATCGGACGCAAAATCCGCGACAACGAGCTCCGGCGCATCCCATACATGCTCGTGGTGGGCGAAAAGGAAGCAGCCGACGGCACCGTGTCTGTCCGCAAGCAGGGCGCAGGCGACCAAGGCTCCATGACCTATGCCGACTTTGCCAAGAAAGTGGAGGAGGAAGTCAAGGCCATGACAGAGAACTTCTGAAGAAAAAAGATTCAAAAGTTTCGCCGAATGAAAATTTTGTGCTAACTTTGCAACTTGAAACTGAAAATCTGTGCGTTGAAGTCTTGAGCGGAAGCCATTCCCGAGGGCCTCAGCGCACACATCAAGTCAACCCAAGCAACAAATCAAACCGGAACAAGGACAAAACCACATTGAATGAAAGGTGACAGAAAAAAGCAACAGCAGCACAGAATCAACGACCAGATTCGGGTGCGCGAAGTGAGAATCGTAGGCGACGACATCGAGTCCGCCGTTATCCCCACGCGCCAGGCCCTTCAACTCGCAGAGCAAAAGGGTGTGGATCTCGTAGAGATTTCTCCAAATGCCAATCCTCCGGTTTGCCGACTCGTGGACTATTCCAAGTTCCTCTATCAGCTCAAGAAAAAACAGAAGGAGCTGAAAGCCAAGCAGGTGAAAGTAGAGGTCAAGGAAATCCGTTTCGGACCGCAAACAGCCGAGGCCGACTATCAGTTCAAGCTCAAACATGCCCAAGAGTTTCTGAACGAGGGCAACAAGGTGAAGGCATACGTGTTCTTCCGTGGCCGCACCATCATCTTCAAGGAACAAGGCGAAGTGCTGTTGCTACGTTTTGCCAACGACTTGGAAGAAATCGCCAAGCTCGAAGGTATGCCAAAACTCGAGGGTAAGCGCATGACCATCATGCTCGCTCCCAAGAAAGCCGGCACACCCAAGAAGAGCCAGCAGAAATTGGACGCGGAGCGCGTCAAGGCCGCAGAAGCCGCAGCCAGGAAAACCGCTGAGGCCGAAGCCAAGAGCGCGGTGGAGGAATCACCTGCCACCGCTGAAGCCGAAGCTCAAGCATGACGTGGAAAAGCCCCCAGAAAAGGAATCAATATGTGCGTAACGTCCTGGTATATACGTTGCCACAGCTTCATAACAAACAATAATCAAACAAAAAAATGCCAAAAGTTAAAACCAATGCAGCTGCCAAGAAGCGTTTCAAGCTCACCGGCACGGGAAAGATTAAACGTCAGCATGCGTACCACAGCCACATTCTGACGAAGAAAACGAAGAAACAGAAGAGGAACCTCGACCACTCCGCCATCGTTGTCAAAGCCAACAGAAAGCAGGTTCGCGACCTCCTCGGCCTCCGCTAAACAAACGCAATCTTTCCAAACAACCCCAAAGTTCAACCGAATGATTAGCATCAAGTTCACGAAGAAAAGCCAAGACACTCTTGCTTGACCAATGCCGTGGCGCTAACATTCAAAAATTCAAAAAACTATGCCAAGATCAGTAAATCACGTGGCTTCACGTGAAAGAAGAAAGAAAATCCTGAAACGTGTCAAAGGCCAGTTCGGTGCCCGCAAGAACGTGTGGACCGTTGCCAAAAACGCTTACGAGAAAGGTCTCACCTATGCTTACGTGGGACGCAAGCTCAAGAAGCGTGAGTACCGCTCCATCTGGATTCAGCGTATCAACGCTGCCGCACGTCTCGAAGGCATGTCTTACAGCCAACTGATGGGTGCCATTCACAAAGCAGGTATCGCCATCAACCGCAAGACACTGGCCAACCTCGCCATGAACAACTACGATGCTTTCAAAGCCATCGTGGACAAGGTGAAGTAAGCAGCGCACAATCCGCATCTCTGCACAAGACCGATTACACTTAGAAACACTCAAGTATAGGAAAGGAAAAGAGCACTCTTGAACAGGGTGCTCTTTTCCTTTCATCTGCACTTGTGCCTGAATCACGCATAGCTGTGCATGCCGCCGAGGAAGTAATTGACACCGAAATACGTGATGATGAGCGTGAGAAAAGCGAAGACCATATAAACATGGTAGAACAGCGGGCGGCGGAAAGCCGGCAGCGACTGCCCGTGAATGGCCACGGCATAGACCATAAAAGTGATGAGTGCCCACGTCTCTTTCGGATCCCAGCTCCAGTAGTTCCCCCATGACACATTCGCCCAAATGGCACCGATGAAAATGCCAAGTCCCATTGTGGAGAGTGCCGGATAAAGAAAAATGCGGGAGAGTACCTGTAAAGCCTCCAACTGCGACTGCAAGGCTTCGTCGTCGCCACGTTTCGTCCATCTGTAAATGCCTGCCAGAATGAGGGCGGTCAATCCACACACGCAAGTCAGCGAGAGCAGGGCATAACTGGTCATGATGATGCTCACATGGATGCTGAGCAACGGGCTCTGAAGCACAGGCATAAGGCGGCCTATGGCCGGATCCATCGAATTGATGTGGCTGACCAGCAGGAAGAACCCGCTGAGCAAGAAGCCGAACGTGGTGAGCAGCAACGCCAGTGACGAGCGCCGGAGGGCGAAGTGGACGGCTGACAGCAACGTGATGAGTTGCACGAGCCAGGCCACGGCCAGCATCGTCTCGTAGCCATTGCCCAGCGGAATGGTACCGCTGATGAGCCAACGGAGAGAGAGGCAAAGCGTCAGTGCCAGGAAACTCAGCAGCAGAAGCCACAGCAGCGTGACAGGGAACGCTATTGGCAGAGAACGGCGGCGGAGCACCTGCCAAACGACAAGGAAGAGCGAAAGGAAGCCCAGTGTCAGGTTGAACATGAAGAGAATGGTGGCGAACGGAATGTGGTTGTAGAGCCGTTCGGCCTTCACCTGGGTGGGCGAAGGCAACGACGTTCCACCGTACTTCTGCTGGTAGCCGTTCATCTTGCCCACCAGCATGTCGAAGTCCGCCCAGTCACCCACCAGCGCGTCCTCATAGAGCATGACAAACACGTTTTCGATGAACAGACGTTGTCCTCTCGGCATGGACTCAGGCAACGCATCGGTCGGGCCATACCAAATGGTCTTGCCGTCTGAAGTGTAGGGGAACAATTTGAGCAACTGTCCCTGTCGCAGCAACATAATCAACTGTTGTTGCTGTTCCGCACGCTTGCTCTGCTTCATCGGCTCGGCACTCCATTCTTCACCCCAGAAGATGAAGCCTGTGAACGCCTGCTCCGGCGTATAGCCCCCGGGCACAGAACGGCCGTAGAGCTTCCGTGAGAAATCGTAAGCCAACGTCTGGAGTGGGCAGATGCGCCCATTGTATTCCACATTCAGCATGCCCATGGCCGAGGCCGAAGCCCGGGGTATCACCGGTGCCGCAGACGCAGTGCCCCACCCTGCCAACAGCAAGGCCACGCCCAGTCCACGGCGCAGAACATCGCTGCGCAACAACCGCCGGAATGCCATCCGAGGGTCTATCAGCATCCATATCAGAGAAAAGAACAGCAACGCATAACCCGTGTAGGTCACAGGGATTCCCCACGGGTCGCTGTTGATGCTGAGAATGCTGCCACGCCCGTCCGCATCGAAACTGCTCTGATAGAAACGGTAGCGGCCATAGCGGAAGATATGATTCATGGCGATATGTCCCGCCGTCTCCTTCTCACCCCGAATCACCGTGATGTCCGACTCATAGTCCGAGACTGTCTGCGTGCCGTCGTAATATTTCACCCTGAAATCGTCGAGGCGGATACTGAACGGAAACGTCCGTTGCTCCGCCTGTCCGTCATGGCGCATGACGAAATACCAATCAACGGTGGCCTTGCTGCGCAGATGCACCACGCCACGCTCACCCGTCAGATGCGTGAGCAACGCACCCAGCAGAATCACGACAAACGAGGCATGGAGCAGCCACGTGGCCCAATGGCGGACATGCCGCTTCACAAGCCATACGATGCCCGCTGCAACCAGCAATGCCCACAGCAGCGAGAACCACCAAGAGCCATACCAATACTGTAGCACGTAGGGCGTGCCTTCCATCTTCTCTACCACCGTGGCGGCCGCCATCACGAAGATGACGGCCGCGTAGGTTATGTATAAAATCACTTTCATCTCTGAATAAAGAAACGGAAAACAGCCTCTTGATATTGTGCCGTCTTCGTGATGAGTGCAAGTTGTGTCATGTCAGATACTTTGCAGGAACTTCACTACAGCGTTACGGTCGGATTTGGACAACTTGTAAAACTGCAGCGCCGAACTGTAGGCCTGGCTCTCCTTGGAGTAGGCGTGCCACATGATGGCCTCGATTTCGTTGCGGGCACGTGCATCGTGCAGACGGTCCTGCGCCCCACTGCAGATGAGGCTCAGACCACGTCCCCAGAGCGGTGTCGTGCGGCACCAGGAACCGTGGATGTCGTTGATCATGCAGAGCTTGTGCTGGATGAAGTCACTGTAAGGATGAATGGTCTGGTTGGCGTACTTCGGCAGCTGTGCATGGTTGAGCGCAAGGTTGGAGCCATAGTTGTCGTCACCCGTTGTCCAGGTGGCCTTGTGGCAGTTGGAGCAGCCCATCTGCAGGAACAGCTCCTTGCCGCGCTGCACTTCTTTGGTGTTGAGATTGCGAGCACGCGGCACGGCGATACCGCGATGCCACACCATGAAGGCGTGATAGTCGGCATCGCTGACCTCGGGCGTAAAGTTATAGTATTTGTTGTCGAACTGATCCACACCGACACCTTCGGGAGCCAGCAGATAGTAAACGGCTTCGGCAATGCCTTCCTTCGTGCCGTCATGATAATAAGGATGAACCTGCGAGGTGGAATCCTTGCCCCACTGCATGATATAGTCGATGACGGATTCGTTTTGCGACATTGCCTTGGCGTAAGGCTCCGTGGTACAGAGCCAGTGCTTGTCGGAACGGGAGATACTCAGTTCGTCCCACAATGCACCGTCGTTCTCCAGACAGCCGTCCAGCAAGTCGTAGTTGAAACGTTTGATAAACTTCTGTCCGTAGGCATCTTCCACCCATGCTTCCTCTTTGAGCTGCTTCGTCGTATTGTCGAAGAACTCCGGATTCAGTTCGGCGAACTGCCCTTCTTCTTCATACTGCTTCTGCAGGTCTTCGTTGGAAATGGCATCGATGAGCCCCAGCCCCTGAAAGTTGCAGCTGACGAGCAGGCGCACGGCATAGTTTTCCGGCTGCGGATCGGCATTGAAGGCACTTCGCGGAATGGTGGCCGTGGGATAGCGGAGAGAGAAGGTCTCGCCATCGGAAAACTTCATGGCCAGTCCGCTTGGCATGGAAGTCACTTCGTGCCACTCAATGGACACCTCGTCGGGGTTGAGAGGCGGCAGGAAAGGCGATACGGCCTGAACCATCGTGAACGTTGTCAGTTGTGGCACAGGTTCACCGTCGTTGCTCCAGCCGTCGGAGTTGTTGGCATCGGTGCCGTCGGGAAAATAGACCGAAACGATGTAGCCGTTGCCTTTGACCGGCTGGAAATTCGTGCGGCTATGGCCGTGAGCGTAGCCACCGGAATGGCAGTATTCGCACGAACGGCGCGAAGCCACCGGTCCCCATCCTTTGTAAGGTTCCGTGCTGAGGGTGTATTTTGCACTGGCCATCATGTCACCTTGGTTGAAGAGGCTGCTGAGCCCCTGCTGATCGATGGCCGGCGTATTGTCCTCATAACAACTGCTGGAAACGTTTGTAGTGGTTCCGAGTTCTCCACCCGGATACCATTCGTCAGCGGTGAAGTTGCCGACAGCCTGTCCCACATAGTTGGCCTCGGCCAGATCCGTGGATTCCGCTTTATCATCATCATCGGAACAAGCGGTGAAGGACAGCAGACAACCGACCGCACCGAAAATGAGATACGACTTTTTCTTCAGATTCATAGTATTTTGAGGAATTTACGGAGAGAAGTGCCCACCTCGGGCTGTGGACAATCACAGCGTTTCTCTCCATTTTTTGGAAAAGAGAAGTGTTCGCATAAGAAAAAGGAGTGAAGGAGTCGAGGTCACTGACCTTTTTCCCCCTCACTCCTTAGTCTTGACAGCTCGCCGCAGAGAGCGTGCCTTAGATGGACTGCAGGAACTTCACGACAGCGTCTCGGTCGCTCTTCGACGCATTGTAGAAGTTAATAGCCGAAGAGTAGGAATGACTTTTCGTGCTGTAGCAGTGCCACATGATGGCTTCCACCTCATTGCGCGCACGGCAGTCGTGCAGACGATCCTGCGCACCCGTGTTGATGAGCGACAGACCGCGTCCCCAAAGCGGGGTGGTACGGCACCAGGATCCATGAATATCGTTCTTCATGTACATTTTGTGCTGAATGAAGTCGGAATATGGGTAGATGGTCTGGTTCTGATAGCGGGGCAGCTTTTTGCCCTTAATCATACTCGGCAACCAATAGTTGTCGTCGGTGGTCTGCCACTTCGGGCGGTGGCACTCGGCGCATCCCCACTGCATGAACAGTTCCTTGCCGCGCTGAACCTCGCTGGTGTGCAGGTTGCGGGCACGTGGGATGGAAAGTCCGCGGTGCCAAACCATGAAGGAATACCACTGACTGGCCGTCTGCTCCTCGCCATACGGGTCAACGAAATACTGACGGAACGTCGTGGTGTCAGCTTTGGTGTTCAAGCCAAGCAGCATGTTGACTCTGTAAGCAATGGAATCAGCGGAGCCGTCGGCATAGTAAGGATACAGCAACGGATTGCTTGGATCGCTGCCGTTCTTCTGGATGTATTCAATGACACTTGGAGTTTCCGACATCTTCTGAGCCCAGGCTTTCGTGGTATAGAGATAATGACGGTCCGGACGTGTCACATTGGTGATGTTCCAGATGGCATTGGCTCCCGGGCCGTCTTGCAACGAACCACGGGTGAGCGCATAGGTGAAACGCTTCACAGGGCCGGTGGCATTCGACGAGGCTGAGCCGTCGGCATAGTAGCCATCGCTGCCCCAGTTGGTGTAGAGCGCACCCGTACCCCAGTCGTCGGCTGTAGAGTTGTAGTATGTCTGATTGATGTATTCTGTCACGTCGAGGCCGGCACTCTTGAAGTAGTCGGACTCTTTCTTGTACTGAGCCTTGATGGAATCACTCGGGATGGCATCGATGAGGCCTGTACCGATGATGCCGATGGTCGTTTCCAAACGCACGGCCACATCGCCCGTCTCGTATGGAGTCGGGTAGGTGTTGAACGCACTCTTCGGAATCGTAATCTCAGGATATTGCAACGAATAAGTGTCGCCGCCGTTCGGAAACTTGAAGGACAGCCCGCTCTCCATTGCGTCGAGCGTCTTCCACTGCAAGTTAATCTGATCCTCGTCAATAGGCGGCAGGAACGGTGTCTGTGCCTGCGTCTGCGGCATAGGCGTCACTTCACTGACGTAAGCACCGTCGTTCGACCATCCGTCAGAATTGCTGGCATCAGCTCCCGTCGGATGGTAAACTACGAGCAGGTAGCCATTGCCGTTGCCATAGGCCGTCTTGTAAGAAGACATCCATTTGCCATGTCCGTAGCTGGGGTGACAGTCGAGGCACGAAGAGCGCGTGCTGGCAGGTCCCAGTCCCTTATAGGCTTTGTTGGCCCAAGAATAGGTGTATTGCTTCTCAAAGAGGTCTTCGCCTTCAAAGAACTCTGACAACAGCCCCTGTGCTTCCACAGCCGGAGCTTCGTCGCTGTAGCAGTTGCTGGTCACGTTTTCGGTAGTACCCAGCTCTCCACCCGGATACCATTCACTGGCATCAAAATTGCCTACCGCCTGTCCGACATAGTTGGCCTCCGGTATGAAATCATCTGAACCCGTATCAGGGTCATCATCATCGTGGCAAGCAGTCAGAGGGAGCAGCAACGCAACTGTGGCGATTGCATGGAAGAAAAAACGTCTATTCATAATTCCTTTATAATTGCCCATGCTTTGCCCTACAGTTGGCAGGGCAAAGCATGGCTGTTCATCATATTTTGGTGTTAAGAGCCCAAGGCTCGATCATTCAAGGTCGTTTGGTTTGTTGAAGCATGGGAAGTGTGTGGCTTACTTGTTGCCCTGAAGAGCAAACCACTTACCCACCTCGTTGAGGTAGTCGTCCAGCTCTTCCACTGCTGCGGAGGCAGCTTTGGCATTGGTGAGGTCACCTTTCTGCACATCCCCTACGAAGCTACCTTCGTCGTTGGCCTTCGTCAGTGCAGCGATAGCTGCGGAGAGGTACTCCTGAAGCTGCTCGGCCATCTCACTGTTGTTGGTAATCAGATACTGCATGATGGAGTTGCTGACAGGAGAAGCACTGATGGTACGCGTGCCGTAGAGGGTGTTCTGAATGCTGTAGATGTTGTCACGATAGTCGATGTAAGAACGATGGCTGTACGGCGACTCGATATAGTCGATGGCATTCGTCTCGCCTTCCTCTTCTGCGTAAGGATTCAATGATCCTGGATTCTCGTATGCGCGGATGCACTGACCGAGCTTCTGCTGATACACCTCGGAGCAGATGTTGGAGCAACCAGCCACGAGAATCTGGTTCATCGTCTGACCCCATCCCTGTGCCTCCGTGTGGTAGTTTCCGCTCAGGAGGTAAGCACCGTAAGCCTGTCCGTTTTTGGCAAGACCCTTATACTGATAGCTGCTGAGAATATAGCTGGCATCGGAAGTGAGCAGTGAATAGAAAACCTTTCCGTCGGAGGTGCTGACACCTTCCCAACCATAGGCCAGCAGATAGGTCATATTGCGCAGGTCACCAGCCACAGCAGATGCGAAAGCGGCCTCATCCAGCGTACTGACCACAGTGAAGTCGTTGGAACCGTCAACGAAGTCGTCTTTCTCAGCGAGGAACTTCTCCACAGTGCGGTTGTCACCGTCGCGGAAGAGTACGAACTCCAGTCCGTGGAAACCGAGCGTGGAATCGAAGTCACCGTTCTTTGACCATACATATTGCGATGGATTGCTGCCCTTGAGACCGGCCAACAGATCGGCATCAGTCATGGCGTCGAGCATTTGACCCTGGTCAAGTGGCCAAGAGTCGATGTGCGGGTCAATGTCGTTATCGGTGGCTGCACCATAGAGGAAAGCCTCAGAGCGCTCCCACTGCTCACGGGCGGTCTTGAAAGCCTCGCAGGCTTCGTCAATATCTTCCTGCGTCAATGTGCCTTCCTGCTTCTTGGCATACAATGCCTGGCATGCGTCGTACAGCGTCTGGCAGTCATTGGCCAAGGCGGTGTAGGTAGGGTAAATCACGTTGTTGACGTAGTTGCTGGCGATGCTCGTGAAAGTCGGAGCAATCTCTTCCTGCTCTGCAATCAGTTCTTCGTCGGTCTTCACTTCCTCATCGTCATCGTCGCTGCATGAGTTGAAGCCCATTGCACATACTCCCATCAGAAGCATGGCAAAAAACTTTGCTGTTTTTTTCATTTCTCTTTTGTTTTTTAATTTAGAAATTGTTGTGATTGAATAATGAGTTTGAAATCTTGATTTGTCAGTATGTCATCTGACCGTCACAATGGCCAGCCGGTTGCTGTACTTGTCGGCAGCTCCCTTGCTGGAGACATTGCCCACCTTGACACCACGGCTTTCCAGATATTCCTTCACGGCATTTGAGCGGTCTTCGGAGAGCTGCTGGTTGTGCTCCTGACTTCCCTCGGGCGAGGCATAGGCCTCAATATCGACGGTGGCATGGGAGTCAATCTTGTCCAATGTAGCCTTGCCGTCCTGTGAGAGTGCGGCCTCGTTCTGCGCGAAAGTGACAACGTACTTACCGTCCACCGGCACATTCTGCACGACCACATCCGGCTTTCTGCCTTTCAGACGGTCAATCTCGCGCTGCATCTCGTTGAGACGGTCCATCACGGCCGGATCCGGTGTCGGAACCGTGCGCTGCGGCTTGGCCTGCTTGCGCGTGAAGAGGTCGAAGAAGCCTTCATAGACGACTCCGACATTGACACTCGGCTCGTCGTTGTACTGGTCTTTCAGGTCACGGTAGTTGTACTCGGCCTTGATGCCTATCTGCGGAATCGGATAGTAGTTCACACCGCCGGCATAGATATACTTCTGCGTGTACTGCTTGGTCTTGGCGTGAATATAAGAGTCGTAGTACTCGAAGTGTCCGAAGACGTAGAGTTTCTGATTCTTCTCTCTCAGCGGGCGTATCTGGGAGAAGATGTCGTAGCCGGCCTCAATGCTCGTGGCCACAGCATGCGAGCCGAACCACGTGCTCTCATACGGCTTGACATACTGTGTCTGCGGCTTCGCCAGACGACTGATGGTGCTGGCATCGCTCACGTAGCCGTAGTCGGCATTGCCGCGCACAATCCAGTTGAAGCGGTTGAAAGAGAAGTCCACTGCCCCGAGATACACGTTGCCTTTGATTTTCTTGTTGGAACCATTCTCCATGTCGTGCGGATAGCTGTTGTGCATGGCACGTCCATAATAACCGCTCACGCCGATGCGCACGCCCGAGAACGGGAAGAAGTCGAGTCGGAGCAGGCCTCCATACTTGTTGGCCACTTCGAATTCGAACGGATTGGAAGTGCCCTCGCCAATCCAGTTGAGACGGTTGAACTTGAATGCGTCCAGACCGGCCACAAACTGAGCCTCGTAGCGCAACCACTTGGTCGGCATACCCCACAACGAAGCACCTGTCTGGTGCCACGTGGAAGGGAGGATGGTGTTTTCGCCTTCAGGACGATAGACCGTGAAGAAATTGAGCGGTTCGTGGTGGGCATTCACATAACCGAACGGCACCACGATGTGTCCCATTCGGAGATTCAGTGCCTTGCTGAACGATTTCTGCAACCAGAACTGCTCCAGTTCCACCTCGCCGCCTTTCTCGTTCTCATTCTCATATTCTATTGATTCGTCCGACTCATATTCCACAGCCGAACCCGTGCCGCCGTGCTCAAACTCGATTTCCGTGCCAAACGTCCAGCCCTTGCCGAAGTCGTAGCCCAGATATATCACTGCATGCGGAATGTCGAAACGTCCATGGCTGGGGTCATCCTTATAGGTAGATGGACGGCTGTAGCGGTAGCCGTTGTCACTGTAGTAGTTGCGGCTGTAAGCCACTTCGCCATAGCCGCCCACCGAGAGACGGTTTCCGTTCACATGTTCCATCACACTGTCCACGGCACTCACCTGTGCCTGCACATCCGCGCAGGCCATTGCGAACGCCATCCCCGTCAAGAGAGTAAATGTCTTCATTAGCGTTTACTTTGCTTTCGTCGTTAAAAAAATTGATTTTCCTTTGGTTATCAGTGCGGGAAGTCACTCCCGTCACGTTCTTTATTAACGTTTGCAAAGTTCGCAATTTCATTTTTTTTACACAATACCCAAATCTTAGGTAAATCCTCCGCCTTCGATACCCAAATTTTGTGAAAATCTCACAATAAATACTTATTTCTCAAGAACGAAGCGACAAAAGTACCCATTTTTAAGTACTTTCTTCACAGGGGCTGTGTCGGAATCCTCTGAAATCCTCGCCGCAGACTTTCTCAGTTTTTCCGGCGAAAAGATACGGAGCAGCCGCACGGCACGCAGGGCGGTCAGACGGCGCTCACGATGAAGCTGACCAGCTCCTGCCGCACGGAGAGCTGCATGGAACCGAAGCTCTTGGCAGTCAGCATCCGTCCGTCAAGACTGACAGAGGAGCGTCCCAGATCGGAGAAACGGACGTTGCGTATGCGATAGGGATGAACGTTGCGGTAGTTGAGGAACTGCCCCTTGCCGAGAAGCCAGAAGCCCTCGAACACCTGCCACCAGAGGGGGCGGGTGATGACGGACATGTCGAGCAGCCCGTTGTAGGGAACAGCGTTGGGCGTTTGCCCGTAGCCGGTGGCATTGCCCACGCAGATGGACATGACCTCCTGACTGATGACATCGGAATCGGCCTGAAGGCATACCTTGAAGGACTTGCGCTCGAAGATGTTGGCAATGAAGACGGGAATGAGGGAGAGGCGTTTGGAGCCGATGAGGCGTTGCCAGCGGTTGGTAAGACCCACGAGTCGGGCTCCGTACCCCACGTTGACGCAGTTGAGGAAGTGGCGGAGGCAGTCCTGCCCGTTCTCATCCGTATATTGACAAATGCCGATGTCAATGAGACGCGTGCGCCGCGTGATGATGTTGTCGATGGCCTGCCGCCAGTCGTCGGCGTTGATGCCCCAGAAGGAGGCAAAGTCGTTGCC
>CAYPZK010000054.1:0-12129 GCA_964415385.1 uncultured Bacteroidaceae bacterium
GACGACATCGCCTCGGGCGTGATAACGTTCGCCAAGGGGCTGGTGTCGGAGGCGGAGGCCACGTTCAAGGCGGCGGTGAGCATAGTCAAGAACCTCGTCGTCGGCGGCAACGCCAGCGTGGAGGGCGAGCTGACCGTGGGGGCGGACACGCTGCCGTACGAACAGGGGACGCAGGGCTTCAAGGTCGAGGTCTCGGAAGCTGGCGCGAGGGTGCAGACCGACTACCTCGACGTGACGAAGAAGCTCACGGCGCACGAGGTCACCATACAGAAGGTGGAACACATAGGCGGCAAGCAGATAAGCACGGCTGCGAGAATGATCTGCTCGAAGGTCGTGAAAGCCCCCGCCGGCACAACGTCGGTGACTTACGCCTACAAGGGCCTTTATTCAGACGCCGGGACCGTGGTGTTCCTCACCGAAGAACCGGCGGACGCGGACAGCGTTACAACGGAGGAGCTTTCAAACGCCGTGGAAGCCGCCGAGGGGATGATGTGCATTGATATCTCCACCGGCGGGATGTACGTATACGGAGTTACTGGACAAGACTCGGACGGCGACGACATGTACGGGTGGGTGGCGACAGAAGAAAGCGAGTGGACGGACGTTGCGTATGTCTGCTTCTTTGAAAGGAAGGACAGCGACGGAAGGGTTGTGACCAACCTGTTCGAGGCAGGCGACCTCGCCTATTGCCAGACGTTCAACCTGTCCGAAGGCACGACCTCGGACTTCTCCAACTCCTATTACTGGCGCAAGGTGACCGCCACGGGCGACGACTTCATAGTATTGTCCGACTACAAACAGGACCCCGATTCATCGGACATCGCCTACGACTCGGACGGGGTGATGCTCGACGGAAAGGTGTACGGCAGCACCGAACCGCAGGCTGGCGACGAGATAGTTCTGCTCGGAAACACATCGGACGAAGGCAGGCAGGGAGCGATTATACTGGCTTCCGCCGACACGTGGACGAACGGGGCGGTGCCTTATTTCTCTATATACTCGGGCATCAAGTCGTTCACCCTGCCGAAGGCGAGGCACCATCTCTCACCCGGCAGCAACTGGATAGAAGGAGAGGACGTAACGCTCAACACCAGTTCGGGTGAGGTCAACCTTACCGAATATGTGACGAACCTGTCCGAGGGACTGACGGACGTGAGCAAGCAGGTGGACGAGTCGTTCATGATATACCAGTCGGACGACCCTTACGTGCAAGAGGACGGGACTTACGTTCCGCCGACACTCGACAGCGAACCCGCCTCGGAGTGGACCACGGACGAAGAAAAGGCCGAGCATGTCGGAGACTTCTACCTCTCTTCCGACGGCTTCTGCTGGAAGTTCAAGCTCGTGGACGGCTCTTACACGTGGGACTTGGTGGTTGACAAGTACCTCACCGCCTACGTGAAGGAGATCGGCGAGAAGAGGCGGGTGTTCATGTCACAGCCCGGGGAGGACGCGGCATACGATGTCGGAGACCTGTGGGTGAACGCATCGTACCAAGCGTATGACGAGAGCGGGAACATAGTGGAGAAGGAATATGACGGCATCACCTACTCGGTGGACTACGTCCAAGACACTCTGGTGTGCATAGAGGCGAAGAAGTCTGGAGAGCCGTTCGACATATACCACTGGATGCCCGCCAGCGGTGTGAACTCGCACTCGATAGTGAAGTTGAGTTCGGGCTTCATGACCAAGACGGAGGGAGACGAGACTTTCGCAAGCCTGTACTCGCAGTATGAGGAGAATGGCGATATTGTCACCAAGGCGAACATCATGACCTCCATCAACGATGCAGATGAGTCGAAAGCGCTGATAAGCGCGGACAAGGTTGAGATCCTCTCGACTAATTTCAGCGTCAAGGACGGCGACGTGTACGCCCACTCGCTCACCCTTACCGGGGCGTTCAACAACATGCGCACGGTGATAACGTCATTGACGGACAGTGACGGAGCCGTCACGAGCGAGTCTACAATAGACGGAACGTCGTACAAGTGCTTCGACCTGCTCACCTCGGGCAGTATCATCAGCCTGCAATTAGGCGAGACGCCTTACAATATAGCCCTGCCGTTCTGCTACGGCAGCACCGGCGATGACCAGAAGTATATCCGCACCCATACGAAGTTCTCCACAGGGGAAGAACACGCCATCACCATAGCGGAGATGCGGATGCTGGTAGGCAAGAAACTGTACGTGTACAACGACGGGACGCAGAGCCAGAGCATCCTCGTCGGGCGCAGGGTGTCGAGCGAGAGCGACGGCGTGGTGGTGTTTGCAAGCGGAAGCGACGGCGGCACCACATGGGTTGAGGAATCAATAGCAAACGGTCAATACCGCATATACGAGTGCAAGCTGGGATGCGAGAAGATAGGCGATGCCTACTACGAGTGCATATACTGGACGCCTGTGGGCAACGCGGGCGTTCCATTAACGGAGTTCTCAAATGAAGAGTCTTAAGGTAACGGGACATACGGAGGACGGGGAGTTCAAGGCGAAGCTCATAACGGACGTGGCTCTCGGCATCGTGACGGACGACTGGAACACGCTGACCAACATCCTGCGGATAAGGCGCAAGGAGCTGGCTGCGGAAACGAATGAATGCGGATTTGTCTACAAGTTCCCGCTCAGCCTCGGGGAATGACCCTGTGGGGCGAAGGCGTGGAAAAGCCCTTTTGCGGGCTTCATCCCGTGAGACGGATGATTGGGAAAGACGTTTTCAATATGACAACATGACAATATGACAAAAGGAATATGGCGGACATAAAAGACATAGGGACGAAGGTTGAGAACAAGGGCGCGACGGCGGCGGGACGGCTGTCGGCGGCTGAGTTCAACACCCTGCTCGGGCAGGTCGTGGACAACACGGACGACATCTCCGCCCTCACGAAGGCGAAGGTAGGATGGGCGGAAATCTCCACGGACGGGGACTCCTCCACCGTCACCTTCTACAACTTCAAGGGCGGCACGCAGCTCTTCTCCGGCACGCTGGCTTCGGCTTCGGGGCTGTCGTCGCTGAGAACCTCGGTCGAAACATTGCAAACCGACGTGACGCAGGCGCAGACCGACATAACGGAACTGGAGGACAAGGCGGCATCCCACGACACGTCCATCAGCGGCATGGACACGAGGATTACCGCCTTGGAAAGCCGCGAGGAAGCGTCGGCAATGGTGTGCGTCATCACGGACTACAACCTCACGAGCCTGTTGGGCGGGGAATACACGGCGGACGACTTGAAAACGCTGGCAAACCTGCTTTCCTCAGCGTCGGGCAACGTGATACTTATAAAGGCGGGGACGGACACGGCGGACAGCGCCGCCACGGGCTACGTCATCCTGCAACAAGGAACAAAGTCAACGAACGTTACGGCGCGCACGCAGTCGCTCACATACGGCTACGGACTGGAGTCGGAATACGGGACGTTCACCCTTTCGATGGCATCGAGTGGGACGTACTCGCTCAGCGTCTCGTCCCAAAGCCGCATAGGGTCGGACTTCATACGCGAGTCCGACGACACGCTCACGGAGGTGATGCTGGTGCTTCAATCAGAGGATGAAACTTAAAAACATACGGAAATATGGCAGAAATAAGGGCTTTAAAGGACTTGAAGAGCGGCACGACGTTCTTTCCCGCGACGATAGGAGACGCGGTGGTTGTGGCGGGCAAGAAGCTCACGGCTCACGTGAAACGGATAGACGCGGTCGAAACGGCCGTCGAAACGCTCCGCACGGACCTCGACACCCGCACGACATGGTATACGGAATAACTTAAAACGAGACGAATATGGCATTAAAGAAAACAGACGAATCGGTTGGCTTCATCGACCTCAAGACCAAGACGGTCGACGAGATAACGGCGACGAAGCTGCTGAGCGACGACTACAAGGGCAAGATAGTCCTTACGGCGAACGGAATAGTGTTCGACGGACTGCTCATCGCCGAACCGAACGGCACCGCGTTCGGATTCGTGCAGGGCTACATGAGCACCGGATACGGGTCGGAGGCGATACCCGCCGGCTCGCTCTTCTCCGACAGCGGATGCACGACCGCGATCACGGGTGATCCGACGAAACTCTACTATGTGGAGTACAACTCCAGCTACTTCCTCTACTTCTACGTGGAGGACTATGTGACCAACTCGACAACCGGGGAGACTGGCGCGTTTGTCACCGTCAGCAAGGCGTACGAACAGCTTCTGAGTGACATATCAGCCCTGGAGGTTTCGGTTAACACCAAGATTGACGCGCTCAACACGACGGTCGGCGGCGCGATTCAGGAAATCACCGTTGGAAAAACGGCGGTCTCCGCGTTGACGCAAGACGGTAATGGCAACAGCGTAATACCGTCGGTGGAGTTCGCATCTGACGACGAGAGGATAACGGTGACGGGCGACGCTGACAACCACAAGGTGAAGATCGGGGCGAACCTTAAATTAGTCAGCACTGACGGCACGGTGGGCATCGACAATCCCGAGTCAGCCGAGCCGAATATAGAGGTCAAGAAAACTCCGTACTCCCTCAAGATCACGAAAATCGACGGCAGCACGACCGCCTTCGACGGCAGCTCCGACCAGTCAATAGACCTCTCCTCCCTTTCCAAGGTGTGGAAGTCCATAGGCAGGGCGGACACCGACGGCGACACCCAACTCTCCGACGGACTCACGACCAACCCCATCATCATGGGCGGCGTGTCCACGACGGCGGAGGCGGGCAACGTGGTGATACAGGGAGACCTTGAGTACGCGTGGCTCGAAAGTTCGGGCGGCACGGGTCAGTGGACTCTGCTTGGCGACCCCACCTACTCGGGCGACGACACGTGGATAAGCGTAAGCGGCAGAAAGGTGTCGCATATAGGACCCGGCAGTACGGCAAGCACCTCCACTCCGTCAATAAGCAGCTCCAATGGAGAGGTGACGGTGAAAGTCCCCGCCATCGGCAAGGACGGCGCCGGGCACGTCTCCAATATAGCCCAAACTCCGCTCTCATTCGACAAGACGGACCTCGGTCTCGGCAATGTTGACAACACCGCGGACAAGGACAAGGTCGTGTCGCAGGCGACGAAGGACGGCAGCGGCAACGTAATATCAAGCACGTACGTCAAGAAGTCGTCGATAACGACCTCTATCAGTTCTTCCGGCACGGACGAGCAGGTGCCGTCGGCGAAGGCGGTCTACGACGGCACGGTCAACGTGGTAACCCTCACGCAGGCCGAGTACGACGCGCTCACAACCAAGGCCGAGCGCACCGTGTACCTGATAACCGACGACGAGACCGTATACGCCGACCTCGACCTTGTGAACTTCGTCGCGTCAAACTTGGCATCGACAAACCTCACCGAATCCGTGCTTTACAACTGGTATGATACGGTGTACACAAACGGGACGGCATTAGGCAAAACCGTTTACGTGCACTTCAACGCGTACCCGTCATCGTCAAACACGGACGGCGACACGTGGAAGAAACTCCGCCACATCGGCGCGAGGTATTACGACTCGCTCACCGACTATTTCAGCAATACGGTATCCGGCGCGACGGTGCAGATATACTCGTGCCGCAGGGGCGTTGAGGAGATAGTGTTCGGACTATATCCGAAAGGCGTCTCGTCGGCGGGGCTCGTCATGTACAAGGAGTGCTCGAACATCCTTTACGGCAGCGACATCGTCAACTCGTATTCAAGCGACGCTACAAACAAGGCGGCTGCGGCGGCTGCGGTGAAGGCGGCTTACGACCTCGCCAGCACGGCGAATACGAACGCCAACACCGCCCTGACACAACTCACATGGTATACGGAGGAATGATATGGCGTACATAGGATTCGTAAGAAACGAGGATTACCTCACGGCTCTGAGCACAAGCGCGGGCGACGCGAAGCTGCACTTTCCCACAGACTCTCCAAGCATCATCATGAGAGGCGACGAGTACGGAGCGCAACGGGGATGCTCGAAAACGCTGACCACGCTCCAAGGGGTGCCGCTGAACTACCCGTGCGCGCTCGCCACCATCTCGGCCGACGACACGCTGTACCTCGCGTCCGCCCCTACGGAGGGCAGGACGTACAGGATACTGGTATACAACTCGGGATCATCGGCCGTGAACGTGACGGTCAGCACGTCTTCCAATATCACCTCGCAGCTCATACTGATGAAAGGGTCGGCGTTCGGCAGCGGCGACGGCATGACCACGACCACGGTCACCATCTCAATATCCGCGTCACACGGAATCGTCATGTCGCTGACGAGGTTCGGGACGTTCATGGTTCTTGAAGTATAGAAGGAGGAGACATTATGAGGATATATTATAACGGAACAACATACGGAAGGCTGTACAAGGCGGACGCGAGGGGCTATCTGCCGTCCTGTGCGGAGGGGCTGCTGCTCTCCTCCGACGGCTACGCGCTCTCGTCATCCGACGGCTACGCGCTGCTTTCCGACGAATTAAAGGTAACAAGGTAACAAGACGCATTATGGCAACAGAAACAAAGACACTAAGCTATACCGCCGCGGAAATTGACGAGAGGCTCGGCAAGGTGACGGAGGCCACGACGAGTTCTCCGGGCCTCATGTCGGCGGACGACAAGGCCAATCTGGACGAACTCTCCTCGAACGACTGCCTCTACGGCAGGAACGTCGGTTTTGATTACGACGGTGAGCTTCCGACGCTCTGCGGGCAGCCGTCAACACTCTTCACCGACGGCACGCCCGCCGACGGCAACACGCCGTACAACTGGAACTCCTACGACAAGGACGCGGACACCGGCTACGAGTGGACCGGCGTTCCGCACGCGCTGGGGCAAAGGTACATAGACGTGACGGGAGGGGCGGAATACGTGGCCGTCCGCACGTCATGGGACATTACAAACGCGAACTATAACGTATTAAAGTGGATGCAATTATGACGAACATGTTTACAGGAAACCCCCAGAGGGGTGACGCGGTGGTGGAAAACACCACCACGGGAAAGGTCGAATACATAACCGCCGGCTCGTTCTCGCTGTCGGATCTGCCGTCGGATTACGAGACCATCGGGGCGGTGTTCAAACGGTACGGGCGCAAGGTCGGCGTGGTGTACAAGAACAGCGTGAACAAGGCGTACTGCCCGTACATATTCTGGAAGATAACGGGTTATACTATAGGCTCTTCCGTGAGCGGCACGCTGACCTATTACACCACGTCGGGTACGAAGACGACGCTGGCGATCACCGCTTTCACTCCGACAAGCAAGCAGAACCTCTGCGACCAGCTCAACACCCAGTGTTCCGCCGTGTCGGAACTCGTCACCCAGAAGTGGCTGGCATACGTGGACGACAACGATGACGTGATAGTCCTGCAGAAGTTCACGCATTATAATCAACAGTTAAGCTCGTCCTCCGGCACGCTCAAGATGACGTGCGTCACGCTGCCAGACGTTCCCTCGTATGCAGGCGGCAGGCTGAGAAACGGCTATAGCTCGTCGCGGGGGATAGTGAACACGGCCCGCGCCGAATACTATCTGAGGAATACAGCGAACTCGTCAGTCGAGTCGTTCTTCAAGGTGACAGCCGCCGTTACGACGCTGCGGCGCGCACCGGTGACGCTCGACGCGTGGAACGATACGGACAATGATTACTGCGCCCTGCTGAAAGCGGAATACGGCGACGGCGAGTCGGGGTGGCTCGAATTCCTCGACTCTTGCCGCATGGTCCATCCGGGATTCGGAGCGATGGGACAAGGGGCTGATTACGGCGCGTACTACACGGAGCTGGAGGCGGGCAAAACCCTGCCGCAGGCGTATCTTGACGTATACACCGACATCACCGACTCTACGCTGTGCCCTGCCGCGGCGTATTGCCACTCCGTCGCCACCACATGCCTGCCGGCGGGATCGTTCCACCTGCCCGCAGCCGGCGAGCTTGCGGACCTCTCGGACGGCATCACCTACGGAACGGGGTCGCTCGCGTCGGACAAGATGAACACCACCCTGTCGCGCATGAACGGATCGAAGATAAGCAATGGTGCCCGCCTGTGGTCGGTGTCCCGCTGGAGTGCGTTCGGCGGGTGGATTGTCGGCGGCAGCATCGGGTGCGGTTGGGCCAGCTACCTGTGCAGCTCGGGCCTCGTCGCGCCCTGCTCGCTCTTAAATCTTGAATCTTAAATCTTAAATACGAGCCGCGGCTTCGTCCACGGCTCAACAAACAAAAAAAAATATATGGCAAACAGAAAGATGACGATTAACGAGAGCTCCATATACATAGGGCTCAAGCGGCTTCGGATAGAGTTGTTCGAAGCGCATAAGACGATGGACAAGTGGAGGCAGCGGTCACTTGGGATGTGGTTGATGGAAGGCGTAGCGAGGACCCTGAGGCATTTCGTCCTCGCCTTCGAAAATCCCGAGGACAAGTACGAGAACCTGTCGCTCGCCATCGCCGAGTTCGCCGTGGTGCGCGCCGACCTCGAATACGCCGTCCGTTCCAACGCCTTCCACTTTGAGAAGCGCAAGCTCAAGGCGGGCGAGGAGGACACCGCGGAGAACAGGGTGAGCGCGAGAAAGGTGGCGTTGTTCGAGCTGGTTGCCACTATAGATGACGACATGTTGAAGTGGAAGGCAAGCATACTGAAAGGCAGGACCGTATGCGGTTCTTAGCATACGGCGGTCCGAAGAGAAATCAGAGGGGTCTCAGTATCATTCATACTAACGTCACAAGAGACCTTGCAGCGCGCCAACCTGTGGTCGGTGTCCCGCTGGAATGCGTTCAACGGGTGGATTGTCAACGGCAGCAACGGGTGCAGTTGGGCCAACAACCTGTACAACTCGAACCTCGTCGCGCCCTGCTCGAACTGATAACGTCAACGGAAAAGGAAGGAACGGCATGATACATACAGAGGACTTCATATCGGCATATATGCGCTCCCGCTCGAATAAGCGGAAGTCGGCGGACCAGGCGGAATTCGAACTGCACTGGGAGCGCAACCTGCTGCGCCTCGCAAGGGATGTGGGAAACCGCGCCTCCCGGCCTTCCGCCTACATGTTCATAGCCATGCACCCGAAGCCGAGGGAGGTGTTCGCGTCGGACATGGGTTCGAGGATCCTGCACCACTACCTTGACATGAGGATGCGTCCGAGGATGGAGCAGGCGCTCGGCGGGCACACGTTCAACAACCGCGCCGGCATGGGGCAGGTGGCGTGCCAGAACGCGCTGATAGACGACATGGAAAGGGTGAGCCGCGGTTACGCGAAGGACGCGTGGGCGATAAAGATCGACCTTACGGGGTGCTTTCCGAACGTGGTGAGACAGACCGCGTACGAACAGATGGAACGGCTGATGGAGGGATATGACGGGTACGACAGGGATGAGTTGATGTACATACTGCGCGCCTGCGTCCTCACGCCGGTCACGGAACATTGCGAGATACGCTCGTCAAGGGAGCGTATAAGCCTCATACCCCGTTACAAGTCGGTGTTTTCCAAGCCTCCGGGTATCGGGGCGTGCCTAGGGTTCCTCGTGTGGCAGAACGCCGTGAACCTGTACTTCAAGCCCGTGAACGACTGGCTGGAGTCGGAGGGAGTCACGTATGAGCGGTACGTGGACGACTGGGCGTTTGTGACGGACGACAAGGAGGCGTTTCTCGCTTATGTCCTGCCGCAACTTAGAAGGCGGTTCGCACAGCTCGGAGCGTCCATGAACGAGCGGAAATTCTACTGCCAGCATGTGAACAAGGGCCTTGAATGGCTCGGAGCGCATATCAAGCCGCACAGGAGCCATCTGAACGCCCGCACCGTCCGCACCGCCGTGGAAAGGGCGGGGAGGCTCAGGCCGTCGGCGGACAACACGGGTTATGCGATAGCGGTCGCGAACTCGTACCTCGGCATGTGCCGTAATTCGCAGTCCTTCCGGCAGGCGGAGAAAATAGTCGCCGCGCTTGATCCCGGATGGAACGAATACATGTCGTTCGACAAAAGGACGCTGAGGATGGTTGCCCTCGCGCCTTACACTTACCGCAACCGATTGATTGGCAAGTACAACTTAAAAAGCGTATATTATGACAAGAGAAGAGAGGGACGAGGCCCTCAGAAACCTCGAAGAAAGGCAGCTCGCGCTGCTCGGAATAATGAAGAAGAGTGACGACCACGCCAGCAAGTGCGTGAAACTCGGGCTTGAGTTCAAGACGGAGTACAAAGAGGAGTATGAGGCGTACGCGAAGGCGCGCGAGGAGTACAACTCCAACGAGGAGGAAATAAGGGGACTCGAATCGGCGGAAGTCGAGGAAGGGTTCTACGGAGAACCCATTGACATGACGGAGGGATAAGGACATGAGAATACCGCAGGACGCTTCAACGACGGCATCGGGCGTATTCACGCCCGTAGCCGTGCTGTTCTTGCAGGACGCGGTGAAGACGATGATACCGTGGATAATGGTGATGCTCGCCGTAGTCGTGTGCGACCTCGTGGCGGGCATACGCAAGTCCATGCACCTGGGCGTGCATATATCGTGGTCGATGGCGTTCCGTGAGACGATGGGCAAGATGGTGACGTATGTGGCGTTCGTGCTGATGGTGGCGATGATAGACGCGGCAAGCGAACACTCGTTGAACATTTCAAAGCTGGGCTGCCTGTTCATCTGCGCCCTCGAAGGCGGAAGCATCATCTCCAACCTGCTCAAACCCCACGGCATCGACCTGTCCGTACACAGCATCGTGAAGCTGTTCGGCAGGCGCGTCATCGGCATGACGGGCGAGGAGGCGGAGGAGATTATCGAGAAGGACGGGATTGAGGAAATCAGACGGCGTGAGAAGGACAGGTGGGTCCACAAGCACGCCCACCAGCACGGAAGCAACATCGAGAAACAGAAAGGAGGCAATGATGGAGATAAAGGTTGAAAGGAAGTACAGGAACGTGCGCAACGGAAGCCGCACGTACTGCGTCGGCAAAGTGTGCATAGACGGAGTATACGTGTGCGACGCGATGGAGGACGAGGACAGGGGGTGGACTAAAGACACGCCCGTCAGTGAGATAAAAGCCGTGAAGGCGAAGAACAAGGGCAAAACCGCCATACCGACGGGAAGGTACGCCGTGACCCTCGACGTGGCGAGTCCGAAGTTCTCCGCATACCCGTTCTACAAGAGGCTGTGCGGCGGCAGGCTGCCGAGGCTCGTGGGAGTGCCGGGGTTCGACGGTATACTTATCCACTGCGGTGCGAACGAGACGAACTCGTCGGGCTGCGTGATAGTGGGCTACAACACATATAAAGGAGGCCTTTCGGACACGAAGAAGGCGTTCGAGAAACTGTACATGAAGCTCTTGGGGGCGAAGGGCAGAAAGGAGGAGATATGGATAACAATAGAATAGACCTGTGGCTGTACATACTGGCAGGCTCTCTGATATACATTGTCGTCTGCTCCCTGCTGGCATCGTGCAAGAGCGCGAGGGAATCCGTGGAGGACAGCGTCAGGACGGAAATCAGATACAGGGAGGTTGTACGGACGGACACGGCCTACGTCACACTGCCATTGCAAGTGGCGGAGCGGGTTACCCGTGACACCGTGTCGAGGCTGGAGACCGATTACGCGTGGAGCGTCGCCATGGTGGACTCCGAGGGACTTCACCATACGCTCTCGACGAAGGAGATTCCGGTGGCCGTGCGTGTGCTGTCGAAGGACGTGGCGCGTGACAGCATAGTGTATAAGGACAAGATCCGCACGGAGATCATGGAGGTGGCGAGACCCCTCACGTGGTGGCAGAAGACCCAGATGTACGGCTTCCGCCTGTGCATGGTGATACTCTGCGGATGGCCGCTATACAAGGGCGCAAGGCGGTATCTCGGGAAATAGGACATGACTACGTTTTATATATTTATTCTTTATGAGCAGGTAATTTTTTCATAAGGTTATTTGTTTTTTAGGTATTACTAATTCGAAAGGGCGACCCGTGAGGGCAGCCTTTTTTTTGATTGTTCGGCTTTTCTGAACGACTGGAAGCGAAACTTTCTTTTTGCGTATTGCGGCCGCCTGTGAATCAGCGGCGTACGAAGAAAGAAAGTTGCGTGGAACTTTCTTCCACCTTTCTTCTGTGGTGGTTGGCGTATCTCTTGACAAAAAAAAGGAGGCGGCCTTCACAGACGGCCTCCTCTATAACAAAATATTTAAAATGAAAATTATAACGGGG
>CAYPZK010000055.1:0-11006 GCA_964415385.1 uncultured Bacteroidaceae bacterium
CAAAGCTCAAAAATCAGAGGATGCGTCATAAAACTTAATTACGACACACCCTCTTTTTCTTGCTGTGTACGGTGGCCGGAGCGTATGGCGGGTCGGTTATTCGTCCCCTCTGCAGTCTGTCAGCTGATAATCCTTGAACCGGTTGCGGGGAAAGACAAAGCTCGCGTCGCTGATGTCATCGGTCTTGAAGTCGGAGATTTTCACCGTTGTCCAGAAGAAAGCCACCTTGATTTTCAGCCGCACCGGCGCAAAAGTCTTTTTGTTGATCACGATTTTTGCGTGCTTGATGCCGTCTGCGCCCTCCATCGCGTCTAACGAGACGGTGTAGTTCGTCTTGTCTTCCGTCACCGAATAATAGAACTTGTTCACGTCGAACGTGAACTTGCTTGCGTACTTGTCCCGCTTCTCCGAGTAGGGATTGTGGATTTCCACCGTTTTCTTCTTCCGGTCCACGCGGTAGAAGTCCTTGCCGTCGCACCACGAGGCGTAGCGTTCCTCCGTGAACCGGCTCTTCTTCCCGTAGTCCTTGTACCAGATGCGTCCGCTGGTCTTGTAGATGTGGATGATGTTCACGTCGTAGCGCAGCGAGCAGCCTCCCTCGCCGAACACCATGTCATACGTCTTGTCGAAGATGCGTCGGGCCTTCTGCGCGTTCGCCGTCTTGTTGCTCTGTGCCCCGTCGGCCGGCAGTGCGGCGAATGCCAATGCCAGTGCGCAGACCACGGCCCATCCCCATCGGTTCATCAATTTCTTCATTGTCAGCGTTTTTCTAAAGTCTTTTTCGGCTGCAAAATTAGATGTTTTTGCCCTTTCCACCAAACATCCGTGCAGGAAAAAGCTGCCATCAATAGTTCCGCGTCAGCGAAATGGCGATGGAGCCGCAGGTCATCAGCATGCCGAGCAGACAGACACCGTTCCATCCCATCGTACCGAGAGCCGCTCCTGCGAGAAACGTGCCGATGGAGCCGCCGATGAACAGACATCCCATGAACACCGTGTTGACGCGGCTCACGGCGGTCTGCACCCGCGAGAACATATACGTCTGGTTGGTCACGTTGCACGCCTGCACCCCGCCGTCAATCAGCACCACTCCCAGAATCATGCCCCAGTAGTGGTTCTGAAACAGGCACATGCTCACCCACGCTGCCAGCACCGCCGCCGCTCCGTAGAGGTTCATGTTGCGCGAACCCACCTTGTGAACCAGCCCGCCGATGCCCGAGGCCACCAACGCACCCGCGATGCCGCACAGACCGAACATGCCCACCACGTCGGCTCCCGCATGGAACGGATCACCCGCCATGCGGAACGAAATCGTGCTCCACATGGCTTGGAACGTACCGAACACCAATCCCGAGCGGACAGCACAGACAGCCACGTCGTGCTCCTTGCGCACCAATTGCAGAATCGACCGCAGCAGGTTCCGATAGCTGCCCTGATAGGTCGGAGCCACGTTCGGCATGCGCCACAGCACGAAGAGCGTGCAGCACACCATCACGGCGGTGGCAATCCAGAACATGGTGCGCCACCCCCAACGTTCGCCGATGAAGCCGCTCAGCACCCGCGACATCAGCATGCCGATGAGGATGCCCGACACCATGTAGCCCACGTTCCGCGACTTGTTCGCCGGTGCCGACAGCAGCGACACCATCGGCACGAGAATCTGCGCCGCACACACGCCCACGCCCACCAGCAGGCAGGCTCCGAGCACCACCGAGATGGAGGGTGCGAGTGCCGTCGTGACGAGTCCCAACAGCAGGATGGTGTAGATGACGAAGATGAGGTTCTTGCGGTTGAACATGTCGCCCGTCGGCACCAACAGCAGGATGCCGAGCGTATAGCCCGCCTGCGTCAGCGTTGTTGCGAGATTGGCGATGAAAGGGGTCGTGCCGAAGTCGCCCTGCAGCTGCTCGGCCAGCGGTTGGAAGAAACACAGGTTGGCGATGGAGAGTGCCGCCGTCAGTGTCAACCCCACTAACAGGCTGGCAGAAATGCCAGCGTTCTGTTGTGCGTATCGGATGTTTTTTCCCATCATGCGTAGTGTGACCTTTCCTAAATAATATTCCTTCCTCAATCGTTCAGCCGTCCGGATCTTCCATGCTGCAAAGTTAATCATTTCGTGAATAACAGCCAAGCGTTTGGCGGAAAAAGGCAGCAGGCTTTTGCGGTCTCATGAAAAAACACTACCTTTGCGTCCTCATTTCAAGCCAAAGCCTATGACCACCACGCTCATCATATTGACTCTGACTGTCGGTTGCTTCATTTGGGGGCGCGTGCGGTCCGATATTGTCGCCCTTTCCGCACTGGCCCTGCTCCTTTGTTTCGGTATTCTGACTCCCGCCGAGGCGCTCGCGGGTTTCTCCTCTTCCATCGTCGTCATGATGACGGGGCTGTTTGTCGTCGGAGGAGCCATTCTCCAGACAGGCGTTGCCCAGTCGGTCGGCAAACGCCTCATGCGCCTTGCCGGAGGCAATGAGACCCTCACGTTCCTGCTCGTCATGGTGGCCACCTCGCTCATCGGTGCGTTTGTCAGTAACACGGGCACGGTGGCGCTCATGATGCCCATTATCATCAGCATGGCAGCGCAGGCCAACTTCCAGTCCTCGCGCATGCTTATGCCACTGGCCTTTGCGGGGAGCCTCGGCGGCATGCTCACGCTCATCGGTACGCCGCCCAACCTCATCATCGACGAGACGCTGACAGAGGCAGGCTATGAGCCTTTGGCCTTTTTCTCCTTCCTGCCGGTCGGCATCATCTGCATCGTCATCGGCGTTGTTGTCCTGCTTCCCTTGAGCCGTTGGTTTCTGACCAGGAAAACGGCAGACAAGACCCGGGGCACGGACAGAACGCTGACCGACCTCATTGCCGAATATCACCTCGGCGAAAACATCAGCAAATACCGCGTGTCCGTCGGTTCAAGTCTCGTGGGACACACTCTCTCGGAGCTGGACCTGGGCAACCGCTATGGCGTTTCGGTGCTGGAAATCCGCAGTGAGCGGAAACTCTACAAAGGTCTGATTCATGATGTCCACCAGAAAGTAGCCGTACCGTCGGCCGCTTTGCAGGCCGGAGACATTCTCTATCTACAGGGCAAGAAAGAGCAGGTCGAGGCGTTGGCGGCGGAGTTCCGCCTCAAGCGCATGTCGGGCAACAAACTGAACTTCTACGAATTGGGACTGGCCGAAATCGTGGTGCTCCAGGGCTCCCGGCTCGAAGGCATGCGCATCCGCGACTGCCGGTTGCGTGAGCGCGTCGGCGTGAACATCCTCGGCATCCGGCGCGGCGACAACTATCTCACGGAGGGACTGAGCCAGTGCCGCCTCCACAACGGCGACATCCTGCTCGTGCAGGGCAGCTGGAAAAGCATCCTCTCGCTCAATGAAGAAATCCAGGACTGGGTCGTGCTGGGTCGTCCCGAACACTCGGCAGGCAAGGTGGTGCTCGACTACAAGGCCACCACCGCCGCCGCCATCATGCTTCTCATGATTGCCATGATGGTGTTCGACTTCATCCCTGTGGCCCCCGTTACGGCAGTCATCATCGCCGCGCTGCTGACGGTGCTGACCGGTTGTTTCAGAAATGTCGAAGATGCCTACCGCACCATCAACTGGGAGAGCATCATGCTCATCGCCGCCATGATGCCGATGTCCACCGCGCTTGAGAAAACCGGCGTGTCCGCCCTCGTGTCGCAGACACTCGTCAGTTCGCTCGGCGGTTTCGGACCCACAGCCCTTCTGGCGGGCATCTATTTCACCACCTCGCTCCTCACCATGTTCATCAGCAACACCGCCACCGCCGTCCTCATGGCCCCCATCGCCCTCGTCGCCGCGCAGCAGACGGGAGTCGATCCCCACGCCTTCCTCTTTGCCGTCACCCTCGGCGCGAGCATGTGTTTCGCCTCACCGTTCTCCACGCCGCCCAACGCGCTTGTGATGAAGGCCGGCAACTATTCTTTCACCGACTATGTGAAAGTGGGTCTCCCACTTCAGCTAATCATCGGCATCGTCATGGTCTTCTTCCTCCCGCTCCTCTTCCCGTTTTGAGCTCCATCCGTGTCGAACTCGTCCGTATCGAACGCGTTCGTTTTGCGGAATGAACACGTCCGTTTGACGAAACGAACGCGTTCGTTTTTCCGGAAATCAGTCTGAAGCGAATTGTTTCAGCACTGATTCCGGCACTTTTTTGCGCGGAACGGCGGAAAAACAATGCTCCTCTTGTTCCTCTTGTTCTCTGAATGTCACAACTTAAAAAGACAAAAGAGTTGCTGATTCCAAAAGAAAATGTTACTTTTGCAATATCATTCCGATAAACCTGAAGGCAAGAATCATGAATAGTAAGACTTTTTTCAACCTTCTCACCAAAGAGGTTAAAACATACAAGCAATATCTTGAGACTGACAGCGAGGACTGGATAGTCAAAGGATTCATCGATATTGACAAGAACATCTATACAATTACCAACGACACAAAGGTCGTCTCGAAGATTATCGAGATACTGCTTATACCCAAATTAGAGTTATTTGCAAAACGTAACGGATTACGCCTTGAGTTGCCATCAAAGCAAAACTATTATCCAGACTTGACTTTCATTGACGACAAAGGTAACCTTTTTGCCGTTGATTTCAAGTCAAGCTATTATGATGGCAATAAACTGAACGGACTTACGCTTGGCTCCTACTGGGGATACTTCCGCCAGCGTGACATCAAGAAGAACACTGATTACCCCTATGGGCAATACAAGTGCCACCTTGTATTAGGCATGCTTTACAAACAGAGGATCATTGGACAAGATGAACGAACAGTCTATGGAATCGATGAACTTCAAGCCATTCATTCCGTTATTGAGAAATTCATTTTCTTTGTGCAACCCAAGTGGAAAATTGCGACCGACTTTCCTGGCTCAGGCAATACACGCAACATCGGCGGCGAGACAAACATCAAGAAACTTGTCAAAGGAGAAGGCATATTCGCCAAATACAGCGAGGACATCTTTGACGACTATTGGATGAACTACTACAATACTGCTGATGCGGAACACGCTGGTATCGGCAAGCCACACTATACAAATCTGGAAACTTACATTGAGTATTTGCGCGGTCAGGGCAAACGCTCACAGGTTTTTGACCAGGAGATACAGTAAATGGCAGTAATCATTCCACCAATAAAGTCGCAAGGCATCAAGACGAAACTCGTGCCGTGGATAAACGACTTGATTTACAAGTCGGGCGAAAGTCTTTCGGGCAACTGGATAGAACCATTCTTTGGCACTGGAGTAGTAGGAATAAACTCGCCTTTGAACGGCAAGCACATTGTAGGCGACACCAATCCGTACATCATTGCATTCTATCAAGGCCTGAAAGACGGCACTATCGACGAATACAAGATGCGTGGCTATCTCGAAAGGGAATCCAAACTACTGTCAATGGGTGATGAGAACGGGTATGCCCATTACCGCGAGGTGAAAGACCGCTTCAACCGTGAGCATAGCCCCTACGACTTCATTTTCCTTTCAAGAGCAGGCTTTAACGGCATGATGCGTTTCAACCGTAGGGGCGAATGGAACATACCGTTCTGCAAGAAGCCAGACCGTTTCTCTCCTGCCTATATTACAAAGATCTGCAATCAAGTGGCAAAGGTGCGCAGAATCATTCAGCGAAAGAATTGGACTTTTGAAAATGTTACGTTTGATCAAGTAATCGAACAGGCTCAGGAAGGTGATCTTATCTATTGCGACCCACCTTATTATGGACGCTATGTTGATTATTACAACGGTTGGACAGAAGATGATGAGGCTCTACTTTCCCATTTACTCGCCAATACAAAGGCTAAGTTTATCCTAAGTACGTGGCATCACAATGAGTTCCGCAGCAATGATATGATAGACCGCTATTGGAGCAATTTCAACGTGATGACCAAGGAGCATTTCTACCATAGTGGCGGACATATAGAGAACCGTCATGCAGTGGTGGAAGCGTTGGTGTACAACTTTGAACTAAAGCCCACAGCACGGAAGATGAATCAGCTGTCTCTATTCGAGCCGGCAGAAATGTATGCAGAGGTTGTTATGTAGAATTGACAACATCAAAAGAGTGAAAAAAGAGTGCAGCGGAACAAAAAATGCAAAAAAATCCGAAAAAGTTTCTGAGAAATCTGAAAAATCCTTAACTTTGCGGGTTGAAGCGATGAAATAGGGGTACTGACTAATTAACTATCATCATACAACACCAAAAAACAAACTTTCAATACCTTATGCGAAAAAAACTACTTTTCATTGCCGCCCTGCTGCTCTGCACTGCGGTCGGGGGGGGGGAGCTCAGCCTATGCTGACGACTACACGACGTTCTTGACGTCGGACAACGGCTTCACGGAAGTGACAACCGTGGACGGGCTGCAGTCCGGCAGCGGTTATTACTACGTTTTTGCTTCGGCAGAAGACCCTACGCTGGTACTGCGGACAGGGAAGTACTACAGCAAACTGGATTGGATAACGGATGCTTCCTGGTCAATGTACTATGCGAATTCCATCAGTTCGCCAGTCACCGACCTTCACAACTATTATGTACTTGACTATAATAGTACCTATGGAATCGGAGTCAAAAGTGCTGTAAATACGAACTACTGCTTCCAAACGCACGAGGGATGTGCCTATTTGTGGATAACTTCGTTTTATGAAACTGCTTCGAGCGAATGGAGCGGTTTGTTGCCAACGTATGATGCGACCAATGGCTATTGGATTTTTCAGGAATACCAGTTCCGTAACAACAGTGACTCTTATCTGGGTCCTTGGACTGCCGGCTCGGTGGTTGATGGTATGGCCATTGCAGGAAACAGAACCAATACAACAGATGACTTAGCCGGTCATTTCAAGGTGTACCGCATCTCCACGACGGATTATACGACGCTGTGCACCAAGCTCGGCAACACACCCCTTTATCCCGCCACGAGCGACAATCCGGTCAACGCCACCTATCTCATCACCAACCCTTCGTTCGAAACCGGCGACTTGACGGGGTGGACAACAAATGGCGATAGCGACAATGTAGAAATTGGGGCAAAAACTTCCATGATAAGCAATGGTGACGGTCAATATGTATTAAATATGTTTCAATGGTGGACCTCTATGACCGCCAGCCAGACCGTCAGTCTTCCCGCTGGTGTCTATGACATTTCTGCTGTTGTTGCAGCATGGGAGATTGACGATGTTACTTTCACCGCTGGAAGCAAGAGCGTAACAAAAACTGGTCAAGGCGATGCGACGGGTATTGCTGTTTCCATTAGCGACATTGAAGTAGGTGCCGACAATTCACTGACCATTTCAGCCTCCAGTTCAGCAGACTGGTTTAGCGATGGCCGCAGCACCGATGATAATTGGCAATACGCTTGTGGTTTCTTCAAGCTCGACAACGTGCAGCTCACCTGCAAGGGAGTTTACCTGAGTTATTTTGCCAAGGAACTCCCCAATGATACCGAGACGGAGCTGACCGAAGACCAGTGGTACTACTACGACGCATCATCGCTCGGGCAGTATTCGCTCGACGGGGATGTGGCCAACATCGTTTATACGCAGAACGGTGAACAGGTGTATGGGGACGGAATTACGACCAAACAGGCTCAGTCCGTGCTCACGCTCAATGCGGGACGCGTCTATTTCAAGGCCACGAAGAGCGGCTTGACGCTGACCATTACCAACCAGACGACGGACGGGGCCACGAAGACCTTCACGGTCACGACGCTCAATGTGGACGGTCTGCCGAATACCGTGGCGGGCATTACGCTCAATTCCGATGGCCCCGGGTCTTCCGGCACGAAGCTCATCAGCCAATATTTGGCCGCTAAAGGCTACGACTTCATCGGCGTTGAGGAGGACTTCAACTACCACGGCTCGCTCATGTCCTCCCTTGACGGCTACAACAGCGGTACCGTGCGTGCCACCCTCAGTCTTTCCAACCTCAGCATTCCGTTCGACACCGACGGACTGAACCTCATCTGGCACTCCGACAATGGTTTTGTTGCCTCGGGTGAAAGCTGGACGAGATGGACTACCTCCACCAGCACCGACGGCAACCAATACATCAAAAAAGGCTTCCGCTACTATAAGATGCAGTTAGAGGAAGGCATGGTCGTCGATGTCTATGTGGTTCACATGGATGCCGGCGATGAGGAAAGTGGAGCCGTCGACTCCCGCAACGCACAATGGGCACAATTGGCACAGGCTATCCTTGACAACGGCAACACGTCACGCCCGAAACTCGTCATCGGCGACACCAACAGCCGCTGGACACGAGAGAGTATCAAGGATAATTTCTTCACACCGTTGGCAAGCTATTACAATGTCAGCGATGTGTGGGTGGAACTGGAGCGAAGCGGTAGCTATCCGACAACAAGCGATAATACCATTGACGACGAGGTCGTGGACAAAATCATCTACCTCAACCCGCTGTCAACGACTACGACCCTCCAGCTCACCCCAAAAAGCTTTAAGATAGAGTCGGACTACACCTACGGAACGGTCGACTCATCGGCCGATGATCCTACAAAGGCTCTCGGCGACCACAGCCCGCTTGTCGTCACCTTCACGGCCACACAGCCGGCCTATACATATAGCGATGACGCAGATTTGTGGCAATGGAAAGGAGAAGAGCTCACGTCGGGAACTGCCAACTGGTATCTCTACAATGTGTCCTTTGGGGATAACAACAAGCAAGGGTTCCTTCAGCCTTCTTCTTCGACGTTGATTACTGACCCGAACAATGCGGGTAACGTGTTCGGCTTCTATGACTCAGATGGCTCGTATTCCATTTCGAATAGTGATGGCTACAGATTACAAATAAACTACAGCTTGGGCAGTGGTTATTCAGCAGCCATCGCTACATCTTCGGCTACGGCATTCAAAGTGTTCGATACCAACGATTCGGAGTCGAATTCTTCGTATGCCGGCAACACAGGCCTTGCCTACCATTTTAAGGCAAGCGACCATTATTTCGGTGCGACAAGTGTGTCTGCATTGTCTGCCAAGACGACTATTGACGCAACAGATGCCTGGGCACTGATTTCACCAGACCAGGTGGCCGTTTATAACCGCTATGTGGCAGCCCGTGCGAAAGGCAAACAATATCTGGCATCCCTGCCGTTGTCGTCCGCGACCAAGGAGGAGTTGTACACCTTGCTCAATACGGCTACTTACTGGACGGAAGGAACCACTGAAAAGCTCGAAACCCTGAACACCGACATCGAAGAGTGGTTCGACGACGACCAGACCTCCTACATTGTCAATCCTTCGTTCGAGCTGAGTGCTGAAGGGGTGGCACTCACAACCACTGGCACGACAGACAACAATAGTGTGTATGGTTGGAGCGTGACGGACTGGACAACCGAGGGAGAGGCATTCATCTCGTACGCTGTCAGTGGCCAAACGCGTTATTTTGATGGCCTAAATGGCAGCTATGTCTATAACACATGGGGCGGAACGCCATCCGGTCAATACTACTGCGAGCAGACCATCAGTGACCTGCCGGAAGGCTTCTACAAACTGACGGCCAACTTCTGCTCGGGTGATGCATCAAATACCATCACGCTGAAATTAGGCGACCAATCGACGACCTCAACCGTTGCCGTCCGTCCGTCCAGCACCACCATCGAGGTGCCGCTCTACTACTGCGACGGTGAGAGCGACGTGACCATCGGCGCTTATTCCAGCACGTGGTTCGAGGCCGACAACTTCGTGCTCACGCGCTACGATTACTACTACGACGCGACCATCACCACTGCCGAGTATGCCACGACGGCCATCCGCTACAACACCGACATCCCATCCGGCTTCGAGGTGTACTACGCCACGCAGGTTAACGAGACGACCAGCACGGGCACCAATGCACGCAACACTATCCAGCTGGCGCAATACACGGGCAGTCAGCTGAAGGCCGAGGAAGGTGTGGTTCTCTATGCCGAGGGACTGGCCGAAGGCTCCGACAGCAAGTCATACCGCTTCTATCGCACGGTTGACGACGTGTCCGCCATCAGTGACAATATACTGAAAGGCACGTCGACCCGCATTGAGGCAAGTGCGTTGTCAAGCGACTCTACTTATTATCTGCTGGCCAAGAAGACCATCGATTTGGAAATGGCGGACGGAACGACTAAGGCAGATACTGCGGTTGTCGGTTTCTACCCGCTGAGCTCTGGCGTAGCCATCAAGGCGCACAAGGCTTACCTGCCTGTCGCTTCCTCCACTACGGCCAAGCAGCTGTACACCTTCTCGTTCGGCGACGAAGCAGACATCACGCCGACTGCCATCCGGCAGGTGGAGACGGCCGAGGATGCCAGCGTCATCGGTATCTACTCGCTCAGCGGCACACGGCAGTCGCAGCTGCAGCGCGGCATCAACATCGTCCGCATGAGTGACGGCCGCACCAAGAAAATTCTCGTCAAATAACTCAAGAAAGGAAAGCATCATGAATACGCAAGCAAAGAAAACATATCTCGCACCCGCTATGCGGACTTACCAGTTAGACCTCACCACTTCATTGATGGATGTATCTTTAACGCAAGGCAGTAATGCTAAGTCGTCTAACGATTGGATTACCAGTGAGGACGAAGAACTCTCGAAGGGCCGTCGCGGCGGTCTCGATGACTCGGACGGCGGCAGCCTCTGGTGAGGAAATTGTCGTACCATCCTCTCTCAATGACAAAGGGGGAGCACGCGGCTGCGTGCTCCCCCTTTGCCGTTTTCGTCAAGGCGCGGATGCGTCGTGGCGGATTTGTTCAGATGATGCGTCCGTCGAAGAGATGGATGATGCGGTGGGCAATCTGCGCGTCGTGCTCGTTGTGCGTGACCATGACGACCGTCGTGCCGTCCTGGTTCAGCTCGGTCAGCAGGCGCATCACCTCGGCACCGTTCTTCGAGTCGAGGTTTCCCGTAGGCTCGTCGGCGAGGATGAGCTTGGGATGAAAGACCACGGCACGGGCGATGGCCACGCGCTGCTGCTGGCCTCCCGAGAGCTGATGGGGGAA
>CAYPZK010000056.1:0-10257 GCA_964415385.1 uncultured Bacteroidaceae bacterium
CCCACAGTCAGAACCAGAATCTGAAGTGCTACCATTACACAATCGGGGAATGCAACGTGATGTTTAATAAAATATCACAGGCGGCAAAAAGTGTCAATATCAAAAAAGCAAGAAAATCGATTTTTTTTGATAATTTTTTTATGTATTTTTTGTGTGTCAACTCACAATTTTTTTGTGGGTCAACCCACTTATTTTTGTGCACATTCTCATTTTTTCTTCATATTCTATTATTTTTCTTGAATAATTCTGATAAAAAATGATAAACTAAAACAACATTAAGACAACGGCTGTTCTGGGTGGAAAAATCAGCTGATTTTGAAAAAAAGATTTCGGGGGAGAATCAGTTTTAACAAGCGACCGGTGGCTGTAAGTTGAAAAAAAGATTTCTTATCATATTTACATTTTTTTTCATCTTTCTAACGTATGCGGCTTTTTCGCAGGAATCAGAATTGGAATCATCTGAAACGGCGGAAGACGCAAAAGAAACAGAAGCTGCAGACCCGCAGGAAACGAATCAGGAAGAGGAAAACACAGAACCACAAGAAACCGAAGAAACAGAAAAGACTGAATCACCAGCCCCGAAAATCACAGTGGCGGACATTGACCCTTCAACAGAATATCTTGCAAAGTCCGGAACAGCGGTGAACGCATCGGCATGGAGCCACATCGGAGACTATTTCGCAGTCAGCTGGAACAACACGACAATTCTTTTTGAGTCAGAGACAAACAACATTGCGGCGATTTATTCAAACACAGCGGACAACACGATAAATCCGTTCACAGACATAACCAAGCTTTCGTTTGCGCCCGACGACAGCACTCTTTTGAGCGTCCACAACAACAACACAGCGATGGTCCATTCAATCGGCGACTCAGGCTCGGCTTTAATCACAGGAACAGGAGACCAGATTGCAGACGCGGTTTACACAGGAACATCGTTCAGACTTGTTATTCCGCTTGACGAGCAGAACCTTTACGACTGCACAAGGCAGGCAGGGACAGGAAGCTTTGACCTTGAAAAACGGATGGAATTTGACAAGAGAATCGCCGCGCTTGCCTCGAACGAAGCGGGAGGAAAAATTTTCGTCACTTTCGAGGACGGGAGCGTAAACCTGATTGACACACGCACCTGGCAAATTCTTGGCGACATGAAGGCTTACACAGACACAGAAATTTATCCGGCGTTCGCGCCCGACGGAATTCATTTTCTGGACGCGCAGGACGAATACACAATATTTATTTCAAGCATAGAAGACACAGCGGAGAAACATACAATCGAAGAGCCGGACGGATTTATCTACGACGCGGTTTTTATGCCGGATGGGAAAAGCATTGCGGCGGCGACACAATCAGGTTACGTGCGCATTTACGACATTGAGACGGGCTACGTTCTGTATGAATTCCAGCTTGTTGACCTTGACGCGGCGAAAACGCTTTCGGTCAGCCCCGACGGTGAATTTGTGCTTGTCGGAACCGCGATGGGCTATATCTACAGATGGAGCCTGCACGGATATGAATTTGACCAGGAGAAGAAGAAATACGTGGGCGGCGATGGAAAAGTTTACGGACAGAATTTCGACACGCTGGAAAACTCAATCATCATTACGGCGGACGCGGCCTCAATGCCGTTAAGCTACTACAACGCTATGCTGGGACTGAGCGTGGATTACAGAAACTACACAGATTTTCTGACTGCGCCTTTGTACTGGGGATTCAACGGAGGAATCGGTGTTGCGTTTCCAAACAAACACTTTCCATACAGCTATGAAACATCAGACGGCGATGAAATCAACGAGCCTTCCTCTTACCTTGCATACAACTCTATCTGCGCAGGCTTTGCCTACGTGAACAAAAAATATGGATACGCGCTTTTTTCAGAAATTGAGGCGGGCATAAACGTAAAAGTTCTTTACAACAACAGCTTCAAGAATGCGCATGCCGGAAAACCTTATCCCGGAGTTTTCGCGGGGCTTTCAGCCGGAGCTTCGTGGAAATATCTGAGAGCGTCAGTGGGCGCTGTTTATGATTTGAACTACGAGCTTCAAGTCAAGGCGAATGTGGGAGCGCAAATTCCTACAAGAGTATTTAAAAAACTGTTTTCAAAAAACAAAGAAAAAACGGAACAAGAATAAAAAATGCGTAGCTTTAGACGGGCATTCACAGTTGCAATTCTTCTCTTTTCACTTTTTTCATGCAGTGACATGGAAGATATGATTGAAGACTACAACAGTGATTTCTCATCAAGCGGAGCAACAGTTGTAACAGACCTTGAAGGACCTCAGCCGGACGATCCGGACTTCAACAAGGACGATATGCTCTATTCGGAGTATTTTGTCTATGACGACGGAACGCTGACTCTTGCAGCGCCTTCAAGATGCCTCACATATGAATGGGTTTTAACTGATCCTGTAACAGAGGAAGTCATTGACGTGACAACACTCGACGGAACACTGCTTGAGCGTTACTTTAGGATTTACGTTCCAAATTCAGGGCTTGAATCAGATAAAACATATAAACTAACGCTGACCGTTATGGGCTATAAAGGAGGTGTATACACAGATTCATGCGGACTAATCATCTACAAGCATTATGACCACATATACTGGACACCAGAATATGACTAGCGGTCAACGCGGGCGAAATTTTAAAAGCCCGCCGTTAAATTTGGGTTTTATAAAAAACTATAAATTTTTTTTGGAGGAAATATGAAAAAACTTTCAAAACTGATTGCGGCGGCAGTTGCTTTGGCTGCAATCGCATTTGCAGGCTGCTCGAACCTCGACACTGACGAAGACGATACAGTCATCAACAATGAATCAGGCTCAGGCACAAACAGAACTGCCACGCTTTCAATCCACTCTGACGAGGACAACGTGCTTTTTGAAAGCGCATCGACAGCGACTGGAGCGAGAACCATTCTGCCGAACACAGTCACAGCAAGCTACTATGACTATTATCTCGGACAGATGAATGTGACATCAGGAGCGACAGAGTACACAATCAACAAAATTGACGCATCTGCACTCGACGCTTCTGAATCTGGCTACACAGGAACAATAACAGCGGATTTTCCGCTCGCTGAGTTCAACTTTGTTCTGTACGCGGTAAAATCAGGCGCAAGTGTAACAGCGACAACAACATGGTTCAACACAAACGCGGTTCTCGTCGCTTACCAGACAGCAGACTTGCGCTACCATGACGAAATTTCGTTCTACCTCAAGGCGAACACAAATTCAACCGCAGGAAACGGAACTGTAATCGTGCATCTTGCGAACCAAGAAGGCTGGACGCTTGGAGAAGGCTGGACTGTAACAGCCGGAATCTATGCGCTCGACCCTGACGAAAGCGGAAACGATGTTCTTGCATATCCGACAACGACTGCAACAACATTGGTTTCAAAAACAACAGATACCGCGACAACACTCGGCGCATATGACTCAACGGCAGGTACCTACACTTACAACACGCCGTGGGACGGAAGCACTACAACAGCAAGTCTGAAACAAGGCAACTACAACCTCATTGTAAAATACACACAGACAGACTCTTCATCCAATGTAACAGGATACGCAGAATACAATGAAAGAGTAATTGTACTTGCAAACCAGACATCAGAGAAAAACATTGTGATTCCAGAAGTCATTGAAAAAACTCCGGAGCCGCCTTGCGCGTTCATCGTAGAATATGAAGATCCTGCGACAAAAGCTTCTTCAAGCACAGACACTTACACAGCGTACTTTGCATGGAACGGAGACCTCATCAGCAACGAGCTTGGCTTTGAGCTTGAGGTTATGCAGATTGACGACACAAGCTATTATATTACAGATGATGCGAAAGACTTGGGCGCAACAGCATCAACAGGCTCGCTCGCAAACGACACGGCATGGGAATCGGCAATTACAAACGGCGCGACATACTACGCGCAGCTTGCAAAAGACACTGCCACACTCCAGGAGTATTTCGTTGGCGGAAGCTTGTTCAAGAACCAGACGGAAATCGCTCTTAAGCTTAAGCTCGGCCACCGCTATTATGCACGTATCCGCGCTGTAAACGGCACTGGAAATTCTGCATGGTCATACGCTTACCTTGTAAAGACAGGCGACCTTACAGACAGCAAGTACACTTGCTCTGACTCAACACACAACCATGTTACAGGATCTACATACACATCAACTGTTACTCTTGGAAGCGCAACATGTTTTGAAGACGACGTAGAGCTTATCAACCGCTACCGCATTTCTTACAGCCTGAACGGCGGAACCTACGCGAACCTTGACTCATCATCAACAACGGCTCTTCCTGACACTGTTGTCTACGAAAGCCAGCACAACGAATCGACACCGACAAATGCCGCTTCAGACAAATACGTTGAAATCGTAACTCCAGACGGCGTTACAGAAAACACTTACTGGGCTACATCAAGCGGAACAACAGCAAGGCTCACGGCCACAAACAAAGTAACGCTCAAAAATTCAAGCATCGGAGTATGGAAGAACTGGCTCTTGAACACAGACGCGCAGGCTGATGACGACTCGAACGTCTACGGCGCATCTGCGGCACAGACTTCAAGAACATGGCTTACATACGCTCTTCCTTCAAACGCTTCAACAGTAAATTCAAACTGGACAACTGCCGAAAATGCAGTGCAGTACGTTTCTGCTTCTACAGCTCTTGGAACTGACTCAGACAGCTACAACGCAAACGTCAAATACTACAAGGATAACACAGGAACAAGCATAACACAGCCAAAAGACGGAACAGCATACGCCGCATACATCACAGCCGGAAGCGACTACTACCTGCGCCAGGTCTGCCAGCCTCTCTATGCCGGATATTCAAACTTGAACCTTATCGCAAACTACGACGGAACAAAGACAATCAACTTTGAAGTCCAGGACATCAACCTTTACGAGCTTGACGCGAAGAATGTCACAGTCGCACTTACAAAGAGCAACTCTGCCTCTACACAGGCGACTTACTCAGGAAGCGACTACTGGACAACAAAAACTGGCACAACTGTAATTATGGACGAAGACACAACTGTAACAGAGGCTATGATTACAAAGCTCAAAGCGCTTTGCTCTGACAACTCGACTAAGGGAACTGGAGAGCTTTACGGCTCAAGCTATTCAGAAAGCGACTCCATTGACGGACTAGACAAGGCGAACTACCTTGAAGTTTCACAGAGTTATGTTGACACAATCACATTCACTGTGACAAAGAAGTTTGACATTACAAAATACTCTTCTAGCGGAACAACGACAACGCTTGCTTCAGACCAGTCAGCGACAAGCTCTTACGACTATGTGAACCTCTACATCTACCAGCCGTCTTCTACAGGAAGCAGAGCTGCGGCTACAGTCAAAGTCAACGCAGACTCAAGCACATACACATGGACTGTTCCGATTTCTAGCTGGACACCTGGAGCTTACAACATCAGAATCTCTGGATTCACAGATGAATATCCGGATTCTCCATTTGTATATGTTGGAACATTGTATATCACACAATAATTTGTGATTAATCTTATGGCGGGCGGAAACTTCTGCCCGCCATTTTTAAAATGATGAAAAGAATTTCATTTTTTGCAGTTTTTCTCGTTCTTTTAAGCGTGTTCGCTGGCTGCTCGGACATTTCAGACGATTCTTCACAAACAAGCGCGACAAAAATCATCATCGGATGCAAGGACAATTCAATCTCTTTCGCGCGGACGATTATGCCGGCCACAGTTTCAGCAGACGAGCTGACATATGTTCTCGCATACAAAAACACAAGCACAAACGAAACGTCCTACACATTGGACACAGAAGTTTCAGTCGAGCAAGATGAAAGCTCAACAGGATTTTTCTATAAAAATTTTGAAAGCGGAGTCTACATAATTCTTCTCTACGCATTCAATTCAGAAAACCTGACGCACGCAGAAAGCGCAGGCTACACGCTTTCTTCTATGAAAATTGAACAAATCAGAACGTATGCGGGCTTTTCAGGAAACGCAACAATTGACACAACAGCCTCATCAGAAAAAAATATCGTCTTTCTGACCGCAAACAAATACGCAAACGCAGCGACAGGATATTTTTCATTGTCAATCTCGAACCAGAACGACTGGCAAATTCCGGCTGGCTACGCTGTTCTGGCAGGAATTTACAAAGAAAACTCGTATGACGACGACTCGCGCGTCTATCCATCAAACGGTGCAGATTACAGTCTTTTTTCAGCGTCATCATCAGACGCTTCTTTCGGAACACAGACTTTTTCGGGATTGCTTTCATCAGGAATTTACAGTTTTGTCTTAAAATACAAAAATGACAGCAATCAGTTTATTTATGAAGATGAACTTATTGTCTACGCAAATATGACTTCTTCAAAGAGTTTGTCGATTCAAGAAGTCATCAACAAAGTTCCAGAAGCTCCAAGCGGGCTTATCTCGGCATACAAAGAGCCGGAAACAGACTCCAGCGGAAACGAAAGCGGATATTACACAATGCAGCTAGCATGGCGCGACAATTCTCTCACGGAAACTGGATTTACAGTTGAACTTCTGGATGTCTCAGGAAATGATGATGTTGAAACGCCGGGAAGCGATTCTGCATACGAAACTCTGGAAAAATCATACGGAGAGTCAATCGTCTACAGCTCGACTGCATCATCTTCCGCATATGAAATTGACGAAAGCCTCGGAATAAACACGACGACAGCGACATTCAAACTTCCGCTGGGAAAACGCTTTGTAACTCGAATCTGCGCAGTAAACGGCACTGGAAATTCTGACTGGGCATATCTGAACAAGACAGAAACATTGACTTACACTGACGAAAGCGATTCTTCAAAAACCACAAAAATTGATTCAAGCTACACGCCGTTTGACGCGGGCTGCGAGACGATAAATCTTTACAGAATCACCTACGAATACAACAGCGGAACAATTTCGGCATTGAAAGACGGAACTTCACAGGCAGAACCGGCAACAACAATTTACAAAAGCCAGCTCTCATCAGGCATTGCAATTTTAAATCCGGACGGAATCACAGAAAACACATATCATGACTCTGATGGAAATGAAATTTCAGGCGCGACACTGACTTTGACGCTTGACAGCACATTTTGGAACAACTGGTACATAAATTCAGAGGAAAGCAGCGTTTCAAAAACTGAGAGCTACATCCAGATTACAAGCTATGTCTCTGGAATAAAGTATTACAGCGACTCCACCGGCGCAGAACTTAGCGAGCAGCCGACTGAAGACAATTTTTCAAGCGGAACATTTTACGCCCGCCAAGTTGAGCTCAGCCCTTACACAGGCTATGCAAACGTAAATTTTTTAGCGAATTATAAATAGCTACACTCCAAACAGTCTTCTGATATTTTCATCAACAAGTCCGCTCAAGTTTTCCGGAGTTGTTCCGCGCGCGTCTGCGATAAAATTGTAGACATATTCAATCAAGACCGGCGTGTTCGTCTTTCCACGGAACGGAACCGGAGCAAGATAAGGCGAATCAGTTTCAAGCAAGATTCTGTCGTCCGGCACATAGCGCAAAAGCTCCTTCATTTCATCAAGTTTTGATTTCTTCGTGTAAGTGACCGCGCCGCCGAATGCAATGTAAAATCCAAGGTCCAGAAAAGCGCGGGCGGCATTCTTGTCATACGAAAAGCAATGGATGATTCCGTTTGATGCGTCCTGGTTTTTCAAAGCGTCAAGAGTCCCGTCAAAAGCGTCGCGGGAATGGACAACAATCGGCAGGTTTAAGTTTTTAGAAAGCTCAATCTGCATTTCAAAAAGCTCCCTTTCTCCGTCAAAAACCTGCTTGTCAAAATCTTCCTCTCTCCGTCCGTCGGCTCCGGCTGGATTCCAATGATGGTCAAGTCCGCACTCGCCTATTGCGGCAAGTTTTTCAAGTTTTGAGAATTTTTTTATCTGATTTTTGAGAATTTCAATTGCTTCATTACGATTTTTGATTGAATCCACGTCAGGCCAGATTCCCGCGCTGTAAAAAAGCATTTTTTGAGCTTTTTCCTGATTTTCTTCCGGAAGCGACGAGATAATTTCTTCCAGCTGATTGAATCTGCCACTCAAATCATCAGACTTTGTTCCGATGTCCAAGCCAAAAAAAGTATTGCGCGCGACGAGATTTGTCAAAATTTCCGCTCCGTCAAGGCCGCGTTCGTCAACCAAATAATGAAAATGAAAATGTGTGTCGCTGAACATAAATCGATTTTATCAGATTTCATAAAAATGATGAACTTGAAAGCGATTCAAACCGCAGTTGTGAACTTGATTCACAATCTCCATTCTGATAAAATAGATATGTTGCGTTTGCGACGCCGAGATGGTGGAATTGGTAGACACAAGGGACTTAAAATCCCTCGCCAGCTAATTACCGGCGTGCCGGTCCGAGCCCGGTTCTCGGCAACAAAAAAGGCTTCTCCAATGCGGAAAAGCCTTTTTTTATTGATTTTTATTTTACCTGACTGTAAAGACTTGCCATTTCATTACGCCATTCACTGCGCTCCTGGTCGCGCCCTTCCCATTCGATTGTTCTTCTGATTGAAAAATGCTTCGCGTCATGCGGATTTTCAGAATAAATCACGGCGAACCTTCCCTGCCCGATGTAAGCGATTTTTTCGTTCGCGCCAAGTTTTTCCGCCTCTGTGATTTTCTTTAAAACGCAGTCAAAATGGACTGGCTTTCCGTCGCCTTTGTTTGAAATCGCGCTTGCAATGTCTGTTATCGGCTGGCCGCAAATTTCACAGACAGGAGTCTTCTCTTTGAATTCTTTAATCGCGTTTTCATTCTCACGGATTTCTTTCTGGCTTACCGGATTTAAGAACTGCCGCCGCGCTTCTGAACGGCGGTCAACGTTTCTGCTTTCAAATCCGCGTTTTTCGCCACGCTCATTGCGGTCGCCTCTTGAAGCGGAATTTCTGTCCCTGTCATTCCGTCCGTTTTTTCCGCCACGGTCCGTTCTTTCGTTTCTGCCGGCAGAGCGTTCTGCGCGACCGGAACGTCTTCTGTCGTCTCTGCTGCTCCAGGAATCGCGGTCTCTGTTTCTCCGGCGGCTATCGTTTCGACTCATATTTGCCTCTTCTAATCCGCTGGTCGTCGTCCTCAACAAGCTCTCTGCTCAAAATCTGGGCAATTCTCTGGACCGCGAAATCAATGTATTCAGAATCATGAATTTTTTTACGCAGCTCCAGAACTTTTGGAGATAAGTCATCAGCGGAAACAATCGATTTTGAAGAAGAAGTCATACGAACTCCGAAAATGCATTTGAAATATAATAGACAGAATCAAGACCCGGCATGTCAATAACGGCAACATCAAATCTTATTTTGCTGTTATTATATTTTCGATTGTTTAGCAAAAAAAATTTAGCAGTTTCTATAATTCTTTTCTGTTTGCTTTCGTTGAGTTCATGTGAAAGAGTTTCAAGGTTGCCGCTCGGCAAGGCCTTGACTTCCACAAATGCAAGAACTTCATCTTTCACTGCTATTATATCAATTTCACCGCGCCTTGTCCGAAAATTTCTTGCGACGATTGTGTAATTATTTGATTTTAAGAATAAAGCGGCTTTGTCCTCGCCGGCGTTTCCGATTGTTTTAGTGTTAAACAGCTTTCATTTCCTCGAGGACTTCGACTTCATACGGATAATCCTCTGAATCGTCAAAATCCTTTTCCGAGATGGGATGACCGTAAGTGAGAAGATACCTGATATTCCATCTTTCAATGGCAGCAAGATGATAAGGCTTTACAGCCTTGTATTCCGCAAGAAACATATTTTCGCCGTCATCAAAGAAAACAGGCGCAGAGAACCTCATTCCTAGCTCCAAATCTTTAGCAGTGATTTTTGTAAAATTTTTCATAGGAAGCCTCCCGTCAAGGTTCATTAACATTCTTCTCAAATTATAGCACTGATTTAAAATTATGCACGCTTTTTTCACAAATTATGACAATTTTCTTCAAAACCTCTAAAATCTCTAGCGTCAAAAATCAAAAATCTCTATTTCTCTAATCAATAATCTCTATTTATCTTATAGTTTATATTACGCTTTCTTTAGAATTGTTCCAAAAAAAATCCCTGGCCTTGTAGAAAAGCCAGGGTAAATTTTCTGATTTTATATCAGACTATTTCTTTTTCTTGTCTTTTGAAGCTTTCTCTGCCTCGGCAGCAGCATTCTCAGCTTTTGCCTGAGCCATAATCTCAGCTTCCTTCGCTTCGTCTGCGGCAGAAAGTCCGCGTGACCATGCGAGATAGTCAA
>CAYPZK010000057.1:0-10152 GCA_964415385.1 uncultured Bacteroidaceae bacterium
AAGAATGTTTTCTTTCGAAAAATCGCTAATTTTGCACTTGCCAGTTGAGAGTAGGTTCATTTCAAAAAACGGAGGGCGCGCACATTTTTTTTGCCGAAAAATTTGCAATGTCGGTGCAAAGCATTACCTTTGCATGCGAAACAAACAGCGACCCAACCCATAAGCCGGGATTCAGGATTGATCGGGATACTCATCAAATTAAAATCGAAAACCGAGAACGCTTCGCTTGCCAATGGCGGGCCACGCCCCGAAAGAGGTAACTGTCAGCAGTCGGTGGATTACAAAGGCAGGTGAGCACTCAAATCTTATCAGACTCGGAGTTTCATCACATCTCCTCCCGGCTTTTATCATAACGGAAAGTTGGCGGAGTGGTCGATCGTGCCGCACTCGAAATGCGGTGACCGGGTAACTGGTCCGGGGGTTCGAATCCCTCACTTTCCGCATGATATATTTGAAATCCACTATAACTTAGTGGATTTCTCTTTTTTATATTACTATTGCCCCCTGATATGTATTATAAATGTATTATAGGTCATGGCTGGATGTATTATAGGGTTACAAAGATAATTCTTTTAAGTGGAGAAAAAAGATGTTTTTAATAGTTAAAATATGGGTCAATAGAAGATTCCCATTTTTTAACGCGTTTTCCTTTGGAGATTCGGCGAAATTCCCTTACATTTGCGGACAACAAAGAATATTCATCTTGCTGGACAAGGACAGGCCAAAGCAGCAATCAAGAAAAAGAAAGACTATGCCAAAGAAGCAAAGACCTATCTCCAACAGCCCTGAGGTATTGGCAGAGTTGGAAAGAATCAAATCACAGAAGGTAAGAAAATACAACAAGCTCGGCAAGTGGTTTCACGCGGGACAACCCGGCTTCAACATTGAGGTACTGGATATGAAAGCCGTTATGAGATGAGGCTATATCTTGACACCAACATGCTCGTGTTCTTGTCGGGACACGATTGGGAGGAGATAGACGCGAACGTGAAGCCCATGTTGGAGGATTATTCCAACCGACTCATGACAAGCACAGTATGCGTTCACGAGCTTATTCACCTCTTCCAGATAGGAAAGATGCACCCTCGCAAAGACGACAAGCTCACGAAAGTCGAGGACTTTGCCGAATGGCTCTCCGACATGGGCATCGATGTGGTTCCCATTTCCGTTGGGCATCTACGGCAACTCTCCACGCTCCCGTTCGAGGGCGACCATCGCGATCCTAACGACCGTCTTATCATAGCGCAGGCAATCAGTGACCGCATCCCGCTGGTCAGTTCCGATCGCAAATTTGGCAGGTATGAGAGAGACGGGCTTCTGTTCGTGTACAACAAACGGTAACACACAGGATGAACCATTATAAACAAATGACCTCCAAATAAATGGAACGAACAAAAGCGAAGAGATAGCCCCCTCACTTTCCGCATGATATATGCAAACGGAGCCGACAAGCAGCACAGACTTGTCGGCTCCGCTTTTATAGATGAGAATCTTCAGAGAAATCCGATTCAATGCTCCTCTTCCACCTGCACGTCGGCCAGAATGCGGCAGGCTCCCACGTAGCGGCGCGAATAATAGGAGGCACTGCTGTTGTCCACCTTGATGCCGCCGCTGGTGCTGGCATGGACGAACTTGAAGTTACCGTTCTCACCGACTTCGGTAACGATGCCCACATGGCTGATGCCGTGCTGACCGCGACGCGTATTGCCGAAGAACACCAGGTCGCCTTTCCGCAAGTCCTTCCGCTCCACGCGCTGACCTTCAGAATACTGTTTGCGGCTGCTGTGCGTGAGCCGCATGTTGTTGAGACGATAAACATAGCTGGTGAAACCCGAGCAGTCGAAAGCCCGCGGGCCGGGCGAGCCGAAGCTGTAGGGGCGACCCAGATATTTCATGGCGGTGCGGACAATCTCGTCGGCCAGGTCGTTTTTCTTCTCCGTTTCAGCCACCACCTCCGGCTTGGTCATGCGGCCGGCGGATTTCAGCGCCACCTTCGTGGCCTCCTTCTCGTCCTCCGTCACGACTTCCTTCTTCACGGGAGTCTGCGGCTGCTGGTCGACGACAGGCTGATGGAAAGACGCGGCACTCGCCGGCCTTCCTCCGTCTCCCACCATCAGGAGCAACACGAATATAGATTGCTGAAAGTTCATGGATTTTCGTTTCGGCTGTTACGACATTGCAAATGTACGAAAAAAAATCCGAAACGACCCATCCTTTCACCCTTTTTAACCTCTGACGGCGGAAACGCCCCGCCGGCCACCCGTCCGCCTATTCCCCGTCGGCCGGCAGATAGCCCTGCTTCCGCAACTCGTGGGCCACGAGATCGCATTCCTCCCACCACGCCTGTCCGAAAGCGCGGACAAGCGGTGCCTTCAAGAACCGGTACACCGGCATCGCCTCCTGCCTTCCCAGCACCCGTGCGCAATCGCAGATGTCCCAGCGATGATAGTTGACAGCCGTCATGCCTCCCACCTCCGACAGCCGGACGGGATAGAGCGCACACGAGAGCGGCTTTTCCACCGCAGTGCGCCCCTCACGCCAGGCGCGGTCGATGGCGCAGAGCGTGCCGCCGGCGGCGTTCTTCACGGCGAACACGCAGTCGTGGTCGTCCACCAGACTCGTCACGAAGCCGCCGTCAGAGTCGATATAGACCACGCCCTGCCGGTCAATCACATCGCGGGCAGCCGGCGTCAGCTCGTCCCACACAGCCTCGGCGGCTTCCTCCAGTCCGGCCACTTCGTCCCTACCGACAGGCGCACCGGCATCACCCTCCACGCAGCAGGCACCCTTGCACCGCGCATAGTCACAGCAAAACTTCTCGCTGAACAGGTCGAGCGAGACGAGTGTATCTTGAATTTCTACCATGATGGAAAAGTCCGGAAAGACAAGCGACGCAGCCGCTTAACGCACCTCGGGCACGACGCAGAAAATCTCCAGCGGTTCCGTGCCCGTGTTCGCGAGGCTGTGAAAATGTCCCTTCTCGCAATACGTGGCCTGCCCTGCCACCACCTTCACCTCGGCATCGTCCTCCCGCGCCGTGCCCTCGCCGGAGAGGATGAAGATAATCTCACAATTGTCCACATGCTGATGGTAACCGATGCTGGCACCCGGTGGGAGACAGCCCCGGATGATGCGGCACGTGCCGTCGAAGAACATCTTCGCCAGCATATCCTTCTCACCGCCCTTGAAGTGCGGGAAAGACTGAAATTCTTGAGCATTGAAGTCTATCGTCATAATCTATAGGATTGGGATGAATGAAAGTCAACGTTTGCCTGCGGCGGCTGCGGATTTCCGTGCGCGGTGTTCCTCCTTTTTCAAATCCCGGCGGCTCTTGCTCTGCGTCACGAGCCACACGCCCGTGAACACCAGCACGACCGCTACGCCCTGGCCGAGGCCGAACACGCCCAGTCCGAGGCAGACACTGACGATGCAGGCCACAATGGGCTGCACGTAGTTGTACATTGACACCACCGTGGGCCGCAGCGTTTTCTGCCCGCGCATCATGAGGATGTAAGCCAGGAAGGTGCCGCCCAGCACCACAAACGCCGTCTCGGCCCATACGCGCGGCGCGATGGTGCTCCACGACAGCTCAGCCATGCGGGAATAGCTGAACGGCATGATGACAATGGCCGCATACGTAATCATCCACTTCATGCAGGTGATGACGCTGTAACGCTGGATGAGATGCTTGAAGAGGGTGAGATAGACGGCAAAGCTGCATTGGGCACCCAGACAGAGCAGGTCGCCAAGCAACCGTCCCTGATTGGCCGCGCCCGCCGCCCGTGTGCTGCCCGTGATGAGGATGAAGGCACCGATGCAGCCAAGGAAGATGCCCGTCACCTTCTTGCCCGTCACCGGCTCGTGGAGGAACAGCGCCGCCAGAATCATCGTGATGATGGGCATGGTGGTCGTCATGATGCTGGCATTGACGGGCGACGTGATGCTGAGCCCGATGGTGTAGCAGCACTGGTTGAACACAATTCCGAGCATGGCGGCGAAGAAAAAGAGCAGGAGGTCTTTCGGACGCACCTTCTCTTCCCGCACGAACAGCGAAACCATCCAGAAGCACACGGCACCGCCCACCACGCGGAAGGTCACCATCTCCAGCCCGCCCACGCCGTTCGTCATGGCGTGCTTGCCCAGTGGAGCCATCAGTCCCCAGATGGCGCAGGCAGCCAGCATGCACAGATGACCGATGAGGTTGTCTCGTTTTTCTTGTTCCATTTTTTCTTCAGCTATTTTTTCATCAGTTCCGAAATTTCCCCTGCTCCGTGACGTTTCCCTGCCCTGCCTTGTTTTCCGTCCGACGCACGGCGGCCGGCATCATTTCCTCCACACTTGCCTCAGCACGAACCATCCGTGCATGACCACGGTGGTCAGCCAGCCGTAGTGACGGGCCATGATGCGGAAACGCTCCCGCAGCGATGCCTTGTGGTTCTGCGTCGTCATGCCCTCGGCGAGATAGTCCGTGAGCACCAGATGAGTGTTGACGAGCGACAGGCCCATGTCGTGCGCCTGCCGCATCACGCGCACGCACCAGTCGAAGTCGGCGGAGAAACGGTAACGCAGGTCGTAGAGCGGAGCCGTCTCGCGCAGGGCATAAAACGACTGATGACAGACGAGCATGCCCTGCCGGAAGGATGTCCAGCGGAGCCGGCGCGGTGCCCGCAGGCGGCGGTGACGGACGAAGCGGCCTTCAGCGTCCACCACGTCGGTCTCGCCATAGAGCACGGCAGGCAACCGTCCGTCGCGGTTGTCACGGATGACGGCAGTCACGCGTGCCAGCGTATCGGCGGCGTGCAGGCGGTCGCCGGCATTGAGAAAGATGAGATAATGTCCGCGTGCCAGACGGATGCCCTTGTTCATGGCATCGTAGAGCCCGCGGTCGGGTTCCGACACCACAGTCACCCCGATGTCGGGATTCTGCGCACGGTAGCGGTCGGCCAGAGCCAGCGTTCCGTCGTGCGAGCCGCCGTCGATGATGAGATGCTCAAACGCGCGGCAGGTCTGCTCCGCCACGCTGTCGAGCGTGCGCGGCAGCGTCTGCTCCGCCTGGAACGTCACTGTGATGATGGAAAAATCAATGTTCATACACTTGCTTGTAGAGCGCGGCCACATGCGCCTCCGAATAAGTAGCCAGAGCCTTGTTGCGGGCCGCCCGCGCGAGGTCGGCGTGACGGCCGTCATCCAGCGTCCAGAGAATGCCGCGGGCAAAGTCCCCGGCATCGCGGTATTTGGCCACGTAGCCGTTCTGCTCGTGGTCAATCATCTCGGGGATGCCGCCCACGGCAAAGCCCACGCAGGGCGTTCCGCAGGCCAGCGCCTCCACGATGGTGTTCGGCAAATTGTCCTGCAACGACGGCGTGACATAGGCATCGACGGCATTGTACAGCTCCACCATCGATGATTCTTTCTTCACATAGCTGACAGGAAACACCTCAAACGGAACCGCGCTCTGCACCTTCTCCGAGTCGCCGCCCACCACCACCAGCGCAAGCTGCCGGCACAGGTCGGGATGCTGCGCCGCGATGATGCGGCAGGCCTCAGCCAGAAATCCGAAGCCCTTGCGCTCGTCTGTGATGCGCTGTGCGCCGAAGAGCAGCAGCCGCTTGTCGGACGGAAGTCCCAAGGCACGGCGGGCGGCCGCCGCGTCGGACGGGCAGAACACGTCGGTGTTGACGGCATTGGGAATGCTCACCACGCGGTGACCGCGCGTCAGCACCGAGCGGGAGGCCATGCCGGCCATCCAACGGCTGCAACCGACGAAAGTGATGTCGCGCCCGGCATACATCTGCTGTTTCCGGCGGAAGACACGGCGGGCCAGGTCGAATCCCGCGACATGCCGCCCCAGGAGCGGACACCGCGCACATTCCGTCTCGTACTTCCGGCAGTCGCCGGCATAGTGACAGACACCGGTGAAGTGCCACATGTCGTGCATCGTCACCACCACCTTCTTGCCCGATTGCAGGATGCGCCCGATGTCGGCCAGCGACAGGAATCCCTGATTCACCCAATGGATGTGGACGACATCGGCCTGCCGGAACTCCGCCGAGCGGGTCACGTCGGTGCCCGTATTGGCGATGTCCACGAGCCACATCGTGCTCCGGCGCAGACCGTTGTGGAGCAGAATCACCACGCGCTCCCACACGAACTTGAGCGGCAGCAGCCACGACTGGGGGATGCTGGCCACCGTGAGCTGCTCCGTCTGACGGTCGCGCACGAGCATCTGTGCCCGCACGCCATGATGCTTCAGGGCTTCCATCAGGCGGTTGGCGGCAATGGCCGCACCTCCCACCCGCTCCGAGGTGTTGATCAGAAGAACTCTCATGCTGAAATCTCCGGGGAAACCACCGCTGCGGCCACCGCCCCACATGGGGCGGGACAGACGGAGACTTTCCCGCTGCAAAGTTAATATTTTTCGTTGACATTTTGCTACAACCTGCCCTACGAAACTCCAAAATACCCGCCAAAAGTTTTACATCATGCCTCCTAAAGCGCTACTTCTGAAACACATAAGTACTTCAAATGGTAAAATAAAGGGGGAATTTTACGCGTTGACTTTTTTTTGACGGAAGAAAAGACAAGTCCGTGCTGTTTTTTAGCTATTTTTGCAAAAATAATTACAAAGTGCATCATCTGATCAACCATTCAGAGACATTGCGTAGTCCATTTCAGCCACTACATAACACCCCACGATATGGCATACCATTTTGTATCACGCCTCGAAGAATGCATGGGTCAGGAGCGGGCTTACCTGAACCCCAAGCTCACGCTTTCCGAACTTGCGCTGCGAGTCGGGACCAATCGCACGTATCTCTCCAACTATATCAACCAGACGCTGCACCAGACTTTCTTCGACTACATCAATTCGCTGCGGCTGACCTACGCCACAGAGCTGCTCGTCTCCACCAACCTCACGCTTGAGGTGCTGGCCGAACGGTCGGGGTTCAATTCGCTTTCCACCTTCCGGCGCTGCTTCCTCCAGACCTACGGATGTTCGCCGTCGGCCTACAAGAAAGAACACATGGTCACAAAAGAGAAGGAACAAGAATAAAGCCTGAGCGATGTGCTCAGGCTTTTTTGTTGGAAAGAACGAGGCGGTCAGTGGATGATGACCATCGTGGCTCCGAAACCGTATTGCTGGAACGACGCGTCCTGACAGGTGCACGATTTGTAGGTATGCTTGATTTCGGACAGGATGGCCTGGCGCAGCACGCCCTCGCCCTTGCCGTGGATGAAGACGATGCGCCGCCCCTTGTCGTGCAGGTATTTGTTCATCGTGTCGCGGAACACCTTGAGCTGATATTCCTTGATGTCGGCAGCCGACATGCCCGCCGTGGTGTCCAGCAGTTCGTGGGCATGCAGGTCCACCTCGACGATGGCGTGCGGATCGGGCTTTTCCTCCTTGTGAACCGGCCGGCGGACAGCCTGCGGCCGGTCTCCCTTCTCATACATGGCCTGCTTCAGCTGCCGGGCGGAAATGACCAGCGGACGATGCGGCTCGTCGGCCTCCACGATGCCGAACTCCAGGACAGGCTCCTCGAAAAACAGGCTCTCGCGAAACGTGTGGAGCTTGTAGAACTTGGTGATGTCGATGCGCAGGTCGGTGGTCACGGCGGGCTTGAGGAAGAACGGCGTGTCCTGCTTCCATGCGATGAGCTGCACGGCCAGCCGCCCGATGTCGTTGAGCATGGAGTGGTCGATGTCCTCGACATAGACCTTGGTGTTCGGCTCGATGACACCCTGCGAGCGCAACTTCCACGTGGCGTTCTCGGCCGAGAGCAACGTGTAGGCGATGAAATAGTTGCAGTCGTTCACCAGATAGCACTCGAACTTCGTGGCGGACAGCTCCTTGATGCTGACGGGCAGGAAGTCGAGGAACACATTCAGACGGTCGCCGTCCCTGCGTTCCTGCGGCTTCGGGCGGAACGTGACGGGGCGGTCGAGCGGGTCTTCCGCCTCCTTCTTCTCTTCTTCTTTTTTCTCTTCCTTTTTCTTCTGTTCAGGTTTCACCACCTTGGCTATGTTGTAGTCGTCCGTTTCCACGACCACCACCTCAGACTGCGGCACGGGCATCTGAAATCCGTCCGCATCCTCCACCAGCACGATGTTCCCTTTTTGGAATCCGGCTATGACTCCGCCTCCCACATCGCTGAGAAAGCGGACCCTGTCTCCTATTTTCATGAATCTAAGCGGTTTTGGTTTTCTTGATTATTTCAGCAGTTTCCGAAGCGGCGACTTGTCGCGCCTGAGACCCTTCGCAATGCCCTGTGCATTGAGCCGCGCACCGGCGAGGGAGGTGTGCGTGTGGTCGTGATTGAACATGGCGCGTGCCTTCTCCTGTCCCATCCTGTCGAGCGCGTCGGCCGTGATGTTGTGCAGGTCCAGAAATTCCACGCCCGTCTCGCGGGCCACGTCACGGTACCAGCGGCCGTAGGTGTCGTTGCGGCGCTCCACCTTGCCACCCGGCCATTCGTTGCGCGGCGTGAGGCTGACCAGCACGGGCGTGCCGCCCTTCTCACGGACATCCCCGATGAACTTCTTCAGATACCAGCCGAAGGAATAGACCACTTCGTATTGTCCGTTGCCGGCCAGGTGATAGACATGGCACGTGTCGGCCGACGTGGCGATGATGCCGCGCTCCTTCTGCGAGTCAATCGGGCCGATGTCGTTGTGGCCGAACTGGATGAGCACGTAGTCGCCCGGCTCGATGGAGTTATAGACCGCATCCCAGCGGCCCTCGTTGAGGAAGGTGCGCGTGGAGCGACCCGCCTTGGCGGCGTTGATGACGGTGCATTTGTCTGCGTCGAACACCGTGTAGGCCTGGCTTCCCCAGCCCCACATGCCGTCCTCGTCGCGGTCGGCATTCTTCACGGTAGAGTCGCCCGTGAGGAACACGGTCGGTTTCTTCTTCCCCGGCTTGCCGTCTTTCCCGGAAACCGGAGCCCCCTGAGGCCGGTTCCCGGCCAGATCCTGCTCCTTGAGCGAACGCGGATGCACCCGTTCCTCCACGAGGCACTGCCGGAGCACGTCCAGCTGAGGGTCGGCGGACGCAGCAACACCCTCGGCAAAGGAGGCCGCATTCATCCTGGCTCCGAACGCGGACGAATGTATCTTGTCACCGAAGAAATGGTAGGCGGCCTTCCACTTGCCGTACCGTTCGAGCTTCGTGGCCGAGAGGTCGTTCAGGTCAATGCACGGCACGCGCAGCTCCTCAGTCAGACTTTTAATCCACGGTGTGAACGTCGTCAGCTTGCGGTCGATACGGTTCGTGTCCGTCGGCTCGTAGGCCTTGCGCGGCGTGAGCGTGAGCAGGACGGGCGTGGCTCCCTTCGAACGGATGTCGCTCACGAAACGGCGCATGTAGCCGCCGAAGGTATAGACCATCTCCTGTTGGCCGCTCTCCTGAATCGTGACGAGAATAGAGTCGTCGGCCAGCGGCGACTGTCCGTCGCGCCCACGGTAGCTGGCACGCGCCCGCCCCGAGTCGAGCGGCCCGTTGTCGTTGTGTCCCAGCTCCAGCACCACGTAGTCGCCCGCCTGCACACCTTGCAGCACGGCCGGCCAGAGCTGGCGGTAGAACGTGCGCGGCGAGGTGCCCCCCAACGCATGATTCTCCACCGTGATGCGGTCGGCATCGAAGAATTCATGAGCATAGTAGCCCCACCCCCACTGGCCGTTGTTGCCATTGCCCAGCGTGCCGTTGCGCATGGTGCTGTTGCCCACGAGAAAGAGCACGGGATGGTTGCCGCGACGGCTCGAACCGCTCACGGGGCGCAGCTGGTTGGCCTTGGACAGCGAATCCAGCGTCACATCGCGCACGCCGTTCACATCCTGCAGACCCTGCATGCGCCGGTCTTCCTGCGCCTGTACGGTCAGCACGCAGCACAGCAGCGGGAGCATGGCGGAAAAAATCTTTCGAAACATAGTCCTCATTGGATTGAATATTCATCGGTTATCACATTTGCAAAGATACAACAAAGAAATGAAACCCGCCAATTTTTTTCCTGAACTGTGACAATTCCGTCCACGCGATGCGCCGATTTTTTTCACGAACCGCGCCAATTCCATGTCAAACGGACGCGTTCGTTCGGCGGAATGAGGGTGTGTCGTAATTAAGTTTTATGACGCATCCTCTGATTTTTGAGCTTT
>CAYPZK010000058.1:0-10018 GCA_964415385.1 uncultured Bacteroidaceae bacterium
GTTGGAGAGCGGGACGTGAACGGCCATCTGGTCACCATCGAAGTCGGCGTTGAAGGCCGTACATGCGAGTGGGTGGAGCTGGATGGCTTTTCCTTCTATCATCTTCGGCTGGAAAGCCTGGATGCCAAGGCGGTGAAGCGTAGGAGCACGGTTGAGCAACACAGGATGACCCTTCATCACATATTCGAGGATGTCCCAAATGACAGGGTCGCGGCGGTCAACTATCTTCTTGGCCGACTTCACTGTCTTCACGATGCCGCGCTCAATGAGCTTGCGGATGATGAACGGCTTGTAAAGCTCGGCGGCCATGAGCTTCGGCAGGCCGCATTCGCCCATCTTCAGCTCCGGACCTACGACAATCACGGAACGTGCGGAATAGTCAACACGCTTACCGAGAAGGTTCTGACGGAAGCGGCCCTGCTTGCCCTTGAGGGAGTCGGACAGCGACTTGAGCGGACGGTTGCTCTCGCTCTTGACGGCCGAAGCCTTGCGGGAGTTGTCGAAAAGGCTGTCAACTGCTTCCTGAAGCATGCGTTTCTCATTACGGAGAATCACTTCTGGAGCCTTTATCTCGATGAGACGTTTCAGACGGTTGTTACGAATGATGACGCGGCGATAGAGGTCGTTCAGATCGCTGGTGGCAAAGCGGCCGCCATCGAGCGGAACGAGAGGACGAAGCTCCGGAGGAGTGACCGGGATGTTGTGCATAATCATCCATTCCGGCTTGTTCCTGCCACGTGAGGCACGGAATGCCTCAACCACCTGCAAACGCTTGAGGGATTCCGTCTTGCGCTGCTGCGAAGTGTCCTGACTGGCACGGTCGCGCAATTCATAGGAGAGCTTGTCGAGATCCACACGCTTGAGCATGTATTCGATGGCCTCTGCACCCATCATTGCGATGAACTTGTTCGGGTCGTCGTCCGGCAGCAGATGGTTCTCCTCCGGAAGATTGTCCACGACATTCCAGTATTCTTCTTCGCTGAGCAGCTCCATATCGACGATGTTGTTCTCAGGGTCGGCAGCTGCACCAGCCTGTATGATGATGTAACGCTCGTAGTAGATGACGGCGTCGAGTTTCTTGGTCGGAAGACCGAGCAAATAACCGATTTTGTTCGGCAAAGAACGGAAGTACCAGATGTGGGCTACAGGCACGACGAGTGCAATGTGTCCCGTGCGCTCGCGACGCACTTTCTTCTCTGTCACCTCAACGCCGCAACGGTCGCAGACAATGCCCTTGTAGCGGATACGCTTATACTTGCCGCAATTGCACTCGTAGTCCTTTGTCGGACCGAAAATGCGCTCGCAAAACAGACCGTCGCGCTCTGGTTTATAGGTGCGGTAGTTGATGGTTTCCGGCTTGAGAACCTCACCGTAAGAGTTTTCGAGAATCTCCTCCGGCGAAGCAAGGCCAATGGTGATCTTGGTGAAATTCGTCTTTGTCTTTGTTTCTTTCTTGAATGCCATCTTTAAGATATATTATGGTGAAAGAGTTCTTGAATTAGAGTGATCATTCGAGCGTGATGCTGAGTCCGAGACCACGAAGCTCATGAAGGAGCACGTTGAGAGACTCAGGAATGCCTGGAGTTGGCATCGGATCTCCCTTGACGATAGCTTCGTAAGCCTTGGAGCGTCCTGTCACGTCGTCCGACTTGATGGTGAGGATTTCCTGCAGCACATGGGATGCGCCGAAGGCTTCCAAAGCCCAGACTTCCATCTCTCCGAAACGCTGGCCACCGAACTGGGCTTTACCACCGAGAGGTTGCTGCGTGATGAGGGAGTAAGGGCCGATGGAACGTGCGTGCATCTTGTCTTCGACCATGTGACCCAGCTTGAGCATGTAGGCAATGCCCACAGTGGCTGGCTGGTCGAAGCGGAGACCTGTCTCACCGTTGTAGAGATAGGTGCGGCCGAAACGCGGCAGCCCCGCTTTGTCAGTCCACTCACACAAGTCATCAAGCGTGGCTCCATCGAAGACAGGAGTAGCGAATTTCACGCCGAGTTTCTTTCCGGCAGATCCGAGGACTGCCTCGAAAATCTGACCGATGTTCATACGGGATGGCACACCCAGCGGATTGAGCACAATGTCAACCGGTGTTCCGTCAGCCAGGAACGGCATGTCCTCCTGACGCACGACCTTCGACACGATACCTTTGTTGCCATGACGTCCGGCCATCTTGTCGCCGACACCGATCTTGCGTTTCTTGGCAATATAGACCTTGGCCATCTGATTGATGCCGGAAGGCAGTTCATCGCCAATGGTCAGGGCAAATTTCTTACGCTTGAGTTCGGCATCCAACACCTTATATTTCTTCAAGTAGTTGATGACGAGGTCACGGATCAGTTTATTCGTATGTTCGTCATCCGTCCAGCCACTGAGCTGAATGGATGTGTAGTCGAGATTCTCGAGCGCACCTGCGATGAACTTGGCTCCATTCGGAATGACTTCGGCACCCATGTAGTCCTTGACTCCCTTTGAGGTCTTGCCCTTGGTGAGGGTGAGGAGTTTGTCAATGAGGATGGACTTGAAATCGTCAATCTTGTCTTGGAACTCAGCGTCGATTTTTGGCAGTTCTTGACGGTCACGGGTCTTGTCGGCACGTGTCTTGATGGCACGCGAGAAGAGCTTCTTATCAATCACCACACCACTGAGCGAAGGAGTGGCCTTGAGCGAGGCATCCTTCACATCACCAGCTTTGTCGCCAAAGATAGCACGGAGGAGTTTCTCTTCCGGCGAAGGGTCGCTTTCGCCTTTCGGCGTGATTTTGCCAATCAGGATGTCTCCCGGCTCAATATGAGCTCCGACACGCACGATACCATTCTCATCGAGGTCTTTCGTAGCATCTTCACTGACGTTCGGAATGTCTGACGTAAGTTCCTCCGCTCCGCGCTTCGTCTCGCGCACTTCAAGCGAGAACTCATCCACATGGACTGACGTGAGCAGGTCATCACGCACAACACGCTCATTGAGCACGATGGCATCCTCGTAGTTATAACCTTTCCATGGCATGTAAGCCACCAAGAGGTTGCGGCCCAGTGCCAACTCGCCTTCTGCTGTGGCATAGCCTTCAGTCAGGATGTCACCCTTCTTCACGCGCTGGCCACGGTCACACATGGGCCTGAGGTCAATGGTCATGTTTTGGTTGGTGCGGCGGAACTTCGGAAGTTTGTATTCCTTCACTGCCGGTTCAAAGCTGACAAAGTCTTCTTCTTCCGTGCGGTCATAGAGAATACGGATGGTGGTGGCATCCACATATTCCACGACACCATCGCCCTCAGCGGTTATCATCGTGCGGGAATCCTCACACACCTGCTTCTCAATGCCCGTACCCACGATGGGAGCCTCGGTGCGGAGAAGTGGCACAGCCTGACGCATCATGTTCGAACCCATGAGTGCACGGTGAGCGTCGTCATGCTCAAGGAACGGAATAAGAGCGGCAGCGATGGATGCAATCTGCTGAGGAGCCACATCCATGAGATCTACCTGATCCGGCGGAACCACAGGATAATCTGCATCTTGACGGCACTTCACCACCTTACGGATGAAATGGCCGTCGTCTGTAAGTGGTGCATTGCCCTGTCCAATAATCTTTTTCTCCTCTTCTTCAGCGGTGAGATAAACGATATGGTCGTTGTCAATGTCAACCACACCGTCTTTCACCTTGCGATACGGGGTTTCAATAAAGCCCAATTTATCAATCTTCGCATAGACACAGAGGGATGAAATCAGACCGATGTTCGGTCCTTCCGGCGATTCAATCGGACAGAGGCGGCCATAGTGGGTATAGTGAACGTCGCGGACTTCAAATCCGGCACGCTCACGTGAAAGACCACCAGGACCCAGAGCTGAGAGACGACGCTTGTGTGTGACTTCCGCCAACGGATTCGTCTGGTCCATGAACTGCGAGAGTGCATTGGTTCCGAAGAAAGAGTTGATGACAGAAGAGATGGTCTTGGCGTTAATCAAGTCGGTCGGAGTGAACACCTCATTGTCCCGCACGTTCATGTGCTCACGGATGGTGCGGCTCATGCGGGCAAGACCGATGGCAAATTGATTGGAGAGCTGTTCGCCTACGGTACGTACACGGCGATTGCTCAAGTGGTCAATATCATCAACAACGACCTTAGAGTTGGCAAGCTCCACAAGGTATTTGATGATTTCGATAATATCCTCCTTGGTCAACACACGGACATCGGGATCGGTGTCCAGCCCTAACTTCTTGTTGATGCGGTAACGTCCCACATCACCCAGGTCGTAGCGTTTCTCCGAGAAGAACAAATTGTTGATGACCTCACGGGCACTCGCATCATCGGCAGGATCTGCATTGCGGAGCTGACGGTAGATGTACACCACAGCTTCCTTCTCCGAGTTGCTCGGGTCCTTTTGCAGTGTGTTGAAGATAATGGAATAATCAGAAGCATTAGCATCTTCGTTGTGCACAAGGATGTATTCCACACCCGTGTCCAGAATCTGCTGAATGTGTTCTTCCTCAAGAACGGTCTCGCGGTCAATAATCATCTCATTGCGCTCGATGGAAACCACTTCACCGGTTTCCTCATCCACAAAGTCCTCAATCCAAGACTTCAGTACACGAGCTGCGAGTCGACGACCCAACACCTTCTTCAAGTTTGCCTTTGTGGCCTTCACCTCCTCGGCCAAATTGAAAATCTGCAGGATGTCCTTATCTGTTTCGAACCCAATGGCACGAAGCAACGTCGTCACAGGCAACTTTTTCTTACGGTCGATGTAGGCATACATCACATTGTTGATGTCTGTGGCGAACTCTATCCATGAGCCTTTGAACGGAATAATACGTGCAGAGAACAGCGGCGTTCCATTGGCATGGACGCTGGAGCCGAAAAACACACCCGGCGAACGGTGCAGCTGAGCCACGACCACACGTTCGGCACCGTTGATGACGAAAGTGCCGTTGTCTGTCATATATGGAATCGGCCCCAGGAACACATCCTGAATGACGGTGTCGAAATCCTCATGGTCTGGGTCGGAGCAATAGAGCTTGAGCTTGGCCTTGAGAGGCACGCTATAAGTGAGTCCACGCTCCAAGCATTCTTCAATGGAATAACGAGGGGCATCGATGTAGTAGTCCAGGAACTCGAGAACGAAGTTGTTCCGTGTGTCCGTAATCGGGAAGTTCTCTGCAAAAACCTTGTAGAGGCCATCGTTCTTACGCTTCTCTGGAGGGGTGTCCAACTGGAGGAAGTCTCTGAACGACTTGAGCTGCACGTCAAGAAAATCCGGGAAAGGAACCGGATTTTTCACCGATGAAAAGTTAACTCGATTATTAACGATTTTAGACATCTCTGTGATTTTGAGGATTTATCTGAATGAAATGATTTCCGAGCCTTCCACATTTTCTGTACATCATAATGAAAGTGCTTGGGATAGGCATCCGAGAGGGCTCAGACGAGAGTGAGGTTGCAACGAGACACAAAAAGGTTAAGAACCCCCAACCTGAGGATTCTTAACCATGATGTTGTAGTATGGTAGGGATTACTTAATCTCAACCTCTGCACCGGCACCTTCGAGAGCTGCCTTGAGAGCATCAGCCGTAGCCTTGTCAACGCCTTCCTTGATGTTGCAAGGAGCACCGTCAACGAGATCTTTAGCTTCCTTAAGACCCAGACCGCAGTTCTCCTTTACGGCCTTCACAACCTGGAGCTTAGCTGCACCTGCGCTCTTGAGGACGACATCGAAAGATGTCTTCTCTTCAGCAGGTGCCTCACCACCAGCTGCAGCACCTGCTGCAACAGCTACAGCTGCAGCTGCAGGCTCGATTCCATATTCATCCTTGAGGACAGCCTTCAGTTCACTTACTTCCTTCACTGTCAAATTTACCAATTCTTCAGCAATAGCTTTAATATCTGCCATTTTCTTATCAATTTTTAATGGTTATTGTTTTTTAATTTTTTATAAGGGAAAAGTCCCTTTTGCCCGGAATCCTGGAACGCGTGTCCGCTTCAGTTTCTCATTCCGGGCTGCACAGAATTACTCTGCGCCTTTCTTCTCTTCGATTGCATCGAGGAGACCGTGGATGGTGGTTCCACCATCCAGTGCAGAAACCACACCCTTGATTGGGCCTTCGAGAGCAGCCACGACCTCGGCAATGAGTTCGTTCTTGCTCTTGATGGCGCAAAGTGCGTCGAGATTTTCTGCACCCACATAGATGCTTTCCTCTGCATACGCAGCCTTCAAGGCCGGTTTGTCGTTATGGTCTTTTGCGAATTTCTTAATCAGCTTGGCCGGGACGTTCGCAGTATTGCAGAACATGATGCCGGTCGTACCTTTCAAAGTTGGAGCGAATGCCGAGAAATCACCATCAGACTTTTCAAGAGCCTTCTCGAAAAGGGTGTTCTTGACAACCTGAAGTTTGATTTCATTCTTGAAGCACTCACGACGGAGACTGCTCGTGGCAGCACTATCGAGGGCACTCACATCAACGAGATAGAAATGTGAATATTCACTCAGCGTTTGTGTGAGCTGTTCAATCAATAAGCTTTTATCTTCTTTCTTCATGATGCTTTACGTCTTTTGATTATTCAACAGATTTCGGGTCCACTTTTACGCCCTTACTCATAGTAGTAGAAAGATAAATGCTCTTGATGTACGTGCCTTTTGCCGTAGCAGGTTTCAACTTGATGATGGTGTTGATAAACTCCTGCGCGTTCTGCTGTATCTTCTCGGCAGAGAATGAAACTTTGCCAATCGACGTATGAACGATGCCGGTTTTGTCAACCTTGAAGTCAATTTTACCCTGCTTCACCTCACGGACAGCCTTGGCCACGTCCATGGTCACAGTACCGCTCTTCGGGTTTGGCATGAGGCCGCGCGGACCGAGGATACGGCCGAGCGCACCAATCTTACCCATGCAAGAAGGCATCGTAATGATGACGTCAACGTCTGTCCATCCTCCCTTGATCTTGTCGATATACTCGTCAAGACCAACGTAGTCAGCACCTGCTTCCTGAGCCTCGGCCTCCTTGTCGGGAGTGCAAAGGCACAGCACACGTACTTCCTTACCTGTTCCGTTAGGGAGAGACACGACACCACGAACCATCTGGTTTGCCTTGCGTGGATCAACGCCAAGACGCATGTCGATATCAACAGAAGCATCAAACTTCGTGAAGGTAACTTCCTTCACCAAATTTGCAGCCTCACTCAGCGTGTAGGCCTTCCCTGCCTCAATCTTACCGGCAACCGTCTTTTGATTTTTTGTCAGTTTACTCATGTGTTAATTGAAGTTTTTGATTATTTACCAGGGAATTCACCTTTCACCGTAATACCCATGCTGCGTGCTGTTCCTGCAATCATCTTCATGGCAGACTCCACAGTGAAGCAGTTCAAGTCAGGCATCTTATCTTCTGCAATCGTGCGCACCTGATCCCAAGTGACGCTGGCCACTTTCGTGCGGTTCGGCTCGGCGGAGCCCTTCTTCACCTTGGCCGCCTCCAGAAGCTGAACGGCTGCAGGAGGAGTCTTGACGACAAAGTCGAACGATTTATCAGCATAATAAGTGATAACAACTGGAAGTATCTTTCCGGCCTTATCTTGAGTTCTGGCGTTGAACTGCTTGCAAAAATCCATGATGTTGATGCCCTTCGAACCCAGAGCAGGTCCTACTGGCGGGGATGGATTTGCAGCGCCACCTTTAATCTGTAGTTTGATTAGTCCAGCAACTTCTTTTGCCATTTTCTGTATCGAATTTATTAGTGATTATACGATGATTTCGGAATCATGAAGCGTAACACCATCCATTATTCCTTCTCCACTTGTCCAAAGCTGAGCTCGAGCGGTGTGACGCGCCCAAAAATCTTGACTGACACCTTGAGCTTTTGCTTGTCTGAATTCACTTCCTCCACTGTACCCGAGAAACCGCTGAACGGACCGTCCGTCACTTTGACGGATTCGCCTTCCATAAAATCGGCCTGAAGCACAGTCGGCACATCCTCCTCATTCTCGTCAACGCCCAGCATACGGTTGATTTCCGCTTGACGAAGCGGAGTCGGAGTGTCTGTACCGCCAAGGAATCCCAGCACACCCGGCGTGTTGCGCAGCATGTGTGGAATCTCACCTACAAGAGCAGCCTCCACCAGCACATAACCCGGAAGCATGTTCACTTCCTTGACAACGCGTTTGTTGCGCACCTGTTGTTCCACGCGCTTGATGGGGATAAGAACCTGTGGTACATACTGGTCATATCCGTGGTTTTTCATATCAAGTTCAATGTATTCTTTGACCTTGCTTTCCTTACCACTGATAGCTTTCACCACATACCAATGCAAATCTTTTACTTCCATGTTTTTCGTCTCCTGCACGATATTAGTTGAAGAGTGAATAAACAAGTTTCATAATCTGCTCGAAGATGGAATCCATGACAAAGACAATCAGCGCAATGATGATGGAAGCACATAATACCATCACTGCACTGTTCGTCAGCTCCTTACCTGTCGGCCAAGTCACCTTGTGAACAAGTTCATCGTAGGATTCTTTGCAATAAGATGTAATACTTTTGAACATATTGTTTACATTTGGCACGGGAAGAGAGGCTCGAACTCCCGACAACTGGTTTTGGAGACCAGTGCTCTGCCAACTGAGCTATTCCCGTAGGAAAGCCAACTCTCAACCCTACAGCTGAGAGTCAGCTTCATGTATGTTCAATCCGTCTTTCCTGCCGACGGTGCGCCGGTGTCACGACGGACGCGCAGTGCGCAATTAGTCATAGACCTCTGTAATCTGACCAGAGCCCACGGTACGGCCACCTTCACGAATAGCGAAGCGGAGACCTACGTTGATGGCAACCGGATAGATAAGTTCAACTTTGATTTCCACGTTGTCGCCAGGCATCACCATCTCTACCCCTTCTGGAAGAGTAATCTCACCGGTGCAGTCCATCGTGCGAAGGTAGAACTGTGGACGGTAGTGATTCTTGAACGGAGTGTGACGGCCACCTTCTTCCTTCTTCAGCACGTAGATAGAAGCCTTGAAGCCCTGATGAGGAGTGATGACTCCCGGATGAGTAATCACCATACCACGCTTTACTTCTTTCTTATCGATACCGCGGAGGAGCAGACCTACGTTGTCACCAGCTTCACCTTCATCGAGAATCTTGCGGAACATCTCAACGCCTGTAACCACAGACTTCTTGTCCTCACCAAGACCGAGGAGCTGAACTTCGTCACCGACCTTCACGACACCGGTCTCAATACGACCCGTGGCAACCGTACCACGCCCCGTAATGGAGAACACGTCCTCAACCGGCATCAAGAATGGCTTTTCAACGTCACGAACTGGCTCCTGAATCCAAGTATCCACAGCATCCATGAGCTCCATAATCTTGTCTTCCCACTCTGGAACACCATTGAGAGCACCGAGGGCAGAACCACGGATGAATGGAGTATCCTCTTCGAAGTCGTACTGAGCGAGGAGGTCACGCATTTCCATCTCAACGAGGTCAAGCATCTCAGGGTCGTCCACCATATCGCACTTGTTCATGAACACAACAAGGCGAGGTACGTTCACCTGACGGGCGAGCAGGATGTGCTCACGAGTCTGAGGCATAGGACCATCGGTGGCAGCAACTACAATGATAGCACCGTCCATCTGGGCAGCACCCGTCACCATGTTCTTCACATAGTCAGCGTGTCCAGGGCAGTCCACGTGAGCGTAGTGACGCTTTGCGGTCTCGTACTCGATGTGTGCGGTGTTGATTGTGATACCGCGCTCCTTCTCCTCCGGTGCGTTGTCAATCTGGTCGAAGCTCTTCACCTCCTCAGAACCGAATCCCTTCTCATGGAGCACCTTGGAAATAGCAGCAGTAAGAGTCGTCTTACCGTGGTCAACGTGACCAATCGTACCAATGTTCACATGCGGTTTGGTACGCACGAATTTTTCTTTTGCCATAGCTTAAATCTTTTTCTAAATATGTTTATTGTTTTACTTGCCACCGAAGAGCTGTTAACGAGATTTGAACTCGTGACCTCTTCCTTACCAAGGAAGTGCTCT
>CAYPZK010000059.1:0-9349 GCA_964415385.1 uncultured Bacteroidaceae bacterium
GAATGTTTTCTTTCGAAAAATCGCTAATTTTGCACTTGCCAGTTGAGAGTAGGAAGCGTGTAAATGTGGTATTTTTCAATAAAAAATCCAAAAAGCCACCTGTTTGCAAGTAAAAAATTGTAACTTTGCAGATAATATGTATCGACGTGAAGCCCGATGTCGATTCTGCTTTTGTGACAGAAGTGATATGTGCGGCCTCTAAATGAATGAACTATGTGCAAAATCATCGCTTTGGCAAATCAAAAAGGTGGCGTGGGCAAGACGACCACGACCATCAATTTGGCTGCATCATTGGCCACCATGAACAAGAAAGTGCTGGTGGTGGATGCCGACCCGCAGGCCAATGCCTCGTCTGGACTCGGCGTGGACATTCAGAAAGTTGATACGTCTATTTATGAATGCATTATCAGTGCTGTGGCCCATCTGAACAATCCTTCGGAGAAGGCGGTGGATCCGCACGAAGCCATTTATACGACCGATATTGACGGGCTGGACATCATTCCGAGCCATATCAACCTGGTGGGAGCAGAGGTGGAGATGATCAATCTGAAGCATCGTGAGAACGTGTTGCGCGGCGTGCTGGACCGCCTGCGCCCTGAGTATGATTTCATATTCATCGACTGCTCTCCTTCTTTGGGGCTGATTACGACCAACTCACTCACAGCTGCGGACTCCGTCATTATCCCTGTACAGTGCGAGTACTTCGCCTTGGAGGGTATCAGCAAGCTGTTGCAGACCATCAAGATTATCAAGTCGAAGTTGAATCCACAGTTGGAAATCGAAGGTTTTCTGCTGACCATGTTCGATTCACGCCTCCGTCTGGCCAATCAGATTTACGACGAGGTGCGTCGCCACTTCCAGGAGCTGGTGTTCAAAACGGTGATTCAGCGCAATGTGAAGTTGAGCGAAGCTCCGAGTCACGGCCTTCCCTGCCTGCTCTACGATGCGACATCCACCGGTGCGCGCAATTATCTGGCTCTGGCCAAGGAGATACTGGAACAGAATCCCGACACGACGGAGCCAAAGGCCTGACGGAGAGCTTGTATGGGATGAAATTTTTCTCAAACATCATTAAATCATTGGCAGCGTGGCAGTAAAAAAGAAATATGGTGCACTTGGCCGTGGACTGGATGCTTTGATTTCCACGGAGGACGTGCGTACAGAAGGTTCGTCGACCATCAACGAAATCAATATCGACTTGATAGATGCCAACCCGGGGCAGCCTCGTCATGAATTCGACGAGGAGGCCTTGCAGGAGCTGGCTGATTCTATTTCTGAAATCGGCATCATCCAGCCCATCACGCTCCGGCAGCTGGACAACGGACGCTATCAGATCATTGCGGGCGAACGCCGCTGGCGGGCATCCCAGCGTGCGGGATTGCACACGATTCCTGCCTACATCCGGACCGCAGATGATGAGAACGTGATGGAAATGGCGCTGATAGAGAATATCCAGCGTCAGGATCTGAATGCCATCGAGATAGCCTTAGCCTATCAGCACCTCATCGACCAGTATGGCCTGACACAGGAGAAGCTGTCGGACAGGGTGGGGAAGAAACGTGCCACGGTAGCCAATTTCCTCCGCCTGCTGAAGCTGCCGGCTCCGGTTCAGATGGCTTTGCAGAATCATCGGATTGACACGGGGCATGCGCGTGCCCTGCTCTCCTTGGAGGATCCGAAGCAGCAGGTGAAGCTGTTCAAGGAAATCCTGCAGAAGGGCTATTCCGTGAGAAAAGTGGAAGAACTGATCAAGAATATAAATGCTACGGGCTATGAGGAGGCTCATCGGCGCAATGCGGCACGTGCCTCGCTCAGCGCGGAATATGAGGACTATGGGCGACAGTTGTCTGCCCTGCTCGGCTCTCCCGTGAAAGTCTCTTGCGGCAAGAACGGAAGTGGAAAGGTGACGTTTGCTTTCTCCGATGCCGACGACCTGAAACGGATTGTCTCACAAATCTCGCGGTAGTGCCGGACAGGCCTCTGCATCTTCGCAGACCTTGACTTGACTGCGGATTCCACCACCATCAATGTTTATGCTGAAAGTTCGGACCTTCATTTCCCTGTTCTTGTTCTTCCTGCTGGCGATATTGCCGGGAGCGGCGTGCGCCCAGGCAACGCCTCCGAAGGCTCTCCAACACCGGATGCACGTGGCGGACGCAGCGGATTCGGTGAGAATCGACTCGGTGACAACGGACGGGGCGGCGGCAGACTCGTTGGAGCAACCTGTTCAGATGCCCGATACATTGAAAAGGGTAGCGGTCATGAGTTCCGACTCGTTGCAACGGGTGGCCGACAGCATGACGGTGGCACTGGGCGATTCCTTGCAGGGCGGAACCACGGTGGCGGTGAAGCCGCGCTGGATGCCCGACTCGAAGCGGGCTTTGTGGCTGGCCATCGTCTTTCCGGGCGGTGGACAGATCTACAACCGGAAGTACTGGAAGTTGCCGATTTTCTACGGCGGATTTCTCGGTTGTTTCTATGCTCTCAGCTGGAACAACACGATGTATCAGGACTATTCGCAAGCTTATATCGACATCATGGACGATGACCCGAACACGCGGAGCTACGAGAACTTCTTGCCGCCGACCTATGATGTGGAGGCCAACCAGAGCAGGTTGCAGTCGCTGTTCAAGAAGAAAAAGGACTATTATCGTCGTTACCGCGACCTCAGCATCTTCTGCATCATCGGTGTTTATGCCTTGTCTGTCATTGATGCCTACGTGGATGCGGAACTGTCGAGTTTTGACATCAGCCGCGACTTGAGCATGAAGGTGCGTCCTTCCGTCATCAATGACCGCTCGACGGCCCTGCGTTCCGCAGGGCTCAACGGCAGTTCCTATGGAGTCCGTTGCTCCTTGAGCTTTTGAACGGTTCTGACGGAATGAACATCCGGACGTGGCGGACGGCGATTCTGACTGATTCGAAAATGACACTTAATGCAGTTGCTATATGGACGAAGTGAACAAAAAAGAGGAACAGGAAGAGAAGATGGTGAATGATGCGTTCGACCAGCTCATCAAGTCTTATCTTGCAACCAAGCATCGCAAAAAGGTGGAAATCATCACCAAGGCTTTCAACTTCGCCCGTCATGCCCATAAGGGAGTGCGGCGATTGTCGGGCGAGCCTTATATCATGCACCCGATTGCGGTGGCGCAGATTGTCTGCACGGAAATCGGTCTGGGCAGCACGTCCATCTGCTCTGCATTGCTGCATGATGTCGTGGAGGATACCGACTACACGGTGGAGGACATTGAGAATATCTTCGGCCCAAAGATAGCGCAAATCGTGGACGGGCTGACGAAAATCTCGGGCGGAATCTTCGGTGACAATGCCTCGGCGCAGGCTGAGAATTTCAAGAAGCTGCTGCTGACCATGAGCGAGGACATCCGCGTGATTCTCATCAAGATTGCAGACCGTTTGCACAACATGCGCACGCTGGGTTCGCAGCCGAAGAACAAGCAGTATAAGATAGCCGGCGAAACACTCTATATCTATGCTCCTTTGGCCAACCGCCTTGGCTTGAATACCATCAAAACCGAGCTGGAGGATCTGAGTTTCCGCTACGAGCATCCGGCAGAGCATGCGGAAATCGAGCGGAAACTGGCCAGCACGGAGGCGGAACGCACGACGGTGTTTGAGGAGTTTACGGTGCCCATCCGCAAGCAACTCAACGAGATGGGGTTCAAATACGAAATCAAGGCACGCATCAAATCTCCTTATTCCATCTGGCGGAAAATGCAGACCAAGCACATTCCGTTTGAGGAAATCTACGATATTCTGGCCGTCCGTATCATCTTCGAGCCGAAAGATGCAGCCAGTGAGCTCAACGAGTGTTTCGACATTTATGTGGCGCTCTGCAAGATTTACCGTTCTCATCCCGACCGCATCCGCGACTGGGTCAGTCATCCGAAGGCGAATGGTTATCAGGCCTTGCATGTGACGCTGATGTCGAACAAGGGCGAATGGATTGAAGTGCAGATCCGAAGCACGCGCATGGACGAAATCGCGGAGAAAGGTTTTGCCGCCCATTGGAAATATAAGGAAGGGGACAAGACGGAGGCTGAGAGCGAGAGTGAATTGGAAAAATGGCTGACAACGATTAAGGAAATCCTGGACGATCCGCAGCCGGATGCGATGGATTTTCTGGATACTATCAAGCTGAATTTGTTCGCTTCTGAAATCTTTGTGTTCACGCCGAAAGGAGAAATCAAGACCCTGCCGACGGGCAGCACGGTACTGGATTTTGCCTTCTCGATTCATACCTTCGTCGGCAGTCATTGCATCGGTGCCAAGGTGAATCACAAGCTCGTTCCGATGAGTCATAAGTTGCAGAGTGGTGACCAAGTCGAAATCCTCACCTCCAAGACGCAACATGTCACACGTGCATGGCTGAATGTGGCTACGACGGCCAAGGCAAGGACGAAGATTCTGGCAGTTTTACGCCGTGAGGAGCGCGAGGCTCGTAAGCAGGGCGAGGAGCTGTTGGATGAATTCTTTGCCAAAAACGACATTGCCCGCAGTTCGGTGAACGTCGAGAAGCTCTGCCGGCTGCACCAGTTCCAGAAGCCCGAAATGCTGTTCGTGGCTTTGGGCAACCACAAGATTGTGCTGGCAGACGAGGATTTGGATGTCCTGCGTGAGAAGAACAATGGCGGCGGCTGGAAACGGCTGTTCGCTTTCGGGCGGAAGTCGAAGAAAAACGCACCCTCGAAATTCTCCCCTGTGACGGTGGATGCGAACTTCGACCGGAGGCAGACGCTGATGCTGACGGAAGAGAACATTCAGTCGAAGTTTACGCTCAGCGAATGCTGCAAGCCCATTCCGGGTGACCAAGTGCTGGGTTATATTGACGACAACAACACGATTGTCATCCACAAGCTGAACTGCCCTGTGGCGGTTCGTCTCAAGGCCAATCACGGCAACAGGATTCTGGCCGCAGAATGGGCCGACGAGAGCAACCGTACCTTGCTTTTCCCTGTCAATATTCACATGGAGGGCATTGACCGACTGGGGCTGCTCAACCAGATTACGCAGGTGATTTCGCAGCAGATGAATGTGAATATGCACAAGTTGAATGTGGATTGCAATGAGGGAATCTTCGAATGTCGCATTCAGCTCTTTGTGCATGACACCAAGGAAATTGATGGGGTTGTCAAGAATCTGCAGAAAATCAAGGCTCTGAAGAATGTCAGCAGGGTGTAGCTGATGCGCCTGTCGGCACGTTGCGCGTCAAAGTTCCGTATCGTATTGCCTGAGCCGTTCGCGCAAGGCATGTGCGCGGCCGTCTGTCACCTGGTCCATCAAATCCCAAAAGTGAGTGGAATGATTATGATGGACGGTGTGGCATAGTTCATGTAGCATGACATAGTCTGCCAGCTCGGAGGGGAGCTTCATCAAGTAAAGGCTGAGGTTGATGTCGTTGGTTGCGGAGCAGGAACCCCATCTCGACTTGGAGGACTGAATCTTAACGGATTTGAATGCGAAGCCGAACCGGGCGGCCAATTGTGTCAGTCGGGGTGGTAGAACGAGCTTGGCCTGCAGACGCAGTTGTTCGGTGATGACTGCTTGCAACCACGTTTGAATGGCCCGGAAATCTACCGAGGGAGGGCAGACGATTTGTGTCTTTCCGGGGCTTCGGTTGACATAGAAGCCGTCTTTGGTTCCCACAGTCAGGGAAAAGTCCAGCAAATCCGTGTGGATATGATAGTGCGTGTCAATGAAAGGGATGCGTTGTGCCGCCATCCGTTTCATTTGTAGCAGCTTGTCCTGATGCTGCGACAAGAAGTCGATGACGTGCCGGTGACTGATGCCCCACGGAACAGTCACCACAAGCTTGTCTGCAACGATTCGTGCAATGATTCTTCGTGCACGTACATGGGTGCGGATGGTGATTTTGCCGAGATTCTTGTCGATGAGGGTTCTGGGTTCCATAAAACCTTGGCTTGTATGGGCTATTTGGGGACGGGGACGGAGGCCATTCTTTCTGCAAATTTACTACTTTTTTTAAGTTTTTCCCGTTTTTTGGAAGCCTAATCCATAATAAATGTGTAACTTTGAAGAAATTATCAATACCTACCTATTATGAAATCCGCATTGCTATTGCTTTTCGTGAGCTTGTTGAATGTTGGAACAGCTTCCGCACAGGACTACGGCCATCGCGTCACTCCGAGCCTTCATGTTCCGCTGGACTCCATCCAGTTGAGCGACCCTTTTGTTCTTGCGGACAAGAAAACGCACACCTACTACATGACGGGAACAGGCGGGATGATGTGGAAGAGCAAGAATCTGGCTACGTGGGACGGCCCTTACAGGGTGTTGGACATTGATACAACCTCATGGATGGGGGCTCACCCAATGGTATGGGCGGCAGAGATTCATCCTTATCACAATAAATATTATTATTTTGCCACATTCACCAACCGTGATGTGAAGATTGACACGGTGGCCAACAACGTGATTGAGCGGCGGGCCTGTCATGTGCTTGTGAGTGATGACCCTGATGGACCTTATGTGCCGATGAAGGATTCCATTTATTTGCCGGCTGACATGCCTACCTTGGACGGCACTTTCTGGGTGGAGCAGGACGGAGTTCCTTATATGGTCTATTGCCACGAATGGCTGCAGAACCGCAACGGAACGATAGAGAAAATCCGGCTGAAGCCGGACCTCAGCGGCACGGTGGGAGAGAGGAAGATTCTTTTTCGTGCGAGTGACTCGCCGTGGAGCCGCGAGAATACCGGCGATGGAACCATCCGTCCCAATATGGTGACTGACGGCCCTTTTCTCTTTCGTACAGCCCGCGGGCGGCTGGGCATGTTGTGGTCGAGTTGGATTCGTGACGAATACGTTCAGGGTGTTGCCTATTCGCAGAGCGGCACATTGGACGGCCCTTGGATTCAAGAGCCCGAACCGATTACGCCGCCCAATTTCGGTCACGGCATGATTTTCCGCTCGTTCGACGGACGTTTGCTGATGGCCGTTCACAGCCATCAGCGACTGTCGCAGGACAAGACACTCCGCCGTCCTCATTTCTTCACTTTGGACAATAAAGGAGACAAATTGATTGTGGGGCAGGAATATAAGCCTTGATGGCCCGTGGTGTGGAGATGCCTGTGGGGTAGGGAATATCGTAAAAAAAGTGAAATCATTTCTGATGCTGTGGCTGTTTGGCGAAAAACAGCTATCTTTGCAACTCATTCAGGCGGTTTCCCCTTTGGAGGAGCAGCCGCTTGAATCCAATGTGTAAAGACGATTTATGAAAGAAAACAGAGAAAGTCTGACGAACAATCTACTTGTTCATAGCATTATAGAAGGCGTACAAGAAAAAAAAGGTACAAAAATCCGTGTGGCCGACTTGACAGGTATCAAGGATTCCATTTGTGACTATCTGGTGATTTGTCAGGGAAATTCCCCGAGCCAGGTCTCCGCCATCTGTGATTCCGTGGAAGCAGTGGCGAAGCGCACAGCCCACCAAAGCCCGGTGTCGATTGCCGGTTTGCGTAATTCCTTGTGGGTGGCGATGGATTATACCGACGTGGTGGTGCATATCTTTGTGCCGGAAGCACGTGAATTCTATGATGTGGATCATCTCTGGGACGATGCCGAAAATACGGACATCCCGGATTTTGAGTGAACGGCCAACTACTGCTGTGGCAGAACGGTTTCTTTTTTGAATATGGGCAGTCATATCCCGCATGCGGGAGCCGCGACAAAGAAATATCCTTTCATTTATGGCAGATACTAATTCCAGACCTCCTCGTGCCAATCAGCCGCGCCGGAATGCACCAAACGAGCGTGGCCCTCGGTTTAATTTCACGTGGTTGTATTTCCTCTTAATCTTCGGACTGGTTTACATGATATTCACGAATGGCGACTCTTCGTCATCTGCCCGCACCCTTGTGTATTCTGATTTCCAGGAGTGTGTGGACAGCGGCTATGTGCAGAATGTCACGATTGACCGGAGCAACATGGTCTTGACGTTTGATGTGAACACACAGGGAGAGCGTCATATCTTCGGCGATGTCAGCAACAATAAGCAAGAGCGCCGCCGCATGGATGTGGAAATCGGAAGCATTGAAGAACTGGATAAGTATTTGGCTCAGAAACGTGCCGAAGGCGTATTCAAGGGAAAAGTGCAATACGAACATGAGGACAACACGTTTATGAAAATCCTCGTGCAGTTCCTTCCGCTTATTTTCATTATTGCGCTGTGGTTCTTGATTATGAACCGGATGAACGGCGGCGCGGGAGCAATGGGCGGCATCTTCAGTGTGGGCAAGTCCAAAGCCAAACTATTTGAGAAAGACTCCAAGGATCAGGTTCGCGTCACGTTCAAGGATGTGGCGGGGCAGGCCAGCGCCAAACAGGAAGTGCAGGAGATTGTGGACTTCCTGAAGAAACCGGAAAAATACACGCAATTGGGCGGGAAAATCCCGAAGGGTGCACTGTTGGTCGGCCCTCCCGGAACTGGTAAGACATTGCTGGCCAAGGCTGTGGCCGGCGAGGCCGATGTGCCTTTTTTCTCCATGTCGGGTTCCGATTTTGTGGAGATGTTTGTGGGCGTGGGTGCATCCCGTGTGCGTGATTTGTTTCAGCAGGCCAAGGAAAAAGCTCCCTGCATCATCTTTATTGATGAGATTGACGCTATCGGACGTGCCCGCAGCAAGAGCGCGAGCATGAATGCCAATGACGAGCGCGAAAACACGCTCAACCAGTTGTTGACGGAAATGGACGGCTTCGGCACCAACAGCGGTGTCATCATCCTGGCCGCCACCAACCGTGCTGACATTCTCGACAAGGCCTTGTTGCGTGCCGGACGCTTCGACCGCCAGATTCATGTGGACTTGCCCGACCTCAATGAGCGCAAGGCCATCTTCAACGTGCATCTTCGTCCCGTGAAGATTGACGAAACGGTGGACGTGGACATGCTGGCGCGCCAGACCCCCGGTTTTTCGGGTGCTGACATCGCCAATGTCTGCAACGAAGCCGCGCTGATTGCCGCACGTGGCAACAAGAATTGGGTGGACAAGCAGTGCTTCTTGGACGCAGTGGACCGTATTGTCGGCGGATTGGAGAAAAAGACGAAGGTGATGACTGCCGCCGAGAAACGTTCGATAGCCCTGCATGAAGCCGGACATGCCACGATTTCGTGGTTCCTGGAATATGCTAATCCGCTGGTCAAGGTGACCATCGTGCCGCGTGGCCGTGCGTTGGGTGCAGCTTGGTACATGCCGGAGGAACGTCAGATTACGACGAAAGAAGAGATGCTTGATGAAATCTGTGCGACTCTTGGTGGACGGGCGGCAGAGGAGCTCTGTCTTGGCCGTATATCCACAGGTGCCATGAACGA
>CAYPZK010000060.1:0-8805 GCA_964415385.1 uncultured Bacteroidaceae bacterium
AGCTCAAAAATCAGAGGATGCGTCATAAAACTTAATTACGACACACCCTCATTTCGCCGAACGAACGCGTCCGTTCACCACGAACTCGGCGCAGCCCGTCTCCCTGATGCGCCGAGTTCGGAACTTCAGCCGCGCCCGTTGGGAAGAAAAACCGCGACAAAATAAAAACAGAGCAGAAAGCAACGGACATCGCACTTTTTCCCGCCGAAAAGTTGCAGGGTTCTGAAAATTCCCCTACATTTGCAATGGAGAACCACATCCGATGCCCCCACTGATCTGATGCGGGCAGACGGAACCCCTCGCCAAGCGTGGCGGGACAGTGGTTCAGACATTTTCATAAAAGGCGTACTGTACGCTTTGATTTTGACGATAGAAGAACTTCGCAAACTCATCGGATTGTCAAGAACAAAGCAACGAGAACGCCCTGTTGGGTGTATTATCAACAGCTATATTGTTTGTTGTCGGTTTGCCGACAACAGCATGGTAGTTACACATATATACATCAGCGTGGGGCTTTCGTTGTTGCTCGTTCCGACAATCCGGGCAATGCGAAGGCCTTTCTATCGTGAAACGAGCATCAGCCGGCTTCACGTTTTTTATGTCTATGCCCACCCCACTTCATCACCATTCATCAGCAAGGAGCCGACTGACCTAAAAACAACAACACAGTGAAAAAATTTCTACTTGCCTGGGCATGCCTCCTGCTCCCTTTCGTCGCTCATGCCTACGACTTCAACGTGGACGGTATTTATTATGACATCACCAGCGACAGCACGGTGAGTGTAACGTATCTTTATTCTGGCTCTCAAAATGAGAATACTTATTCAGGAGATATTGTCATTCCGGCTACAGTCTCTTACAACAGCCAGACTTACTCCGTCACTTCCATCGGAGGCTATGCGTTCCGATGGAAGTGACGGAGTAAGTCTGGCTGTTGTAAGAGACTTACTCCGTCACTTCCATCGGAGGCTATGCGTTCCGGTACTGCGAGGGGTTGACCGGCATCACCATCCCCAACTCCGTCACTTACATCCGATGGTATGCGTTCCAGGGCTGCACGGGGCTGACCAGCGTCACCATCCCCAACTCCGTCACTTCCATCGGATACTGGGCGTTCGATGGCTGCACGGCGCTGACGAATGTCACCATTCCCAGCTCCGTCACTGCCATCGGAGACGAGGCGTTCCAGAACTGCACGAAACTGACAAGCGTCACCATCCCCAACTCCGTCACCTCCATCGGAATGGCTGCGTTCTATGGTTGCACGGGGCTGACAAGCGTCACCATCCCCAACTCCGTCACTTCCATCGGATTCGCTGCGTTCTACGGCTGCACGGGGCTGACCAGCATCACCATCCCCTACTCCGTCACTTCTATCGGAGACTATACGTTCCGGGGCTGCACGGGGCTGACCAGCGTCACCATCCCCAACTCCGTCACCGCCATCGGATACGGTGCGTTCTTTGGCTGCACGGGACTGACCGGCATCACCATCCCCGGCTCCGTCACCTCTATCAGAGAGTTCGCGTTCGATGGCTGCACGGGACTGACCGGCATCACCATCCCCGGCTCCGTCACCTCTATCAGAGAGTTCGCGTTCGATGGCTGCACGGGACTGACCGGCATCACCATCCCCAACTCCGTCACAGCCATCGGAGACTATGCGTTCTGGAATTGCACGGGGCTGACCGACGTTTATGTGGACTGGACGGAACCCTTGGAAATACCTTCCAATGTCTTTGCTGGAGTGGACACAGAAGCCTGTACACTCTACGTGCCGACAGGGACGAAGGAATCGTATCAGGCAGCAACAGTCTGGCAGGACTTCGGAACGATCGTGGAGTACGACGCGACGGCAGTGAAGGAGATTCCGGCAACGGAAACGACGAAGCGGGTGGCCGCCTACTACGACATGAACGGCCGGCGCATCGAAACACCTCAGCGCGGCATCAACATCGTCCGCTATGAGGACGGTACGGTGAAGAAGCTGTTGATGAAGTAAGGAGCCTCCCTCCCCAATAAAGAAGCCACCCAACTCCTCCGAAGGAGGAAGCCGGCAGACGAAAATATCCCCAAGGCTGCACACAGAGCGGCCTTGGGGATGATTGTTGTAGAGGTGCGTGGCGGAATCGAACCGCCGTAACTGGTTTTGCAGACCAGTGACTAAGCCACTCATCCAACGCACCATACAGGGGTTGCCTTGAAGAAAGCGAGTGCAAAGTTAAGGCTTTTTGCCGGTTCCACAAACTTTTTCCGTTTTTTTTTCGCGAAAAAACAATTATATACTACCTTTGCACGAGACATTCCAACAACTCACGGATGACGACAGAACAGAAAGTGGCGCAATTCATCACGTCGCAAGGACTGGCGCACAAGGGCAGCAAGCTGCTGGTCGGGGTAAGCGGCGGGGCAGACTCCGTCGCGCTGTTGCGCGTGCTGCTTCGGCTCGGCTACGCGGTGGAGGCCGTGCATTGCAACTTCCACCTGCGGGGCGATGAAAGCCGGCGTGACGAGCAGTTCGTGCGAGACCTCTGCCGGAGTCTGCAGGTGCCGCTCCACGTAGAGCACTATGCCACCCGCGACGTGGCCCGCGACCGGCGGCTCAGCATCGAGACGGCAGCCCGCGAGCTGCGATATGCAGATTTCGAGAGATGGAGGAAGGAAACGGGATGCGCCGCCATCGCCGTGGCCCATCATCAGGACGACAACATCGAGACGGTGCTGCTGAATCTGGTGCGCGGAGCCGGTCTGAACGGGCTGTGCGGCATTCGTCCCCGCAACGGTCTCATCATCCGTCCGTTGCTCTGTCTGAGCCGACAGGCCATCGTGGACTATCTACACGTGCTCGGACAGGATTTCGTGACAGACTCCAGCAACCTGAAGGATGACGTTTGCCGCAACCGCGTCCGCATAGATGTCATGCCGCAGCTGTCGCGCATCAATTCCGGGGCGCGGGAAAACATTCTGCGGGCCATCGACAATCTGAACGAGGTGAGGAAAATGTACGACTACTGCGTCGGAGAATTTGTCAACGCCAGTCTCGACGGACCGGCCGAAATCAACATTGGCATGGTGATGCGCGCACCGTCGCCGCTCTGCGTGCTCCACGAGATTCTTGCACCGTTCGGTTTCAACCGTTCTCAGCTGACGGACATCCTGCGCAGCATCCGCCACGTCGGCAGCTTCTTCGAGTCGGACACGCACCGCCTTCTCATCGACCGCGAGCAGTTGGTGGTGGAAGTCAAGGTGCAGGAAAGTGCAGACGATGCCCCGCCGCTCACCTTGCAGGAGCTACATCCGCAGGAACTGTCATGGGACAATCAGTGCCGCTTCGATGCGTCACCACGTTTTGCCTATATCGACGCAGACAAGCTGAACGCGCCGCTCTCCATCCGAAAAGCGAAGGCGGGGGATGCCTTCATTCCGTTGGGTATGAAGGGCAGGAAGCTGCTGAGCGACTTCATGACAGAGCTGAAAATGAACAGAGCAGAGAAGTCGCGTCAGGAACTTCTGCTCTGTGGCGATGAAATCGTTTGGGTGGTTGGACGCAGAATCTCCGATGCCTTCAAAGTGGATTCGCATACGAAGCGCGTCCTCCGATTGGAATATACACAGCCTCTCTCTACGCTCCCTACACCATAAGTAGGAGATTTTTTCCCGTTGAGAGAAACGGAAACGAAGCCAGCTTTATTTGTTTTTCTCCTTAACAGACGGAGAACTTTCCTCCTCGGAGGCAGCGGCAAGAGGACTTTCTCCGGCAGCAGTCGAAGCGGCTACTTTCTGTGCCTTGCGCTTGGACAGCGTGCGCTGTTGCAGTTTCTGCACCTGCTTCCATTGTGCCTTGGCCAGTTCCTGCATGTCCACCACTTCATCTTTCTCGTCCACAATCTCGTAGCCGAGCATGGTCTCGATGCAGTCTTCCATGGTCACGATGCCGCGCATCGAGCCGTATTCATCAATGATGACCGAGATATGCTCCTTGTTTTCCAAGAGCTTTTCCCAAATGTTCGACACGGTTTCGTCTTCATTGAACGTCAAGATGGGACGCTCCAGATCCCTCAGTTTGGTGTTGAACTTGTCCTCCGCCATTTTCTCCAGAATCTCCTGCTTCAGCACATAACCCGTGACATAATCGTCGTTGGTCTCGTCGTAGAGGGGGATGCGGGAAAACTGGCCGAACTCTTCCGACTTGTAGAATTCGCGGATGGTCTGCGAGCGTTCGGCCATCGTAACCACGCTCGACGGGGTCATGATTTCGTGAGCCGTGAACTGATCCAGCTTCAGCAGGTTCTGAATCATCTTGTTCTCGTCTTTCTCCAGCACGCCCTCTTCGGCTCCCGTGGTCACCATTGCCGCCACTTCCTCACGGCTGACAGACGTGGGATTGGTGCCGTTGGAGATGAAACGCGTGAACTTTTCAATCAGATATACGATGGGGAAGGTGATGAAAATCATTCCACGGATGATGTTGGAGGCAGGGATGGCCAACCGGCGCCAATACGTGGAACCAATGGTCTTTGGGATGATTTCGCTGAAAAGCAGGACACAGAAGGTGAAAGCACCGGAAACAATACCGACTCCCGTGCTGTCGAACAGCTTGGCTGCCTCGGAGCCGACGAGCGATGCGCCGACGGTGTTGGCAATCGTGTTGACCACCAGAATCGCCGAAATCGGACGGTCGATGTCGGATTTCATCTTCTTCAACCGGTCGGCTCCCTTCACTTTCTGCTGTTCCAGCGTGGTGACGAAAGACATCGGGGTCGAGAGCAAAGTGGCCTCCAGCACTGAGCAAACGTGCGACACGACCAGTGCCAGAAGCATGTAAAGAAAAAGAGGAGCCATGCTTCCCGAAGGGGAAACAGACAAATTGAGAATTGCTAATAAACTTTCCGCGGGATAAGTGTCTGAATTCATTGAATGTGGAAATGCGATTAAAAACGCTGCAAAGTTACGAATTTCTCATGAAATCCTTCATGAAGAAATGTAAATTTATGGTTATCTGTCATTCAGAAGACGACCTTACTGTTCAGATTCGTCAGCGGACGCCTCTTCCAGCTTTCCATTTTTCTTCTCGTCGAGAGCGGCAATCTTCTGTTTGATTTCGTTGAGGTCGGAGCGGAGTTTGTCCACCTTGTGATGAATCTCCTCCACCAGCTTGCTGCCGTTCTTCGATTTCGAGGAGAGGTTCAGGAAGCCGAGGTTGTTCTCATACGTCATGATTTCGTTCTTCAGTATGTCGAACTGACGGAGCAGGCGTTCCCGCACCTTGCCGTCGGCATCCTTGACTTCGGCGCGGAAATGGCTGATGCGGCTCTGCACGGCATGCTCGCTCATGGCACCATACAGGCGGTCCATCTGCGCACGGAAAGCCTGATAGAGCTTCTCTTTCTCGCGGTAAGGCACATGCCCAATCTGGTTCCAGTCGTCCTGTGCCTTGCGCAGTTGCGCCCTGAAGTCCTCATCGGTGGTGGCAGGGTCGATGGCGGCCAGCGAGTCGATGATGGCCTGTTTCTTCTTCAAGTTTTCTTTCTGCTCGGCATACTGAGCACTGGTGGCTTCCTTCTTGGCTTCGAAGAAGGCATCGCATGCGGCGTTGAACCGTTTCCAGACATCATCGCTGAATTTCTTCGGCACCGTGCCGATTTCCTTCCATTGCTTCTGAAGGTCGATGATGGCCTGCGTCGTTTCTTTCCAGGCCGTGCTGTTCTTCAGTTCCTCAGCCTTGGCCACGAGCTCTTCCTTGAGCTTCAGGTTGGCGTTGAGGCTTTCGCGCACGGTCTTGAAATATTCCGACTTGCGGGTGAAGAAGTTGTCGCAAGCGGAACGGAAGCGTTCGAAGATTTTCACGTTCATCTTCTGCGGAGCAAAGCCGATGGACTTCCATTGTGCCTGCAGGGCTATAATCTTGCTGCTGAGCGCATTCCAGTCGGCAAAGGTTTTGAGCGAGTCGAGGTCGTATCCTTCGATTTCCTCGCAGATGGCCGTTTTCTTCTCTAAATTCTCCTGTTCTTGGGCCTTGCGGGCTTCGAAATACTCCTGATGACGCTTGTTGATGATGGTGGAAGCAGTCTTGAAACGCGTCCACACCTGCTCGCGCAAATCGCGCTCGACCGGTCCGATTTCGCGGAACTCCTGATGGAGCTGCTGGAGCTTGCGGAAGGCGGCAATGACATCGGTCTCCTCGGCCAGCTTCTCGGCACGCTCGCAGATGGCGGTCTTGAGCTCAAGGTTTTTCTTGAAGTCATAGGCACGCAACTCGTTGTTGAGCTTCAGGGTGTCGTAGAACTGCTCAACGTTCTGCTGATATTGCTTCCACAGTTCCGAGGTTTTCTCGGCCGGAACTTCCTTGATTTCGTTCCACTGCTGCTGCAATGACTTGAACTCATTGTATGCCTTGTTGACCTCATCCGGATTGGAAAGAATCTCCTTGATGCGGTCGATGATAGTCAGTTTCTTCTGATAGTTTTCTTCGAGTGTGCGCTCTTCCTGCTCATGCTGGGCGGCGCGTTTTTCACGGACGGCAGCCATGATTTCCTTGAATTCCAGTTCCTCGGTGTTCGGCGCAGGCATATAAGCTGCCGGATCGCCACCGCCTTCGATGTATGTCTTGTAGGCTTCTTCGTTCTCCTGCTTCTGGATGCGATAGAAGTTGCTCTTCAGCGCATCCACTTCCTGACGCGAGATTTCCTCATTGCCTTCCGACAGAGCCTTGAGCCGTGTGATGATGTCTGCCTTCGTCTCATAAGCCACAGCCTTCTTCGGTTCTTTGTCCTCTGCTTCAGGCTCAGCTGTAGTTTCTTCCACAGGCGTTGCCACAGATTCTCCCTCAGGCGCAGCAGCTGTTTCCTCTACAGGTGTTGCCACCGGTTCTTCTACAGACGCTGCTACCGGTTCTTCTACAGGTGGTGTCACAGATTCCTCTACAGGTGTTGCCGGTTCTTCAGCAGGAGTTGCCGGTTTCTGAATGTCCTCCACGACGGGAACGGCCTCTTCCACGGAAGGGGCTGGAGCGGCTGCGATGGATTCCTCTTGCTGAGGCTTTTCTGTAATCGGTTCAGCAGATACTACGGGTTGCGCTTCTGCTACGTTCGGGGTCTCTGTCGATGGTTCCTGCTGGGGAGCTTCATCGATGTTCTTGATGTCAGTCATCACCTGTCAAGTTTTTAGTTAAAGAATGTGCGAAAATACGTCATGCCGTATCCCCGCTCGTGAGTTTGTTTCCATAAATGCGGCTGACGGTTGTGGCATCAGACACATTCAAGGGGCAAATTTAATGCAATTTTATGACTTACAAGAGGAAAAGCGGCGTTTTTTTCATTTGATGCGTAAAAAAAACGTAAAAATTCAGCGCAAACATCATGCACAGGAGCCATGAACTTCTTCCGCAGAGAAAGGTTCAACCGACCTGCATCTCACCAAGGGAAAGAGCCGCCACAGACCATGTAAATATAGATGACGGAGGCGGGAATGGCCAACAGGGAGGAATCGAAACGATCCAACATGCCTCCGTGTCCGGGAAGGATGTGGCCGGAATCCTTCAGTCCCAACTTGCGCTTGAGCAGGGATTCCACCAAATCGCCCCAAGTGCCGAACACAACGACCACCAAGGCCAGTCCGGCCCACCCGATGCGGTTGAGCACGGCGTTACCAAGACAGAACTCGGGGCTCAATGTGGCGATGATTTGCGAAGCGGCAAGAGCCACGACGGCACCGCCCACACTGCCTTCCCACGATTTCTTGGGGGAAATGCGCGGAAACAGCCGATGACGGCCGAACATGGAGCCGAAGCAGTAGGCTCCCGAATCGCTGGACCAAAGGAAGACGAAGACAGACAGCGTGAAGACGGAAGAGTAATAAATCTGGGGGATGCCCAACTCCGGGCTCAGTGACGGGAAGAAGGACAGGGAACTGAGGAGCGAGAAGGGCAACGCGATGTAGAGCTGCGCCATCATGGCAAAAGCCCAGTTCTGGAGAGACGTGGAACGGTCGAAATAGAGTTCCGAAATGAAAAGATAGATGATAGAAATGAGGTAAGGGATGAAAATGTCGGCTCCCATCACCCTCATGTTGAAGCCCACGCAGGCAAAGAAGAAGTAAACCGCCGCAATGGTCGTGATGAGACGGTTGACCTGCAATCCCGCATTCCGATTGACGATGGTACAGAATTCCCAGGTTGTCAATCCCGTAATCAGCGCGAACAAAAGTGCAAAAGGAAGCGGTCCCACGACAAGGCATGTGACAATGATGACAACGAACAATGCGCCTGTCAGAGCGCGAACGACCAAATTGTGTCTCATACGGATGATTTCTAATCGGAAGATGGTTTTTGCTCAGCCGCAGTCTGTCCGTCTTTGTCCGAGGCAGCGGCGGAAGGAGCAGGCGCAGTTCCGCTTTTCTCCTGTTCTTTGGCTTTCTCCACAACCGCGTCAATAGCTTTCTGCCGGATGATTTCCGCATTCTCATCAGCCACGGCATCCTCGCCCGACAGAGCACCCGTACCGTGCTTTTCTGCGTCGGCATTGTCGGCCAGAATCTCCTCGGTGCGGGAAATCCACGGACGCTTGCCGAAGATGCGTTCCACATCCTCCGCATAAATGACTTCCTTATCAATCAGCAACTGCGCCAGCTGTGCATGGCCTTCCTGGTGTTCCTTCAAGATGGCTTTCGCACGCTCATATTGTTCAGCTATCAACTTCTTGACTTCTTCGTCAATCAGCTCGGCTGTATGTTCGCTGTAGGGCTTGTTGAAAGAATACTCATCATTATTATAATAGCAGAGGTTCGGCAGCGAGTCGCCCATGCCGG
>CAYPZK010000061.1:0-1069 GCA_964415385.1 uncultured Bacteroidaceae bacterium
ATTGCTTTGTCATATTGTGACTCCGCCATACTTGGCACGGCGTAGGTTGCCCCGCTGTCATCATGAAAGAACTCGTCTTACGGAGACGACCATGTTGCGAGACTTGTATAGTCCGAGGGCAAAGGTACAAAGAAATCTTCAGAAACCTGCAAACAACTGCAAACAAAATTTCGAGTAAATCACACATTTAGTTTGTGTTGAACATAAAAACCGAAATATCTTAAATAATTGTGTGATGATATGCGCTTTTCCATTATGCAAATCCAACTAAACCTTGCTTTCTATTCGTACCTTTATCAATTGTCAAAGCGTCATCTACATCGTTTCTTATGAGACAAGAAACGTCGCATCTTATAGAAACCTATATGGCAACATCGGCAATAGGTCTATGGCTCGTAAAGCAGCTTGTACTCCACCAATCTTCTCTTACGGATAGACGGAACAACCTTGCCTTTCCACTTGCAAAAGCTCATGTACAGGGAAAGGATATTCCTGTCGCCTCGCTCCAGGCGTGTGAGCAATGTTGATTTGGGATATTTGCCTTTGCCCAAGAGTTTGGCAGGGCCGATTTGGTATGAGAGTGCCGTGAGCAACACGGCATCCTTGCCATAGTGCGCATAGAGACGGTAATGCTGCATCAAATCTTTTCTCAACAGGGAATCCGCCTGATGACGTGTCAACGCATTCGGAAAACGCTCACCCCTCTGTATCCTGTGCCCATAGCCAACATGACCGGGAGTCGTCCGCTGGGTATGCCATCCCTCAAAATGCTTGGTACAGGCAACAAGGCGGTCAAACAGCCTCTGGTCGGGTGTTTGCCCAAAACATGGCATGACGCAGATGGAGAGTATGGCCAACTGTATGGCGATGACGATTCGTTTCATGTTTATCTGATTGCCTGTTTATTATTAATGTTTTCGATTATTCGCTCTCGCTTTCCCCTTTACACCATAGTCTTGAACTGCTGTATCTCCTTGATCATGGCTTTCACATCCTCACCAACCTGCACGAAATTCTTGTAGAGAATGCGCTCCCGTTCCTCTTTCGACTTGAACTTGTAGAACTTGGG
>CAYPZK010000061.1:1169-8189 GCA_964415385.1 uncultured Bacteroidaceae bacterium
ACGCCTTTCTTAAGTTGTACGACCTTGCCGAAGATGTCGGACGACAACCATTCGAGGGTTTCCTTGGCACGCGCCGAACCGCTGACGACATTGCCTACGGTGGTGATGATTTTCTGCATACCTACCTTACCATAGTCGGCTTCGAGCTGTGGCAGCTCCTGAAAGCCCAATGCCACGCTGACCTTGTTGCTTCTGGCTGTTCCTATCAGGCGGTCTATCTTATGAAAGTAGAGCGTGGGCAACTCGTCGACGATGATGCTCACAGGCACGTTCTTGCCTTGCCCAGTGTTCACCCTCGCCACGAGGCGGTTGAGGATAAGGGCGTTAAGCGCACCGATGATGCTTTCCATCTCTGGGTCGTTGGCAATGAGCAGGTAGCTCGGATTATTGGGATCGCTGACTTTCAAGTCGAAGTCATCGCCGTCCTTGTGGAATATCCAATAGCTTTCCTTGGTGGCAAGGCGTGAGGTATAGACGCGGAGCGTGCCAATCATACCTTCGAGTTGTTCCATCGCTTTGTTGGCAAAGGCTGTCTGGAACGGGCCAAGCAAGGGAGCTACCTCGTTGTCGGTCTGCAACACCTCGAAGATGGTCTGATAGCTTTCGTTGAGGAACGACAGGATATGCGGCATGTCGCTGTACTTGCCCAACCAATAGGCGGGCTGCACCTCCGTTCCCGAATGGTCGAACACCCGTCCCGTGGGTATCAGCCGCTTGGTCTGCGGATCTTCCCGTTTCTCCGCAATCAGCACCTTGCCGTCCTTGTCGTATGGTTCCTTGCCGTAGTTGCAGAAGAAATAGATGCAGGCGGCAAGGAAGTTAACTGCGGAAGTCTGGAAGAATTGGTCAGAGCCACCACCTCCCTCCTTCTTCCCCTTTTGCAAGGATTCCAGCAGTGTTTCTGCTGTCTCGCTCGCCGCGGCAAGGTTGTTGATGTATTTCAGTTGGATGGGGTTTACCCTGCGGCTGTACTCAACATCGACAAAGTTGATGATGTTGAACTTCATCCCCTTGGGCATTCTGCCATCCTTGGCGTTCTTGTTCTTCAAATAGTGGTAGTAGAGCTTGGTGGCAAGGGTCGGGAACTTGTAGTCATACACTACCATGGCAAAGCCCTTCGCGCTGTGCTGGCGGATGAACGGCTCGATAATGGAAAATGTCTTGCCCGAACCGGGAGTACCTACCACCCACGTGCCACGAAAGGGATTGACGATATTCACCCATCCCTTGCGGAACTTGCCTTTATAGTAATAGCGCATCGGAATGTTCACGCTATACTTGTTCTCCTGCAACTCCCTGCACTGCTCAAAGCTCTCATTCTCGAAGTTAAAACGGTCTTTCAATAGTCCTTCCTTCAGGAACTTGGAAATGTTGTCAAGGGCGATATGCACCAATATGACACCGACAACGGAAGCGAGCATATATAGCCAGATGTTCAAACTGAGGGAGTAAAGACGGGGTTGTATCGTGTGGCTGAAAAGCCATACGGACAACATGATTATTACCACGCCCGCAACCAACGGGTAGAGTACCTGCCTGCGTGCGTCGAACTCCAGACGTTTCTTGTTCCTTGTTCCCACGCATGTGATACAAATGAGCAGGAACGTGGCGGCCTTGCTGTACACGAGGTTCCCGTCATGGTAAATCACCCACCGCTTGATGCGTGTGTGGATGTCCGTCACCACGCCGCCCAAGAAGTCCAATTGCTCCGGCTGCAATGCGTAGGCAAAGAACTCCATCAGGATGGAGACATATATTACCGCCCTGAAAATCTTATAAAATCCCTGTAATTCCTTGCTCTCTTCCATGTATCTTGTAAGATAACGACTATTTGTTATTCGTTTATCGTGATGATGGGTCTCGCCTTGTGCGCCTGCCACTTCGGGGTCTCCTGTATGGCACCGCTGCCGAGGGAGTAGAGCCACGCCTTGGCTGTCGCTTGTCCCTTGACCTCCGTGGATGTCCAATACCAGCAGTCGTCATCCTCATCGGGAATGGGCGTGCCGCCACATTGCAGGATATAAGGATTGATAATGTCCTTGGTGCTATATAGCAAGCGCATCTGTGCCACGCTGGGGACGTAGGCACTCTGGCCATACCGCCACAAGTCGAAGACACGCTCCGCCAACGGCGACTTTACGCCTGCCGTGCCATAGAGGGCAAAGGTGTTGGTATTGCCGTCGTATGCGGTGAGGTCGGCGGAAGTGCCTTGCTCCACACCGAGGCTGTCGGCAAAGGCTTCGGGGGCAATGTCCCACAGATAGACGGCATATCCGTTGCCTTCCACATCCTCCCTTTGGTTGATGTGGAATACCACGGCGATGGCTTGCTTGCCAGACTGCTCGTAGGTGTCGTATGGCATCACCTTGCCGTCAGTGGTCAGGATATGGGTGACTTTCATGGAGGTATCGGGAAAGTCCTGATGACCGTCACAGGCAGTCAGCAACATTGTTGTCATCGCAACGATTACGATTGAAAAAATTATCTTCATATTCCTTTTATTTTACGGGGAGTTTCACGCCGAGGACAACACCCGTGCGGAACAGATCCTCGCCCTTGATGATTACATCGGTCTTCACTTGCCAAAAGAGCTTCCACCCGTGTCTGAGCGTGTAGCTGTGCTCGTAACCGAGGTGTATGCCGCCCAGGAAGTCATGGGTGTCGCTACCGGCAGACGCGCCGACGCGCATGTTGCCGTGATGGTTGCGCCCTCTTGCCACACAGGGCTTGTAGGCGAAGCCGAAACCGTAACTGCGGTAGTTGTTCCAGAAGCTTTCTGGACACACGTGGCCGCATGACGCGCAGTCGTCCCACTTGATGTATCCATTGGCAAAATACTCCCATGCGTTGTGATACTTCGTCTCATGCTCGTAGGACAGCGTCAGGTCCAGTCCACGCTCGTACAGGCAGCCGATGCCAACGGAGACACGGCCGCTGTTCTGCTGCGCCCTGGCCTGTGGTATGGTTGCCATTGTACAGACAAGCAACAGCATGGCTTTTGTGAAATAATTCTTTTCCCTCATTTTCAATTTCTTTCCCTTCATCGCTTACTCCTCCTCTAACAGTATCGGGTTGAACGAATCCGCTGACAGCACATCCTCATAGTCAATGTTGAGCGAGATGGTGCGTCCGCTTATCTGCCTCTCGGACATTTCGATGGTAAGCACCTTGTCGTTGGGAAACGTCATCTTCTTTACCACGATGACATTGCGGTATCCGAACTTGAAGCTCTTGGCACCGTCCAGCACCAAAGCCGGGGGCAGTTCAACGATTTGCGTGTTGGTGGCCTTGCCCAGTTTCTTGTCGGAAAGCTTGACCCGCAGCTCGTCGATGTCAAAGCGGATGTTCGTCTTGTTCTCCACGGAGAAATCGATGAAGAAGTATTCGCCCACGCTGTAGATGTTGTTCAGGCGCATCACCATGCGGTGCTTCTTCGTCGCCACACCACGGTACTTGGCGGCTGACGACCATATTTGCCGGGCATACTTGGTCATGTCGGCGGTGGAGAGGCTTACCGCCGGATTATTGTAGGCACTGCGTTCGGACAGCTGTATCTCCTTGTCGGTCACAGCCTCCTGCATCCTTGTGGTGTAGAGCAGCGCGTACTGCGTGCGGTAGCGTTCGGTGACGATGGTGACAATGGCAAGCACCTCGCCGTCTGCATATACGCTGTCCTTGGGCTTCAGGCGGATGGTGTTGCTGATGGGCTGGTCGCCCACAACCTTGTCCGTGGAAATATCGACAAAGCGGATAGGTTCGGAGGCGGTGATGACGGTGGTCACCTGGTCGTTGACGGTCAATTGCTCCATTTCCATGTAGGTGGTCTGCGCCTTGGTCGGCAGCATGCACAGCGAGAGCAATACGCAGACTCCGGTTTTTTGAAAGTAATTCATATCGTTGATTTTTGATTTTACCATGTTATTTCTTCTTTTCCCTGCCGTTCACCAGATAGACGAACGTGCCGTACTTCAGCTTTACCTTGTTCTTCTTGATGGCCTTGCCGATGGCGTTGCTCGTCTTTTGGTAGGCGTTGGTAACGGCTTGCATTCCCCATTGCGAGAAGCTGTTGTTTGCTCCTGTCTGGTCGATGTTCATGTTGCCCTGCATTGCTCCGCTCGCCACGTCCTTGGTGGTCTCGCGGAACTGGCTGCCGGGAACGTAAAGACCCTCCAAGCCGTCAGTGTCATATAGCGACAGCGACACCTTGACCAATTCGTCATCCACCAGGATGGAACTGATGCTGCCCTTCACGCGCTGTGAGCCAAAACCGCTCATGGTGGCATAGAGGTACGACCCTTTGCGCACCACCGTCTCGCCAATCTCAATGTCGTCCAACAGGCGCAGCCGCACCCTTGAACCGTCCGTGGCCTTGATGTCCTCGTCAATGATGGCCTTGATGAGTTTCGGCTCGTGTTCGTTCTGGGTAAGGGTGTTGAAGTAGTCGGAGGTGACTTTCACTTTCCTCACCACCTCCTGCGGCTTTTCCTCTTCATCCAACGCTTTCACCGCCTTGCCGTCTTCAGAAATCTGCCCCCTTGCCTCTATCTTTTCTTGGGGCGACCCGCTTTGTGTGGTATCAACAGCGACAGGGGCCGCCGTCTGTCCTCTCAGCCTCGCTTCGGCAAGCGCCTTGTTGAGGGCTTCGATTGCTTCCGCCTCCCGCGCCTTGGCATCGGCAACTTCAGCGGCATCGTCCTTTTCCTCTGCCTGGCGGACAAGTTCCGCAAGGTCTTCTTCCGTATACTTGGATTCATACTTTTCTTTCTCTTCCTCGTTGTCCCGTTCGATGTTGTCCACCGCCGAATAGTCGGCTATGCGGCCATACGACTTCGCCATGTTCTCATACTTGCCGCCGATGCCGTCGCCGTCCTTTATCTGAGCCCCGGGCAGATTGGGATTTAAGAACTCCGTGGTCTGCAGGTTCTTGTCCTGTGTCTCTGTTACTTCGGTGCCGAACATGTCAAAGACGAAGTAGCCTGTGGCAAGCAGCGGGACATACACGATGGCCGGCAACATGTACTTCGGCTGGCGGAAATTGATTTTGTCTGTTATTCTCATTGCCTGTTTCCTCCTTTTATGGTTTGATGGTGCCTCGCTTTCAGTACGCTGTCCTGCATTTCCGTGGCAGTCCTTGCCGCCCGATAGTGGCCGTAGTACCTCGCCATCCTGTAGATGTTGAAGCCGAAGCAGGAGACGACAAAGCCGAACACGATGACGAGGAACAGCGTCTTGTGGGCATTGGCGAAGCCCTGCACCCTGGCTGCCGCACGGTCTATCCTCGTCGTTTTGGCGAACTTGCGCCCTGCGGCCACTTCCTTCTCATACCGCTCCCTGTACTTGGGGTCGTTCTTGTCGGGCATCTTCTCGCCCACAAGCATACGTCTGATACCTTTTACGCTCATAGTGCCGCGATGTTAGAAGTTTGACTTGGACTTTTGCTCTATGTCCTTGTTGAGCAGCGTGCGCCAGTTGGTGATGAGCAGGCCGTGAGGGTTGTTCTCAGTCCTCGGCACGCGCTTCACCTGTCCGGCGGTCACCAACTCTCGCATCAGGATGTTGCTCCGCCGCTCGATGCGCTGGCGTCCGTAGTAGGTGAACTCCATCTTGTCCTTGTCGAACCTGATGCTGTCGCAGAAGATGCTGAACACGGCGCTCGTGCCCATGATGTTGTTGTAGAATCCCTTTTCTTTCAAGGTGTTGTACTGCGCAAGCCCCGTCTCGTCCACCAGGTACATGGCCTTCTCCATCGAATAGCGGATGTACTTGTCGTCCGGGGCAAGCGTGAAGAAGTAGTGGTGGAACATCTCGATATGGCTCTTCGCCTCCACGTCCAGCGTTTCCTCCATTGTCGTCCTGTTCACCAGTATGGGGACGTTGCCGTCCAGCACATACACTTTCTGCTGTGCGTCGCCCACCATGCGTCGCGCAGTCCAGATGCTCGACACCGAGATGATGACGCAGCCCACAAGAAAGGCGGAACAGATGATGCCCACCAGCTTGATCTTGTTTTCCAAATTCTTGATTACCATATAATTTCCTTTTATGTGTCATTTATCTCATTACCGTGGCCATTGCGCCTGTCGCCGTCATCTTCGCCTGCTGCGCCACGCCCTCGCCGAAATTTCTTGTGGAGAAGGCGGTGTCGCCCTCCGGTATCATCCATGCCGCAAGGTCGGGTACGAGGTTCAGGCACTTCAACGCCACGATGCTCGCAGCCATCAGGTATCCCGCCGAGAAGAACGAGTTCTGGAGATAGGCGGCCATTGTCTGCTCGCTGGCGGTGATGGCGGTCAGGTTCTCCACCTGTATGCACAGCACGATGTCGAAGAGCAGCAGGACGTAGAAGCCCACGAAGTAGAGCATGGCTCCGTAGAAGTGTACCGTCATATAACGGGTGAGCCACTTCGCCCAGCTGCTTTCCCATTTTGGCAACAGGCTGAACGCCCACTGGATGGGGCCGAAGATGGTCAGCATACCCAACAGTATCTGCTGGCAATAGATGGTCGCCCACCATCCTATGCGGAAGACAATCAGGGCTATCAGCATCACAATCTTGTCGATGCCTACCACCGCTCCTGCCGTGAGGGAGGTAAACCACAGCTTGCTCGCGTCCTTTTCCATGTTGGTCACCTCGTCCACTCCCGTCTGCTCCATCGTCGCCTCTATCAGGTTGGGGTCTGAGGTTCCCTTGTGCGCCACGTCCGCCTGCGCCTGGAGGTCGGTGTACATCGAATCCCTTGTGTAGACGAGCTGCTGAACCTCCTCGAACTTGTCGGCGATCTGCGTGGCTTCCGCCTCGTAGAGGTCGTGGGTGTAGGAGCCGATGCAGTTGGGAATGTAGGACAGAAAGTCCAGGACGCACCAGCTGCTGCCGCTGTTGGTCATGCCCGTGTCGGCGGGCGGGTACCACCAGCAAAGGATGATGCTCACCACCAAGGGCTTGAACAGCTTCATCACGTCCAACGGCTCGTTCTTCACCATCATCTTATACGCCATGCTTGCCGCCACGACGATGGAGAA
>CAYPZK010000062.1:0-7461 GCA_964415385.1 uncultured Bacteroidaceae bacterium
GTGGTCGCGCTTCCCGTGCTTGCCATTTCTCCAAATGCCTTATCCATCGTACCTGCGCCGTTATCCAACGCCTGTATATTCTCATCGAACTTTGCCGCCATCTGCCCGGTAAGTCCGTTGACCAAACGCAATGCCTCGGCGCGTCCGAAAAGTTTGCTGTATATGGATTCTTTAAGTTGCCCTGTTTTCTGGGAATAGGCAGTAACGGTTTTGTCAAGTTCCATTACAGAAATTACGGAAACCTCCTGCCGCCTTGATAGATGCGGCATTGAAAGATATTCCCATTTCCTCTGCCATTTTCTGGCTCTTGGAGCTTTCTTTTGTCAACGCTGTAAGCACACTTGCAAGCTGAGTGGCAACCTCTGACGTGTTACCCGTAACGCCTGTTAGCGTACTCATCACCCCCAACATTTCAGTAAGCGAAACTCCTAATTGTGCTGCCTGACCCGTAACGCTTGGCAAAGCTGCCGCCAACTGCTCAAAGGATGTAACACCGTTCTTGGCAGTCAACTGGATTTTGTCTTGGATGTCCTCTGCGGCTGACCATTCCAAACCATAGTTCTTAATGACTGTTGATGTAACCTTAACGACTTCTTCCAAATTGGCAATGCCGCCAACTGCCGACTTACTGGATGCCTCCAAATAAGAAATCCAGTTATCTTCCGGCACGCCATTGGAAATGACTTGGTACAATCCTCTTGCCAACTCATCCCGGGCAATAGGAATCGTCTTGCTCAACTCTGCCACTTGGTCTTTGAGTTGGTCGAATCCCTCTGCGTCCTTTCCAGCCATCGTGTTAGCAGCTTTCATGGCTGCACCAAATGAGCGGCTGTCCTCTGTAAGCGTGTTCAACACGCCGGAAATCTGTTGTATGGAGTTAGTAATTGAGCCAATGGCCATGACACTTTGCGTCCACTTCATAAACGCCTTATCTGCGGCGGTTACGTTGTCATGCACCAAACCCAAATTATCGGCCAACTGCTTGACGTTTGTAGATGCCTTGACAACGATGTCCTTGCCATCCACATTCAGCTTTATGTTAAACTTTACGTCTTTTGCCATAATTTTAGCTCATTTACTCACTTATATCAAAAAATCTTCGTATATTTGCGACAAATAAAATACATATCCGTATGAAGTTAAAACCACTTGGCCGAAAACTCGCCATATATCAGGCAACCGCCATTGTCTCTTTCGTCGGCTTGCCAATCGCCTTTCATTTCAGCTGGGCGGTGGCATTCTGCATCTGCCTTGTGGCTTTCATCTTTTCAGGCTCTCAGGCTCTTAGTATTCTCATTGATGCCAACTATTCCAAATACGGCCTTTTCGGTTTTCGCGGCCCCGATACCCTCATAGAGTATGAGCCGGGCGATAAAGACTACGAAACGGAAAAGCATTGGCAAAGCACCGATTAGCCTTTCATTCCTTTAACCAGATTCTCAAACCTCCTTAAATCTTCCTCTTTGGTCGGTTGTGGGCGGTCTGACTGTTTCTTTTCATGCTCTTTCTCCCACGGAAACGGCAACAGCTTTTGTGGCGTTATTTTCTTCTTGGTATGCGGCTGTATGACAATTGCCGCCAACATTCTTATGCGCTCCCAATCGCCGTGGTACTGCATTTCCTCTTTGCCATGGTAGGCATCGTAAACCTCTTGAAACTCATCGGGTGTCAATCCGCAAAAATCATCGAATGACAAACGGATGCAGCCCAACGCAATGCCCAACAGACGCTCAATGCCTACTGGCTTTTTTTTTCGCCCTCTGCGCTCTCATCGGGTGGATTGTCGCTTTGTATGGCATCATTCCATGCGTTCATATCATCCGGGCTGATACTATCTGCAAAATCCATCAATGACAGATTGAAATCAATGCCATCATGCTTGCACGCCGACACGATGCAGCACCAAAGGTAGGTGCAGATGTCGCTGAAGCTGCCCTGCCCGATTTCCGTCACCTCGCGTCCCGTCTCACGCTTGAAGCGGAGCATTGCCCCCATCGTCGGACGACAGGGGAATGCTTTGCCGTTAACTGTAATTTCGACTTTTTCCATGAAGAATAACTGTTAGAGATTACTCACCATCCTTGCCTGGGTAAATGTCCGGCTCGCCGTCGTTTTCGAGGCTGATGGAGTAGGTGGCATCGTCCTGCGCCGGAGATGTCTCCTCCAACGAGGCGATCACGAAATTGCCCTTTACGTAGATGTCTTCAGTGCTCGGAGTGAAAGTGCCATCCTCACCGGCTGTAAGGCCGCTTGCGCCGCGCTTGTAGGCGATAACCTCCACGGACGCGCCCTTGCCCCATTTCGGGGCGATTTCCTCGTAGCCGTTCTCGGTCTCATCGTAGAAACGCAAGCCTTCCGCGCTGATTGAGATACTGAGACCCGTGACGCCTTTGCCTTTCCAAAGGCCTGCGCTCTGTCCCTGCGTGGCGACCGGCTTCACGGCCCTGTCCTTCGTCTCACTGTTGAACGCGACCGTGTGCGTGGAGCAATGCCCAATAGCCTTGCCACCGACCAACAACAGAAGGTCACTACCATTAACATAACTCATAATTCTGATACTTTAATTGTGAATACTAATCTCTGCACAAAAGCATCGTCCTGCCATGTCTCCTCGCTGTCTGTCAGAATGCAGCTGCGCATTCTCAGACCGTCCACCTCGGCCTGCCTGCCGTCCAACGCCGCACGCACGGCTTCGGCCAGACTGATTCCGCTCTCGTAATCCTCGGTAAAACAAAGAATCTCGATGACGGTGGTGTCGGCATTGACGGCGGCGGACTGGCTTTTGACGGCGGCGGCATCATTTGAGCGGCGGCGGTAGGCAATATACGGAAGAATGGCCGCATCAGTCACAACAGGGAACACCTTTGTGACAGACATGCCCGCTATCTCCCCGTTCTCCGTCAGAATCTTCCGGATAATCTTACCTGCGCTCAGCGATGAAATAGCCATAACGACACTTCTTTAATGTTAGACAAAACCGCATTTCTTAGCCACTTTCCAAACGGCCTTCTCAACTTCCGGCAACAGCCCTGCCTCAACAGACCGGAACATCCCGGGCGTTGCCGCCTCCATGAATCCGTATGCCCTCATCCTGCCGGTGCTGTGCCCTTTCTTCTTCCTCACGAACCATTTCGTCTGTGACTTCGTACTGCGGTTCTTCGTCCCCTCCTCTGCCCACATCAATATCGGCTTCCTGAAACCGAAACGGTTCTCGTGCATGGACTTCTCACCCTTGCCGGTCTTCCGGCTTGCGGCTCTCGCCTTGACGGTGACCATGAATCCCGCGCCTTTATTGTCCGGGTAGATCCGGGTTCTGATACCTTTCTTCCAATCAGACGTGCTTCCCCTTACCTGCAAGCCGCTTGACAGCAGCTTGCCCTGTGCGATTTTCTGAGCTTTCCGCGCCTCGGCCCTGATGGCGCCACGCATGGATTTCTTGATCTGCGTGCCATTCATCTGCCGGAGCAGGTCGTCCCATTCCTTGCCTGTGTATTCTTCGGGACTCATCGTCTCATGGATTATTCGTTCACACGGCTGCAGACCAATGTCTTCATGCCCTTGTTGATGTTGGGGATGATGTTGGTGACTGTGTACAGATGACCTCCCAGCTGGCGCACGCGCCAGTTCTCGCTGACGGCATGCGCGTCCCTGATGTTGAACTCGGCGTGGTAATCCGGGAAATGCTCGTCCGCCTCCTCACTCCTGTTCCCGCTTTGCCTGACCCGCTCCGCGTGGACGACAAGCGTCTGAGTGTACGAGATTTTCGTCTCCCCGAAGTCATTCTCCGTCTCCACCGGCTCCAACAGTGCCAGCCTGTATTTCATCCGTCCCGCAATCATTCCTCATCCTCCACCAGCTTCCGATAAGGCTTGATTAAAGCGGATAGTGAATCCGGGACCTGGTGCATCTGCACCCCGCTGACACTCTCCCGTTGATTGTACCAGTGCGCCGCGAGAAGCATGACGGCGTGGACAACCGGCTTCGGCATCTCACCTCCGCCAATCGTCTCCAACTCGTTTTCCGTGCGGTTGGTGGCCGTGATGACACTTGCCTCCGCAGTGTCCAGCAGATGCTGGAGATACTCATCATCATCATCGAAGTCGTCCGCGCGTACATGCTTCTTGAACAGTTCCAAATCCACTATGCCTGCCATAATCCTGTCATTTTCAGTCTGCAACCATTATTTACTCAGAAGACTTCGTAAGCATCGCGAATGCCTCCTGCCGGAGCGTCGTGATGGCAAAGTCGGCGTTGAGAACGAAGTCGATGGCATTCTTCCGTGCCAGCGTGTAAGGGTCGAGGATGATGCTCAGCTCGCCGAACAGGCCGACTGGCGCATACTTGAACGCGCCGAAATACACATTGCCCTCCTCCACGTAGGATGTGGTGAACACCGGCACCCCGTTGATGCGTCCGTTGTCGTCGATGATGGCGTTGTTGGAGCCTTCCCACTTCGGCGTACCTTCGAGAAGCGCCTTCGTGGTCTCGGTCATCACGTAGCACAGACCCTCCGGCTGGATGTTGGAGGCCAGTACGAGAGACTTCAAGGTCAGCAGCTCCTTCAGCGTAGGAGCGTCGTCGGTGTAGGTCTTCTTGTTCGCGGACTTCACGTTGACGAACGGGCCGATGAGATTCGTCGCCTTCGACACGGCGGAAGTGCTGAACATGATTTTGTTGATAAGGGCGGCGGCTGCCACCGGCATGTACTGGGTGCAGATGGTGCGGAGCAGGTCGTCCGTCTCATTCAGAGCCTCACGCGTGATAGGCACGGCCACTCCGATGCGCTCAGGCTTGGCGATGAGCTTCGAGAGCGGAATCTTCGTGTCGCCCAAAGCAACGCCCTCGTCGTTCACCGAGGCCTCGAACGTCTCGACAACCGGCCACTGGTGGTTGCCCTTCAGACCGGTGAGCAGCGGCGTGCCGATGGCCTTGAGAATGGTCTTGCCGTACAACGGCTCCACAATCTCGTGCGTTGTCAGAGATGCCGGATTCGTGGAAGCCGTAGGGTCGAGATACCCCGAAGTGTTGCCGCCGAAGTCAGAGGCGACGTCACGGCTGATCTTAAGCTCGAAACGCTTTCCCTCCTTGACATACTCGCGGATTTGTCTGGTGGCATCCTCCATCTGCTCGCGCCGCATGACTGCCACGGACGGAGTGTTCGCCTTGATTTTCATTTCGAGGATGTCAAGCTCGCGGAAGAGCTGCTTGCGCTCCCCCTCCTCGGCCTCGGTGAACGCCTCGCGCTCCTTGTCGTTTTCGAGATTCTCCGCCATCTCGGTCAGGCGTGCCTTGATTTGGTCAATCCGCTCATAGGCTTCGCGGAAATTGAACTTCTCCTTCATAGATTTTCCAAAAGTTTAATGAAACATAAAAAACTGCGCCGCCTATACGATACGGCTCACTCTATTCTTGATTACTTTAATCGCCTCACGTTTTCTTGAAAGGTCAACGGGAACGGGAGACGGCGCAGGCCTGTCGAATACGACACCTGCCGCCTCAACCTCACGGCGTGTCACCTCCGTCTGCTCGAAAGCGGGGTCTGTGGTCAGCGTGAAGTCATACACCGCGTCGATGCGCTTGACGTGCCGCAGCAGAACATCTTCCCCGTCCTCCGTCTTCTCATTGATTCTCTCATAGCTCACGGCATTCTCGCTGTCCCCCTCATCTGTCGAGTAGATGAAGGAGCATCCTGCGATGTCGCCACGCTGCACGAGTTCCAGCGCCTTGTCACCGTCCACGGTTCTCGGCATGTCGGCCCAGAACCTCACGCCGGCATCATCGACCTCGTAATGCAGCGTACCTCCCCCTTTGTTGCTTCTCGCAAGTACCAGCTGGCGGTCGTGGAACATCGTCAGCTTGATGTCGCAGCCGTCGAGCATCTCACGGGTGATGCATCCCGGCTCCAGCACCTCGTAATAGGCGTTCCACCAGTCGCACAGAAGACGGCTGCGGACACCGAATTTCAACGCATATCCCTCTATGGTGCGGCTCTCGGCACCATCGGCCGACTCGCGGACTTGAAGCAAAGCCTCGAATCCGACGCTTCTTTTACTGATTTTCCCCATTTTCTCCATTGTTTAACTGCCCGCCGGAAAGCTTCTCGCTCCCAAGCTGCGCAAGATTCGTCGATAGATAAACTGTATCACCCCCGTCAACCGGCGGCTGATTCTCAATTCTCCGCCAGTCGTTCACCGTATAGATACCATTGGCGATTGTCCTGGCCTGATAATTGGACAATGATTCCAGATCCAGAGAATAGATGCCCTTTCGGTCAAACCTGAATACCCTCTTGCAGCACAGGCTGGCAGGGATGAGCTTGCGGGTGAACTCATTCTCGATGCGTTTCAGAATAGGGTCAAGGGTCATGCTGAGGAAAGCGACATTGGCCATCTCCGCCGACTTGTAGTTATTGCTCGTGTCATCGAACACGAAAGACGGATGCACACCGAAGAACCGGCATATCTCACGGACCGTGAACTTCCGGCTTTCCAGAAACTGCATGTCCGTGGAACTGAGCGAAATCTGCTTGAAGTCCACCTGCCCGGGAAGACTGACAATATGCTCTCCCCTTGAAAAACACTCGTCAACACTCCGCGCGGTCTTCTTCAATTCCGCGTCCGCGTATTCGCCGAACCCGCGCACAGACGTGTCGTTGGTGATGATTCCGCGGACGTTTCCGCCGTTGACGAACCGGTTGGCCGTCTCCACATCTCCGGCCTCGGCGATGCCGATGGTGCGCCGCGCGTGACTGAGGACGCTTTCGCCCCTTCTTCCGTCCGATGAGTGCAGATACAGATGGATAATCTCGGATTCCTTGAACACCCCGTACACGCCGCTGTACGCGTCGGAAACCGTGTACACGCCGTTAAGGGCATCGTGGCCGACCGTACCACGCATACAAAGAACCAGGTCGGTCAGCTCACCCCGCACACGGCGCGGATAAATATAGGCGTTGCCGTCTAACAGCATCAGCTGCACGGCCATGCTCCAGAAGTCGAATGCCGACATCTCCGGCTGTGGCTGTACGGTCAGAAGATAGTGCAGCGTACTGTTGGTGTCCTCCTGATAACACCCGTCTTTCATCCGCATGTATTGCATCCGGAGGCAGGCCACGCTGTCACAGAGCAGCTGGACGCACCTGTATGCGGTAGCCACCGCCTTGGCGCTGCTGTAAGTCGGATAGAAGAAATTCACCCCCGACCCTGTACGCGGAGTTGCCGCCGTGGACGTTGCAGAACCTTCGCTATTTTCTTCCGAAGCAGTATCACGCCGCCATAGCCGCGTGATGTCCCACCATTTCCCCATAAGAATCATTTTAATTTCTCCGACCGTAAAGTTACGGAAAAACAAAGACACTGCCAAAGAAAAAGCGGATAAAGTTGCCTATCTCTCATAAGAATACAGAAGCCTACTCTCAACTGGCAAGTGCAAAATTAGCGATTTTTCGAAAGAAAACATTCT
>CAYPZK010000063.1:0-7265 GCA_964415385.1 uncultured Bacteroidaceae bacterium
AAGATATAGACTTTCAAAAAGGCTTGCTTACGGTAAATAAAACCTGTCACGACGGTAAAACGGAAAACGGTTTCGGGCAAATCGTGGACGAACCGAAAACCGAATCGTCCAAGCGCATAATTCCTGTTCCGAAACAACTTTTACATACGTTAAAGGAATTAAAACGGACAGAAAAAAGCGATTACGTTGTATCGGAAAACGGCAAACCCGTAACGATAAGGTCATACCAAAGAAGTTTCGAGCTGTTATTAAAAAGGCATGGTATACCGCATAAAGGCTTTCACTCGTTAAGACATACATTTGCCACTCGTGCGATAGAGTTGGGAATGGATGTGAAAACGTTATCCGAAATTCTCGGTCATAAAAATGCGACGGTAACGTTAAACAGATACGCCCACTCGCTTTTAGAGCATAAATCGGATATGATGAACAAGCTCGGAAAACTATTTTTGCAATAAAAAAGCAAGGTTTTTACCTTGCTGAATAGTTAGAAAAATGTGCGTCTAATAGTATATTAGATGATATATACACTATAATTTTACTCAGAAATGTTGATTTTGTCAATAGGTTAGTACCGTGTTCAGCATATTTTTTAAGAAAAATTCATAACTTTTGTTCATTTTTACGCTATTAGACGAACGAAAGTAGTTATTTTGTTCGCCTAATATACTATTAGATGAACAAAAACGATTGCGAAAATGGTAAATAATATTTTGGGTATTTACAGAAAAGTTGTCGTTAAATCGTAAAGATTTTTTAGGGAATAAGGAGACAAAGACTATGGTAAAACGTTCTTTTAACCGAATTTGCTGTTTGTTGCTGATAGTGTTATCGTTTGTAATAACACTATCAGCATGTGGTAAGGTTGAATTTAAGGTCAACTTTGTTGTCGATGGAGCAGTTTACGCTACTGTAGACACAAAAGGTGATGAAGTTATTAAAATGCCTGCAAATCCTTCTAAAGACGGATATACCTTCGATGGTTGGTATTGGGATAAAGATACATGGAAACAACAATTTACGGCTAATTCGTTGCTTGATGCTCCTTTGTCAAGTGACATGTCTGTTTATGCTAAATTTGTTAGTGACGCAGTTCCCCCGACTGAAGCTTTCATTGTAGCGGGATTAAAAAATATTCCGAATATTGTTGAGGTTGAGGCTGCTACCGAATATAATGATCCTAACGGTCAATTTAACAAGAGTGGTGGTTATATAGCAGACGTCTTCTTTTCTGTTGACGTTATCAATCAAAAATTAATTTCTGGTACGACTCTAATTGAAAAAGGCACTAATGCAGGAGGTAGTATTGAAGTTTATAGAACGGCAAAGGATGCGGAATTGAGAAACTCTTACCTTGCTGCGTTTGATGGGGGGATTTTAGCATCCGGCTCGCATAAGGTCGTTGGTACTTGCGTTGTTAGAATTTCTCACGAATTAACAGCGTCTTTGCAAAACATTCTTGAAAATAATATTGAGAAAATGCTTACGGAAAGCACCGAAGCCTATGTAAGTATGGATAGCTATTTGTATACTGTAGCAAAGCAAGTTGCGGAAAAAGATAATTTATCTGCCTATGAAACTGCTACTAAGCTTATAGAACTTGGCTATCCTCTTGAAAAATCGAAACAGATTGCTAAAAATTGTGGTGTCGATTTTAATAAGATTGCAAAGAAAACAGCTGAAGGCTATTCCGATTATTATTCAATAGTTTCGCCTTTAATGGTTGCAGAATTGTTGGCAGAGCATGAATTTACGGCAGAAAATATTAGTTATGCTGTTAAAAATGCAAATATAGATTGGGAATTTTACGCTACCAAGCATGCCGAAGAATATGTTTTAATTGTGGAGAATTCCAATGAATATTTAACTCCAAATGCTGTATTGACTTATCTTTGCGTGGAGAAGGGATATACTTATGATTTGGGAGAATATGTATTTGATAAATCCGAATATTGTCAAATAGCTTTAGATAACTTAAACGTAAATTGGAATCAAAAGGCATTAGAATATATTGAATATATTGAAACTAACGGCTCTCTTGCACAAAAGAGTGCCTATATATCTGAACTGACGGATTATGATTTTACACAAGCTCAAGCGGAATATGCCGTTGAAAATTGCAATATTAATTGGAATTTGAGAGCATTGTATTGTGTAAAGCATTTTGTAGAAGATTTATCTACTACGCCTCCCAATAATACTCAATGTATTGCAAAATTAAAGGAATGGGGTTTTAGTGATAGTGAGGCAAATTATGCCGTAAACAATTATGATGGTTTGATTTACCCGGATAAACTCGATTATATAATAACCCTTAATCCTAATGGTGGTACTGTATCTAGAACGACAGTCAATGTGGTTTTTGGCAAATCATATACTTTGCCGACACCTACATTGTCTGGATATACCTTTAAAGGTTGGTACAACGGCTCAACGCAAGTTACTAGTGGGACGTGGTATACAGCATCAAACATTACTTTAACGGCAAAATGGGGCGAAACTGAATATAATATAAATTACAATTTGGATGGTGGGACTAATAATAGTAATAATCCGTCTACATATACCATATCGCAAAGCGTAACATTGTTAGCACCTACTAAAAAAGGATATACTTTTATTGGGTGGAAAGCATCGGGCAGTTCAACTGCTGTTTACAGTCCTACTATTGCGAAAGGTTCAATTGGCAATAAGACGTATACTGCGGTTTGGCAAGCAAATACATACACCATAACATTCGATGCAAACGGCGGTTCTTGTGAAAAAAAGACGGAAACGGTTACTTATGGTCAATATTATAAGCCACAATCAGCAACTAGAATCGGCTACTCTTTTAATAATTGGCATTACGATTCAGGTAAGGGGTATGATGAGGAATATTGCAACGATTATTTCGCTATTGACCACGATGTAACGCTTGTTGCATGGTGGAATCCTAATTACTATATTATCACATACGATGTTGACGGCGGAACATTGAGTTCTACTACTCAAAGCGTCGCTTATGATAGTACTTATACTCTTCGTACGCCGACTAGAACCGGTTATACGTTCTTAGGTTGGTATAATGGCAATACTAAAGCAGAAGGAGGTACTTGGAAACTCACTTCAGGTCTTACACTCAAAGCGAAATGGCAAGCAAATACATATAAAGTAACATTTGTGGCTAATGGCGGTGATTGTGATACAACTTCACTGACCGTAACTTATGATAGTTCTTTAACTTTGCCTACTCCTACGAGAACGGGATATACGTTTAGCGGATGGTATAATGGTAGCACAAGGTATTATACAGGCACTTGGAAAACTGCCAAAGCTATTACACTTACGGCAAAATGGACGGCAAGAACTGATATTCCTTATGTTGTAAATCATTATCAAGAAAACATTTATGATAGTGATTATACCCTTTATGAAACTCAAAACTTGAATGGTACGGCAGATGCAACGATTAAGCCTATCACAAATACTTACACAGGCTTTACAACTCCTTCAACGCAAACTGTAACTGTAAGTCCGGATGGTTCTCTTGTTGTAAATTATTACTACACAAGAAACTCTTATAGCATTACGTTCTTTGAAAATGGCGGTGAAAAGGTCTTGAGTATTACCGCAAAATATGGTGTTTCAATTACGCTTCCAACTCCTAATAAGAACGGAATGACGTTTGGGGGATGGTACTTGAGTTCTTGGTTCTATGAAAAAGTTGAGTTAACATCGATGCCAGCAAGGAGTTATCATCTTTTTGCTCGTTGGAATGAGGAAACCGATCCCAAACTGTTCGGGTATGACTATGCAACTGACGGTATTACGGTAACGGGTTATACGGGAAATTCTTCCACAATGTGGATTCCTACACATATTTATGGAAAACCCGTTATTGCAATTTCATCTTCGGCGTTTTCCAACAATACTACCATCACAAAGGTGGTCGTTCCTAATACAGTCACTTCAATAGGAGCAGGCGCGTTTAAGGGTTGCTCTGCTCTTGCAGATATTACATTACCTTTCGTGGGAAATAGCGAAACCGCTGATGAAAATTATATGCAGGTATTCGGTTATATTTTTGGCTATACTACAAGCTATACGACGAGCACAATTTACGATAGTTTAACAAGTGGCGATTCGGGAACGTCACAAGCGTTGATTTCAACACGTTGTTGCTATTATTACATTCCTAAATCTATTACAAGTGTAACGATAACAAAGCAAACAGCAATACCCGCAAATGCGTTTAGAAACTGTAACAGTCTTGAATACATAAATATTCCTTCCGATACTGTTTCTGTAGGAACGTATGCTTTCTATAACTGCAAAAAAGTTATTGCATACAATGGAAATGTTGATGGGATTTCAATTCTTCCTACCACATTAAAGAATGTTCCTAATTATGCATTCTATTCTAATACAGCATTAACGAAAGTTGTTGTGTCAAGTGATATTGAAAGTATTGGAAATTACGCTTTCTATGGTTGTACGAGTTTGACAGAAGTAGTTGCAAATTTAGCAATTTCTAATCTTACAAGCATTGGAAACTATGCTTTTGATAGTTGCACCTCATTAGTGAAATTGTTTAATGGAGCAGAGAACGAAATTGTTGTTCCTAATGGTGTAGAGAGAATTGGTTCTTATGCATTTAAAAATAATTCTTTGATTACGAAAGTAGTCGTTCCTGACACTGTAAAATCTATTGGCGAAGGCGCATTTAGAGATTGTTCGGCTCTTGCAGATATTACCTTACCTTTTGTAGGAAGTAGCGAAACTGCTGATGAAAATTATATGCAGGTATTCGGTTATATTTTTGGCTATACTACAAGCTATACGACGAGCACAATTTACGATAGTTTAACAAGTGGCGATTCGGGAACGTCACAAGCGTTGATTTCAACACGTTGTTGCTATTATTACATTCCTAAATCTATTACAAGTGTAACGATAACAAAGCAAACAGCAATACCCGCAAATGCGTTTAGAAACTGTGATTTGCTCGAGAGTATTACAATATCTACTAACACGACCAGCGTTGGTGATTATGCTTTCTATAATACCAAAAAATTGACATCGATAGATATTCCAAAATCTTCTTCTATAGGAACAGATGCATTCGTAAATTCTGGCATAATTAACAAAACAGGCATTGTTTATGTTGGAAGTGTCCTTTATAAGTATAATGGCACAATGCCAAGCGGATATACTGTTAAGGTTAAAGATGGAACTATAGCTATTCAAGCAAATGCATTTAGTGGCTGTTCAGGACTTACAACATTAATTCTCCCTGATGGATTGAAGTCCATTGGAGCTAATGCATTTAAGAATTGTACTTCACTTCAAGAAGTTATTATTCCTTCTTCTGTTGAAAGCATTGGCTCATCAGCATTTTATGGCTGTTCGGCTCTTACGGATATAACTATACCTTTTATTGGAACGAGCAAAAATTCAACGTCATCGTTTAGCACAATATTTGGGACTGTTCCTACAAGCCTGAATACTGTTGTAGTAACGGGTAATGTAGATATTCCTGCTAATGCATTTAAGAATTGCACTAAACTTACCACTATTACGTTTACGGGCGAAGTAGAAGAGATTGGTGCGAATGCGTTCTATGGTTGTTCTACATTGACCTCCTTAACATTGCCGAATACCATAACCGCTATCGGAAACTATGCGTTCTATGGCTGTTCTAAATTAACGGCTGTTGATTTAGAAAGTATGACAGGACTTATGTCACTCGGTTCGTATGCATTCCAAAATTGTACGTCAATTACTTCGATTGTTATTCCTGAAACTGTAACAACGATTGACGAGTATACTTTCAGTGGCTGTACAAAGTTGGCATCTATATCTTTGTCAAGCAAAACGACGGCTATTGGTAATTACGCATTTAATGGATGTTCTTTACTTACAACTTTTTTGTTGAATAGTGATATACTTGAAAGTATTGGTGCATACGCATTCCAAAACTGCTCAAGCCTTGCAACAATCTATATTCCCGAATCTGTTGAAACTATCGGTGAATACGCATTTAATGGCTGTTCGATATTAGTTATTAACTGCGGAACATCTTCTCAACCTGACGATTGGGATTATAATTGGAATCCGAGCAATTGCGAGATTGTTTGGAATAAATCAAAATCATAAGGAGACAGTTATGTTTTCGGTTTTGTTGATAAATGCAAATGAGGTGCAAATTTTATGAATACAGAAAAAGCAATTACCAAAGCAAAATCAAGGCAACTTGATAAAAAGGCATTAAAAAACGTGCTGAAATTTGAAGGTGCAGAATATATCAACGTAATGATTTCTTTATATACCGAATTGACGAAAGATTTGGATAAAATAGATAAAGAACGTAGCGAATTGGCAAATAGTATTCGATCCACTGTTGAAGCAAGATTGAAGTTTATCAAAGAATCATGGGAAGATCTTGAATTAACAAAAGATGAGAAAAAGAAAATTTACGAAGACTATATGGACGCCTCTAAAGCGTTTCAGCAATATCTAATAGATAAAGAAAAACAAGCCGATAAAAGAATGCAAGCAAAAGAGGCTGTGAAAGTTGTAAATATTGGTGGAATAATACTTACTGTATGTTGTAGCGCTGTTGCTATTGCGGCAAAAAGTGTTTGTGCTGTTTTAGAAATGAAGAAATAAACAGGCATTTGTTTATTGGTAAAGAATAAGCCTCAAAAAGCCCGATGTTAAGTTTTTACGAAACAATCGGGTTTTTAACTATAATTATTAAATTGTACCGATATTCAATTAAATATCGTCATATATCTTTGACGCATTTTGATAAAATATTCATATACGGTAGATTGAGTACGTGAAAGCACTCGTCCTATTTCGGGATAACTAAGTCCTTTGATACGACATTCCAAAGCAACTCGCATATTGTCCGTTAAATTTAGGCTATTTACGATTTTGTCGTATTCAGTATAATCTTGTTCGACTTCTTCTTGAATTTCGCAATACGGCTCGCTTACGGGCGTTAAAGCGTCAAGACTGACGTTATATCTAAGGTCGCTCGTCTTTCTATTTATGAGTTTCATCATTTTTCTAACGCAAGCAATTTCTATGTTTATCGGCTTGCCTTTGTTGGTATAGCCGATAACGTCTTTCAAATATTCTCCGTAATGTCCGCAAAGAAATAACGCGCCTTCTTGCACTAAATCGTATGCCTCGCTAATCGTGTGATTGACATCGTGTTTATGCATAATATCTACATACAAATCATTGTGCAGTTTTTGCATTCGTGCGCCCATATA
>CAYPZK010000064.1:0-7031 GCA_964415385.1 uncultured Bacteroidaceae bacterium
AGCTCAAAAATCAGAGGATGCGTCATAAAACTTAATTACGACACACCCTCATTTCTTTTTCTTTTTCTTTTTCCTTATTTACCGTGGTGCTCGCTGGAAATGCTGAGCTTCTTGCGGCCTTTCTTGCGGCGGGCGGCGAGAACGCGGCGGCCGTTCTTGGTCTGCATGCGCAGGCGGAAACCGTGCTTGTTGACTCTCTTACGGTTGTGAGGCTGGAATGTTCTTTTCATTGTTTCTTATGTTTTTTTTTGATATATTTGATTTTTCGCTTGAAGCCGGATGTCGTCTTGTCATCTGACAACTCGGAATCGGGGTGCAAAATTAGTCATTTTATGCAAATTGACAAAAGTTTTGAGGGATTTTCAGAGAGTTTTTTTGTCATTTTATGAAAAAACACTAATTTTGCAGGCGATTTTAGCGGGTTCGAAGTCAACGCATGCCGGCAATCTTCGGACGCGGCGTTATGTAACAATACTAAGCAAACAGAGAAAGAACATGAGCATGTTAGCAGGAGACATCAAGAAGAATGTATGTCTGAGAATCGATGGAAGAATTTATGTGGTGATAGACTTCCTTCATGTGAAACCGGGAAAAGGCAACACCGTGATGCGCACGAAACTTCGTGACGTGCAGGACGGGCGTGTGCTGGAGCGCACTTGGATTGTGAGCGCCAAGCTCGAGGACGTACAGGTGGATCACCGTCAGTTCCAGTTCCTCTACAAGGAGGGCGACGACTTCGTGCTGATGAATACGGAGACGTTTGAGCAGGTGAACGTACCGGCCGCTGCCGTAGAGGGTGCCCAATTCCTGAAGGAAGGTGAGAACGTGATGGCTACCATTGATGCCGCCACCGACACGATTCTCACCATCGAGATTCCGGTGAAGGTGGTGCTGAAGGTGGCTTACACCGAGCCGGGCCTGAAAGGCGACACGGCGACCAACGCTACGAAGCCGGCCACGCTTGAGACGGGTGCGGAGATTCGTGTGCCGCTCTTCATCAACGAGGGCGACATGATTGAGGTGGACACCCGCGATGGCTCCTATGTCACCCGCAAGTAAAGCCTCTTGACACTCTCAGAACATCACACACACAGCAAGGCCGTGCGTCCCTCGGGTGGATGCACGGCCTTTTTGCCTGTCCCGTCTTAAAAAAACGAAAAACGCCCCGGATGTAGGTTTTTTGTTGTATCTTTGCAAGTCATAAAATCAGCCGTCTGTCTCAAGCGGAGCGGAACGTCGGAAGAAGCGTATGCGACTCATCAAGAAACTCGATCAATTCGTTCTCGGAAACTTCATCACGCTGTTTATGGGCACGTTTGTCATCTGCCTGTTCATCGTGATGATGCAGTTCCTGTGGAAATATGTGGACGAAATTGTCGGCAAAGGCTTGAGCCTCACCGTGACGGCCAAGTTTTTCTTCTATGCGGGCGAGACATTGGTGAGTCTGGCCTTGCCGCTGGCCATCCTGCTGGCCTCGCTCATCTCGTTCGGCAACATGGGCGAGCGGCTGGAGCTGTTGGCCCTGAAGGCGGCCGGCATCTCGCTGTGGCGCATCATGCGGCCGCTAGTCGTGCTGATGATTGGCTTCACCTTCATCTCTTTCCATTTTCAGAACGTCATCGCACCGAACGCGCAGAATCAGCTCTACACGTTGATGTACTCCATCCGCCAGAAATCGCCCGAGGTGGACATCCCCGAAGGCGTGTTCTACGACGGCGTGGAGGGCATGAACCTTTTCGTGCAGCATAAGGATAAGAAGACGGGACTGCTCCACGGTGTCATCATCTATTACCTGCGCGACGGAACTAACAATGCCACCATTCTGCTGGCTGACTCGGGACGGTTGAAGACCAGCGAGGACAAACAGCACCTGAGGTTGCGCCTGTGGAGCGGCGAGCAGTTCCAGAATCTGCGCGACAATACGCTGAAGGCCAACAATGTGCCCTATCGCCGCGAGACGTTCGTGCAGAAGGACTTCATCATTGACTACGACCAGAACTTCGAACTCTCGGATGCCGACTTCTCGTTCTCGGCCAAGACCAAGAACGTGGAGAAACTGGAGGTGGGCATCGACTCGCTGACGGGTCTCATCGATTCCACGTCGAGAGCTTTCGTCACCGACATGAAGCGCGGCACGCTGTACGTTCCTGATGCCGCCCTGCCGAAGGATAGTCCGAAGCCCGCCCCGCAGAAGGGAGAGGCAGCGCGTGGGGCGGCAGCCTCTGCGGAGACAGACATCGATACGGTGTTCGCGCGGATGACGGCCGGCGTACAGTCGAGCGTGCTCCAACGGGCGTTGCAGCGCGTGACGCAGGCGGACAACGACATGGATTTCCGAGACGAAATCATGAAGCAGTATCAGAAGGAACTGCGGCAACACAAGATACAGGTGTGGCAGAAAATCACGCTTTCGCTCGCCTGTCTCATCTTCTTCTTCATCGGCGCGCCGCTTGGTGCCATCATCCGCAAGGGCGGACTGGGAATGCCGGTGGTGGTGGCCGTCATCATTTTCATTTTCTATTATATGGTGGAGAAAGTGGGGGAAAACCTGGCGCTGGCCGGCACGATTCCGCCGGTGATGGGTCTGTGGCTCAGTACGGCCGTACTGGCTCCTATCGGCATTTTCCTTACGGTGAAGTCGAACAACGACTCCGTGGTGTTCAACATGGATGCCTACGTCGCCTTCTTCCGCAAGCTCTGGGGCATCCGCGTGAAACGTCACATCGTGCGCAAGGAAGTGATTATCCATGACCCTGACTACGCACGCGATGCCGCATTGCTGGACGGAATCGTGCAGGATGCCCGTGACTACCGCCACACGCACAACCTGTTGCGCTTCCCGAACTACGCCGACGTGTATTTCCGCAACGGACGTGACGAGGAAATCGAGAGCCTGAGCCGGCGGCTGGAATACTGCATCGACGATTTGTCGAACAGCAAAGTGCACCACATCCTGCTTGACCTCAATGCCTTCCCCGTGATAGATGCCCACGCCCACACGGCACCGTTCCACGACAGACGGCTCAACATGGCGGCCGGCATCTGCTTCCCGCTGGGCATCTTCCTGCTCTTCCGCATGGCCCGCTTCCGTCACCGCCTGCGCCGCGACTTGAAAGTCGTCATCGACATGGGGCGGAAAGTGGCGGACGAATGCCGCGAAACGGCGGCTGCGGTCTCTGCCTCGGCGACGGACGGCGACAGCGCGGCATCCTGATGGACAACGAATACGAAACTTAGAAACAGCAGATATGGACAACATCAAGTTTGCAACAATTACTGAGGCCCTTGAGGATTTCAGACAGGGCAAGTTCGTCATCGTGGTTGACGACGAAGACCGTGAGAACGAAGGCGATTTCATCACCAGTGCGGAGATGATTACGCCCGACAAGGTGAACTTCATGCTCCGCGAGGGCAGGGGGGTGCTCTGCGCCCCCATCACCATCAGCCGTGCCCGTCAGCTCGAACTGCCGCATCAGGTGGAGGACAACACCAGCATGCTCGGCACCCCCTTCACCATCACGGTGGACAAGCTCGAAGGCTGCACCACGGGCGTTTCGGCCCACGACCGCGCGGCCACCATCCTGGCATTGGCCGATGAGAACACGAAGCCGTCGGATCTGGGCCGGCCTGGCCACATCAATCCGCTCTATGCGCAAGACAACGGCGTGCTGCGCCGTGCCGGACATACGGAGGCCGCCATCGACCTGGCCCGACTGGCCGGACTGAAACCGGCTGCCGCGCTCATCGAGATTCTCAATCCCGACGGCACGATGGCCCGCATGCCGGAGTTGCAGAAGAAAGCCGGGCAGTTCGGGCTTCACATCATCCAGATCAAGGATTTGATTGCCTACCGCCTGCAGACCGAGTCTCTGGTGGAAAAAGGCGTGGAGGCCGACTTACCGACCGACTACGGACATTTCCGCATCATCCCGTTCCGGCAGAAGAGCAACGGTCTGGAGCATGTGGCGCTCATCAAGGGGTCTTGGACACCCGACGAACCGGTGCTTGTCCGCATGCACTCTTCGTGTGCCACGGGTGACATCTTCGGCTCGAAACGTTGCGACTGTGGCGAACAGCTCCACCGCTCCATGCAGCTCATCGAGAAGGAAGGCAAGGGAGTCGTCGTCTATCTTCTGCAAGAAGGACGTGGCATCGGCTTGATGAACAAGATTGCCGCCTACAAGTTGCAGGAGCAGGGCTACGACACGGTGGATGCCAACATCCATCTCGGTTTCGACCCCGACCTGCGCGACTATGGCGTGGGCGCACAGATTCTGCGCGACTTGGGAGTTGCCAAAATCCGTCTCATCACCAACAACCCCGTCAAGCGCGTGGGGCTGGAGGGCTACGGCCTGACCATCGTGGAAAATGTGCCGATTGAGATCACGCCGAACAAATACAACGAACGCTACCTCCACACCAAGCAGGAGCGGATGGGACACCTGCTCCATTTCAACAAGTGAGAGGGTGTCCGCAGGAAATCAATAGATTTAATTCGTTTTACTCAAATCATCAGACTATGGATCATTACATGCGGGACTATGAAGAGGTGGTCTCTTCACCCATCAAAAATCAGGCAACAGTGGCTTCGGCCTTCGCCACACTGATGCGCAAAGTGTATGTATGGATGGCGCTCGCCCTCGTTGTGTCAGGGCTGACGGCCTTCTACGTGGCCGGCAACCAGTCACTCCTGATGACTATCTACACCAATCAGGCGGTGCTGTGGGGCCTGTTCATCGCTGAACTGGCGCTGGTCATCATCCTTTCCGCAGCCATCAACAAACTGTCGGCCACGGTCGCTACGCTCCTGTTCCTGCTTTATGCAGTCGTCAACGGCGCGGCATTGTCCTTCATCTTTGTCATCTATACAGCCACGTCGCTCACCACGACCTTCCTGGTCACGGCCGGCACGTTCGCCGCGATGGCCGTGGCCGGCACCGTCACCCACCGCGACCTCACGAAGCTGGGCGGCATCCTCTTCATGGGACTGATAGGAATCATCATCGCCGCACTCGTCAACCTGTTTCTCCGCAACTCCATGATGGACATGATTGTCTCAGCCATCGGCGTTCTGATCTTCGTGGGACTGACAGCCTACGACTCCCAGAAAATCAAGAACATGATGCTGACCTACGGCAGCGGCGTGAACGATTTCACGCAGAAACTGGCCGTGCTCGGTGCGCTCACGCTCTATCTCGACTTCATCAATCTCTTCCTCTACCTGCTCCGTTTCCTCGGCCGCAACCGCGACTGACCGGAGTCTTTTTTTTTGCAACGATTATATCATAAGGAAAGAATATATTATGGAAAATCTCTCAGAACGTCTCCAGCGCCTGCAGCCATCGGCCACACTGGCCATGTCGCAGCGCAGCAGTGAACTCAAGGCACAAGGAGTGGATGTCATCAACCTCAGCGTCGGCGAGCCGGATTTCAACACGCCGGAGCATATCAAAGAAGCCGCCAAGCAGGCCATTGACGACAACTGGACCCGCTACAGCCCCGTGCCGGGCTATCCGTCGTTGAAGGAAGCCATCGTGCGCAAATTGAAGAACGAGAACGGTCTCGACTACCGCCCTTCGCAGATTCTCGTCTCCAACGGAGCCAAGCAGTCGGTATGCAACACCATCATGGCGCTTGTCAACAAAGGCGACGAGGTCATCATCCCCGCCCCCTACTGGGTGAGCTATCCCCAGATGGTCATTCTGGCCGAAGGAACGCCGGTCTATGTCGAGGCCACGATTGAACAGGACTTCAAGATCTCGCCCGAGCAGCTGGAAGCTGCCATCACGCCCCGCACCCGCGCCCTCATCCTCTGCTCCCCGTCCAATCCGACAGGCTCCGTCTATACGCGCCGCGAGCTGGAAGCCCTGAAGGACGTCTTGCTCCGTCATGAACGCGTGATGGTGATTGCCGATGAAATCTACGAGCACATCAACTACGTGGGCGAGCATGCCTCGATGGCCTCGTTCGACGACATCAAGGAGCGTTGCGTCATCATCAACGGAGTCAGCAAGGCATACGCCATGACAGGATGGCGCATCGGATTCATTGCCGCACCCGAATGGGTGGTGAAAGGCTGCAACAAATTGCAGGGGCAATACACGAGCGGTCCTTCGTCCATCTCGCAGAAAGCCGCCGAAGCCGCGTGGAACGGCCCGCAGGACTGCGTGGAAGAAATGCGCCGCGCCTTCGAGCGCCGCAAGAACCTCATAGTGAGCCTCACCCGTCAGGTGCCCGGGCTCGAGATCAACGACCCCGCCGGAGCCTTCTATCTCTTCCCGAAATGCGCAAGCTACTTCGGCAAGTCCGACGGCGTGCACACCATCAACAGTTCCACCGACTTCGCCATGTATCTGCTCGAAGTGGGCCACGTGGCCACGGTGGGCGGCGATGCCTTCGGGGCGCCGGAGTGCTTCCGCATGAGCTATGCTACAAGCGACGAGAACATCACCGAGGCCATCCGCCGCATCCGCGAGGCACTGGCACGGCTGAAATAAATCCCCCCGTCATGGACCATCTGCCGATGCACGATCTGCCGATGCTGGTGTCGGCCATCAACTTCCTCCTGCGCGACGAGGAATTCGACACGCTCGACCAGATCTGCTTCCACTTCAATGTGAACCGCAAGGCCCTGGAGCAGCGTCTCGCCGAGGCGGGATTCCACTATTCCGAGGAGCAGAAACGCTTCTGGTGAACACCTACGGCCGTTTTCCCCATGATTACTCCGTACAGCATCGAAGCCGCCTACTGCTTCTTCCACCAGAAGCTCCGCGTGTACGAACATTCCACGTTGGACTGGCAGCGCGACGACATCGAGTATGCCATCGCCGCCTATGTGGACGACATGAATCCCGAGCTCTATGCCGCGCTCGGCCACGGCAACCCCGAGTTTCTGAAAGACCACACCGTCTTCGCCGCGCAGCTCGCCGAAGCCGTCCGCTGGCTCGAACAGTCCCTCAGCCATCCTTCCGCATAGGAAAAGAGGCTGTGTCAAAATAGGCGCGGCCTCTTTTTCGTAACATGCTGTAAAA
>CAYPZK010000065.1:0-2658 GCA_964415385.1 uncultured Bacteroidaceae bacterium
CGAGTCGATGATTTCATCACCCTCAGACTCCAAGGCACTCAGATATGCCGAAAATTCGTCCTGCTTCGCATTGGCACTATCCTCGAAAAGACCTTTCTGAGTAGTGAAGTAGTTTGTAAATGCTTCGTACAGGTCAGTACCATTCTCCACCATAGACATAAGAGTGTTCAGTGCTTCGTTCATACGATTAGCGTCCCTCGCACCGAAAAAGGACGTGTCTTTGTTGCTGTAAACAGTTACATCTTGGAAAGATACCGTACCATCGGAATTGTTGATGGTATTGTACTTTTTAAGACCACTCCATACAGCGTCAGTGTAATTGACAGGTAGCAATTCCCAAGCCATTTACAGTTCTCCTCCTTTCATTCCAAAATTCCAAGTGAACATTCTTCTACCCTCCGACTCATTGGTGAGTCTGTCGTAAAGGTCGAGGATAGCTCCCTCCAATCTGTTAAGCTCTGTGAAATCCATAGTATTTCCGTTGGCTACATAAATCGGAGGGTTGCCATAAGCCCTTTGGAGAGTATTCGTGTTAATGGTTTTCAGATTTTCCTCAAGTTGATTGATTTCGTCAGCATAGAAGTAATCTGAATATTTGCGGTCACTACCAAGAGATACGATGGAAAACTCATCGTACATCTTGATAGCCAGTTCGCGGAGATAATCAAGATTGTTCTTGATACGGTTAAAATCCTCGATATTGAACCTGTCTCCTGTGTACTCGCCGCTTTCGGTATTGGTTACACCATACCAGTTTGTTTTAGGTGTTTTCCACGCCATCTCTTAACCTCCTGTCCTACGAGCTGTGACCTTACCTGCAAAACTCTGATTGAAGATAACTGTATGGCGATAGATGTTCACTTTCATATCGGACTGAAACTCGTTTTCTTGGTAAACAATATCGTTTACATCAATTTCGGGGTTTCCACGAGTATCATATTCATACTCAATGCCGGACTCGTAGTAATCACCAAGCCATTCAGCGAGGTCTTTTGCCATCTCCATATCGGAAATGAGAGGATTTTCCCACTTGATTGTTTTACCTCGATTGTTGAGGGTTTTTGTCGCATATCGCTCTACAATTTTGTAACGATACCCTGCAATCTCCAATCGGAATGTGCCAGTAAGAGTGAATTTTACTGTGATATAGTAGTTGCCGGACTCAACAATGGACACACCGCCTGTTTGGTCTTCCAGTGAAGCGGAAAAACCATAAGAGGGTTCACCGATGAAAAAGGTCTCTACATCACCTGCTGTAACAGTGACTTCCTCGCTCACAAGGTTTTCGCTCTGACTACCGTTCTGATAACTGTAGCAAGGAACAATGACCTCTTTTACAAGCTCCTGCTTGATTGCTTTCGGAGATGAGGTCATATCCATTCGAGTTATTGTGAAATCGGTAATGTCACCGAAACTAAAGTTGTTCAGCACAATTCGACTGTGGGGTTCGGCAGTCTTTGTGAACTCGATTTTCATAACATCGAAATCGTCAAAGTCTGTGTGCAAAACAGTGGTCTTGCTGATTTCATCAGCTCCGACTTTATACTCAGTCACAAGTTCTCCATCATTGTAAGTACGAATGGTGAAAGCGGCAGGAACAGCGTGTCCGAATACCAGTTTCACACCATAGTACATACAGGCAACTTCCTGTGTGATGGTGATAACAGGGTTTGTCGTGAACTCACCGTTTGCGTCCGACTGCACCGCCGAGATAAAGCCTGTGTTAAGGGTTGCACTGCCAAAGTTACGAGGGAGGAAGAACATCTTTCCATCGGCAGTGGTATAGTTTGTTGCGAAAGTGGCATACTCATCTTTAGCCGAATCGTCCATAATCTTCTCTACATTGGAGTAGGTTGCTTCGGCATTTGCACTTGCAGACGCTTCGGGGATAAAGTTGGACTTTATCTGAATACCACCGGTTCTCGTTTGAGACAGCACACACCTACACGCATTTGCGATAATCTGCAAGGCTTCTTTATGCTGTACACGAGGGATAGGATTTTTGCTGTAAAGGTTTTTTAGCTGAGGGTCAATGTAGTAGTCTGTCAGTCCTGCGTCTGCCATAACATCGAGAGCCAAATCGTAATAACTGCGACCTGCACTGCGATACAACCCCTTGTAAAACTCAGCGTCCATACTGCGGAACACATCTTGACAACGAATGGTTGCTGTATAATCGTCCGACTCCCATTCAGAACATAACAGGCGATTTCCTCTAATCCACTCAACCTCTCCTGTGGGGAGTTCATAGCCATAGTAGATTTCCATTTCCTGCCCTGTCTCAAGGAAGTTGATAGCCGATTTCGGATTGTCTACATTGAAATAATGGTCGTAGTTCTTAAGCTGTACCGAGAAGTCAATCTGAGGTACATCTGCTCCGATAGGAGAGACATAGCTTTCGAGGGTAGACCCCATAACAGAATCGTTGTAGTAAACCAGTCCATATCCGAAACGAATGGAATAGATACGCACTCTGCTGTTCGGATTTTTCATATTGTAGACAACCAGTTTTACCGAGGTCGTGTTTTCAAGCACTTCCTCAGTGCTGAATTTTGCCATCTCGTTATTACGAAACTCAATGACCTGTCCACTGCTACCCACCAAATCAAAGTCAACAGGGTAATTCTCACCGAAATTGATAGTGATACCCTTGAAGTC
>CAYPZK010000065.1:2758-5141 GCA_964415385.1 uncultured Bacteroidaceae bacterium
TTGGCTTTTGCCTGTGCTTCTTGGTTAAGGAGTCCGAAAGAGAGCATAATGTATGCTCTCTCGCGGAGAGAGGATTTCATACTTTCTTTGTATGCGTTTGATACTTTCTGCATAAAATCCCTCCTTACTCACCACAGTCGATGAGATTTACCTTGCAATTCCTGTAATGGGTGGGTGTTCCGTTCTCATCGACCCAATATGGTTCTGCGGTTCTGTCACCACAGTACATTTTGATTGTTTTCGGAGCGTTCGTCACAGGGTCAGTAAATGTCACATACACAAAAAAGTGACTTAGAACGCTCAAAATCTGCCCCCACTGTTCAGCAGTGAGCCAAGACCATTCAAGACCATCAATCTTGTACTGGTCTCGACCCACGCGCTGACCGACTACCGAGCCATTGGCATTTCTGCCTGCGTCCACGACAGTGGTTACAGTGGGTTTTACTCCTCGCTTCGGAGGAGGAAATTCGTAGCCGTTAACTGTGATATAAGCCATTTTCACTCCTCCTTACTTTACAAATGCGTAACCGTTGGCTTTCTTCTGAGTAGTTACAGCGTCATTGACAGCACGATTGCCGATTGTAACGATTGTCTGCTCTTTCTTGTCAGCCTGTCGGCGCATATCGTCTGCCATCTGAGACAGAGTAGGTTCGATATACTCTCGATAAAACTCCTCCATACCCTCGATGAATCCTGTTGCTATAACAGTGCTGTGTGCCGATACATCAGCCGAAACAGCACCCGCAAAAGAATCACTGTTGTAGTATTTCAGAGCCGAGGTGTCAACCGCAAAACTCATTGTCGGGCTTACACTTGAGAACGAGTTTGCCCAATCAGTCACAACACCTGTTGTGGTACTTGCGAGATTTTGAATACCGATGTTATAACCGAGAACAGTGTCCTCACCGATACGCATAAACCTCTTAGACGGAGAGTTGGAATCCAATGCCGCTTTATAGGCTTGTGCCGCCGCATTAGCCCACTTTCTCATATAGGGCAGTGTCGTATCGTAGTAGTCGTTAATACCGTTGTTGAACCCCTTAATAACGTCCTTGGCAATGTCGTAGAACTTATCGTAGGAAACGATGTCCTTGAAAGTGTTTTTCACATAGTTTGCGAACGTAGTCATACCACTCTTTGCAGTAGTGTAGTTGTTCGTAATACCGTTGCTAAAACCACTTACGATGTCCTTGGCATAATTGCCCCAAGTAGTCCGATTGATTGCACCATAGGACGAGGAAGTGAACCAGTCCTTGAGGTTGGACGCCCAACTCGTGACACTCGATTTACAGGTTGCCGCATTGGTCGTGATGGAGTTTTTGAACCCATCTACCAGTGTTTTCGCGGCATTGCTGAAATCAGAGGACTTGGACTTGATACCATCTACAAATCCCGTTACAAGCTTTTGACCGACCTCTTTCATATTCACGAACATACCAGTGGACAACTCAACATTGCAGTTGCAGAGGGTTTCCATTTCATCAAGGAATCCCCGATACTGAGTGAGCAGGTCGATTGCAGTTTCCAGTTCGGGAACTGCAACCCTTAACTCATCGTTGAGGTCAGAGGTTTGGTCGTAAATGTCGGACACATCGTTAGAGAGCTTTTCGATAGGGTCTTGTGTGAAGAATCCGATAATGCTGTCAATCGTTGCACTCAGCCCTGCGATTGCAGAAACTTTGGTGTACCGAACAACCTCATCTGCGAAATCCGTCATAAAGTCCACGAAATCGCTCATATTGTCCGATAGGGACGGGAGCTTATCATTGACTCTATCGAGGGCAGGAGCGAGGTTATCACTGAGTTCGTCTGCAACATCAACCAAGCTCTCAGTGAACAGGATAAATGCCGCTGCCAACTCAACAAGGATTGCGGTACCGAGACCAATAGCCAACGGGAGCAGTCCTGCACTTGCGACAGTAGCCACACCGAGGGCGGCAGTCACGACACCGATACCAATGAGTAGAGCAGTACCGAGAGCGATACCCTCAGAGATTGTTTCACCATTGTCGAGAACTGGTTGCCACGCTTGACCGATTTCGTCTAAGCCCTTGCCGATAGCCCAAATCTCAATGATGAACAGTCCTGCGGCAACACCCAATTCTGCGAGAATTGCAGTACCGAGAGCAATGTTCACGATGAGAGGTGTACCGACCGAGCCGAGCCGTGCTGTGACTACACCGACAGCCGCCAAGATACCAACACCGATACCCATAGCCGCCGCAACCGTACCGCCATTGTCGATAACAGGTTGCCAAGACTCACCGACTTGTGCCAATCCCTCACCGAGCAAGATGATTGCTCCTGTGATGAGCAGTGCCGCCGCCGCGACTTCTGCGACAATGACAATACCCAAACCGAGGTTCTTTGCAAGAGAGGTGAG
>CAYPZK010000065.1:5241-6385 GCA_964415385.1 uncultured Bacteroidaceae bacterium
ACACCCTTTGCGATTTTCCAAGCGGCGAAACCTGCACCGATAGCAGTAACCGTGAGCAGGATTTTACCGAGTCGAGTGTCGAACAAATCAGACCACGAATTGATTTCATCGGTGATACCGAGCCATTCTTTCATCTTCTGCACAATTTCATCAATGCGAGTAGAAACTGCGTCACCGAGGAAGTCATAGGTAGGAAGTTCAAAACCGAGTCCACCTGCACCTCCGATGTCACCGATACCACTATCACTGGAATCGTTCTCAGAGATAACATTCAGTTCATCAATACCGAGTAGAGCATTTTTCAGCTCTTTTGCCTTTTTGGTTGCGTCACCGAGATTGTCAGACAAATCGCTTGCTCCACCTGCGGCAGAACTAACTCCACTGTAGTCCACTTCGGGCAGTGAGAATCCGAACAGGCTTGCAAGTGCGTTTGCGATAAGACGAATGACCTTTGCAACAGCGATTGCATAAGGCAGGATAGCGTTCAGTGCCGGAATAAAGATATTACCGATTGCACGAGCGCACTGAGTTACCTGTGCTTGAAGAATACGGAGCTGATTAGCAGGAGCTTCGAGAGTTCTTGCCATATCGCCCTGTGCGGTTGTAACCTGTGTCATAATCGCATAGTAGCGTAGCTCTGCTTTCTCAGCTTGTGTCATAGAAGACACCGATTTATCAATGCCGAGGGCATAGGCTTCTTGCTGTAGACGAGCCACAGAGAGGTCATAACCCAATCTACGGAGAGGTTCAAGCTCGCCGGAGATACCCGACTGTAGCTTTTGCATAGATTCCTCGAACGGAATGTTGAAGAACGAGGAAATGTCATATCCGAGCTGAGTCAAGTTCTGACTCATCGTGTATGCTCTATCGCTTGCTACACCAAAACCCTCAGTGATTGTCATAAACACACCTTGGTTTCTCATCCACTCTGCGGGGTCGATACCAAGAATGTCACTGACTTTTTCGGCATATTCCTGTGCCGCACTCGCATATTCACCCATAGAAGCGGTGAACAGGTTTAAGTCCTCAACATACTCATTAGACTTGTTGATAAAACTTGCGAGAACAGAAGCGGCTTTCTTTACTGCTACAACAGCGATACTGATTTTAGCGGCAAGATTTACATAGCTCTTGCTTGCCTTGT
>CAYPZK010000066.1:0-6124 GCA_964415385.1 uncultured Bacteroidaceae bacterium
CCATGAGGAGATACATGAAGTGGTCATGCTCATTGTGGCAGGGCGTTCCCCATTCTTCATCATGATAGGGCACGTATATCGGGTCGAGACCGAACTCACGGCAACGGACGGGATATTGCAGATGGTTCATGGCATGGCCGCCCCATTGCGTTTCACCGGCAAACAGGAAGCCGAGATGCAAATAGAGAGCCTCCGCCCAAGGATGGGTGTGGTCGACAAGCAGTCCTATCGGCTGGTCGCCGTGACGTTCGATCTCTGCGTGAATGAGTTGTGTGGCGATGCCCCGTTTACGGTATTCTTTTTTTACGCAGAGAGAGTCGAGATAGAATTCTCCAGCCTTTGTCTCCTCGTCCATCCGGGAATAGTCCTGACCAAGCGATTTCCTCGCCGCTTCTATAAATCTCTTGCGCAGTCTCAGCAGGTCTTTCCCATCGTAACCGACGATACATCCGGCGATGCCGTCATCCGACATTGCGACCAAGGTATTCAGATAGCTATATTGGCTGTCGTCCATCTCCACGAGTTGCCTCATCATCTGGTGAAAGTCTGAGAGCGTGTGGTCGGGGCCTGCAAAGTTCTGACAACAGTCATAATCCATGGCCTCCATGATGAGACTTGCTATTTCTGATGCCTGTTCCTTCCGGGCGGGCTCAATCCGTATGCTATTCTTTGCCATGATGCAAAGTTAGCAATTTTTTTGTCGCTTTGCCGACAAATCTTTGTCGGATTCTTCTGCCACAACGAAAATTTCTGTAACTTTGTCGGCGGCGGGAATGGCAATCATTGCCGCTTGCAACAAGAACAAGTCTATAATATGTCAAAGTCAAAATTAAAATCCGTCCTCATGTCGATGGATAAGGATGAGATTATAAAAATGGTATTGGCACCAATGAAAGTCATGACATGTAATCAACTCCCCTTCATGCGTAGGAGCTTGGGAATGCTTCTTCTTTGCTTCGTATTCCTTCCACTCACCGTTTTTTCACAACCACTCACCGGCTCATGGAAAGGAACGCTCCAAGCAGGGTCAACTGAGTTGACACTCATTCTCCATATCGACCAGGCCAGCTCCACGTCAACCTTGGCAGTGGTTGAGCAGGGCAATGAAGTCATGCCCATGACGGTTCATCTTCTGACAGATGACTCGGTCAGTGTCAGCCTGCCTCCATTCGGACTTTCCATCGACGGCAGGCTTGCAAATGAAAAAATCAAAGCCACGTTCCACCAGCAAACGTTCTCCGCTCCTATGACGTTTAAGCGGGGCGACGTAGCGCTCAGCCGGCCACAAGAGCCAAAGCCACCCTTCCCCTATCAGACCAAGCCTGTAAGATTTGTCAATGAGCAGGACCACGCTTCGCTTGCGGGCACGCTGACATTGCCCGAGGGCTACACGCAAGGCCAACGCCCACCGGTGGTGCTCATGGTGACGGGCTCCGGACCTCAAGACCGCGACGAGACGATGTTTGGTCATAAGCCTTTCCTCGTCATCGCCGACTGGCTTGCACGCCACGGCATCGCAAGTCTGCGCTACGACGACCGTGGCGTAGGGCAATCAGACAAAGGTGAGACAGCCGTTCCCACCACCATGGATTTGGCCAAAGACGCTGCTGCAGGCATTGATTGTTTGAGGAAGATGAATGCTTTCTCCAAAGTCGGGGTGCTTGGACATAGCGAAGGAGGCATGATAGCCTACATGCTCGGCAGTGAGGGCTATATCGACTTCATAGTGAGCCTTGCTGGCCCCGCTTGCAAAATCGACACGATGATGGTGTTGCAGCTCAATGGCCTGGCACGTGTGCAAGGAGCCCGGTCCGATGTGATTCACTCGGTCAGCGAAGCCCGTAATCTGATGCTTTCGCAAGATGCTTCGGCGTGGATGAAGGCTTTCCTTGACATTGATATGCAACCCTACGTGCAAAAGACGAGCTGTCCCGTACTGGCTTTGGGCGGGAGCAGCGACTTGAACGTACCCGTGAGTCTCAACGGGCCTGCCTTGAATACCGGTTTGCCCCGCAACGACAAAACTGTGATCAAGGTGTATGAAGGCCTCAACCATTGCTTCCAGCACGACCCCACAGGCAATCCTCTCAACATCTCGAAGATAGAGGAGACCATCTCTCCCGAGGTTCTGCAAGACATCTGCAAGTGGCTGAACGCATTGTGAGAGAACGCATAGCCGCAATCCGCACATCAAAGTCCCGCTTTCCGCACATCAAAGTTCCATACTCCACGCATTGGGTGCCGGACGAATGCGTTCGTTTCGGAAAATGAACGTATTCGTTTCGGAAAACGAACGCGTTCGTTTCACAAGAACTCAGACTGAAAAAGAAATCTTCACGCTGCATTTCGGTACTTTTCACGGCGGTGTTGTGGAGGCAGAATCTGGCAATGTCCGTCGCTGAATGTGACCAGTGTTTCCTTTGCGGCAAGGACTGCCGGCAGCAACAAATATCAAGGAAATGGCAACAAAACGCAGAAATTTTCCGAAATTTCTCACGAATTGCTTGCAGATATGAAATAAAACATCTAATTTTGCAGCACAAAACTGAAAAAGAAAGACAATGCAGGGCAATCAACTGAACGCATGGCGATGGCAAAACTTGGGATTTCAACGAATCGTAAGTCGCATGTGCCATGTGGTGTTGCTTTGACAAAAAATTAGAGAAGCCGAAAATTTTTTTTCTTAGCACGAAATAGATGAAGGGCCTGTCGTACTTGCGACAGGCCCTTTTGATTGAGGCACACCCCCTGCCTCTCCTTTTTTCTGAAGAAGGTAACAACAATCACAAATATAAAAAGACAAAACGCGTATGAATACTTACCAGGTAGATGAGAACGGTTTCTACGGAGAATACGGCGGTGCCTACATCCCCGAGATTCTCTACAAGACGGTGGAGGACTTGAAGAAGGCTTACCTCCCCATCATCAGCAGCCAGGAGTTCAAGGATGAGTTCCACTCCCTGCTGCGTGACTATGTGGGCCGCCCCTCTCCTCTCTATTTCGCACGGCGCATGAGCGAGAAGTACGGTTGCCGGCTCTATCTGAAACGTGAGGATCTGAACCATACGGGAGCGCACAAGATCAACAACTCACTGGGACAGATTCTCATTGCGAAGCGTATGGGCAAGACACGCATCATTGCCGAGACAGGAGCGGGACAGCACGGAGTGGCCACGGCCACGGCCTGCGCACTGATGGACATGCCCTGCACGGTGTATATGGGAGCGACAGACGTGAAGCGGCAGCACACGAACGTGGAGCGGATGAAGATGCTGGGAGCCACGGTGTGCCCGGTGACATCGGGCAACATGACGCTGAAGGACGCCACGAATGAGGCCATCCGCGACTGGTGCTGCCACCCGGCCGACACGTTCTACATCATCGGCTCGACTGTGGGGCCGCACCCCTACCCCGACCTGGTGGCGCGGCTGCAAAGCGTGATTTCGGAGGAAATCAAATGGCAGTTGCAGGAGAAAATCGGACGCGACTACCCGGACTGTCTGATGGCCTGCGTGGGCGGAGGCTCGAATGCCGCCGGCACCATCTACCATTACCTTGACGACGAGCGCGTGCGCATCGTACTGGCCGAAGCGGGGGGCTACGGCATCGACACGAAGCAGACGGCGGCATCGCTCGAAATCGGAACGACGGGCATCCTGCACGGCTCCCGCATCAAGCTGATGCAGACGGAGGACGGACAAATCATCGAGCCTTACTCCATCTCGGCGGGGCTGGATTATCCGGGAACGGGACCTATCCACTGCAATCTCTATGAGACAGGACGGGCTCTGGTGGTGGCCGTCAACGACGACGAGGCGTTAGAGGCAGGATTCGAGCTGACGCGCATGGAGGGTATTATTCCGGCCCTGGAGTCGGCTCATGCTCTCGGCGCACTGAAGAAAGTGAAGTTCGGCCCCGACGATGTGGTGGTGCTCACCGTGAGCGGCCGCGGCGACAAAGACCTGGACACATATCTCAGAGCCATGAAGGGCTGAAGCGAAATGGAAAAGACATTCACCTATCACACGGCCTCGCGCACGATTCTGTGCGACCTGACCACGCCGGTGGCAGCTTATCTGCGACTGCGCGACGACTATCCGCAGTCGGTGCTCATGGAGAGTTCGGACTACCACGGAGGAGAGAACTCGAAATCGTTCATCGGCCTGCATCCCATCGCCAGCATCAGCATCGAGCACGGCACGGCCTTAGGGAAGCTGCCCGACGGCAGCGTGACCCGGCATGCCATCTGTCCCGCATACATGACCGACCGCGCCATCAATGATTTTCTGCACCGGTTCCGCATCTCGGGCGAAAACGCCGGCTACTGCGGCCTGTACGGCTACACGGCCTTCGACGCGGTCCGCTATTTCGAGAACATCCCTGTGAAGGACGAGACGCAGGCCAAGAACGACGCGCCCGACATGATGTACATATTATATAAGGATGTCATTGTGTTTGACCATTTCCGCAACGAGCTCACCATCATCGAACTGATGAGCGAGGGGGAGGCGGACGACCTTGACCAGCTGGAGAACGACATCTTCAACCGTCATACGGCGGAATACGAGTTCAAGCCCGTGGGGAGTTGCTCCTCTCCGCTCACCGACGAGGCGCACAAGGCCAACATCCGGCGCGGCATCCAGCACTGCCTGCGCGGCGACGTGTTCCAGATTGTCCTCTCGCGCCGCTTCATCCAGAAATACGAGGGCGATGACTTCAAGCTCTACCGCGCCCTGCGCAGCATCAACCCCTCGCCCTATCTCTTCTATTTCGACTTCGGAGGATTCCGTATCTTCGGTTCCTCGCCCGAGACACACTGCCGCATTGAGGGACGCAGGGCTTTCATCGACCCGATTGCGGGAACGACCCGGCGCACCGGCAATCCGGAGCAGGACCGCCGGAATGCGCTCTATCTGAAGAACGACCCGAAGGAGAATGCGGAACACGTGATGCTGGTGGACCTGGCACGCAACGACCTCAGCCGCAACTGTCACCACGTGAAGGTTGACTTCTACAAGGACATGCAATTTTATTCCCACGTCATCCACCTCGTGAGCCGGGTGAGCGGGGAGCTGGACGAGGGGGCAGATCCGGTGAAGACCTTCATCGACACGTTTCCCGCCGGTACGCTCTCGGGAGCGCCCAAGGTGCGCGCCATGCAGCTTATCTCGGAATACGAGCCGCACAACCGCGGAGCCTACGGCGGCTGCATCGGGTTCATCGGATTCAACGGCTCGCTCAATCAAGCCATCACCATCCGCACGTTCGTCAGCCGCAACAACGAGCTGTGGTTCCAGGCGGGCGGCGGCATCGTGGCCAAGAGCAACGAGGAATATGAGTTGCAGGAGGTGAACAACAAACTGGGGGCACTGCGCAAGGCCATCGAGATGGCCGCCCGACTCTGAGCGCACACTCCCGGCAAAAAAAATGCAAGCATCATGAAAACAGTCATCATAGACAACTACGACAGCTTCACCTACAACCTGTCCCACCTCGTGAAGGAACTGGGAGCGGAGGTGGACGTGTTCCGCAACGATCAGTTCGAACTCCGGCAGCTGGAAGCCTACGACAAGATTGTGCTTTCGCCCGGTCCGGGAATCCCCTGCGAGGCCGGACTGCTGCCCGATGTCATCCGAACCTATGCCGGCAAGCGGCCGATTCTCGGCATCTGTCTGGGGCATCAGGCCATCGGAGAGGTCTTCGGCGGCAAGCTCACCAACCTGAGCCATGTGTTCCACGGCGTGGCCACTCCCGTGCACGTCGTCCGGCAGGATTACCTCTTCGAGGGTCTGCCCGACACCTTCGAGGTGGGACGCTACCATTCATGGGTGGTGGATCAGGCAGCATTGCCGGCCTGCCTCGAAGTGACCAGCGTGAGCGACGAAGGCTACATCATGTCGCTCCGCCACACGGACTTCGACATCCGGGGCATCCAGTTCCATCCCGAGGTGTACCATTCGACCGAAGGGGTGCGGATTCTGCGCAATTTCGCGGTGGAGATTTGCGGATGCCGTCAGGACTGGACGCCCGATTCGTTCATCGAATCGACCATAGAAAGTTTGCGCAAGACCATAGGCGACGATAAAGTCGTACTGGGACTTTCTGGCGGCGTGGATTCGTCTGT
>CAYPZK010000067.1:0-5687 GCA_964415385.1 uncultured Bacteroidaceae bacterium
CTGTATGGGTTGCAGAAGTTTCTTGACGCCTTACGTGGACGAAAACGGCAAACCGAAATATTACGGCAGATTTAATCAAGGCGTCGTCACCATTAACCTCGTAGACGTCGCGCTTTCTTCGGGTAGAGACGAAACGAAGTTCTGGGAAATTTTCGACGAGCGTTTGCAACTTTGCTATCGCGCTTTGATGCAACGCCACAACCGTTTGAAAGGTACGCTTTCCGACGCGGCGCCTATTTTGTGGCAATACGGCGCGTTGGCAAGGCTTAAAAAAGGAGAAACGATCGATAAATTGCTTTACGGCGGCTATTCGACGATTTCGCTCGGCTATGCGGGATTATACGAGTGCGTCAAACACATGACGGGAAAATCGCACACGGACGAAGAGGCGAAGCCTTTCGCGTTGGCGGTTATGAAACGTATGAACGACAAGTGCAAGGAATGGAAAGAGAAAGAAAATATCGATTTTTCTTTATACGGCACGCCGTTGGAAAGCACGACGTATAAATTTGCGAAATGCCTGCAAAAGCGTTTCGGCATTATTCCCGGCGTTACGGATAAAAATTATATTACAAACAGTTACCACGTACACGTTTCCGAAGAGATCGATGCGTTTACGAAGTTGAAATTCGAGAGCGAATTTCAACAGCTTTCGCCCGGCGGCGCGATTTCCTACGTGGAAGTGCCGAACATGCAGGACAATATTCCTGCGGTGCTTTCCGTTATGAAGTTTATTTACGAGAATATCATGTATGCGGAACTTAACACGAAGAGCGATTATTGTCAAGTTTGCGGTTTTGACGGGGAAATTCAAATTCAGACGGACGAAGCGGGGAAACTCGTATGGGAATGCCCTTGTTGCGGCAATCGCGATCAAGCGAAAATGAACGTGGCGAGACGTACTTGCGGTTATATCGGCACGCAATACTGGAATCAGGGCAGAACGCAGGAAATAAAAGACCGAGTATTGCATTTATAATGAATTACGCAACGATTAAATGGACGGATATCGCCAACGGAGAGGGCGTACGCATTTCGTTGTTCGTTTCGGGCTGTACGCATCATTGCGAAAACTGTTTCAATCGAGTCGCGTGGGATTTTTCTTACGGGCAACCGTTCGATCGGGAAATCGAGGAAAAAATTCTCGAAGGTCTGCATTCGTCGTACGTCAGCGGACTTTCGCTGCTCGGCGGCGAGCCGTTGGAACCGAGCAACCAAGCCGCTTTGCTGCCTTTTTTGAGAAAAGTTAAACGAGTCGTTCCGCAAAAGACGATTTGGTGTTATACGGGTTGCGTATTCAACGAAAAAACAGGGCTTTTGGCGGACGAAAGCAAGAACGTCGAACAAACGCGCGAATTATTGTCCTTGTTGGACGTTTTGGTGGACGGACGATACGTGGAAGCCTTAAAGAATATTCGATTGAAATTTCGCGGTTCTTCCAATCAAAGGATTATCGACGTACCTAAAAGCTTGCAACGCGGAGAATGCGTTTTGTATATGGACTGAATGCAATAGTGGTTAAGGAAGTATCCGTCGCATATAATATAAAGTATGACGACGGCTTTCTTTTTGAAAAAGAGTATATATACGGGGTTGTTTGCGGCGTTGTTCGTTGCGGTGTGCGGTTTGATCGGCTATACGGCAAGCCTTACGCGCACGATGACAATTTCCGTCGAAAAGGATTTTTACTATCTCGTTTCCGAATCCGAACACGTCGAGGCAAGCGTATGTTTTGCCGTATCGAGCGGCGGAGCCGGCTATGTTTTGGAAACGGACGACAGGCAATATGCCGCTCTTTCCGTATACTTGTCGGAAACAGACGCGTTCACGGTACAAGCAACCGTAGAGGATACGTGCGTAAAAAAGCGTTCTGCGCGGTGTCTGTATTTACGCAAACGTCGCGACAAAAACGCGGCTTCGTATATTCGAGGCGGTTTTCAAACGCTGTATGGTTGGTTGACGGTGTTGGAAGGGGAAATTAATCGACTTTCCGGAGGTTGTACGCAACAATCCTGTTGGCATACGTTAAACGGATTGCGTAAGCAAATGCGTTATGCGGCAAAAGCAAACGAAACGTATTTTCCCGCATTTGCGAAGGTTTGCGATTCGGGTGCGGTTGTATTGGAAAATTTAACGCAAAATATCATTTATGCGAAAGATTTGAGGTACTTATTGTGTTCGCTTTGCGAAGAGTATTGTCGTTTGTCGGAAAATTTTGCCGTGTAAAAATAAATTTTGTTAAAAATAATAAAAAAAGTTCAAAAAACTGGGTAAAAACGCTTGCTTTTTTCTTTTGGATTAGGTATAATGATTAAGCTATCGTTGAGAGAGCGGAAATAAAACGGATGCTACTGTGGCTCAGTCGGTAGAGCAGCTGATTCGTAATCAGCAGGTCGCCGGTTCAAGTCCGGCCAGTAGCTCCATTTAAAAAGCATAGGTTTGATACGAAAAGTGTCAGACCTTTTTTCTTTACATAAAGGAGCAAATTCCCTATCTGTAATGTAAGCAGTTAGCCTTGTAGGAGTACCATTAGGTGCTTTTGCAGGGCTTTTTTCTTTTTGTGCATAGCACTACGGAATGAAAGGTATATCAACGGAACAATAGCCCTGTCAACGAAATGAAAGGTGCTTCAACGGAACGAAAGGTATATCAACGGAATGATAGATGAATTAACAAGATGAAAGCTAAAGTGTATACTAAAGGTTTATGGTTAATGATATCTTAAACGAATAATGAAATCTCAAATTTTGTCTATGAGAAGTCGAATAAAAGTATTGACTTTTCGTAGTCTTTTTGGTATAATGAGTTCGATTTTAATGGAGGCTAAAAATATGATTTTATCATATAAACGTTTATGGAAACTTCTAATCGATAAAGGATTAAATAAAAATGAATTACATAAAATTACGGGTTTGAGTCAGTCTACAATTGCTAAATTGACTAAGGGCGAGAATGTAAACACTGATGTTCTTTTGAAAATATGTCAATCATTAGAATGTGATATATCAGATATAGTAGAAATTGAGAAGAGGAATGAAAAATGAGATTTATTGGTTGCAAAACTTTATTATTAGATAATATTAGAGAATTGATTGAAGAAAAAGCGCCAACGGCTTTTAGCTTTTGTGATATCTTTTCTGGAACATCTACTGTAGCAAGATACTTTAAGAACTATTACGAAATATATTCTAATGATGTATTGTATTTTTCATATTGTCTTCAAATGGCAACTATTGGAAACTCAGATATGCCTACATTTAGTAAATTAAAAGAAAAATTGTTGATTGATGACCCAATTGATTATTTTAATAATCTTTCCAACGAAGAAATGTTAATACTTCCTTGCGAGGCAAGATTTTTTCAAAACAATTATGCCCCTAATGGTGGAAGAATGTATATAACAAATGATAATGCATTACGAATTGATTACGCCAGAAATATTGTTGAGGAATGGAAAGAAAAAGCATTAATAGAAGAAAATGAATATTATTATTTGATTGCTTGTATTGTTGAGGGAATTCCGTTTGTTTCAAATATTTCTGGAACTTATGGTGCTTTTCACAAAGAGTGGGATAAAAGAGCGTTAAAGAAATACGAATTGATAAAGTTGAATGTTGATTATAATGGCAAGAATAATAGATGTTTTAACTGTGATGGTGTTGAGTTGTTAAGGGAAATCGAAGGTGATATTTTATATATTGATCCTCCTTATAACGCAAGACAATATTTGCCAAATTATCATTTGCTGGAAACAGCAGCTTTATATGATTCTCCTAAAATTAAGGGCGTTACTGGACAAAGAGAATATAGGGAAAATCAAAAATCTGCATTTTGTTCTTTGAAAACGGCTCTAATAGAGTTCGAAAAAATGATGAAATATGCCAAGTTTAAGAATATAATCCTTAGTTATAATACAGAAGGGATAATGCCGATAGAACAAATAGAAAGCATAATGAAAAAATACGGTAAACCAGAAACATTTGATATTAAATATATCGATTATAGAAGATACAAAAGTAGAAGCAATGTCAATAATAACACTGAGTTAAAAGAAATGTTGATATACATCGAGAAGGAGTGAAATAATGGAATCTAGAATTAAGAGTCCACTCAATTATATCGGCGGTAAATATGGACTATTAAGTGATATTTTTAATGAATTTCCAAGTGAGATAAATAACTTTTTAGACATGTTTACAGGAGGTATGAATGTAGCGATAAATGTTCAAGCGAAAAATATATTTGCAAACGATCAGATTACATATTTAATGGAAATGTATGAATATTTCAGAAAAACTGAGATAAATGATTTGGTTCAATCAATTGAACAAGTAATTGAGGTTTACAAATTGACTAAAGAAAATGCAGATGGTTATAATAAATTAAGAGATGATTATAATTCGAATCCTAATCCACTGTATTTATTTGTTTTGACTTGTTATTCATTTAATCATCAGATTAGGTTCAATAACTCGCATAAATTTAATACACCATTTGGGAAAAATAGAAGTTCTTATAATGCTAATATAAAAAATAATTTGATTAGATTTTGTCTGAAACTTCAAGATAAAAACTATGTCCTATTAAACAACGATTTTAGATTATTAGATTATAATTTTTTGAGAAGGGGGGACGTTGTCTACTGTGATCCACCATATTTAATAACCACAGGGTCGTATAATGATGGGAAAAGAGGTTTTGGGGATTGGACTAAAGAAGAAGATAGTGCACTTCTAAATTTGCTAGATGAGTTTGATAGTAGAGGTATATACTTTTATCTTTCAAATGTATTTTATCATAAAGGGCTATCAAATAAAAAACTTATAGAATGGAGCAAAAAATACAAGGTTATCTATTTGGATAAGGACTATTCAAACAGTAATTATCATGCCAAAAATACAAATGAAAAAACAGTAGAAGTGCTAGTTACTAATTATGGTGTTTCTCATGAATGAATATAATGATGCAGATAATAAACTTCCGTTCTTAGAAGTCTATCCAAATTACGATTTAGAAAAATTACCTGAATGGGTGCGAAAAGATATTCAACACGCATATGTTTCAGGTAAAACATATAAAAGTATTATCATGCCAGATGGTAAACGATATAATTTAGATAACAAATTAAATCATTTATCTGGGCAAGAATGGACATATTTTATTAATTCCGTTTTTAATACAAGGTATCCCGTTTCTGGCAAAGAAGGCTATGCTCATAATATAAGAAAAATTCACCCAACTCCTAAACCTCCGCAATTAATGAGAGATATTATTTCTTTCTTTACTAAAGAAAATGAAATTGTCTTTGATACATTTATGGGAGTAGGAGGAACACTGATTGGAGCTGCTTTATGTAACAGATATGCATATGGAATTGATTTAAATCAAGAATATATAGCAGCTTATAAAAAAGCGGCTAATGAATTGAGTTTACGGGAATTTCCAACATTCTGTGGAGACTGTATCTCACTCTTAAAAGAAGAAGGATTTCTTGAAGGGATATTAAAAGAGAATGAAATCAGTTTATTATTGATTGATCCGCCATATAGTAATATGATGTCTAAACAAAAGACTGGTGCCGATATTAAAAACTACGGCAAGAAATCCACTCCTTTTACAAACTCGATTCAAGATTTAGGCAATATGGATTATTCAAATTTTCTTGTTGCATTAAGAGAGTCTATAGA
>CAYPZK010000068.1:0-4688 GCA_964415385.1 uncultured Bacteroidaceae bacterium
ATGACCTGTCTGCATTTAAGATTTATCTTGTAGATGTGGGGCTACTCCGCCGTCTGGCACAGTTAGCACCAACTGCATTTGGTGAGGGAAACCGATTATTCACTGAGTTCAAGGGCGCATTGACAGAAAACTTTGTATTGCAGTCTTTGGTGACACAATTTGAAGTCGTTCCTCGTTACTGGACACAGAACAATCCCCCTTATGAAGTAGATTTTTTAATTCAACGAGAGAATGATATTTTCCCTGTTGAAGTCAAGTCCGAGGCTAACACATCCAGTAAGAGTCTTAAAAAATTCAAGGAACTGTTCCCAGATAAAGTGAAAATCCGTGTGCGATTCTCACTTGATAATCTGAAACTGGATGATGATGTGCTAAATATTCCTTTGTTCATGGCAGACCAGGCAGATCGACTAATTGGCTTGGCGTTGGAAACTCGAAATAGCCAATTTTCATAACCTTTGAACGATTCAGGAACTAACTATAACTTTTATATAAAAAATAGGGTGACTAAAATGATAAGAACAGATATGATTTCTACTGTTGGCAGGGCATATCTTACAAGTAACATAGAAAACGATGAATTTAGTTATAAAAAGGCATTTTCCCAAGTAGCACTTCCTTTTATACCAATCCGAAATAGTACAGGTCGTGCATTTGAGAAGCTTGATATTCGTTTTATCAAAGACAATATTACTGTATTAATTGAAACAAAACAGAACTATTCAAAGGCAGATGAGGAACAGCTTTCAGCTTATGTCGAATATGAAAAAGTTCTGACCGGCAATAAAACCATTGCCATTTTGGCAAACACAACCAATGATAATATCAAGGTGTGGCGCGGTGTTGTTTCTGATAGTGATTTAATGCCTAAAGAATCCGCCTTACGTACAATGGATGAGTATGTTGATTTTTATACTTCCAAAATCAACGACAAAGAAAAGGTAATGCAAAATACCTATAAACTAAACGAAATGTTGCATCGCCATAGTGTTCCAGAGAAATTGAGAAGCCAATTTATAGGCACCTGCCTTCTGGCACTAAAAAACAACTTGGATTATGCTACACCTACTCTAACAGCTGCTCAAATTCGAGCAAGGATCAAAGAAGTCCTTGAGGATCTGCTTAATTCTGACATCAACAAAGCTGAAAAACTTGCTTTGCTAAACAGAAATGTTCTGGGAGACCAATATATTCGACAGCTTAGTGTTGCTGCGTTTAGAGAAATATTGAAATTTATCGAAGACAATATTTTACCTTTTATCAATGACAAAAGTACATCTGGTCAGGATTTACTAAATCTTTTCTTTGTTACATTCAATAAATACGTTGGAAAATCAGATAAAAATCAGGCATTTACCCCTGATCACATTACGGATTTTATGGCCAAAATAACAGGGGTGAACAAGCACTCTATTATTCTCGATCCGTGTTGTGGTAGCGGGTCTTTCTTGGTGCGTGCTATGACTCAGGCATTAGATGACTGTGCTACTGCTACCGAACAAGAAAAAATCAAAAAACATCAGATATTTGGTATCGAATTTGATGAAAATGTTTATGGCCTTGCAACTACGAATATGCTGATTCACTCAGATGGTAACTCCAACATTAGACAAGGCAGTTGCTTTGCTTTAACTGATTGGATCAAAGAAGCTAAACCCAATATTATTTTGATGAACCCACCGTACAATGGACAGCGAATTCATCTTCCAGCAAGCTATGTAAATACTTGGCCTAAAGACAAAAAGGAAGATCCGTCTAAAGGTTTTTATTTTGTAAAATATATTGCAGATGTTCTCAATTCCATCAATCATCAGGCAACACTGGCGGTACTACTTCCTATTGCATGTGCGATTGGTACTAAAGGCGTTATCAAGGAAATCAAAGAGGAAATTCTTGAGGAGAATACGCTTGATGCGGTGTTTACTCTACCTAATGATATTTTCCATCCCGGTGCTACTGTTCAATCTTGTTGCATGGTGTTCAAAATTGGAAAGAAACATTCTGATGTTTCCACACCCAACACTTTTTTCGGATACTACAAAGATGATGGCTTCAAAAAGAAAAAGAACATTGGGCGTATTGAGCAGATGGATCCTGTTAGCAAAAAGAGCCGTTGGGCAGATATTGAAACGGAATGGATTAATTTGTATCGAAACCGAAAGGAGAAACCAGGCCGTTCCGCAACTCATATGATTGATGCATCCGATGAATGGGTATGTGAAGCCTATATGGATACGGACTATTCGGTTCTTTCTGATTCCGATTTTGTTAATACTATCAATGGCTATTTCTCCTATTTGGTCAGCATTGGCAAGCCTTTTGATGATCGTTTTGTAGCAGATGCTAAGTATGTTATGGATTACTTTAAATTTCTCCTGAATAGAAAGGGCAATAGTCAAAAGATTGAAACATCGAATTGGAAAGAATTTGTATATTCTAAAATATTTGATGTAAAAAAGGGATTCTATAATAAAAAACCTGAGCATACTGGCCCTGGCGAGATTCCTTTCTTAGGAGCAACAGAACGCTGCAATGGTGTTACAGAATACTATTCGATTGAGGATATTGAAGTTGCGTCCAAGACAGGTGATGACAATAATGTCGGAATTGAAGAAAAGATTTTTGATGGCAATGCATTGTGTGTAACGAATAATGGATCCGTAGGTTGTGCATTTTACCAACCGATAGAATTTACATGTAGCCACGATGTTAATCCGTTGTATATTTTAAACGGCACATTTGATATGTACATTGCCATGTTTGTAGCAACAGTAATTGAAATGGACAAGTACCGTTGGGCATATGGCCGCAAATGGCGTCCTGAAAGAATGGTTAAATCAACGATTCTTTTGCCTGCAAAAATGCAAAATTGTGAATATGTTCCAGACTGGGAATACATGCGAGAATATATCAAATCGTTGCCATACAAAGAAAGCTAAGGAGGCGTTGTGATGGAAAACATGGAAATAGTTCAAACTTCGACACTAATAGAAACCGAACCACAGGAAGATGAGCGTCTTCAGCTGGCCGAAAACACCGAAATCGAGCAAGAGCAAAAAGAAATTGTTGAGAATGAATTTGTGGAAAAAAGAAATTTGCTCCAGAAAACAAAAATCGTTCGCCAAACATGGTCTATTGCCGAGATATACCAGAAAATCAAAGATAGAAAACTGATTCTTGATCCCGACTATCAACGACGTGCAATTTGGGGCGTTGATAAAAAGACGGCGTTCATTGAATCCCTCTATATGGAGATTATGATTCCTCCGATTTATGTTGTCGAAATACCTGGTGAGGACATTCTCGATGAAACAAAATATGAAGTGGTTGATGGCAAACAGCGTTTGACCGCCATTATGGAGTTCATTACAGGAGCACTTAGGCTAAGTGAACGCAATCTTGAGTATTATGCTGATATTTTCGGAGGTAAGACATTTTCTGAAATCCGTGAAATTGAACCTGAAAAAACATCTCAAATGTTGTCATCCATACTCGATATTTATGTCATTACGGCCAACTCTCCTGAATTTACAAAGTATGATATCTTTGCACGATTAAACCGTGGCGCTGAAAAGCTGAAAGTTAATGAAATCAGAAGAGCTATATATAAATCCAAAACTACCAGTTGGATTACCGATTTTGTTGACAATCAGCAGAAAACAAACAAGGAATTTTATGGGTCTGTCTTTACCTCTAACGATATCAAGAGGTATGAGGATTATGGGCGCTTTTATAGATCTCTTGCATTCTACTTACGCTCAAATGCTGACAGTTGCGTTGTTGAGGGATATAATTCCAGACCTCGTGATATGATTAACAACGTACTGCAAGATATACAAAAAGGGAATATTTCTATCCCTAAGGAAAAGCTCCTTCTTTTGTTGCATACAACACTTAGATTGAAGAGTTTATATAGTGGTATTCCTAACGCTGATTATGTAATTGATTCCTTGATTCCTTTTGTTGACTTGATTAGTGAAGAAAAGAAAATTGTTGATTTAGAGAGCGTTTTCACTGATACGTTAGTAATGAAGACTCTCGAAAAATCACCTGCAACTACAAGCAATGTAAATGAGCGACTTTGCAGAGTAAAGCAATTACTAATGGAGAAATAAAATGAATGGTATGAAAGGCATAGATCAGGATACACTATCTGTTCAAATTAAGTCTCTAATGATTTATGAATTTCTTAATGAATATAATCAGCTTGAACAGATGATCAGGGGAATATTCGAGAAGAGCGTCCCCTCGTTGCCACAAAAAGTCATACAGCAACTTTACTTCTACAATGGTGGACGAATCGGTACATTTATTGATGCTGAAGAAGAGTCGGTAAAATTAACCATTGTAAAGTATAAAGAAAATGATCTTTTCAAAGAACTTACAACCAATCAAATCATAAAAATCCTCAAAAAGACTCCTTGTCTAGAAGCGTTTAATTTTGATGTACCATCTATACACCACACAACGACGGTTTTTACTTTTTATGATTGTGTGATTCGATTGCTGAATATGCGTAATATACTAGCACACGAGATGGTAAATATTCAGTTTAAAAATAAGGATTTGATTGAATTACTAACATTTGAACAGCTCGAAGAGCATGGCTTTGAAACACTACAAAACTATGATGTTCGAAAAATGGATAACATGACGCAATATATCGCAAGCAACATCATATATATGCA
>CAYPZK010000069.1:0-4527 GCA_964415385.1 uncultured Bacteroidaceae bacterium
GAGCGTCATTTTTAAGGAGAAGTTTACTTGTATCTTCCCGTTTCGGTGATGCCCTGCGCATCACGCAGGAGTCGCTGGACGGGCGCAACTTCTACGCCTGCAACCCCGCCTACGACAGCGACTGCCCCTCCCGCACCGAGAGCGGAGGCCGCTGCGGGAGGCGGAATAACGGGTAGGGAATAGGAACAGCGAAATATGCAGAGAAAGAGGGCGGATATGTCCGCCCTCTTTGCAAAGTGGGTCATTCCTGAATGTCTCCGTCGGTGCAGCGGACAATGCACGACACATCCACACCGAGTGCTTGCCACTGTGCCAGAGTCCCCTCAAAGGTGATGTTGGTCAGGCCGGTGCAGCCGGAAAACGCAGGCCCTACTGTCAAGTATTTTTCGCAAATTCGTCTCTGTGAAAATGAAGTATTGCGCTGGGAAGCCCGGCGAGGGGGCTGCCAAGCCCCGCTTATTTGCCCCGTATCATAGGTTTTTTGATTCAACTCGCTGATGGTGGATGCCGAACCCGGCTCCCCCACGGAGCTTCCGAAATGTCCTCCACGCAGCGCACCGAAACTCCGGCAAGGTACATTTCGATCAAAGCCTCCTCGACCGAGCTTTCCCGGCGGCGATACCGCTCATTGATCGCCATCGGCGTAGACGAGGAGGGTTACCGCGAGGTCATCGGTGCGGCAGAAGGCATGAAGGAGGATGCCGAAAGCTGGAAAAACTTCCTTGTATGGCTGAAAGAACGCGGTCTGGACGGTGTAAAGCTCGTGGTCGGGGACAAATGCCTCGGTATGTGCAACGCCGTTGCAGAGGTGTTTCCGGAGGCAAAATATCAGCGCTGCACCGTGCATTTCTATCGCAATGTTTTCTCGGTGACACCCAAAAAACATATGAGCGAGGTGTCCAGAATGCTCAAAGCGATCCACGCGCAGGAAAGCAAAGAGGCAGCCCGGAAAAAGGCGCGGGATGTCGTGGAAAAGTTGCGCTCCATGCGTCTGAACGAGGCGGCCAAAAAGGTGGAGGACGGCATTGAAGAAACATTGACATATATGGATTTTCCATCGCAGCATTGGCTGAAGATCCGGACGAACAATGTCATCGAACGGATGAATCGTGAGATACGGCGCAGGACGAGGGTCGTTGGTACATTTCCGGACGGAAAGTCTGCTCTGATGCTGGTCTGCGCCAGACTGCGGTATGTTTCGGGAAAGGAGTGGGGCACAAAGCGGTATCTTTGCATGAAATATCTGACCGACGGTATCAGCGAGACCGAGACAGCGTGAGGTAGCATATCCCGGCGTCCTTGTCAAGGGTCTCCGTGACCGTTATCGGTCACTCCGATGAATGCCGCTGACGCGGCACCCTTGACAACACCACCGGGATACGCTACGGGGCAAATAAGCGGGGCTTGGCAGCGCAATACTTCATTTTCACAGAGACGAATTTGCGAAAAATACTTGACAGTAGGAGCTGCGGCGATTTTTACGTACCTGCTGTATTTGTCCGAGTTCTTGACAATATACTCCGTAGATAATTCGAGGATTGGAATCACAGCATCGTAGCAACCTGAACATATTTCGGCATCGATGAGCTTTTCCATCACCTCACCTCCACCGGCGAATTTCGGAGAAAGGATCTTTTTCGATGGATATCTTGAAGCATAACCCGGATCACATTTTGAACAACTTACAGTCGTTATTATACATCCAAGCTCGTGTAGTTGCTGAAGGACGCTGGGAATTTGCCGACCATACCCATCAAGTACCAAAACTCTTATTCCGCTAAAATTCATCCTATCACTCCGTTCTAAGCGGATATACCGCTTTGTTCAATAGATATGTATATTTGTTTTTTCCGGTAAGGCAGTAAATCACATGGAAACCGCATTTTGTTATCCACGAAGGGAACCGAACCACGTGTTTTGCTCTGTCCCGGGAGCGTTCTTCCAATATACAATCTGCCGTATTGATCACATCGGAATCCTTGATGTTGAACACTTTATTTGTCGGATCTTTTTGACACCAGTCAATCATATATTTTATTGCAGTATCGATATATAAGAATTCGCAATCCATTCCCTTTCCGATGCGATACGCCCAGTTCGGATATTTCAAATAATACCTTTTTTGAATGTCTCGTTTAACATCGTCAGAGTATACTGGCGCAAAGCGAAAAATGTCATAGTAATCGCATAATTGTTTTAAGCTTCGCTCGGCAAGATATTTTGTTTTTCCGTAATCTGTTACTGGCTTCGGTACAGTTTGTTCTGTAGCCACTCCCTTTACAAAGCCGTATACATCAACAGTACTGGTAAACAGAACCGGTATATCTATTTTTCCGGCACACGAAAAAATGTTTTCGGCTCCACTCACATTGATTTCGTAATAAGTATTATAAGAAAGATTCTTGATCCCCGCCGTGTGGGCAAGAGCTGCAAGATGTATTACACGCTCGATGTCATAAGAAGCAAAGATGCCCTCCACGCATTCTTTATCTAACAGATCAGCAATGATGTGGACATAACTATCGCTTTTGAAACTACTTGCTTTGCAATCGAGCCCTATGACGTGTTTTCCCGACTCTACCAATTCCTTTACCAACCCGGTTCCAATCATTCCGGCTGCTCCCGTCACCAAGATCACCCTAAACATTCGTATACTCCTGTTGGGATTTAGCATTCTCCGCACAAACGACAAACGACAATAATCTTGGAAGTATTTTTTCTGACGTTTTTCCAACGGCAGTATTGACCAAACAGATCAATGTCCACCAAATTATTGTTACGTCCAGTTTGGCACTCATATGCGAAGGATAATATGCCTCGAGTTCTTTACGCGTGGGTAAGACCAATTTTTCATACTCATCAGGCTCATCAATCGTATCACCATATATATAATCATATAACGCCGCGGGGCCCTCCTATTTGTCAAGTAGGAACAACCAAAAAACTGTGCCAGAATTGTAAACAATTTCGCAACAATCAAGAATACGCAAAAAATCCCCCAACCGAAGCTCTCGTTTTGAGAACATCCGATTGGGGGATTCCCGTTGTATTGGATTTCATTTATTCAGTTCATCAAGCCACCTGCCACATACACTTCACGAAAACAATCCACTAACCCAGGCCAGAAATAGACGGTTTCAAAGGCAGTGACTACATCAAATTGTTCATCTTCAAAAGGCTGTTCCGCAACACTGGCCTCCAGCACACAACAACGATTATCGGTGATTGCCTTTGCGTTCAGTTTCCGGGACTTCTCCACGCTGACGTAGGAATAATCAATTCCTGTCACAGTTCCATTCGGGCAGCGTTTCAGCAGCTTGCGAAGATTCGCACCGCCGCCGCAACCGCAGTCCAAAACAGAAGCATCCACAGGCAGATCAAGAAAGGACATTCCCCAGTCTGCCAGTTTGCTGTGACCGTTGTTCATCATGGCTACCATGATTTTTCCGCCGAAGCCCTCTGGCTTTCTGGTGTTCTCAAAGAATGACATCCTATTTCCTCCCAACCAAGAGCGTTGACCCTTGCAGCATCAGCCGTTTGGCTTCTTTTTTCGTCATAAACATTCCATTTGTGGTGTCGATCATGCGAACCTCTGCGTAGCCCATGTCCCGCAGTTTTTTGCAGAATGTCTCCATGTCGCCATAGCGGTTTTTGCCCATCAAATCATGGATGGCAAAGGTGCCGCCTTTTTTCAGGACACGCAGCGTTTCCAGCAAAAGTTCCTGTTTGTCTGCACCTGTAATGTTGTGGTAAACATAGTTGCTTGTGACTGCATCGAAGGTCTCATTGGCAAATGGCAGTTTGGTGGCATCACCCTTTTGAAACTCCGTGTTGCTGACACCCTCGGCTTTCGCATTACTTTGGCAGAGAGGCAGACTGAACTCTGCATAATCCTTACCCCAGCGGTCAACGCCCACCATGCGTCCCTGCGGATTTCGTTTTGCACAGGCAATGGTCAACGCACCGCTGCCACAGCCAACATCCAGCCCCACGCCGCCGTCGGGCAGGGTGATATATTTTGCAGTTCCCTCAATGATTTTCCGTGAGAGCTGCCGCTTGCCATCATAGGAAAACGCATTGTAAGCCGTGATACTCCATTGCAGCGTTTTCCCACAGCCCAAGGCAGCAACGGCAAACAAAATGCCAAGGATGATCCGCCATGTCTGCGTCACCCAAAGTCCGCAAACGCCAAAAACGATAAATGCCGAAAGTGACACCACCGTGGCCAACCCCATGCCGACGATCAGATTTTTCGGAACCCAGTTCTTATAATTTGGTTTCATAATGATTCTCCTTTCACGCATTCCACATAAGTCAGTGGGAAACTGGCTTTCAGTACTTCGCTTTTTCGCACTGTCCAGCCATGCTCCCACAGGAAATCCAAGTAACTTTCGCTTGACCATTTGCTATACTGACGGAAACCCACCAGCTTCATGAGAAACGCTTTGACATTTCCACGGAAGTCGTTACCGGCATGGGTAAAGGTCGGAGCAATTAGCACGCCATCCTTTTTCAGCACCCGTCGAA
>CAYPZK010000070.1:0-4500 GCA_964415385.1 uncultured Bacteroidaceae bacterium
CATCGTTGACAATCTCGACGCTGTTGATAATCAGTTCCCTGTATATCTTGTTGCGCCGTGCGGACAAGGCGACGGCGAGTCCGTTGGCAGGGTGTGCGTCGAGCTGGCGGACCAGACCGCCCATGTTGTCGGTGAGCTGTCCAATCTCGTGATAGAATCCGTATATCTGGGCGGCATAGCAAACAATGGAACGGAAGGAGTCCAGATAGCTGTTGAACTCGCGTTGCAGGTCGGTGACGGCCTGCGTTTCTTCTTTCGTCCATATATGTCCGGTGGATTGCAGGAGCATGACTTTCTCCTGGTTCTCCAACTCCTTTTCCGCCTTTTCGGTGTACGCCAAAATCATCCCTGCAAGAGTCGGGTCGTTCTGCGCCCGCACTCCCGCAAAGGATGACATCAGCATGATTATGGCACAAAGAATACAATGTCTCATGTTCTTTCTCTATATTTCATTGTTAATCATTCCGAGAAATTGCCGCCGCCCTGCGCCACCTGCCAAGGGCCTGCGTTGCTATCTCGCCGTTGCCGCAGTCTGTCATGCCTGCGGTGACGCTGTTCCATACGTCGCTCATCGTGTAATAGCGGATGGAGAGGTACAGACGGTGCAGCTTCTTGCTGAAACCGCCCAGCTTGTCGTTCAATGCCCACAACGTCTTGCTCCTTTCCGCTCCCGTCAGCATGTTCTCCGTCCCTCCCTCGGCTACGGCATCCTTCAACAGGGTGAAGACGGACACCAGCTCTGTGGCTGTCTCGATATAAAGGTTGTTCATCGACATGGTGGCCGCGATCCCCTGCGGATTCTCAGAGATTGCCTTGCGCAGCTTGCCCAATGTTATGAAAATCCGCACGCCGTCGTCATACAGGTGGGTGCAGGCTTTTAGGGAAGAGGCATAGCCGCTGGCGGTCTTCAGATAGCTGTTGTACATCTTCTCCCATTCATGTATCTTGGTAAACTCGGCCGCGATGGTGTTCTGCAGCATGGCGGTCTTGGCCTGCCCTTTGATTTCCTTTTCTATCTCGCCGTTGATGGCCTCATTGCCCTCGGCCAATGCCATCCATTCCAAAGGATTGGCGGTCACGGCTTGGGCGTGCGCCGACTGCACGGCGAACGCCATGGCAATTAGTACAATCAGAACCTTATCTATTCGTAATCTCATAAACTCCCTTTATCCTTTTGTTTGTTTCCACTCGCCAGCGGATATGTGAGACGATGTCCCGCTTATTCACCATGCCGACAAGCTCCAGTCGTGGCGTGCTTTTGTCCATGGAGAATATCGTTACGCTTTTCAGTCCGCAAATCCGTTGCGCCAGGGTCTGATGCTCCGCAAAGTCCACCACACGGTACAGTTCCATATAGTCCACGCTACGATGGAACACGCCATGCTCGCAGACGAGCTGCTCACTTCCTATATGGTAGTGGATGCTCCTTATATAGACAAAACGGTAAAGCAAACAGAGGGAAAGAAATCCCGCTATGGCAAGGGCTGTCTTTCCTATTACCGTGTGAGGCAAGCCACCAACGGCAAACGCGCATACGCACAGCGACAGCATGGGCAGCTCGTTGACGGCGAACTGCCATGTGCTCGGGCGTAGCGTGATGGTCTCCTGATGGTCTTGTCTCATGTCTTACCGATGCCTGTATTCCGTTTTTTGATTCTCTTTCCCTGCCTTGCCGGTGGCGATGAACTCGGCATAGTCGAAGTTGTCGGCCTCTCCCTTGCCTATAAGGTCGGCGGACTTCTTGTTGAGCAGCGCGTCGTTCCAGTCCTTGTAGCAGCCCAAAGGATGGTAGGGGCGTACGTTCTCGTCACGAAAGCCCATGGTTTCCGCCACCTTCCTGAAATTAGCCACGAACTGCCGTCCGGCGTCGTCCTTGTCAAAGCCCAGATAGTGGCGGGCTTGGGGTGTGACGGCCAACAACCCTCTCATCTGTCCTTCCGTCGGCGTGCCGCCCGTAGACACAAACACTGTTTTCACAGGGTTTATCTGATACTCTGACATGGCATCGTAGGCACTCTCGAACCACAGTATCTCACCAACTTGTTCCAATGGCCTGCCTGTCAGGTTGGCTATCCACAGTCCCTCGCTGCTGTTGCTGCCTTCCGCCTTGCCCTTGTAGCCGCCACTGCCGTCCATCTTGGGTCTGCCTCGCTCCTCAAGACCGACAGTCTTGCCCAAGTCCGTGGGCAGGACAAGCGGGAAGGAGAGGTTGGCAAAGCTGAGCCCGTCCGTGCGGTGTTTGGTCGCCAGGCAGAAATGCCTGTGGAAGGCATACTGCGTATAGAGGTCGATGCCCCTGTATTTGAAGAAGGGATAAAAACGCTTCTGCGTCTCCCTGTCCTGCGGGTTGAACTTGTGGATGTCGTAGTCTTTCAGCGAGAAAGGCTTGGCGTCCCTTTTCGGTTCGGCGATTTTGGACGGCCTGTCCTCAATGGGATGGTTGAGCAGGCGGTTGCAGACGAGGTTCACAAGCCTGTCCGCGGACATGCCAGCCCTGTTCTCGGGGAACAGCTCGGGATGCTCCTTGATGAAGGAGATGACATTGTACACTTTCTGCTGTGGCGGCTGGAAGCAGCACTTGCCGTTCTGCGTGACGATGAACTTGTCGCCGCGAACCCGCCTGCCGTCGCTGTCCAAACGGACATACGACGGATAGCGCAAGCCGTCGCGCCTGTTCAGGCGGTAGCCCGCGTCCAACAGTACGTCCTGTATGTCCAGCCCGCGCAGGAAATCGTCGTATGTCAGTTCATTGCTCATAGTCAATCCTTTTAATCGCGCGTCAGAATCAGTAACCTCGTCTAATCTCCGTCGCCACTTGGTTGGCATGCGCCTCAAAATTCCTCGCCGCTATCTCCTGTGGGGAGTCCACTCCCGGCTTGAAGTAGGGGCGGGGCGCGTCATGGCGCTCCGTGTAGAATTCCGGGGCGGGACGGCGATGATGCCCTATGTCATGCGCCATCTCCGCTGTAACGGCGGCACCGGCGGTCAATGCGGCGAGTATCTTTGTCCCAAGCCCAGACTTGGCCTCGGGACGGTTCTTCAAGTCCACCTCGTTGAATATCTTGGAAAAAAGTTTCATGCGGTGGTAGTCGTCCACCGCAAGGAACTTGTCATAGTCTTTCTGTTTGATTTCGTGCGTGACGGCTTCTCCGTTGATGATGGCTGTCATGCGATATTTAGCCTCGCCTTTCGCCTGTCCTTCCTCCGAAGGCACTTTCTCCACGAAGATGTCGCCGACTTCCACCTCCCTGCCATGCGCTCCCTCCCTGTACCAGCCTTTGTTCTCGTTGAGCATGTCGAGGTCTTCGCCATGCACCATGGCGTCGCCTCGCGGCATTTCCCTTGCGGCTGTCTCTTCTTCCAACGGCGTCAGGCGTTCTTCCTCCTGTCTCTGCCGTTTCTGCAACTCTTTCTCTATCTCAGGATGCAGGTGCAGGTCTATGCGTTCCCTGCCGTTCAGCATGTCCATCGTCACCTTGTCGGCAAAGTCGTCTTTGATGACTCCGTTCAGCACCTCTATACGCTGCGCTACCGGTACTTCCTTGATGGAATTGGAGGTGAGCTTCCTCAATTCCTCTTCCGTGAGGTCATACACCATGTCGGCGCTGACGCTGCCCGACTGGATGGTCAGCGTTTTCTTCTCCGCGTCCACGATGATGCCGTGAGAGGCCAGGCACTCCTGCCACTTTTCGTTGGAGAAATAGACCGAAGAGGTAATCAACTCATTGTATGGCTTGGCAGGCTCCGTACTTCTTGGTCTGCCGGCAACAGGCGTTATTACACCTTCCAGGTCTTTCAACACATCCTGCTGCTGGATAGTATAACTCTGTTGCTGGCCTTTATAGTAGAAGCCATAACCGCCGCTCTGCAACTCGCCGGGCTTCATCCGCCCGTCCCAACGCTCCGGCACAATTGGCGCTTCGGGGAAGAAAAGCCTGCCGCCAACCCTGCGGAGATGGAAACCGTCCTGGCTGCGGGGCGTCCAGCCCAAGAAGGGCGGAGGCATCCCTACACGTCCTGTCCTCCCGTACTCGCCAACGCCTATGCGGTAGCCGTGCAGCCCCATCGCCACACGTCCGTTGGCGTTGCGGGCATGTACGAAGTTCTTGGGCAGATGGAAGTCATTACCCACGATTTCCGTGAAGGTGTTGTAGGCGGTCTTGTTGGCGTGGTTGGTGCCCCAGTCGGTCAGGGCCAGCATCTGCTTTTCCGTGATGCTGTATGTGAGCAACGGGCTGTCGTGTCCCTGCACGACGAGCTGGTATCCGCCGCCGTTGCTCACGACATGGGCTTGCATACCGTTGCGCATGAGCAGGTCGCGCATCTCCGGCTGCAGGTCCATCTGCCTTGGATTGGTGTTCTTTCTTATTGCCATACGGTCATGTCCTTATGCGTCCCCGTTCTCGATGGCCTGCTCCAACTGCCTGTCCTTGTAATGGACGAATTGCTCCGCCGTCTCCTCGCAGATGCAGAGGGCGTGCCTTATGCAATAGTCTTCAT
>CAYPZK010000071.1:0-4361 GCA_964415385.1 uncultured Bacteroidaceae bacterium
CGGCGGTAAACGACGTGCTTGCCTATTACGATAAACGCACCGACGAACAAAACTTAAAAAGCATAAACGCTAAAATTGCGAAGATACGGAAAGAGGTCGAAGAACTGACCGACGCATTTGTAAAAGCGAAAAGCGCGCTTTTGCAAAATTCGATAGAAACGAAAATGTGCGAATACGAAGTTTTGCTTAACGATCTTGAAACGCAAAAGGCACAGTTAGAATTAGAGCGCGGTTATAGGCTCACAAAACAAGATTTGCTTGCGTTTGTAGAAGAACTGTTAAAGGGCGATGTCAACGACAAGGATTACCAAAAACAGATAATAGACCATCTTGTAAGCCAAGTATTCGTCAGCGACGATAACACAGTAGTTTACTTCAATATCCGTGGCGGTAAAGATATTGAAACGATAACGCTCGAAGATAATAACTCGGCGGTAGATAATCTAACAAAAGTTCAAACGCAACTACCGCTGTCCCGCCAAGTGGTACCCAACTGAACCCACAAAGTTCAGATGGGTACTTTCTTTATTTTATGGCACTTTTTTGCATTATTTCTTATGGGTTCAAATCTCTTTCGAATATCGGGTGGGATTCGAACCCTTTTTTCATTGGTTTAAGAGGTTTCCGTTTTTTATAGCCTTTCGTGGTGCCGTTGTAGCACAGATATAATCGGAAGTAAACGAGAAAAATTGTCGTTCAAGATTTGACTATTTCTATAAGGTCAAGTTTATTAGTAAGCTTGGCTTTACCCAAACGCTTTTTCGCTTCAACTTTAGCTTGCCATAATTTTGCCATTCAAAACAAAGGTTTAACGCAAAAAGATTGGTTTGGTTATTTGCAAAAAAAGGTACAATTCGTGTTTTTTTGATTGCAATTACCGTGCGTTCATGGTATAATGTATCCAATTTAGAACGCGTTCTGAAACTTTTATGTTTCGGTAGGAGGAGGTATATGACTAAAAAAGGATATGATTTAAAAGCCATAAAGGCAAAGGTGTTGCATATTGCTGCGAGAATGTTTTTGACGGAAGGCTACGATCAGGCAACCATTCGTAAAATAACGGCAGAGGCAAACTTGAGTAGTGGAACGGTTACTTATGTATTTAGAACTAAGGAATCCGTCGTGTGCGAGCTGGTAAAGTATGTTTTGGAAGGGCAGTTTGCGTTTACAGAGAAGTTTTTGCAAGGCAAAACCGACGATAAAATATTGTTTTACGCCGCAGAAACAACCTTGCAGCTGTACATGGCAGAGTCCAACGAAAACGTGCGTAAGCTGTATAACGTGGCGTATTCACTCCCTAACTCGTCGGAGATTATCTACCATATGATAACGGAAAAGCTGGAAAACATATTCAATGACACTTTGCCAACTTGGCAGACGAAGGATTTTTACGAACGCGAGATTGCCTCTGCAGGCGTTATGCGCAACTATATGTCCGTGCCCTGCGATATGTACTTCACCATGGATAGAAAGGTTAAAGGCTTTATTGAAGCCACGCTTTTGCTGTACCACGTTCCTGAAGAAAAGATAAAGCAAGCAATAGCGTTTGTGTCGCAATTCGACTTTGCGGCATTGGCAAAGCAAATAATAGACGGCATGCTTGCCGAGCTTGAAAATAATAATGAATAAGGAGTATTTATGAGAAAAATAACAACTATACTTTTGACCGTTCTATTGGTCGTTTGCGTGGCACTGGGGCTTTGCGCCTGCAATAAAGAGTGTAAGCACGAGTACGGCGAATGGACAGTAACAACCGCAGCCACTTGTGAAGCTGCCGGCGAGCAATCGCGCGCTTGCTTGAAGTGCAACGAAACTCAAAATGAAAGCATAGCCGCGCTCGGTCACGATATGCAAGCCGTCAACGCACAAGCGCCTACTTGCGAAGATGCAGGTTGGGGAGCTTACGAACAATGCTCGCGTTGCGACCATAACACTAAGCAGGAAATTACCGCGCTTGGGCACGAGTATTCATGGGAAAGTGATGAAAACGAACATTGGAAAGTTTGTACTCATACGGGTTGTACTGAAACGAAAGATAAAGGCACTCACACTTTTGCAAGTGGCGAAACGGTCAAATGCAGTGATTGTGGTGCCAGCCTTGAAACGATTTTGCAAACCATTGTTGGCGACGGCACAAAAGATAGCGTAGATATAACGCTTGCCCTTGCGTCGGATGCGGGGCGCGACGTGTTTGCCGTTATCAAAAACGGCATAGCGACCGCAAAAGACGGCTCGGTCAATCTCACCATTACGGGAGCGGAAACCATTTCGCCTAAGGCATTTGAAATGTGCGCGCAATTGGGCAGCATTACGCTTGGCAAGGGTGTAAAGCAAATCGGCGCCTACGCATTTGCTCATAACCGTTATATGACTTTGGCGGTTATTGAAACGGACGTTATCGAAATAGGCGACAGAGCCTTTTGGGCTTGCGACGAGCTTGCGGAAATAAAGCTCAGCGACAAGGTTACAACCATCGGCGAGGGCGCATTTGATATGACGGCGATTGAAAGCATAACGCTCCCGAATAGCGTTACAGAGATCGGCGCTTATATATTCGGTTATTGTTTAAAGTTGAAAACTGTCGTTTTGTCGGATAACATCGAAACGATTCCTGCAAACGCTTTTTGCGGAACTGCGCTAAAGAGTATTGCGCTTCCGAGCGGCTTAAAGACGATAGGTGACTATGCGTTCCAATCTACTCAGGTCGAAAGCCTTGTGATTCCCGATAGCGTAACGAGCGTTGGGAAACAAGCCTTTTTTGGCAGCGCGGAGCTTAAGAGTATTACGTTCGGCAAAGGCGTAACAAAGCTTAGTGACAATCTTTTCTTTGCTTGTACTTCTTTGACGGAAATCACCTTCCTTTCGCCCATTACGGAAGTCGTAAACAACACTTTCTATGACGCAAAGGCGAATGTTCCTACATATAATCTCGCTACGGAAAACGTTACGTTGTATCTTGCCGTTGGACAAAAGGCACTGGAATTTGACACCGAAGCAAACACTTACAAGGCAGCCAACGATGACTTTACGGACGGAACGGAGTTCTGCGGAAGTACGTTTAAAAGAATTGTCGTCGCGCCGACGGAGATAGATGCCTCCGAAATGACGGCGGAAGTTTTGCAGACTAAATTGAGTGAGGCGATTGTTGCGGGTAAAACGAATATCTCGGTGAAATTCGCCTCGGATGCAGGGAGCGACATGTTTGCCGTTATCAAAAACGGCATAGCGACCGCAAAAGACGGCTCGGTTAATCTAACAATTACGGGCGCAGAAACCATTCCTCAAATGGCATTTGCGGAATGTACGCAACTCAAAAGCATTACATTTGGCGACGGTGTGAAAACAATCGGTCAATATGCGTTCGCCGCGTGCACGTCGATAGAAATAATTTCGCTTGGTTCGAGCGTCGAAACTATCGCGAAATACGCGTTTGTGGGTTGTGAAAAGTTTACGAATATCGATATTCCTAATAACATAAAGTCGGTTGAATACGGTGCGTTTGCCGGCAGCGGACTGCAAAGCGTAACATTCGGTAGCGAAATAACGACCATTTGGATAGGAATGTTCAAGTCTTGTCTTGAACTTAAAAGCATAACCGTTCCCGAACAAATCACGACTATTGAAAAGCAAGCGTTTGAAATGAGTGGACTTACTTCGATTATACTTCCCGATACCGTAACGAGTATCGGCGAGAGTTTGTTTTGCGATTGCGAATCTCTCGAAAGCGTAACGTTCGGAAAAGGTATTAATTCTATTCCCGAATCGACGTTTATGAATTGCATTTCTTTAAAAACAGTAAATTTTTCTTCGTCGATTACCACCATCAAAGGCCATGCTTTTAGTGAATGCGGACTTGTTTCGATTGAAATTCCGAGCACAGTAACGGAAATAGAAACGTCGGCGTTCGAGTATTGCAAAAAACTAACGAGCGTCACTTTTATCGGAGCAAATACCAACGTAGAGGCAAGGGCGTTTGATTGGTGCGAAAATTTAGCAATCGTTATTTTTGAAAGTGCAGAAATTACAATAAACGAAGGCGCATTTTATTGTTGTACAAGGTTGGCGAACGTCACTTTCGGCAGTGGTGTTACGACTTTTAAATCGCATAAGTTTAGCGAATATGCCGCTCTTTCGGAAGTAAAATTTACTGCTCCGCTTGAAAGCGTGGAAAGCGGCGCTTTCGATAACGTTTCGACCGCAAATGTGGTTTTGAATCTTGCGGACGGACAAAAAAATCTTGTGCTCGATGGCGAAACATACGTTGCCGGAACGGAAGATTTTGTTGCGACCGACGCGACTTTCTGTGGACGTACGTTCAAACAAATTAGGTTTGCGAGCGTAATAGATACGAGCGAAATGAC
>CAYPZK010000072.1:0-4333 GCA_964415385.1 uncultured Bacteroidaceae bacterium
GTCGTTGCCGAAAAGGCAATTCAACAATCGGAGGCATAAGAAAATGAAAAAAGAAATCACGTTTGCAATTCTCAAAGAGAAAATTTCACCCGAAAACGTACTCGATATGGCAGAGCTGATAGCCATTTCGGAAACAAAATTTCTGATAGGTTATATGGGAGCACGAATGCAAAAACTGCATATAGATTTATACGTCGATATTATGCACAAGCACGACGTCAATCATACGATTAGCGAGGCTTATGATTTGGTGCAAGAAGGTGCGTTATTCCTTTGCGAACATTACGGTGAATATTTGAAAGACGTTATCGGTTACACAAACAAAGGCAAGCCGATAAATATCGAAGTTGTTTGCGTTAGAAAAATGATGAAACTCATAAACAGAAAGACGAGCGACTTGCGCTATAATGTCAGTCCTGACGCTTTAACGCCCGTAAGCGAGCCGTATTGCGAAATTCAAGACGAAGTCGAGCAAGATTACACCGAATACGATAAAATCGTAAACAGCCTTAATTTGACAGATAATATGCGCGTTGCTTTGGAATGCCGTATAAAAGGGCTTAGCTATCCCGAAATAGGACGAATTTTAGCACGAACGCAATCTACCGTATACGAGTATTTTATTAAAATTCGGAAACGCTATATGGCGATTTACGGATAAAAATTGCTATTGACTCTTATTCTATAGACTATACATTAGCATTATTTCCCGTCGAGTAACTCTTAACAGTTAAAAATTGCATGTAATAATTTATATGTTGTCATATACCCGATACTATCTTCAGCAGCAGATGCAACAAGTTGTATCCACTGAGACAGTCTATTTTCAGATAACGAATTTGTTTGCCAAAACTCTTTTAACATCTTTTCATTTGTTGTTAAAATCGTTTCAATGATTAAATCCTTATATTGCGCTATACGATAGAAAGCCGCAGGCATTTTTTCAAAAATTCCTTGCGTTGTAATTATATTCCTTTTCCCACCAGCAGAAAATTGATCGCGGATATTTGTGTTGATTATCCCGCAATTCGTAGCCAACCAGAGGGCATATCTTTGATATTTTGTATTTTTAGAAACGCTCAATATTTCAGGGAAAAGAGCATAGCCTTGAACGGTATAATAGTTTTTCGCTTCAGCAGATAATGCACTCCACAATTTTACGGTTGCTGGAGCCACGTTTTCTTCAATATTATCATCGGCAGCCCACCAAAGGCTTTCCCCACTTTTTAGTTTGCTTTTATAGTATTTTGCGACGGGAGTAACAGGATTATCCATGGAGCGTAATTCGTCGTATGTAATTCCCATTTTGTCAAAAATGGTTTCACCCGGTTTTAATTCCATATTTATTTGATAGCGAGGATAGTGTGTAACTGAAATCCCTGCTAAACACTCTTCATATGGACGACTTTTGAATTCTATCGGCTTTCCGAGTTTTCCAAAAGTTAGAAAAATTCGTTCTACATTTTTATCTCTTGTTGATTCTAATATACTACTACCTATAGACTGCCAATGATTTTTATTTGTACTTTTAACTTCGACTCCAAAAAATCTATTTGCTACTATATCGGGAAATGACGCACCGGAAACCAACTGTATCGTATTTTCAAACACAGTATTACTGGTCGCCTCAAGAATAGCATTGTATACATCTATCTCTAATTGTGTGCCATTCCTATCAGCATAATATTTTTCTTTTTTTGCAGCATCGCTATTGAGAATAAAATCCGTTTTTTCCATTATGGACTTAAATTCTTCAATATGTGGCTTGTTGTTTTCAGAAATAATCATAGCTTATCATCGGTAATAAAATAATAATTCCATTTTTCAGTAAGATTCATTGCAATGTTATACGCCAATACACAAGGAACAGCGTTCCCTATGATTTTATACGCATCGCTTGAAGAAACAGCAACATTTTCATCGGTGCGTTTTAAAATAAATTGATAATCATCAGGGAATGTTTGTATCCTTGCACATTCTCTTACTGTCAACCTTCTTTCCAACAATCCATTTTTCAATTCGTCCAGAATAATTCCGCCGTGTTCTTTACTTAATCTTCTGAATTCTATATTTCCATGATGTTCGGAACGTATGGTAGGTGCAATAGAATCCATTTTAATTTCTGCTTGTCCTTGACAATGTTTGCCCATAAACTTTGCCTTAGAATGTATTTTTTGTGACGCATCAAGTGAGTCAGACGGTTCAGTCAAACCAATAAATGCTTTTCGGCAAGTTACAGGAGTTAAAAGTAATTTATTATCAAGAGTATAGGCATGTGTTTTTGGTGGATAAGGATTGTATTCAAAAGGAATATTTTCTTTCTCTAAGGCTTTCAGCGCTCCTTGCTTTAATGCCGACTTCTTAAAACCAAAAAATATAACCCTTTCCCGTGATTGAGGAACCCCATAATCTGCGGCGTGTAAAACTTGGGCAGGAACTACAATGTATCCGTTTCCGCCTGCTTTTGCAAAATCGCGTTCTATTATTTCTTTTACATCATTGAGATTTGTTAGTCCCTTTACGTTTTCCGCAACAAATAGTTTCGGCTCAGTTATTGTTATAACTTCACGCATCCACATATAAAGTTGTCCTCGACTCTCTATTGACGGCTCGCCAACCTCAAGTTTTTTTCCATCGTGACTTTTTTCTGAATTAAAGCCCAATCGTTTTCCCGCAATAGAAAAATCTTGACAAGGAAATCCTCCTGTAACAACATCAATATTTGAGGGAAAAACTTTTTCTCCGTTTTTCGCTCTTTTAACTAAGTCAACGATGCTTTCAATATGGTAAATAGCATTAGCATTATTTTTGGTTTTACCGAAAAAAGATACCCAAGCTGCCTTTGCATCAGGTCTAATATCATTTGCAAAAACTGTTTCAAATCCTGTTTTTTTTACAACAACCCAATCTCCATTTTCTTTTTCAATCCAATCAGGGTGTAAGTTTTCATTTATAGAATCTCTTAAACATTCAAAGCCCCCCTCGAAACCGATATCCATACCGCCGCATCCCGAAAAGAGAGATAACACATTCATTATTTGATGCTCCTTTTGTAATGAGAATGGACATCAAACAAAGTATTCCGTGTACAGAATTGCGATAGGTGTACATCAAATATTTTAATATCGCACAAAGAATTAAGTTTGAGTGGTTAATACACCTTGATTTTTTCAATAAAATTTGATATAATAAATAAAAATGTGCATCAAATACTTTGTTTGATGCACATTTTTTATTGTTTTCAAAGCAGTTTTCCGAGCCTGTTCATCATATCGGTTTTGTGTTCGAGTAGCGAGTGAGCGTAGCGGTTAAGTGTAATCGTTGCGTTTTTGTGTCCGAGCAGTTCGGAAAGCGTTTTCACGTCCATTCCGCACTCTAACGCACGAGTGGCAAAGGTATGTCGAAGAGAATGAAAACCCTTATGCTCAATACCGAGTTTCTTTAATAAAAGTTCAAACGTTCGTTGGTAAGAGCGCACGAAAACGGGCTTATCGCCGTCGGCTATGATATATTCACACTTCGAACGCTTTTTCAGATTTTTAAGCAGTGGCAATATTTGCTTCGGCAAAGGTATCACACGCCGAGAATGGACGGTTTTAGGGCTGTCTGTTATGCGGATATGATTTTGTCCGTCGTTCCCGTCGTGGCAAGTTTTAGATACGAATAAAAGACCTTTCCCTAAGTCAATATCTTGCCAAGTGAGAGCAAGTAATTCCCCGATGCGCAAGCCCGTATAAAGGCATAGTACAATACCGAACAGTTTGTCCTTTTTGCTACCTAATACGTATTGCTCGATTTTCTTTTGCTCGGAAACGGAAAAACACTCGACTTGCTTCTCAACCGCTTTCGGGCGTTTTATTTTGTTTGCGACGTATTCTGGGGTTAAACCTATCATAAACGCCGTTTTAAGTGAGTTTTGCAGTATGGATATGACGATATTAACAAAGTTTGCAGACAAACCCTTGCCGGTTTTTCTGTTGCCGTTATTCAATAATTCCGTCACGAATTTTTGTAGATCTATGACCGAAATTTCCGTTAATTCGTAGTCACCGAGTTTCGGTATAATATGTAGCGCGCACATTTGAGAATACCGCTCATAGGTGCGTATTTTGTTGGACGGCTTTATGTAATTCTCCAACCATTCGTTAAGCCAATTTTTATATGTCAATTATATTTGTCTCCTTATTAAAATTTCTCATCTATTAACCATTGTTGGCACTTTGGCGTGTGCTTGTTGTGACACGTTTTTATGGACACTTTTATTGTTACGTAAGCCTCCGATTGTGTTGCCTTTTCGGTGGTCGGAAGTAGCATAAAGAAAAGCAAAAGTCAA
>CAYPZK010000073.1:0-3703 GCA_964415385.1 uncultured Bacteroidaceae bacterium
GGAAAAGACTGTCGAAAGACAGCCTGAGGAATCGGCAAGAGAAGAAGTTAAAGAGCCGTTAGATAACGCTCAAAGATATCTTTGGAAGAAGCAAAGTCAAATATTTTCCGAGGATAAGAGTTGACCCAGGATTCAACGAAGCGAACGGATTTATTACTAACTTTGGAAAAATCCGTTCCTTTGGGAAGAAGCCTTCGAATATCTCGGTTAATCCGTTCGTTTGTTCCTCGTTCGTAAGAACTGTACGGGTGACAATAAAAAACGCTCGTCCGTTTTTGCCCCGGATCGAAAGAGGAACGTTCTAATCCGTCAAAGTCGGAAAATTCGACGCCGTTGTCAACCGTAATGCTCTTGAATATTTTACGGAAGCGATACTTGCCGAATCGTTTCTCGACCGAATCCAAAACCCGGACGACGGAAAGAGTTTGTCTGTTCGGGATCTTAAAAATCAATTCATATCGGGAAAGACGTTCGGAAAGAACGAGAAGCGTATCTTTTGACGTCTTTTTACCGAGCACGCAATCCATTTCCCAATGTCCGAATGAATTTCGTTCAGAAATTTCAGTCGGGCGTTTTTCAATTGAAGTCCCTTTCGGCGCTCTTTTTGCAACCGTTTTTCTGTAACGTTTTTTACGAGGAGCAAAAGGAAGATGTTTCAATTGTAAATTCAAAAAAACACCGGAAGAGATATAACGGTAAAGAGTAGTTTTACTAATCTCCGTTTGGAACAAATGATTTCGTTTAACTTCTCCCAGCACGGCTGCCGGGGAAAGTTTATCGTTGATAATGCGTTTTTCGACGTAATCGGCGAAAGCGTAATCGTTGCCGAGTTTAATCGGAGCACCTTTGGCGGAAGCATTCAGACGGTACCGATCCTGAGCAACGTTAGCGGAATAAGAGCGAACGAATTTATATCGTTTTTCTCCGATATAATCGGTAGATTGATAAACCTTACGAGAGTATTCTCCGCGTTTAATTTCCTTATAAATGGCAGAACGGCAAAGCCCGAGTTTTTCGGCAATGGTTTTCACCTTGATTTTAGCGTTCAGACAGTCTTCTAAAATAAGTCGTTGCGTATAAGAAATGTTCTTTTTTCCCTTTCTGGTCATAAAATGAAATTCTCCCTAAATGTTTTTTGTTTGTTTTGCCGTGGTAAGCGGTAAAGAATCTTAAAAAAGAAAAGGGGCTGACGTCGGGCTAACCTGCCCGAAGTCAGCCCCTTTCCTTTTCTTTTTTTCGGATATGGTTTTAAAACGGGAAGCCTCTTAGCATACCCGCGCCGTCCCGTCAAGGGTGTTTCAAAAAAAGGCGAGCATAATGCGGTAGCTTATCCCTCTCCTTTTTTCGAAAGGCTTTCCCTTGACTGTCCGTCGCGGGCATGCTTTTTTGTTCCACTAAGAGATGACGACGGCGCACCGTCATCATCTCTCAGTATATGAGGCTTCGCTGTTAGGCTGTCGCCTGAGGGGAAACGGAAAAGTCGAACGCTTGAGAGAGCGTCAAGAAAAATAGAAAGGCAGGAAAAGGACGTGGAGAAACTGAGGAAAGACGAATTTAAAAAACTCGTCGAACTTCTCAAAAAACTAGGTTTCGACGGTGACGAAATCGTTGAAATCTTGTTGATTATCGAGAGTTGACGAGCGCGTAAACCAAAAACAAAGCCGAACGGGGCAATAAAGCGAGAAATCCCGAACGGCTTAACCGACGAAGGGCGATCCTGTCCGCCCTTCCGAACATTTTCATTTTACCACAGCGGAAACGCAAAAATCAAGAAAAACAAGGAGAAAAAGAAAAATGACCTACAAATTTTTTAAAGACGTCACCACGATCGAGGAATTGCGCAAGCAGTTTAAAGCGTTAGCGTTTCGGTATCACCCCGACCGCGGCGGAAACGAAGAGGACATGAAAGCGATCAACGCCGAATATCAAGCGATTTACGAGCGCGTAAAATTCACGCATCAGAAAACGGACGGATCGACTTACACGAAAAAGGAAGAAGCCGAAACGCCGGACGAGTTCCGCAAGATCCTCAACGCGATCATCAATTTTAACGTCGATATCGAACTTTGCGGATCTTGGCTTTGGGTATTCAACGGATATGCCTACAAAGAGCAGTTGAAAGCGCTTAACTTCTTTTACTGTTCGCACAAAAGAGCGTGGGCATTTACGTTCGACAAACCGAAGAAGAACAAGCACAAATTAACAATGGACGAGATCCGAAACGCTTACGGATCGGAGAAAATCAAAGAAGCGAAAGAAAACGAAAAAATAACGGGGGCGGCGTAACCGCCCCCGACAAAGGAGAAAAGAAAATGAAAGTAATTTATTTGAACGTTAACGCCAACCAACCGCCTCAAGTCTTGGAGATCGAAGATCGCTTACAACTTTATTACGATTTAATCGAATGCGATACGATCGACATTGTGGAAAGGAAGATCGAGGATCGAAACTTTCGGATTATTTGCGACGATGAAGGGATTCTGAAATTGCCTGAAATATCCGCGATATCATCCCAGGGAAAGATTCGATTCGTAGGAAATTTAATCATCTGTTCCGACGTCGTAACCGAAGACGGGGAACTCGTCGGACTTACCGACGAAGAAGTTATATATATCTTAGCGCGAATCAAAAAACTTAGAACGGTTTCCAATCCGAAAGGACACTACGTTCTAACTTGTTGCGACTATTAAAAACGAGAAACGGACGGGAATCCCGTCCGTTTTATTTTTGCCCTACGCCCAAGCCGCTACCGCGTTTTTTTCGGGTTCTGAGAGCGTTTTTTCGCTTCCGCTTCTTTTCCCCAACGGGATAAATCACTGTAAAAATAACTGTGTTGTCGTTCGAATTCTTCCGGGGACGGGCGAACGGCTTGATAACTCGGAAGATCTTCGAGTCCTTTGGAAGACGTCAACGTTTCCGTCGCCAAAGACTGCCGCCAAGCGTCCGTCGCGTACCGATCCGAATAAATCATTTTCGATAGGTTATAAAAGACGCGTTCGGTCAGTTCTCCGTCCTGCTTGCCCGATTCCAAATAAACCGTTTGTTTTTCGTAACCGAATTTATTTTTTCGCCGCAAATAATAGTCGTAAACCCTCGAAACGATTTTTTGAGAGAGATACGCAAACAACGTTTTATCCGAACGGAAGAAACGATACTGCCGTTGAAAGCGTTCGAATTTCCCGATGATCCAATCGCAAAGCATTTCGTCTAAAAAGAACAGCGGTAACGTTACGCCTTTCTCGATCTGATCGGATAAATGAACCAAAAGACATAACTCGCGAGCGTCCGCCGACCAAGAACTTGCGCGCTGTTCGTCCGTGCCGACAAAGACAAAGCAATCGTGCCCGACTGTTCCGTTATGGCGGATCATCTTTAACTTTTTCTCGGTCATGTCGTTAAGCGGATTCGCTTCCGCGCAATTCTTTTCTTTCCCTCGATTCTCCAACATGTTGCCGCGCTCTTTGCCTACTTCGCTGATCCCGATCACGCCGAACTCCAACGCGCCGATATACGGGCTTTCGTCGTTGACTTTCTTGCCCATGCGCAAGAGATCGAAGTCGAGGACGTGACAACATTCCGAATCGTCCCGACGTACGGACGGACGATCGAAAAAATCGTAATCCCATAAAGGAAGATTCCCGAGATCGGACTTGATCCCGTCGACGCGGATCCCGTAATTCGCCATGATCAAGGAAGACTTTAA
>CAYPZK010000074.1:0-3632 GCA_964415385.1 uncultured Bacteroidaceae bacterium
GTTCAACTCCAAATGAAAAAACGCAAAAATATCTTTTTTGTCCTCACTTCACAAACGCGAAAAGCATTGAGCCACAAGGAAAAACGCGAAATCCCTTGTGGCTCAATGCTTTTGCTTTGCTCGGTCGGATATTCAAAATGGTATTATTTGTGTCATTTTTGACGGTCAAAAGTCGAAAATGGGGACGCGATGCATACATTTTTGCATACATGCCGGGGCTAAAAAATCAGCTCTCGACGAGCTTGAGAAAAAAATCATCGATTCGCGCGGCGTATGTCAGCGCTGCGCTGCCAAATGTCTAATGGTAGGCTGGCTTCATACGTCACCCGCGACCGCCGCACCGGTGATGCTCAAATAGTCCTCATGCACGTCAGACCACTTCAAGCCCTTGATCTCGGATGTGCGCAGCGACAGCCACGCGGCAAGGTAGACCGGCAGCTCTATATCTGTTCCCTTTACCGCCTTGAAGATCTCGCACAGCTGATCGGGGTCGGGCGTGGTGTATTCTGGCGCCGGACGACGCGGATAGGTGATCTCTCCGATGTGAAAATCTTCGTCAATGTATTGGACGGCGGTGACTATCAATGAACAGGCCTCTTTGACTGTCTTGACTGATATCGGTGTACCGTTGCGGGTCGTGAGCTTGAGCTCGTCATTGACTGCCATCTGAAGCACTCGGCGGTTGAGCTTGGCAAGCTGCATGTTCATCAAATTATCAAAGCGCGTACGCCGGATTGCCTTATAGTCCTTTATCGTCGACGGCGACAGCGCGGCCGTGCGCGATTCGATATATTCATCGACAGCCTCGCCGACGGTCATCTTGCCGGGCGCAGTACTGCGCATGTGGTTGGTCTTATACAGCGCGGCATTGTAATCGGCCTCACGCGCCGTCGAGCCGTAGACGGCCTTATACTTGCGCTTGCCGTTCTCGGTGCCTATGTAGACCGTGGTCTTGTAGACGCCGGGCTTTATTTTGGTTGCCATGGTGGTCTCCTTGAAAAAAATTATAATTGTGTTGACAACTTACGTACAACGTGATATAATAACATTGCAACAACAAGTTTATCGTGCCGATTGAAAGGAGGTATCGATCATGACACAATCGGTCATTAATGTCCGCATGGACGATCACTTGAAAAACGACTTCGACACTTTATGTGACGAGCTCGGCATTACAATGTCGACCGCGATCACGATATTTGTGAAAAAAGCCGTGCGCGAGCAGCGCATACCATTTGACATGGCGCTGGATCCCTTTTATTCCAAAAGCAATATGGATGCTTTGGCCAAAAGTATTGCGCAGTTGGAAGCCGGTCAAACGGTAACTAAGACAATGCAAGAATTAGAGGAAATGGCCAATGGGTAATCTGACTTTTACGGATGACGCATGGGATGATTACCTGTATTGGCAAAAGACAGACAAGAAGACCTTAAACCGCATCAATCAGCTGTTAAAAGACATTGCAAGGAACGGCTATGACGGTATCGGCAAGCCCGAGCCGCTGAAAAACGAACTGAGCGGATATTGGAGCCGCCGAATAGATGACGGCAACAGACTGGTCTATAAAATAGAGGACGGCGCTGCAAAAATCATCCAGTGCAAGGGTCACTACACCGACTAACACCCCGCCGGGCGCAAGCCCGGCTTTTTATTTTCCCACTCAATACCTAATATACCCGATCCCGCCGTTGAGCAGGTCGAACAAAATTATAAAGATCAAAAAAACGAAAATACCGGCGAGGAAGTACATCAGCCGGTGCCGCTCGCGGCGCTCGCGCTCGTAAGCCTGCGTGAGGGTGGCGATGCGGGTGTCCTTCTCGGCCATCAGCTCGGCGATCGGATCCCGCTCGGCGTCGGGCGGGGCGATGCCGGTCAACTCGTCCAGCGAGGTGCCGAGCGCCTGCGCAATGTGCGCCAGCGTTTCGACGGACGGATTGGCGGTACTGCCGTTTAAGATCTTCGTAACGGTGGGCACGGGTATGCCCGAACGCTCGGCGATCTCGGCGTTGGTCATGTGGCTCTGCTCTTTGCGCTCACGGAGTCTTGATAAATAGTCCATCCGGCACCTCTTTTTTATTAAATAATCAAATTTGATATGCGAAAAGATCATCAAACGCGGAAATAGACCGCATTTGAGCATTGAACGGTCATCCGAATATGTGTACAATTAAGATACAAAATACATAATTTCGGAGGAACAAATGAAAGAACAAAAGAACGTACCGATCACAGCCGACGAAAAGCGGAAGCTTATCATTGCCTACGTGAAGCTTGCCAAGCTATCCTCCAAGCAGGAGCGGCAGCTATTGAACTACCTTTGCAGACTTGCGGCGCGTCATCAGCGCTGAGCGAGGCCGGGCGCAAGCCCGGCTTTTTATGTGTCCTGAGACTGCAAAAACTTAATATACCTCATAACGTCATCGAGCTGGCTATCGTCCAGCTCTTTTATTATCTCAACAGCCTTGCGCCGTGCCGGCGAGAGCTCGGGCTCGGCGGCCGTCTTGCGCTCATTCACCATGGCGGCGCGGAGCTCGGCGATCTGCTCTTCTAATTTCTTATAGGCGTCATTCGCTTCATCCGTTGCGGGTGGTTGGATGACAGCAGGCGCATCCGCTAAAAGGTCGGCAATGGTGACGCCGAAATAGTCGGCGATCTTTTGCAACGAACGCGTGCTCGGTGTCACCCCTTTTTTCCACGCTGTTACAGAACCCGCGGCAATTCCTAATTCTTTGATGACAGCCGTAGGAGAAATATTTGATGCCTGACATAAATTATAAAAAATATTCCAAAACATATTATCTATCCTCCGTTGAGTATGGTAATTTCATTATTGCACAATATTCACAAAAATGAACTTGATGAATTGTGCAAAACATAGAACATTATAAAAATGGGAAATGAAGTTACACGCGCACAGGCAGACGGGGTGCGGTACGGATATTTTTTTTGAAAGCTCTTGACTTTTGATAGCTTTTATGCTATCATGGCGTCGAATCGATAAAACATGAACCTTCGAGGAGCGCCAATAAGCATGAGCACTTGGGACGATTACAAGGAATATGTCAAGGCTGTTGATCCCGCGGCCGGCGCAAACATCGCGGAGGCTGAAAATATCGCACTCATTGTCGGCGCGATGATAGACAAGCGCAATGGGCTTGGGATCACTCAAAGGCAACTGGCCGAGATGTGTGGGATCCCGCGATCCTCGGTGGCAAGGATCGAAGCATACAGGACCACGCCAAATCTTGACACACTGCTGAAGCTCATGCAACCTCTCGGATTGGCACTATCGGTGGTTACCGTGCAATGATAATAAAAGCAGCGGCTCGAGATTAGGCGGTGTCTGTAAGACAGTTTTGTGGAATTAAGGAAAAACCAACAAAGCAGCTGGTCACAGCATGGATCTGATCGTGCCACAACTGGCGAGGCAGTACGGTGTGACCGAGTAACTGAAAGCCGAAAACCAGATGAAATGGGTGCGGCAGATGAACGCTTGCAAAGCACAGGCAGAAGCTATCGTGAAGTTTGAGCTATTGGGGTTGGATGAAAATGATTGAATTAAAGAAAATGACAAGGGAACTTTGTCATGAGTTGTATAAGGACTGGAGCAATGATGCGTCCATCTACATGG
>CAYPZK010000075.1:0-3623 GCA_964415385.1 uncultured Bacteroidaceae bacterium
GCTGTTAACGAGATTTGAACTCGTGACCTCTTCCTTACCAAGGAAGTGCTCTACCACTGAGCTATAACAGCAAATCAGAAGTTGACTTCTTGTCTTATTTCCTCCTATCGGCGTGGGCACAGATGGATTCGAACCACCGAAGGCGTAAGCCAGCAGATTTACAGTCTGCCCCATTTGGCCACTCTGGAATATGCCCTCAACACCGCCGCACCCCAGTTCGTGTGCGCTCAGGAGGCTTAGCGAGCCGCTCGCACGGTTGGGTGTCCATGCAAGCGGCTGCAAAGGTAGGCATTATTTTTCAAATGCCAAATAATTTTAGGCATTTTTTTACTTTTTGCCCTGTTTTTCTTTGTATCGAGCCAGCTGTTTTTCCAAAGCGGCCAAGCTCTGATCTATTGCTTCTTCAAACGTGTCGCAAGTTTTCTCCGCATAGAGTTCCTCGCCCGGCAGCGAGACGGTGATGCCCGCCTGCTTATTGAGCGCGGTGGAAGGCTTGACGACTTTCAATGACACCTCTACCTTTCTTATTTCGCCACAATATTTCTCCAGCTTACTAACCTTCTTCTGGACGAAATCCTGCAACTTTTCAGTCGCATCGAACTTGATTGCCTTGACACTAATTTCCATAGTCCTTGTATTTTTAGTCACGAACGCGGATGTGCGTTCTTATATGCATTCTTCAAATCCTCGAACGAGAGATGGGTGTAAATCTGTGTAGTCTGCAGACTCTGATGCCCCAGCAGTTTCTGAATGGTCTGCAGGTCAGCGCCATTATTCAGCATGGCTGTCGCAAAACTGTGGCGCAACGTATGCGGTCCGCGCCGCTCCTGCTTGGTCACTCTCGAAAGAGTCTCCTTCACGATTCTGTCAACGGTTCCACGGTCGAGGTTCCGCCCATGACAACTCAAGAGAAAGCGAACGCCCGTCTGACGGCCTTGAAAGGTTCGCCCACGCACATCGAGATAACGACGGATTTCATCTGCGAGAGGACGGCCGAACGGTATCACCCGCTCTTTGTTCCGCTTTCCGACGACGTTAATCTGCATCGTTCCGAAGTCGATATTGCTGTCTGTGAGACCGAGAATTTCGGCACGCCGCATACCGGTCATGTAGAGCATCAGGACAATCAGACGGTTTCTGACACCTTCAAAATCGTCGCCGAACTCCGTGTGGTCAAGCAACTCGTCCATGTCCACCTGCTTCACGAAGGCCGGCAACACATGCTGCTTCTTCGGACCGGTTATCTTCGCACACGGATTTGTGTCTATAGCCCCCATGAGCATCAGATAATGGTAGAACGTGCGGAGGGCGCTCAGATTGGCATTCACCGTTGCCGGCTTCTTTCGTTCCCGATCCAGCATATCTATCACCCACGCTCTCACCACTGACGCATCAAGGGTCTCCCATGTCAGGCCTTCGTCCAGACCTTCGAAGAATGCTCGGAACTCTTTCAGAGCTGTTCCGTAATGTGCTACGGTCAGTTCCGAACGGTTCCGCTCTGACTTCAAATACTCCAGGAATGAATCTGTCAACATGTCGTCATGCATCTGATCAAGGCCGCTTTCCGGTCGTCTGTTGGATTGAACGCGACCAAATTAGCGGTTTTCCCTGGAAATGCCAAATTTTGATGCGATTTTCTTTTGCTTTTATTCAAAAAGAAACACTTCTGCGCTGCATCGTCTGTCCAAATGCGCAGTCCGGAGCGCAACTGGACGGAATCAGTCTTCCGCCTGATGAAGATGGTTCACATAGATGGCGTGCTGCATCTTGATGCGCTTCGTCACCGATGGCTTCTGGTATTCGCGGCGAGTTCTCACTTCCTTGATGATACCAGTTTTCTCTGCTTTTCTCTTGAATTTCTTGAGAGCTCTTTCGATGTTCTCACCTTCTTTTACAGGTACAATAATCATTACGTTTGATTTTGTTTGTTTTGAAATGATGGATAATGTAAATACACACAGGGAATTTGGCGACATGGAATGCCGTCATTACCCAAAGGACTGCAAAATTACGGCTATTTCTTCAAATCGCAAAACATTAAATCCGTTTTTTGAATTTTTCCTCCGTTTTTTCATATCATCGCGTGCTGTTTTGCCTCTTTTCGAGGATCTTTCCGACAACCGTTGGATTCACGACGGCGGCAGGCCATAGCACAATGGAGACTGAAACTGACAGAAACACCGCAGTACTTACAAAAGCGTTCCGCAGCGTTGACATTCCAGAAAAAAAACTGCCGGCCAAGGAGTTCTCAGCCGACAGAGGAGATTACAATCATGATGTGTTGGGAAAGTGATTTCGGAACAAGTATTTACAGGGCAAACTGCCCGCACGGCTATGCCTGCTGAATGTAATTCACAATCCACTCGCCCACTTCCTTCGTTCCGTACTTCGCACCTCCTTCCACCTGGATTTCGGGCGTGCGGACATTGGCTGACAGGGAAGCGTCTACAGCTTCGCGAACCAGTTTACCCTCAGCCGACAGTCCCACATGTTCGAGCAACATGGCTGCCGACAAGATCTGCGCCAGCGGATTGGCAATATTCTGGCCGGCTGCCTGTGGCCAGGAACCATGAACCGGCTCAAAGAGCGGCGTATGCACTCCCAGTGAAGCGGACGGCTGCAGCCCCATCGAGCCCGTGATGCAACTGGTCTCGTCGGTCAGAATGTCACCGAACGTGTTTTCCGTCACGATGACATCGAAGAAGCGAGGCTCGGTCAACACGCGCATCGAAGCGTTGTCAATGAACATATAATCCGTGGTCACCTCCGGATACAAAGACTCCATTTCTTTGGCAATCTGACGCCACAGGCGACTGGAGGCCAACACGTTGGCTTTATCCACCACAGTCAAGTGTCTCTTACGTTTCATGGCGAAATCAAAACCGACCTTCAAAATGCGCTCTATTTCCGGTCGGGTATAGATGTCCGTGTCGTAAGCCTTGTCATTGTCCTGATATTTCTCACCGAAATACATGCCGCCGGTGAGCTCACGTATCACAACGAAATCCGCACCTCTGAGCAGCTCATCCTTCAGCGGACTCTTGTGAATCAGACAGTCGAAGGTCGTCACCGGACGCACGTTGGCATACAGGCCCAATTTCTTGCGCATTGCCAGCAGACCTTGTTCCGGACGCACTTTGGCCGTCGGATTATTATCAAAACGAGGATCGCCCACAGCCGCAAACAATACTGCATCGGCATTCAGACACGTCTGGAAAGTTGTTTCAGGAAAAGGGTCGCCCACCGCATCAATGGCATGGGCTCCGCAAATGGCCTCCTCATAAGTGAAGTCATGATTGAACTTCGCGGCAATGGCTTCCATGACAGCCACGCCCTGCTTCATAATTTCCGGTCCGATTCCATCGCCTGGAAGGACTGCTACTTTCAATTTCATAGGTTCAATGTGCAATTTTGAAACTTCTATAATTCATTACCGCCGCAAAGTTACACATTTTTTTCGACTCAACACCATACATCCACCAAATTCACACTTCACCGACGGATCATGTCAACAAATCTCTGTCTCGTCGCTCCCAAGCTCCGCCGCCGGGCGGCCGGACGAAGCACAAAAAAAAGGAGGCCTCCGCCGCTGTCTCCAGCACGGAAGCCTCCCTCAGGACGGC
>CAYPZK010000076.1:0-3550 GCA_964415385.1 uncultured Bacteroidaceae bacterium
TTGCACCGTTGTCGTAAATAAACGAGCGGCGCATCATAGGCACCAGAGAAAAATCGCACAAACACCTTTGTACAACTCTTTCACTTATAGCAACGCTTCGAATGTGTCGAGCTTTTCCTCGTTCGAATAAATCAAATTCATAAAACCCGCTACTTTTGAAAGTCCCATCGTGTAGCTGTTTATAGGTCTCATAGATGTTGAGCGGGGCGTTGGCGATATATCGCTGTGTGCTTGATTTCCAACGCACATTTTTGCGGCACATTTTGTATGCTGACATCAAATGGTCGTAGGAAAACACCTCGTCAAAATCATCATACAGTTTTATTTTGCGATTTTTGGTATCAAGCCGTTTTTGTTTTCTGCGTTGATACCTGATTTCTTTTCTTTCTTCACTTGTCATTTCTCACCTCTGAAAAGAATCGCTCTGTACAGCAATACAGTTTCCTGTTTGGTATAAATGGCTGCCGATAACAATGACCATAAAATCTTGCTAATACCATCGCAAAACTATGCAAGCAGCGTCCGATCAGTTATATCAGAGCGTCTATTTACCATTTCTGGAGGGATTCATTCTCCTTCTGTAGTAGACACTGATTTCGCTCATAAAGAGTTACTTTGTCTGGTCTTTGGTAACGGCACAGATAATATGTGCCGCCCACAGAATCCGAAGCACACGCCATTGGAGTTGTTGGCGTTGTTGTTGTTGAGATTGCCCGTAGTGTTGACATTGTAGAAGTTGTTGCTGTTGTTGACATTCGGAGAACGCAACCACCGACAACGAGCCGACAGAGCAAACAAGCTTGCAGGATGAACCCCAGATTTTTAATTATTCAATTTCGGTTGAAACCGTAAGCAGATTTTTGTATCGCGTCTTATCTTTCTTCATAATGCCTTTTAACAGATGTAATTCTGCGTGTATTAGTTCCATCCATCGTGTTAATACACTGCCGGATATTTGGAACAATTCGCTTGCGGCATTGATTTGAGAAATAAGACTTTGCGTGTCTGCATAGGCTTCCAAAAAGTAGTCCCTACGCATTTGAAATTCGTGCATATTGGTAGGGAATACACTGTTCGCACATTTAACCTTCCTGTGTATTTCGGAAGCAGTGTGCGAAATTTCCTGCGATACATAAAAAGTATATCGTTTTGGAAACTTCACGCATTGTTGCACAGTGTAAATGTACAATTGATATGCAGTGTCTAAAAATTGCATATCAGATTCGTTTCTTTTGCTTTTGATTACTGAAATACGCTCACATCCTTTCATCACAACCGGCAGGGTACTGCTCCATAAAGGAGCAGACCCGCCGCTCCGTTACATATAGTGGTACCGGTCGGTAACGCACTTATATAGTAACGGTGTTCGGTGTTGTGATTACCGCCCGCTTACGCAGGGCGGTTAGATTAAATGCAGAAGCCGAAGCACACGCCATAGGAGTTGTTGGCGTTGCTGCCGCTGAGATAGCCCGTAGAGTTGACATTGTAGAAGTAGTAGCTGTGGCTGACAATCGGAGAACGCAACCACCAGTAGTTTGCAGCACCTTTACCATTATTCAGCTTTTTAACACGAGACGCATCATTCGTAAAGTAGTTAATGGTGTTATCGCTTTCGCTTGAATAAGGCGAAGATGTTGTATTAAAGCCAACTTCTTTGCAAGAAGGTATCCAGATATAATCATCAGCAGACGAAATTTCATAACTCTGACTACCGATACTCGAAGACACCTTGACCTGTTGTACCAGTAGCTTCCACTGATCGGGTAATCCGTTGTATACCCTTGCATTTAGCCAAGTACGCATTGCACACTTCGCCCAACCGCCGCTATTCGTATTTGTAGAGTTCATTACATGAGTTCTGTCAAGCAGGTTCTTCATTAAGAACATACAGTTAGTATAACGGTCGTTGTCGCTTCTCTTAAAGAAACGGAAAGTGTGTTCGGCATTACCGGCAGCCTGCATCGTAATCGTTTCTCTTGTCCAAGACGCAAGATTACGACATACAGTTGTACCGAGGTCAGACTTCCAGAGTTTTGCCCAATAAACAGTACCTTGTGCATACATATCTATATAACCATCAGCCTGAATGTTTGCACCGAAGGACAACGGGGCACTGTTTTGAGTGGTTAGAGAGTTAGTAATCGTACTTTCAATAATGGCATCGCTCATCTTATTAGATGCGTAAACATAAAGATTGGGATCGCCAAGCTTTTTACGAATTACCACAATTTCTCTATTTGTGCTACTACCTACTGTGACCGTTGAGGATGCACCCCATTTAACAACGGGGTTATTGCTGTACTGCAAGGTAAACCCATTCTTTTCGTAACAGGATGCAATACAGGAATTTGCAGTAAGTTACCTCATCAACAGGAGAGATAACGCCAATCATAGGTACAGTTTGAGAACTATCGTTGAACAGAATAGTGTATTTCAGTACATTGGAAGTCGCACCATCGGCGGTTGTGAAATACACACGCAAGTCGTGTGCGCCATATTCATAATTACCGACCATTTGCAATGTCTGCGTTAATGTGGTGTTGTGGCTGGTGCCGACATCCACTTCTGCGTATGTATCGCCGTCAATTTCAAAGTGTACGGTTTTTGCTAAGTTACGACCAACACAACGATATTGGAAGTCAATATTGCCCGTATAAACTGCGGCGGTATCAAAGTTGACCGCAGAAATGCTTGCTTCAACCTGAGTGATGTTATATGTAAGTGAGCGAGTTAATTCAGACTCGCCGCCGGTTACACTGAATTTGATACTGGTAGTTTTGTCTTTTGTCAAAATATCAGTAACATCAACAGTAAATGGAACGCCCTGATTTACGGTTTGTTTCAAATAAGATGTCCAAGCCTCTTCGGTTGAGAGTTTATATGTTACTTCCAAAGTACCGGCAACACCCGTAGAATCGCTACCGTAATACTCATAAAATGTTGCGGTTAAAACGGTTTTTGCAGATGTCGCAGCCGTAAAGGTGCTGGACGGCATACCATTGACGATACGAACACTGTAATCAGTGCCTCCACCGCCGCCTCCGCCACCACCTTCGATTGTGATAGTATCGCCTACTTGTTCACCATTGAGGTTATACATCGTTAACGCTCTACTGTTTTCGTCCCACTCCAAATTACCAACAGCAGAAGAATATATATTCTGAAGCATCTCATTGTTAGCGAAATTTTCTTCCATCTCCGCTAAAATGTCGTCTACTTCTTTTTTAGTGTAATAATTATTAAGGTTAATTGTCACGGATGCACCGGCAATAGCCTTGCCACCGCTCGTTAATTGCAAAACGCCGGTTTCAGCACTAAAATTGAAACCATCAGCCTTGCCACCGATAGCGGTGTTTAATCTACTGATAGCACCATCAATCAACTGCATATTGGAGTTACCGTCAGTACCATTAATGATGGAACGCCACTCCAAAAATGTCATTGCAGTTTCGGATTTATCAGTTAGAATAAGACCTAAAAAATCTGTATTCATTTTGTCCTGGTATAATTAAATCATCCCCCAGCCGAAGATTCAATTACACGATCCTTT
>CAYPZK010000077.1:0-3487 GCA_964415385.1 uncultured Bacteroidaceae bacterium
CGCCTGCGTGCCCACCGGCATGAAGATGGGAGTCTCCACCGGCCCGTGGTCGGTGGAGATGAGGCCGGCCCGTGCATGACTTTGGGAATCGGTGTGTTGGAGTGTGAAAGTCATGTCATGGATGGGTTTGAGGAGCTTTCCTTCGGTTTGTCCTTGATGGTGAGGTCGATGGGGTTGTCCACTTTCTCCGGGAGCAGGGCGAAGTCGAGCACCTCGTCCACATTGTCCACATAGTGGAAGCGCAAGCCCTTGATGTATTCCTTCGGGATGTCGTTGATGTGGCGTTCGTTCTCGTGGCAGAGAATCAAGTCCTGGATTCCGGCACGCTTGGCCGCCAGAATCTTCTCCTTGATGCCTCCCACCGGCATCACCTTGCCGCGCAGGGTGATCTCGCCCGTCATGGCCAGCCCCTTCCGCACCTTCCGTTGCGTGAGCGCAGAGGCGATGGAGGTGGCGATGGTGATGCCGGCCGACGGCCCGTCCTTCGGCACCGCCCCCTCAGGCACGTGGATGTGGATGTTCCAGTTGTAGAAAATCCGGGCGTCGACGCCCCAGCGGTCCGCATGGGCCTTGATATATCCCAAGGCCAGCACGGCGGATTCCTTCATCACGTCGCCCAGATTGCCCGTGAGGGTGAGCTTCGAGCCGTGTCCGCGGCTGAGCGAGGTCTCGACGAAGAGAATCTTGCCCCCGACGGCCGTCCACGCCAGTCCCGTGACCACGCCGGCATAGTCGTTGTTCTGGTATTTGTCGCGGCTGAATTCCTCGGTGCCGAGATAGGTGCGGATGTCGTCCGCGCCGATCTTGTTCTGTCCGAGCGGCTTCCCGTCGGCATCCGTCAGCAGCGAGCCGTGCGTCACGAGCGAGAGCGCGGCCTTGCGGATGATTTTGTTGATCTTCTTGTCCAGCTCGCGCACGCCGGATTCGCGCGTATAGTCCTCGATGATTTTCTCGATGGCACCCTTGCTGAAGCGCAAGTCCTGCTTCTTCAGCCCCACGTTCTCCAGCTCCTTCGGTATGAGGTGGCGCTTCGCGATTTCCACCTTCTCCTCCGCCAGATAGCCGCTCACCTCGATGAGCTCCATGCGGTCGAGCAGCGGACGGGGAATGGTGCTGATGTTGTTGGCGGTGGCGATGAACATCACCTTCGAGATGTCGTAGTCGATGTCCACGTAGTTGTCGTGGAAAGCCTTGTTCTGCTCCGGGTCGAGCACCTCGAGCAGGGCCGACGACGGATCGCCGTGCACGTCGGCATTGCTCACCTTGTCGATTTCGTCTAAGATGAAGACGGGGTTCGAGCTGCCGGCATCCATGATGCCTTTCAGGATGCGCCCCGGCATGGCACCGATGTAGGTGCGCCGGTGTCCGCGGATTTCCGCCTCGTCGTGCAGGCCGCCTAATGACACCCTCACGTATTTCCGCTTCATCGCCTTGGCGATGCTCTTGCCCAGCGAGGTCTTGCCCACGCCGGGAGGACCGTACAGGCAGAGAATCGGACTCTTGAAGTCGCCGCGCAGCTTCAGCACGGCCAGGTGCTCCAGGATGCGCTCCTTCACTTTCTGCATCCCGTAGTGGTCGTGGTTGAGCACCCGTGCCGCCGCGTCGATGTTGATGGCATCCTTCGTATATTCGCCCCACGGCAGGTTGAGCAGCGTGTCGAGATAGTCGTATTGCATGCTGTAGTCCGGCGACTGTTGCGACATGTGTTCCAGACGCGTCACCTCCTTGTCGAACTTCGCAGCCACGTCCGCGCTCCATTTCTTCTTCTTCGCCCGTTCGCGCAGCTCCTCAGCGCCGTCGCCGTCGCCTTCCCCCAGCTCGTCCTTGATGTTCTCCATCTCTTTCTTGAGGAAGAACTCCCGTTGCTGCTGGTTGAGCTCGGCATGCGTCTGCATCTGGATGTTGGCCTTCAGCAGGGCGAACTGGTATTCGCGGTTCAGGATGGTGAGCAGCTGTGTGGCGCGGTCGGCCAGATGGTTCTGCTCTAAGAGCGCGATGTGCTCCTTGTTCGAGATGGGCAGGCTCGCACACAGGAAGTTGACGAAGAACACGCGGCTCTGCAGCGTCTTGATCTGGAACGAGGAATCCATGTGGACACCCTCGCGGTTCTGCATGAACTTGTCGGCGATTTCCTTGCAGGAGTCTATCGTGGCGCGGAACGCGCGGTCGCCCTCGGCCGGCAGGGTCTCCTCGTAGCGCGACACGTGCCCCTTCAGGTAGCGCTCGCCCTGATGCGCCTCCACGAGGCGGATGCGGTAGAAACCCTGCACGAACGCCGTCTGCGAGCCGTCGGGCAGGTTGAGCATCTTCACCACGCGTCCCAGCACGCCGGTCTTGCAGAGGTCCTTCGGCGAAGGTGCCTCGTCGTCCTCGTGCTTCTGTCCGAACACGCCGATCGGCTCCTTGCCCTTCGATGCCTCGGTGAGCAACGTCCGGGCCGTCTCCCGCGACACGTTCACGGGGAGCAGCGTGCCGGGGAACAGCATCATGTTCTTCAGCGGCAGGATGGGAATCTCCCGCTCGCCCACCTCCTCGGCCTCGCCCGCTATCTCCGACGCGTCGAAGTTCGCAATCACCGAGATGGAGTTCTCCACAGGCCTGCTTTCCAGTATATCGTCAAAAAAATGATTCTTCATGAGTCTCTCGAAAAACTTCTGTTTGTGTGACGGATAGCCGGTGCGGGAATGGCACACGCCCACTGCCTCGCTGCCGGCCGACAGTTAAAGCCCTGCAAAGTTACGGAAAAAAAATGACTTTTCCCCTATTTCATCAAAATCCACTCAGAAAATGTCGGAATGCGTGCCTGTATCAATTTGCAATATTCAACCCCCGGCGTTTGCAGAGTTTATAGGATTTCTTGAAACGCCCGGAATACAGAACCGTGTATTTCATGCGTCTAATTGTGCCATTAAGTCCTCAATGCTCTTGGCTTCATACACACGTCCGGCCTCTACGTCTTCCAATGCCTGCTGGAGACCACTCTTGCGCTGCCGTTTCATAGTCCATCCCATTTTCTTATTTTATCATTCTGAGTTTTTAGGTTTTCGACGGCAAAGATACAAAAATATCTTGATATTCATGGCAAAAACATTCATTTATTTAGGAATGCCCCGCTGTCATTTCTGAACTCCGCCCATCAAATTCCCCTGCTCCGCCCATCTGATTTCCGTAATCCGCCGATTTCCCGTCCCGCGAAGGCGTTCGTTCGGCGGAATGAACGCGTTCGTTCCGGAAAACGAAGGCGTTCGTTTTTCAAAAAATCAGACTGATTCGGAAATTTCGATGCCTAAGTTTGGCAATTTTCCGCGCGGAAACCGGAAGCCCCCGCCGCGCGGGGAAAAGCCCCTCCACGCAAGACCGGAAATGCAGATAAGAGATGCAGAACGTAAAAAAGTCAAAAAAAACTTCCAAAAACTTTTTTGTCTTCCAACAATAAGTAACTATTCAAATTTATTTTATGTATTTAAGCCACGACGCTATAATTGAC
>CAYPZK010000078.1:0-2744 GCA_964415385.1 uncultured Bacteroidaceae bacterium
AGGCTGTGACGAGGACACGCTGATTGTCGATTCCGTGCCGATCATGACCTGCTGCGGCCGCAATCACGCGGCAGCTTGTCGCGTTTTTGGCGCCCTTGCAGCGGCAGGGCGACCAAATTGCCGAAGCCGCTTTTGGGGAGATAATCCTGATTTGGGAAAAAACGGTCGTAGGACTTCATCTCCATCTTGCCGCCGGACGGGCTCGCTGAAGAAAATCCACACATGGGCACCCCTTCCCGACCGCGACCTCTCGATGTATGCCGGAATATCCCATTCTTCGCAAATCTCCACATAGGACAGCACATCGCCCTTATATCCATAGGTGCAATTCTTGTCGTCAAAATCGGCGCAGAGGAAAAAGCATGTGTTGTCTTCGAGAATGGGATACAGACCTATGACATCCCTCCCCAGTTCGTCTTTCCCGGTCAGATGATTCCACAAATCGTCGTTGTCAAGGGCTTTGAGCGACCTGTTCTCCTTGCGAACGCATCCTCCCTGCCACGGAACAGGCTTTTGAATATGCCGAGTCTGCGTTCAAGCTCGGCTGTGCGATTCCCGTAGAACTGCAGTCCCGATTGGCTGTCGCCCGTGGTTTGGCTGGACAGCTTCTGGCCATCTTTGTCGCTGTCTGCAACTTGTGCCGGCGGAATTTGGGCAAGATTTCGGCGAAGCTCCTCTTCCAGCTGGAATATTCGCTGACGGAGCCGCTGGTTTTCGGCGAGGAGTTCTTCCTGCGTCTTCATAATGAGCTGTGGCTGTGATATTTTGCTGTAAAAATAGGCATAATCTTAATAATGTCAAGATATTCAGGTGTGTCATCAGGGCAGCCACATCAAAATCTGCCGTTCCGGAGCATGTCCCTCGGATAGTCCTGTGAGAGCGCGGCCCGGAAGAAACTCTTCACCGTTGCCCAAACCAAATATGGGCTGGTTCATGGGTTGTGTGTTAATCTGCTTACTCGTGTGAAGTTGCGAATATTTCAGCGAATTGTCAATTATTGGTAAAAATGTCATCTCTGAAAACCAAAGGATTTTTTATATTGTTCAGATTTTTAACCTATTTATTTCCTTATTTACAAATAGTTGTCAGGTTAATTTTTTTTATTCTGCTTTCTTTGTACATTTGCGTCGTGAAAGTCAGGAATCATATCGAAAACGAGTACGCCGCAGGGTGTGCCAGGGTAAGCGGCGGATGCGTCGCCTATCACGGCGCACTTCAGTATTATGCGCTCCAGACCCAGCAGTTCAACACCATCTATCTGCATTCGGACAAACGTTTTCGTCCGTTTGTCATTGACGGCATTGCATATGAATACCATCCCCTCAAGTTCACCTACAACGTGGTAATCAGCAAGGACCCGGACGGGAATCCCATTGTGGTGACATCCTTGTCGCAGACCGTAGTGGACTGCATCCGGCACATAGACCTTGCCGGTGGGCTGGAAGAACTACTCTATGCGCTCTCGTCCATTCACTGCGGTCAGTTGAAGGAAAAGGATATGCTCGTCTGTCTGGAGGCGTATGACAACGCTTCCCTGTGGAGCCGGACGGGATATCTTCTTTCCCTATTTCAAGGCAGCATCGGCGTGGAAGATAAATTCCTGAACACATGCCGCCAAAAAGGCAGCGGAGTAAAGAACAAAATCACGGGCGGGGACAAAGCGCTGGAGTTTGTCCCGGGGTGGAATTTGTTCGTCCCCAAGGATATGGGGAACATGATAGCAAAAGGAACCGAATATGGAACGGAAGTCATATACTAATAAGAAACTTCGCGTGCTCATGGAATCCACCGGATATCCGATGGCATCCATAGAGAAGACCATGCGCCTGCTGGAACTGCTCAAGGCGATAAATTCCGATGCTTTTCTTTCCGAGAACCTGACGCTGAAGGGCGGCACGGCCATCAATATTATCCACTACAGTGAAATCCCCCGACTCAGCGTTGATCTGGACTTCGATCTTGCGAGGAATATGCCCAAGGAGGAGATGCTTTCCGTCAAGGACGAAGTGTCGGAGAGAATCCGCGACCTTGCCGCGTCGATGGGCTATTTCCTGAACGGCCCCCGTCCCAATTATGCCATCCGCCAGACTGAACTGTATTACCAAAGCGCTACCGGTAATCGGGATAAAATCAAGCTGGACATCAACTGTCTTTCCCGCTGTCATATCTATGATACCGTAGTGCGGGAGGCCTTCAATCCTTTCATCCCAGAAGAGGGGCTATCCGTCCGGATGCTTTCCGAGTACGAACTGTTCGGAGCCAAACTGAAGGCCCTGCTGGAGAGGAATACGCCCCGCGATATATTTGATGCTTATACGCTTGAGCAGAAAGGCTTGTACGGTGATGCCATGTCAACGTCTCTAATCCGCAAATGCATAGCCTACTACCTTTCCCTTTCGAGAGGCGTGGATATTCCTCAGGCACTTGAAGCCATAGGGAGGTGCCCCATTCAGGATTTCAAGAGGCAGTTGTTTCCCATGCTCAAGACCGGGTACGGATTCGTGGACAGGGATTTGATGACATCTGAGGCCATAAAATGCGTTTCTCGATTTACTGTTTTCACCGACAATGAGCTTTCGTATCTGGAAGAGGCCAGGAAAGGTTCTTATCGGCCGGATCTCTTGTTTGAAGATGGCTCGGCAGATCGAATTGCCGAGAACCCTGCCGCCAAGTTTTACATCATTAACCGAACGTGAGTTCGATGAATTATAACTAAAAGAGGGACAATTGCATAAGGCCATTTT
>CAYPZK010000079.1:0-2527 GCA_964415385.1 uncultured Bacteroidaceae bacterium
TTACGCTTTGACTAAGACTCGAATCAAGTTCGTTGACTTCTTCTTCTATTTTTTGTTTGTCGACCTTAATGGACTCAACATCGACTTCAATTGAAATTCTTTCGTCAGCCATAAAAAAACCTCCTTAATACAATAGTAAATATAGACACAAAAGTTTTTTAGTGGTAAAATACAGAAGGTAATTAATTTACCCAATAGGGTATGGAAGGAGCTTTGCAATGAGTACAATAATGATGGGTGTAAAGAAAGAAACTGAAAACATGACTCGAAGCATGAATGGAGTCTGGGATTTGTTGCCAGCAGCAAGTATTCCTTCGTATATTTTTTCTTTTATTAAAGAAGTACTTTTTCAAATTAATAAAGCACGTGGCATATCTTATTCTGAGCGCACTTTCAATTATGATATGCAAAGCACAGTCATCATTAATGGATACAGAGGTCACGATAAAATTCTTCGTATCCCTTCTTATATCGACGGAAAACTTGTTATAGGCTTAACAAGATACGCTCTTTATAAAGATTGCATCCAACATGAAGATATAGATGAATGCGGCAAATGGGAAGGAGAGTGTTGTTACGAACGAATTCCTTCTGTAGAACTTTCCGAAGTTGTTTTGCCAAAACATATTTATTACCTAGATGATTTTGTATTCTCCGACATTCCAACTTTGCTTCGAGTTTCTTTGCCTCAGCTTTTGCTATATATGGGGCATAGTTGTTTCGAAAAATCTGGTATTCAGCAAATCGAACTTCCACAAAACACTATCAATATTCCAGAGAATTGTTTTTATGAATGTACTAATCTTTCAAAAGTCACGCTTGGCGATTATGTTGAAACAATAGAACATAACGCTTTCAATGGATGTCTATCCCTTAAAGAGATTGATTTGCCGCAGACTTTGCATAAAATAGAATCCGGCGCTTTTGCTCGCTCCGGGCTAGCACATATTACCTTGCCTTCTGATTTAAGAAGAATTCAAACGCATGCTTTCTCGAATTGTTTTGATTTAAAATACTGTTACTTATCTCGTTCTATCGATGACATCGACGACGATGCTTTTTCTTGGTATGTAGAAAAAATGAACAGTGAAGGTTGTCACAGATACGAGAATACAAGCAACCCTACTACAACCTTATTTGTTTACCCTGGCTCTTACGCCCATATGTGGGCAGTTCAACACGGGCACAAGATAGCGAACGCTGAATTATAAAACCGCGTTTCTCGAAAATATAAATAAGGAGGCAGAGTCTATGCAAAATATTCAAGATAAAGACCTTTGGCTCAAAGAGTATCAATTTCATAAGGAATACGAAAATTGGCAAGCAATCATTGGCTCCGCTTCTTATGATACAATTAAGACATCCTGGATTTGGAACGATCCAGGATGTCTTAATCATATCGTACATGCCTTTTGTATGCTCGAATACACTCGATATGCAAACGACTTTCCTGACGGGGATTATGTTCCAGAGCAAGACGAAAGAGAGTTTATCTTTTGCACAACGCTTTCGAACAGAATTCTGCTTCTAACAAATAACGACAATCACTTTAAAAGTAAAGCGGCCTCCTATTTGTATATCTGCTATTTACGTTATCTTCAAATAGAGCATGCGAACAAAGCGTTTATTATTTATAAAGAACTCTCCAAAGCCAATTCTGTTGAGTTCTGGGGAGATTATTACAGAAACGCTGCCTTGCACAAAAAAATATACGAGAACGATAACTCTTATCATTCTAAAAAAGACTGGTTGCATATTTTAAGCAGGTTTAATAGACTGATTCGCATATACGACCGTAAGCAGTTTTTGCCAGAAGAAAAGAAAAAATTTCTCAAATGGTATGATTTCAGCAAGTATAACTATAGCGCCACGCTTCTGAAATACATTATCTCGATGGACACCCTTTTGAAGTTTCGAGAAACTGGAGAAGTTTTGAATCCGAGAGATGAAACTTTTTATAAGGAAAACGAATACAGGCTTGATTATACAAAAAACTTTTTAGATTACTTGGAGCCCAAATATTCTCATGTTATTACGGCAAGTGATTTAAAAAAAACAAAAATCAACATCATGCACATTCTCTACAGGCAAATCCAATACTTTACAACAAAAGGATTACTTGAAGAACTCCTTAGAAACGATAGAAATAAAGCTATAGAAAACTATAAACAAGCTGTTTCTGTAGGTCTGTCTCTAATTGAAATTCTGAATGAAAACAAAATAGTAGCAGACATGCGCAAAGAACCAGACTATGCTTATCGTTGCCTCAGTAAAACGAATTATCTTCTAAAACTCAACGGAGTCGAAGACACTTTTGCAGACGAAGGCAGCAAATAGAAATTTGCTTTATCTTATTTGCCAACCATTTATATCCCGCATATTGGTCAGCGGAAAACATGAATGTCGACCACTTCTATCCCGCATATCGATCAGCGGAACTATAAAAATAGAGCCCTGGTGGGGCGGCACTCCCACATCTCCAACGAGGGTGACGGCTGCCCGTTCCGTCCTCAGGCTCTATTTTATT
>CAYPZK010000080.1:0-2281 GCA_964415385.1 uncultured Bacteroidaceae bacterium
ATATTTCAAGCGGAAAACTTTGCTTTAATCACGGCGGAGATACGCAAATTAAGGTGACGTTAAAAACGATAAACGGCGACCAAACCAAATATATCCCCGTCCACACAAACGAGCAACCTACGAGTATCGATTTATCCGAAAATATCGTTTGGACTGAAAGCAATACTTTTGACCTTAAAAATTTAGTTACCGTTTTACCTTCAACGGCTAACCACAAAAATTCCGTAAGCTACGCTTTAACGGAAAACTTTGCCAAGCTTGATAACGGCGTAATTACCTTTAACGAGGCGGGAAAAGTTACCGTAACCATTTCCACCGAAAACGGCAAAACGGCTAAAATTACCGTATACTATGCGGGTGATAATACCGTAATAGACTATTCTAACGTTGAAAACAACTATTATTTAGAAAAAGGTTCTTCCTTTATTTTAAAACCCGATATTTCTTCTTTAACGGTTGACGACGCTTTAACGGTTACAAACGGAAATACCGTTACAAACGGCTTAATAGTTACGGTAAATACGGAAGGTAAGTTCACGGTTAGTATAGGCGAGAAAACTTACAAGTTCGAAGGCGTAATTAAAGCGACGGAAGTATCGTTAAGCTTAACCGACGGAGAATATAATAGCGACAAAGGCGAAAACATTACCGCTTTAAAAGAATTAGATATTACTTCTTTTATTTCGGAAAACGCCACCTATAAAGATTTAACCTTTAAAGTCGATAAAGAAGATATAGCCGAATATTCAAACGGAAAACTTACCTTTAAAAAGGCGGGAACGGTTACTTTAACCGCAACTGAAAAGTTCGGTAAATCGGCTGAAATTACACTGCGTTCGACTTACGGCAAGGCGGAAGAAGTTACTTTTTCTCAACAAAAATTAACTTTCGATTACGACGAGAACAAAGACGGAATAGACTTTACTTCATATTTTTCGGTCTTCCCGAAAACTGCGGAAATAAGCGGTGAAACGATAGATTTACTCGTAGAAGAACAAGGCTTTACCGTAAACGGACTAAAAGTTCAACTTTCAAGCGAAAGAAAAGACTTTATTTTAAAGTATGCCGTAAAAGACGCTAAAAACTATAAAACCGTTTCCGTTACGGTAAATAGAAAGGCAACTTCTATTTTATTAAACGGCACGCTTATCGACGATATTTCTTCCGTAATCTCGGAAAAAGCGTTTGAGGTAATAGACGCTAAATTCTATCCGCAAGACGCAAATTTAAACACTTCCGTTACTTGGCTCATCAAAAGCGGAAGCAACTACGCAACGAAAAAAACCGATAGGATTATTTATAACGAGGCAAACAAAAACGTCGTTATTACCTTTACTTTGGGCAGTAAGTCTTGGGACGTGACTTTTTCGACTAATCTTATTAGCGAAATGATAGAATTCGGCAACAAAACGGTAATAGTACCGACGGGCGTTTTATTCAGTTTTGACAACGTAAATCTAACCGATTTAAAAATAAACGACGTTGATTTAACCGTGCAAAACGGAAACTATATAGTTAACGAAAGCGGAAGCTATACTTTTAGCGGAAAAGACAACGGAACTCCTTTCACCAAAACTTTAATAGCCACTCACGGTTTCGATAAAATAGACGGCGTTAAAATAAAAGACGACACAACAAGTTATCCCGTAGCGGAAAATTCCGTTTACGGCAATACGGCTACCAAACAATTTAATATTACTTTTAACGGCGTAGGGAACGCAATAACTAAAAACGGTACTGCTCCTTCGGTCAACTTCTCGTCTTCCGATAAAGCCATTGCAACTATTGACAACAACGGAAATTTAACCTTTAATAAAGCGGGAACGATTACCGTTACCATAACCGTTTCGGGCGACGATTACTTTAATTCAAGTTACGAAAAAACTTACAGCTTTACCGTAACTTCTACTTACGGTTTAGCAAGCGGTATTACATTTGATATTCCCGATACTTTCTATCACGAAAACGGAAGCTATACCGTAACAAGCTCTAACTTTACCGTTAACCCCTCTAACGCAACGGAATATAATTTAAGAATTTCGTCTTCTAACGCTAGCGTTTTAACGGTTGTCAGCAAAACCTTAAACTTCGTTGCGGGCGGGAAAACCACTTTAACCTTTACTTACTCTACCCCCGAGGGAGATAAGTCCTTTAATAAAGAAGTTACGGTATTAGAGCAACCCACGAGTATCGATTTATCCGAAAACATCGTTTGGACTGAAAACGATACTTTTAACCTTAATAATTTAGTTACCGTTTTACCTTTAACGGCAAATTATAA
>CAYPZK010000081.1:0-2056 GCA_964415385.1 uncultured Bacteroidaceae bacterium
CTATGTGGTTTTAAGCTACTTTCACCGTACAATGGTGAATATTTCAGGCTAAATTTTTTGCAAAGAAATATTTGCTTCATTGTTCTATACATATATGGCGTGATATTTTTTCGTTAAAATATGTATCCAATTCAGGAATTTCACTTAGTATGTTTGCAGGAAATAAATATGTAACACTGATACTTCCAGTGGTGTTAATGGTCATAGCTGCTTTTGTGTATATAAAATTTTTTAAAAAGTATAAGATTGAAAAAATTATGAGCATGGTATTTACAGCAGGAGTCTTGGGAAATTATCTTGAACGATTGTTTACGGGTCAGGTAACGGATTTTATTAGTATAAAAGGATTTGCCGTGTTCAATTTTGCTGACATATGTATATCGACTGGAATTGTAGTACTTACAATTCGATATTATTACAATAGTTACAAAAAGTAAGGTTACGAGAATGGGAGAGAAACAAGCATTCCTATGTTTTTTTGCCGTAAGATACAATTAACGGATAGTCGAGTTGTTTTTGTTGATAATACACAAAAGTATAATCATAATTCTGTGTATTGTGACATATTTTTGATGTTTTGGAGGCATTAGGCTATGATAATGTTTTATTATTTTCTAAAACTTCCCATACCTGAAATGGCAGACATTACTTTCTGCCGTTCGCTTGGCATCTTGATGGATGCCTTAATGACAAGCCTTCAGGAAATCCTAAGCTCAGCGATGAGCAACCGGTTGCATTTACTGCTGATTTTGAAGCAAGACTACCGAAACATCTGAGTAATACACTTCATCCGGAGACAGTAGTGGCATAAATCGTTATTTTGTTAGCTGAAAGATTGAATTTTCAAGGTTCAACACACCTTATTGGTGTGGTATTTTTTTAAAATAAAAAAAGGGTTGACAAATAAATATACTGTGTATATACTGTATATATCGACATATACAGAATGTATACGTGAGATTGAAAGGGAACAAGACGGCATTGCATTTTTGAGAATGAGAAAGGAGTATTTTGTATGGAAAGAAAGCAGTTGAAGCCGTGGCACGGTATTGTTGGTTTTGTTATTATGATGATAATCTTTATCGTGGTTGCGATTCCGGTACAGGGGTATTTCGGCTTAATCGGCGTTGGCATTACGGAGCTTTTGCTTTTGGCAATGGCATTGATTGCGACAAAGGTTACGAAGCAGGATTTTAAGGAGGTATTTCCGATTCATAAGCCGAAGCTTAAGGAAGTATTCGGCACGATAGTGTGCTGGTTTGGAATCTTCCTTCTGGCAGCGGTTGGCAACCTGATTCTGAGCGTATTGTTTACGGAGGAAATGGAGGCGGTTACCGATGGATTGGGTACGGTGATTACGGACGGCTCGGTTTGGCTGAGCGTGCTGATTGTTTCCCTGCTGCCGGCAGTGTGTGAGGAGGCAGTACACCGTGGCTTCATTTTACATACCTTCCGGGGCGTAAAGAGGGAATGGGTGGTTGTACTTTCCATGGGCATCATCTTTGGCGTATTTCATACGGACCCGATGCGTTTTCTGGGCACGGCGGTGTTGGGTGCGGGCCTTACCTGGGTGATGCTAAAGACAAAAAATATGCTGTATCCGTTTCTTTTTCACGGAATTAATAATTTGCTTTCTGTAGTGGCAACCTTTTTGGCCGCAGCCTCTGCGCAGGTGTCCGGAGAAACGGAGGCTGTGACGGAGACATTAGAGGCGCTTGGCGGAAAACAGCTGTATACGGTTTCCCTTGGCTATTATCTGATTATGGCCGCAATAGCGCCACTTCTTTTGGTCGGGGGTACGGCACTGCTAAAGCCAAAGGGAGAGAAGCTGCAGACAAAGTATCTGGTCATTGCACTGGTGCTCGGTGCAGTGCTTGCGATTGCCGGTATCGTAGTGCTTGCCTGTAATTTTGAGGTGCTTCTGGAGATAGCCGGTATCAGTATGGAAGAGCTTGGACTATAAAAAGAGGAGAGGAAAGAAACATGATAGAAATTGAAAATCTGACCAAGGTGTATAAGCTGAGTAAAAAGAAAATGGCAGAGCTAAAAACGAAGG
>CAYPZK010000082.1:0-2011 GCA_964415385.1 uncultured Bacteroidaceae bacterium
GAGTGCAAAGGTAGGCACTTTTTGCCGCACGGCAAAATTTTACGCCACTTTTTTTCAGAAAACGCGAACTTTTCACCCCAACGGGAGGATTTTTGAACGGAACCGGAGGGACTCTCCTTATTATATTTAACGAGTGTGGATAATGAGGAGCGGCAGAGGACGAGGTGGAAACGTCACATTACAGCGTCCAAATGAACTCATCCCAGTCCGCGACACTGCCTTTCTTGCCAAACACCTTCTGATACAGGCGGGTGCGGATGGAGCTGATGCCGCTCGGGCTCCTGTACAGCACGGCGGCGATGTCCTTGGCGGCTATGCGCAGCTTGATGAGGAGGCAGACCTTCAGCTCCACATCAGAGAGCTGGATGAGTTCGATGAGGCGACTGTAGAAGCTCGGATAGACTCGCCTCAGTTGTGTCACCATCTCCCGCCAGTCATCATTGCCAAGCCTCTCTCCATCGGCTATGCGCTGTCGGATGCCAAGATAGTATTCCGACATGAAGAAGTCCTCCTCCACCTCCTTCATCACCTTGTCCACTTTCTCCGGGCGGAACTTCCGTTCTTCCTCTATCTCCTGTAGCTGTTGCCGTAACCGCTTGTTGCGGCGGTGGATGCGGATGACATACGCTATGCCGACAGCTATTGCAACAGCCGCTATCAACAGTATGTAAGCCAGCGTGTGGGTGGTCTCACGGAGGTCATTCTCCGTCTTTGACAGGACAAACCTCGTCTGATGGGTTGTATTGGTAAAGTCACTCCTCAAGACATCAAGTATCTTCTGGCGGTTTGTCTCTATCAGGCCATTCCCTCTGACCATAGTGATTTTGTGCCCGTACTTTTGCAGCACGATCGTAGTGTCGTTCGTGAACCGCAATGGACGTGCGTGTCCGTCCTCTACATACATGAATTCGCCATTTCCCTTGTATGAGGCATAATAGCTTCTCTTTTCCATCGGCACAATGTCGATGGCATCCTTCAGATAACGCAGTTCGCAATAATACAATATGCTGTCGTTGTCATAGACGTACATATTGGTGTAGCCGCCATTGGCAGGATAATGTGTTATTTTGCCATCCGGATGCTGCAAGCTGACAACCGGCCAGAAGCCTTGCAGGTCATAATGCCGGCTGGCTTCCTTCTTGCCGGAGCAACCGACGAACAAGATTGTCATTACGGTCAATATAATCAGGTTGACTGTTCTCATATTATTGTGTGAAAGTCCATTTGGTCAACAAAAGTAATGCTTTTTCATGGCGTGGGAAAATCGTCATTTTGTTTTTTGCCTTAAAAACGCCGTTTGCGAGCCATTTGCGAACTTTTGAGAACAAAAAGCGAACGTTTTTCCTTGCCGCATTGGCGTTTGTTGCATAATTTTGCAGCAAACTATAATAAACTAATCATAACGATTATGAGCAAGAAGAACTTTTTGATGACCCTTTTGGCACTCTTCTTTTGTCTGTCCCCCGCCATCGCTCAAAAGAAGAAGGAACAACTTCCCGACAAGAGCATCGTAGGCGTGTGGATATTGCAGGAGATGCAGTACAAGGGCGAGGAGAAGATAGTGTGCGGCAAGACGTACTCGTCGGTAAAATACTATGGCCCCACAGGCGAATATGCCTGTGCTGAGATAACGTCAGACGGCAAGGGAAATTATCTCATCCTTCCCCATGAGTACGGCACATACACCTACAACAACGGCGAGTACACGGAGATGGGGAGAAAGTCAAATCTTGGGCACATGGGTAAGGGCGTAATGGACGGCTGGTGGTTCAACCGCCACGACTTTTGGAAGAAAACCACCATACCCGAAAGCCTTTTGAAGGAAATTATATTACGTTGCAAAGCTAACCAAACGCCATCAAAGGAGATACAAGACCAAATCCACAAATACATCCTGAACAAGTAAGCATTTTTCTTAGTACGCTTGCAAAACACCAAGAGCCATAATTGTGTAGAATAAGTAAGTCGTAAAAATTATTTTATACTAAGCCGCATGGGTAAAATTGATATT
>CAYPZK010000083.1:0-2006 GCA_964415385.1 uncultured Bacteroidaceae bacterium
TTCTTCTGCCGCTACTTCCGCCGCCTCACCGGTATGTCGCCACAGCAGTATCGGGAATCATAAATGCCGCTGAAAGAAGAATCAACAGACGGCGTGGGGTTGTCGCCAGATTTGCGGATGCGGTTCTACTGCTGACGGAAGCATTCCCATCGCATGGCTTGGGTTCGGGCAACCATAAAAAAGAAAAGGGGCGACAAAGCATGCGAATCCAGACAGGAAAAAATCATTTTCAGGCAGAGTTCTGAAAAAACGAACGCGTTCGTTTTCCGAAACGAATACGTCCGTTCTGCCGAACGAACGCGTCCGGAAAATGGCAAATGCGTGGGGATGCCATGCAGGATCCACGCGGACCCGTCCGGAAAATCCTGCGGGTCTGTGGAATGACTTGCGCGGGCGGGGACGGAGGTGCTTTTCCCCTGTAAGGCGGAAAGCTGTTTGAGCCGAAGTCTCTTGTCCCCAAGACTTGCATGTTACCGAAGTTAATCATAGCCGTTTTCTGTATTTTATCGAAGTTTGTTCCCGCAAAAATTGTATTTTATCGAAGTTGTATGTACCTTTGTAGGGAGCAGACTAATCCTGCATTGATGACCCGACTGCAACAAACATATCATGAATTGTCCCTGAATGTTATAGCTATCCGCGATAATATAGAGGCTAATGTGAACCTATACCCGGATTATCTTGGATGGGCAGACCTTGGAAGCCCCATATTTGAGGAGCCTGACATCTTGTTTATGGGAATCAATCCAGGGCCGGGCAGATTCATACAATGGAATTGGAGCAATTGGGATAACAAAAAACACCGGCTCGCCGGTTCTTCGAAAAAAGTTCTTCCTCAGGATTTTCCTCATTTGTGGAGAAGCCATCTCCAATGGCTCGTTCCCGACAATGCCCGAAAAAATGGAGAATGGTGGGATACTTCCAAAGGTAAGAAGAATTTCTATCCTTACTATATGTGCGAGTTATTGGTGAAGATATTCCGCCATGAATTTCCCTCGGTAATGCGTAAGGAGCTGACAGATGTCTTTGAGAGGAGGGTGATGGATGCGAATCTTTTTCCCATGTCAACTCATGATATGCGGAGGCTTCATACGCTCATCAGAGAATATGACAAAGCGAATGGCTCTGATATACGGGCCACATGCCACAGACATGTCCTTGATTTGGTTAAAACGGTGCATCCTCATTGCATCGTTTTTCTTGGAAGTACAGTGTATAAGGAGCTTTCAACTGACTTACGCCGAACTGGCATTCCTCTGTATTGTATCAACAGAGGTGCAGGATGGCATGGCAAGAAGAACATCATGAGGATGGCAAACGAAATATATGAGTTAATCCACAACAGGCAATCATTCACCAATGGGTAACACATAGATGGATAAAGGCTATTATAGTGATTCAGACCGGAGTAAGTACGACTATTATGATTGATTTTGCAGCTATAGATTTTGAGACCGCCAACCATGAACGCTCCTCCGTCTGCTCGGTAGGGGTCGTCATCGTGAGGGGCGGCGAGATAGTGGATTCGTTCTATTCCCTCATCCAACCCGAGCCGAACTACTACAATTACTGGTGCAGCCGGGTGCATGGTTTGTGCAGGGAAGACACGGACGATGCCCCCGTGTTCCCGGAAGTATGGAAACAGATAGAGCCGTTGATTGCGGGATTGCCGCTCGTGGCACACAACAAGCCTTTTGACGAGGGCTGTCTGAAGGCCGTGTTCCGTGTCTATCAGATGGACTATCCCGACTATGAGTTCTACGATACGCTTTGCGCCTCACGCCGTTGCTTCCCCTATCTGGAGAATCATCAGCTGCACACCGTGGCGGCCGCCTGCGGCTACCGGTTGGAGCATCATCACCATGCGCTCGCCGATGCCGAGGCTTGTGCGTGGATAGCAAGAGAAATATTATAAACTCCGCAACAGTTTGTGTAGATTAGCAATAATAAGTACATAGATTCAACATCGAAGTGCAAAAATCTTCGTTCTGAATGACCCAATAATT
>CAYPZK010000084.1:0-1970 GCA_964415385.1 uncultured Bacteroidaceae bacterium
CAAGTCCACGCTCGATACCTTGCTCAAGCCCCATTGCGAGCCCTTTCTGTATGCCTCTTTCTTCTACCAAATCACTTAAATTGCACATCTGTCGCAAACCTCCTTCCAGCTCTGTTGAAGTCTCTATATCGTATTCTCCGGACAGAATGGCTTCCTTTTCTGCCGGGTTTAAATCCTGCGAAAGTAACGTGTCCAACATGCCATGGAGGGGATTTCCCTTTTCGGCGGAATCCGCTTTGCCAAGGCAGACCAGCACCAGCTCCATCAAATCATAACGGAAGTTCTTTTTCAGCATTCCGTGAATCGCATGCTGTGTTATTTTATAGGACGTGATGGTATGCTCTGCATAGCCCGGCACATCCATGCAAATCCAGATGGAATATACCTTTTTCAGACTGTCATAGTCATCACCGGTAAATTCCGTATCTTTCTGTGCGGAAATCATGCGGGCACAGTAGAAAATCCCCCGTGTGACCAGGTCGTAGCCCGGATAAAAGCTTTTTTGCCCCTCTACGTTGATAATCAGCTTAATACGTTCCTTTGTCGGCGTGACGGCGTAAAACCGGATATCATAGGTAATCTGCCCCTCGCCCGGCACCTTATCCACGGTATCATTCCCTGTAATTGCGTCCGGTGACTTAGGACGATACCCCGGAAATACCCGGTGCACACCGACCTCCGGCTCGCCCTCAATGCAATCCCGAATTACCGGAATCGGGCAGTCCTTAAACTCCGAAACGGTGTACTTTAAAATCCACGCAAGCACCGTTTTGTCACTGAGCACCCGCTTCACCTCGGCATCGTACCGGTCCTTGCAGTCATTGCTTTCCAATACATTGGAAATGTGTGTCTTTTGTTTCATAAACTCTCCTTTCCCTGTAAAGCATACCGCAGAAAGGAAGAAACACATCTCCTGTTGCCTTTATTATAAGGAGTTTGCACAAAAAAAGCAAGGAAAATGTGGGAATTTTGTTCGACTTGTTCGACTGTGAGGAGCTTTTGCAGGTCTCCCTCCGAAGAATGTATGGAGCCTCTTCCAATCTGCATAAAAATGGTGAAAAACGGTGTGAACCCACCGAATGGTAAGATACAGAGCAGATGGTGTATGTGTGGGCATACCCGAACATCGGCTCTGTTATAAGAAACATTATAGCATGAAATGGAGATAGGGGCAAGAAAGAATTTAAAAAAATTCAAAATTAAATTTCAGCTGAAGTGAAAAGTTTATTTCCACTTTGGAATTAAATTTCATTTTAAATTGCAAATTATGCAAAAGAATGCTCGTATGGTAAAGATACTGTAAAATATTAGATTTTCAATGTTTATGCAGAGGTTTAAACATAGAAAGCACTCTATTTTGACTTTACCATTATGACACTGGCTAAAAAGTATCCCCTTGAAGCTGCGAATAACTTCAAGGGGATTAACTTTATTTATCATTCTACTAAAAAATATCAGTTTTCAGGAATAAGAGTAATGCTCTTAACCGTTACTTCAGTATTCGCACTTAATGTCTGAACAGATATCTTTGCAAGAGACAATTCTGTATAAGTCTTATTACTTTGCGTATATGTGCCAGTATTAATCTCTCTCAAATCAATTGTTTTACTATTAGTTGTATTTGTCCACGTTTGCTGATATGGATCATCGCCCCACTGCCCTTGTAACGGAGCAGTATCCCAAGTCTCTATATATACTCCAGCGTCAGTTGACATCTCAATAACTGCGGTTTTATAATCTGTAAGGCTAACACTTGCTGGCAATGTAAAGGAAAGCCGATAATAGTTACTGTCATCAAAGGTAGCAGTAACAGAGCCGTCAGCATTTGTAGTTTGAGTAATTGCACCATAGCCACCTAATCCAAGCTCGGAAGCCTTGTAGGTTAACGTTGGTATTGGTGTCGGAGTACTTCCGCTCGGCGTTGTAGTCGGAGTCGGTGTCGGTGTCGCAGTTCCTGCCCCGCTGCCTGC
>CAYPZK010000085.1:0-1964 GCA_964415385.1 uncultured Bacteroidaceae bacterium
GAGGGCTGGGTCCGGGGGGAGGCGGAACAAAGAGTTCCGTCCTCCCGCCCGGTGCGCTCTTTTGGTACTTTTCTGTTGCAAGACAGAAAAGTACAACAATCCCCCGCCACGTAGGGCGGCAAGCCTCAGCATGCAGCGTGCAAAAGCTGTAATAAAACTAACTTTTCAAAAGCATCGGACATATGCAATACGTCACCATCACCCAGCGGCGGGAGCAAGCCCCCGCCCTACGAAGCGCCGACGTATGCAATACGTCACCGCCGTGCGCAGCACATCAACCCTTTAAGTCCTCATAAAACGCCGCCCTCGCCGCATACATCGACGGCGAGACCCACAGCGTCAGGATGCCAAACGTCAACGCGCACAAAATTATCCAGCCAATGTAGCTGAGATCCAGGCAGAACAGTCTCCAGCGGTTGCCGCGCATCATCTCCTTGCTCGCCTTGATGGCGTCGTTGCCGCTCATGCCGGGGTTGTCGTTCAGAATAAAGGGCGCCATCGAATAGGAATACGACGCCACAATGCCCGGGATCACAAAAAGCAGCGACCACAGCGCGGTAAAGACCGCCGTCAGAACGCCGAGCACCAGCGAGTCGCCGAAGCGGCTAAAGCCACTGAAAAGGTCATTGATGTCAACGCGGCCCGACCGATGCAGGTTCAGCATCACGGCCGCATATCCGACCGTGAGCGGTCCGGTCAGCAGGACCGCGCCCACGACCGTGCAGCTCGCGGCGCCGAAAATAATACCGTAAACAACGGTGGTCAGAATGGCCGGACCCCACTTTCCGCGGAGTGCGGACCAGGCTTTTGCGCGAAAATCACGTGCGAACATAGTAATGTCTCCTTTAAATGTAAATTATTACACCTCAATTTGAGGCGGATGTCAAAACATGGATAGAAAATTGTCGAGCAATTGCAGTATGTCCGGGAATATCCAAAAAACGCCAATGACCATCAGCAGCGATACCACAAATACGCCGGCCACGGTCAGCCAGTTGGTCCCTTTTTTCTCAAATTTTATCTCGGCTGTGTACTTCAAGCCGCTTGGGATGTAAAAATGTGCCGTTTTAAAGTCCACTTTGAAGGGCACCGTCTTGAATTTTTGCCCGACTGCCTTGGCCTCGAGGCGCTTTTTTTCGATCGCGGCGTCGTATTGCTCCTCCTCGACGCAGCGCACGACCCGCCGCAGCGTGTGTCCGCTTCGCAGGCTGGAGCGGATGGCGGTGTTTTTGAAGTACCCGAGTTCGGATAGCGTTTTTGCGCGGTCGGGCGACAGCGCGTCCTCGCGAATGAGCGCGCGGGCGAAGTCGCCGAGCACGCGTTTGTCGAACACGGATATGATGGCGGCGAGGTTGACGCCGATGAAGAAGGCGAAAACGATGGTCTGCAGCGAGATCATGGACGATCCACCCACTGTGATGTGCTCGTAATCGCCGTATTGCGGCGTGAAATATTTCTCGACGAAGTATTCCCACAGCTCCGCAATGACAGATTTCGACTCAAGAGCCGAAAATAGGCTGAAAATTATGGATCTTTTCATAATGTCGGCTCCTTTCTTGATCTCACCGCGCCGCGGTGAGGTTTTTTGTTGATGCGCAACGGGGAGTTGCTGCACCTCGACGAGCGGGGCTCCGCCCCGGACCCCGGGAACGCAGTCGAGGCTGCGCCTCGACGTGCGGGGGCTCTGCCCCGCGCCCCGCCGGGGCTCCGCGCCCCGGACCTGCGGGCGCTTTTTGAAGAAAAGGAAACGCGCAAGCGCGTTGGCAAAAACTTTCAATAGTATGCCGTGAAGCGATCACTTTAAGTTGTTTTTTGCTCAACCAGCGCTACCACTTTATTGCAAAACTATCGTTTTAAGCGATTTCCCACTTTAACCGGCGCATTTACGCTTTATCTGCGAAGCTTGTTAAAAGTTTTGGGGGTGCAGGGGACTTTTTCAAAAGTCCCCTGCCGGGGTTCGGGGC
>CAYPZK010000086.1:0-1940 GCA_964415385.1 uncultured Bacteroidaceae bacterium
CCGGCAAATCCCGCGCCGATTATGTAGATTTTTGAATCACTTTTTTGAAGCATTTAATTTTTCCCACCAAAATGAATTTTATCACAGAAAAGGAAAAATAGGAATGAGAAAATAGAAGTTAGAAGTTTGGCAGGCGTTTTTTTGTCAGAATTTCCCTTGAATCTTCCTTTTCAAAATGATATTATCAAATTCACTGCTTAGCACCCTCTAGGCAGAACATAACTTTGAAACTCAAGCAACCTTTTCTGCGCGGCTTGTGGAAATCGCCTTGAAGTTAACATTAGGAGCATTGAAAAATGGCTACAAGAAGAAATCCTAGATTTAAGGAATGCAGAAGACTTGGTGTCAATGTTTGCGGACACCCAAAGGCTATGAACAGAGCAGGGGCACCGGCTTTCAAAAAGACAAAGAAGACATCTGACTATGGTCTTCACTTGCTTGAGAAGCAGAAGGTAAAGGCATATTACAACATCCTTGAGAAGCAGCTCCGCCGCTATTTCGAGCAGGCTACACGCTCAAAGGAAATGACAGGCGTCGCTCTCTTGGTTGCTCTTGAAACTCGCCTTGACAACCTTGTTTACAGACTTGGATTTGCGAACTCAATCCGCATGGCTCGCCAGATGGTCAGCCACAAGCACATTGAAGTGAACGGCAAAAAAATCAACATTCCTTCATATGCGGTAAAAGTTGGCGATGTGATTTCTCTCACAGAAAAATCACGCAAAAACGAGCAGTTCAAGAAATGCTTCCTTGCCGACAGCAAGTCAAAGTATGATTATCTTGAGATTGATGAAGAGAATTTCTCTGGAAAACTTGCCCGCCTTCCGTTGCGTGCAGAAATCCCAGTTCAGATTAATGACCAGATGGTAGTCGAGTACTACTCAAAATAGTCTGATTGTTGCTTTGAAAATCAAAACCTCCGTTCCTTTCGGGCGGAGGCTTTTTTTGTTTTAAATGATAAAATCAAAAGTGACAATATCAACCGTCATGTTAAGCGAAGCGAAACATTTCAAACTAATGTCTATCGTCTAATGTCTGACTCCTAATTTACTCCATCAAATAGTTGTAGTCCGGTGCGTTTCCAAACTCGTCTTCCTGAAGGAAGTTGTAAGAGTTCGTCATATCATCTGAAGAAACTGTCTCGCCGTTCAAGTTGAATGTAAGCGGCTCGTCGTCCTTGATAATCAGGTCGCTAGCAAATCCTGCCTTGTACAAGTCCTGCTCAAGCCGGTATCTTCCTAAAATCTTCGCGGTCGATGAATTTGAATGTACCATGCAAAGCTCGGTCGGCTGTGTTCCTTCAAGGAAAGTGAGTGTGACCGTGTGGTTCCCGCAGTCAGGAGTCGGAATTGCGCCGCTCACAGAGCAGACAGTCGCCTCGACAGTTCCGCTCGCTGGCTTAGTCCAAGTTTTGTAAGGAAGTCCTTCCATCGCCTTGCTCATATAGTCCGCCATCGCGTAGCCGGCAAGAGTAGAGCCGGTCAAAGCGAGACCTAGCGACTGCCCCGGCTTGTCGAATCCGAACCAGAAAATTGAAGTGTAGTAAGGCGTAAAGCACGCGGTCCAGGCGTCGGCCCAGTTTTGAGTTGTTCCGGTTTTTCCCGCCGCCGGAATCGTGTATCTTTTGCCGTTTGAGTCTGTGTAGCGGAATTTTGTTCCGTTTGCAGTCGGCCCTGCGAGCGTTCCTGACTTCACTGTGTTTTCAAGAAGCTTTGTCATCACGTATGCCGTCTGAGGCGAAATCACCTGCGCGTCGCTTCCCTTGTTTTTGAGCGCGATTCTTGCCTTTTTTTCAGGTTCCAAAATCACTTTTCCGTTTCTGTCCTCGACAGTTCTGATTGCAATCGGAGTGACTTCTTTGCCTCCGTTCGCAAAAATCGCATACGCGTGGGCAAGCTCCACCGGACGCACGGAGCAGACTCCAAGTCCGAGCGGATAGC
>CAYPZK010000087.1:0-1921 GCA_964415385.1 uncultured Bacteroidaceae bacterium
ATACTTCAAAAAGAATACAAGGAGCAAAGAAGAAACCAAGAGAAACAGAGGAAGAAACAGAATAACGTTTCTTGTTAGTTTTGTTTCTGTGTTGTTTCTCGTTTTTGTGAAGCAAATAAAGATATATTGATTATCAAGTAATTACAAAATCCTATTTTAGACTTGCGAGAATGTCACATACGAAAGAAACAAGCGGGTAATACAAGGCTACACTACTCCCAAGGGTGAGCACGTCGAGGGCTTGCACGGCAACAATCTCCGCTATTACAAGACCGACTTTGTTCCCCGTGAGCGTACCGTGAAGAATATGCGTGACTTGGTAGATGCAGCTACTGATATGCTCTGCATCAAGGAGAATATGTATAAGGAGCAGACGCTGTTCGGTCCTTGGGACAATCTGCCTGCGTTTATCGCCCGTCACTTCACGGACGGAGAAGGCGGCGAGATGATAATCATCTATGACGAGGCACATATCAAGGAATTTGTCAAGGCAATAAAGGACATGAAGTTTGAAAGACCTTTGAAAGTGTATGTGTTCTCCACAGACCGTGATCCATACGAGGATGAGTTTGACGAGGTGCTTGACAAGGTAGAGCTTTGCGCACTGCCTGCCGCCATCTACGACGCTTACGTACAGGTGATACCACAACCACAGGACAAGAACGTGGAGATGGCGATGAACTCCAACGAGGAAGATATGGAAAGCTGGGACAATGAGGAAGAGACAAAGATGAACTTAGCGGCAGAGGAGGAAATAAAATGAAAAGACTGCAATATCAGGACAAAGCGGTGAAGGCTCTTGTGGATATGTCTATGAGAATGTTGGAATATCCGCAAGACTACCAGAATCTTGTGTTCAAGGCTCCAACGGGCAGCGGCAAGACAATCATGGCAACCCGTGTGCTTGCCGACCTCCACGAGTCACTTCTCGCGGAAGGACGTGCAGATGTTGCCTTTGTGTGGATAGCGCCGCAGAAGCTACACCTGCAAAGCTTTGAGAAGTTGAAGAAGATTTTCGCCACCAACCGACGGCTTACACCGATACTTTATGATGACATCGACCAGAGCGAGGGAGTGATAAAGTCGGGCGAAATCCTGTTCGTCAACTGGGAGAGCGTGAATAAGGACTCCAACATCATGGTGAAAGACCGCGAGAGTGCCGACTCCTTCTTCCAAATCATCAATCGCACACGACTTGAAGAACACCGCCCGATATACCTCATCGTGGACGAGGAGCACCGCAACTGGAGCAAGAATGCCGACAAGAGCCTTGCCGTGGTGCAGAAGATTCATCCGAAAGTAGAGCTGAGAATCTCGGCGACACCTAAGACAAAACCAGACCAGTTCTACTCCATAGACCGTTCGGAGGTCATTGGCGAGCAGATGATCAAGAAGGGCAGCTATCTCAACGAGGACATCAGCGTTGACAATGACGACCCCGACCTGAATATGCATCTCTTGCACAAGGCTCTGGATATGAGGCAAACGATAGCTGACGAATACAAGCGGCTTGGCGTGAATGTCAATCCGTTGCTGCTCATACAACTGCCCAACGATTCTTCCGAAATATTGTCGAGTGAAGAAAAGACCTTGAAAGACCTGTTGATAAGGATGCTCGACATAAACTATGGCATCAATGTGGACAACGGCAAGCTTGGCATCTGGCTCAGTGGCGGGAAAACCATTACCGATGACATATCGAAGAATGACGACCTCACGCAAGTACTTCTCTTCAAGCAAGCCATCGCCCTCGGTTGGGACTGCCCCCGTGCAGCGGTTTTGCTGATTTTCCGCAACTTGCAGGAAGAGACCTTCACCGTGCAGACCCTTGGACGCATACTGAGGATGCCCGAACAGCATTTCTATACTACCGACTTCCTGAACTACGGCCACGTCTACACCAACCTCAGCAAGGACAAGA
>CAYPZK010000088.1:0-1909 GCA_964415385.1 uncultured Bacteroidaceae bacterium
TCGAGGTAAGTGCTGCAAAGACAGCAGACAGCAAAGCAAATACCAGCCACATCTCTGATTCCCTCCAAAGTTTTTTTCGTAACTCTGTCCTACCACTGCAAGTGCAGGAACTGCAATGCAGCAAAGGTATTCCTGTGTCAATCCGAGCAGACTATCTTCTGCCCCTGACATCATAATACTGCAACCTCCGGCAAAATACAAGGTGATTTTTCTGTCTTTAACAATTCGCCATACACTTTGGATTAATGCTCTGTTATTTATTTTCATCCTGTCAGTAATGCTTACATATCCACGAAAGCGTCACGCCTACTGACACCTGAACACACTTACACAAAACTATGTATAACAGTTTTTATAAAATATGCCTTTATCATCCAAACGGCCAATCCATCGACCATGTGTACCAATTGTCAGTAAAGGGTTCTCTATTAACTATGCCAAAAGAATCAATCCCCAAAAACGAACTATTTTCACTATATCCATCTTCAATGTATACCAGATAATAATTTCGCCTTTCCTCCTCGTTTATCTTTTCATTATATGCCTGCATATGCAACAGCATATTTCCTTCTTTATCGTAATATGCATAGATAGTTGAAAATATCGGATAATCACAATTCTTCTGATACTTCTCCCGCAGTTTTGAAAGGTCTCTTATAAAACCAGTATCCGTACACTCTACGTTTTCTGACGTATAGTGAATTTCTCCGCTCTCATCAGCATGTTCTAGACCTAACACATAATATGTATTATCACAATCATATTTTGCTCCATAAAGGTTTTCCTTATAGAGTCCCTCAAAATATTTCACAATTGAGTCAAAGCTTTCGGTATTCGCATAGTAATAATTTTCTATTTTTTTATATTTCAGCTTATCTGCCCAATACGCTACGCCAAAATAGAAGAACGGCAATACAATTAACACCGCTACGACCACTCCCATTACCCATCCGCACTTTTGCTTGAATCTCTTCATGGTTAGTCTCCTCAATATTATTTTAGAAAATTCTAATCCAATAGACACTACTCCGTTATATGCAAGTAAAAATAATCATTTTTAAACTTCTCATACATTTGATGACCAGTTTTCACATTATTCGTATCTTCTGGATCATCTGGTTTATCATTCATAAACCACGAATATAAGCTTCCTCCACCTACAAGTTCTGAGCACGAATATCCTCCAGCATTACCAACATAACCATACAATATATTACCAAACTGTTCTGCATTTATCTCTGTACCATTAAAGACAAATGGGAACGCACTATGATAGTATGGCACGTCAAGATTCCTCAACACTCTGCCTAACAAATACATTGTCCTCTGACACTAAAAATCCGTTATTCACTGCTTCACGTATAATCGAGTAAAAAGATATCCTGTCTAGCAAATATAGGCGGTTATCTCCAATATCATATATTCTCGGCAAATCGTTTTTGCATCTTAACTTATCTCAGTTAAATTTTGTGCCAAATCTGCCGTTCTTTTACTCTATTTACACATTTTATTTTAGCTTACTGATTTTCTGTTGCCAAAGTGTTGCCATTCATTATAACAGTTATAACCTTACATGCAAATACTATTTTGAATAAACAGCATCATTTCTTGACAGAAGATATACACAATACTGATTCATACTGATTCCCTCTCTCTTGGAATGTTCCGAAAGAGAACGGTGTAAGCTGCGAGGAATCCTAAGCTTAAATTGTCCGGAGTAATCCTCTAAACTATCCGGCTCATGAATTTCTATATCATCTTCCATTGCCGCTTCAAACCATGCTTTCTTAGCATCCAATGCATTTGCAACTGCTGTTTCTATAGTTTCACCACAGGTAATACATCCCGGAAGTTCTGGAAATGAAACTACAAAACCACCTTCATCCTTATCCTCTACAACTTCCATACG
>CAYPZK010000089.1:0-1884 GCA_964415385.1 uncultured Bacteroidaceae bacterium
ACGAACACATCGCCGTAACGGTCTGTGAATTTATCCTTGTTTTTGACCGATAAACTCATTCGGTCAAGCAATGTGCCGTAAAGCAGTGCGGCGTTGGCGGATAAACCTTTGTATGCCGGATTGGTTAAAATGGCTTTCGGAACTCTCACAAAAGCAAAAGTTTCGGCTTCCCACCACTTAAATTTGTTATTCAATCTGTTTCCTCCGTTCCTTAAATTTCTGTATGCATAAGGTGCCGAAAACCGCATTTTTTCTTTATATACGGCTCTTAAATTTCAACAGAGTGTAATTCTTTGTCTTAACTTGAATCGTTGAAATTATCGCTTTTAGGTTCGGTTTTGGCACTTCTTCTTGGGTGATATTTAGGACAACAGACAACCGTTGCTCTGAAACTTTGTTTGCATTTGTTCCGACATTTACGGCACAGTTCGTTGTATGCACGCCTGCCGGTTTCGTCATTCCAAAAGAATGACCATTCTTGTTTTGCTTTCTTTGATAATCTTGACATTGTAAAAAACTCCTTTCACTTGTTCCCACAGAGAACAGGAAATTTATCGGGTGTTCTTTGAAAGACATCAAAAAATTTATCTTTCACTAATACATTGCTGACTTTTTTACGAAAACGGAAAATCTTTTTTGACTTTTGCCCGATTATTCGTTATCTAAATTTGTGGCTAAAAGCAAAAACGGACTCCCGAAACAGTCGGAAATCCGCAAATGAAAAAGTATTCTGTTTTATATTAGCGAGCAGACAGTTTATGTTCCGCTTTCGCAAAAACGGTAATTTTGCCCGTTAGGGATACCCTAATACCCATCCTAAAGGTAATTCGTAAAACTCGAAAATATTCAAAGGTGCAAATAAGTCTTTTGAAAACACCAAAAAAGGTGCAAATAATCAAAAAAGATTAACGATCCGGATTAACGAAATCGTTAATTCTCAAAAAATATCGTTAATCCTCAAGACAAAGTGCAATTAACCCCACGAAAAACTTATAAAAAGGTGCAAATTATCTCAAAACAAACTTGTAAAATGGTGCAATTAATGATATACTATATCTAACAAATACTCGGAGGTTCGTACAATGGAACGAATTGCTTTGCAAAAACTCATTGATTGGAATAAAAACAAAAAGAAAAAACCGCTGATTGTATGGGGTGCAAGACAGGTTGGCAAAACATATCTCATCAAAGATATTTTCGCAGAAACCTATTACAAAAAGAACTATATTTATATTGATTGCAAAATAGAAGATGAAATTCGTGAATTCTGTTCTAATACCGCTAATGCCAAAAAGATAATCGAATATATTTCATTGCTTAAAGGTAAGCAGATTACAGAAAAAACTCTTTTGATTTTTGACGAAGTACAGGAATGTCCGAACATCATATCGGCACTTAAATATTTCTGCCAAGATTTCCAAGAAATCCCCGTTATCGCAACCGGCTCAATGGTGCGTATTAAACTTCAAAGAGAAACGCACAAACGAGGAGCAAAAGAAAACAATAAATTCCTTTTCCCTGTCGGCAAAATAAATCAAATAACGGTCTATCCGATGACCTTTGACGAGTTCTTGTTGAACAGCAACAAGGTGCTTTACAATACCGTAAAAAAAGCATACGATAACAAACAACCTCTTGACAGTAACATACACGAATTGGCACTTGAACAGGTGTATAAATATCTGCTTGTGGGCGGTATGCCCGAAGCGGTGGAAACCTATATTGATGACGATAATCTTTTTGAGTCAAGAGAAATCTTAAAGGTTTTGTACGATAACTACCTTTCTGATATGGAGTTGTATCAGGCAAGTCAAGAAGCCGTTTTACGCTCCCGTGTTCTGTTCCAAAATATTTACAAAGAACTCAACAAGGAGTCCAAAAACT
>CAYPZK010000090.1:0-1879 GCA_964415385.1 uncultured Bacteroidaceae bacterium
CTGTTTTACGATAGTAAAGGTACACGATCTGAATTGTATCGCCGTCCGAGCCGTCAACGCCGTTGCTTCCGTTTACACCATTTGTACCGTTTTTGCCGACCACCTGAATAGCCGCGCCCCACGTTTTACCTCCGTCATAGGTGAACGATGCGTAATAGTCCAAACTCGAATATGTCTTATGCCAACCGCTAACACTACTGTTCGGAAATTCCGACCATTCCGTTCCGTCCGTAGGCTTATCAATGGCAGAACGAGCATAAAGTACTTGCGTAGGGCTTGCACCCGTACCCCAAGAAATATTGCCGTTTAACTGCACGTTACCGCTTTTATCGACGATAAAATTATCGTTGATGTTGATTGTGCCGCCTTTGATTGCACCTATGATTTCGGCATCGTCCGCGACTAACTTGCCCGTAGAGGAAACATAGAATTTTCCCGCGCCGAGTCCGATGCCGTTCGGGCTTAAATATACGCCGTCGTTTTTATCGTTATAGGCACTTTTCCCGTAGCCGATGTGTGTTTCGTCAATTTCAAAACCGCCGATCGCGCCAACCTTAATTTTATCGGTCGTAATACAACCCGTTTCGAGTAGTTCCGATTGAATTTTGAAAGCAGACAAAATGTTATACACGGCGTTTCCGTCTTTGGTAATGCCGTAATTCCATACCGTATTTTCGTTTTCCCATTCGGTAGTCCACGCAAAACCGCCCGCGTTGAAAGTATAAATAATCGAACTTTCGGAGAGCGTAGGCTCGTTGTGGTAATAGTAGGTAGTGCTTCCGTTTTCCTCAACAATTTCGGTACGATACAAGCCGAGTGAATTTGAAATCATCTCGTTCATATCAAGGCTTGCTTGCTCGTAATTGCTGATTTTTCGGTTTACACGGTTTTCGAGTTTTTTCAAAACGACCGACTCTGCTTTGGTAAGCGGGTTAGCGGAAGCATAACCGTTTTTTGTTTGCGTTTCGCCTTTGCCCTCTAACGTTGTGGAAGCGTTCATTTTGAAAGTAATACCCGTAACAATGCTTTTATGCGCGATACCGTTCTTATCGGTATAACTCACGCCGTCGAGCGGATATACATAAGGTAGCGGCTTGCAAGTACAATTATAAGGGCGGTAAACAATATCTTTCACCTTGTTGAAAATCGCCGTTGCAATTTCAAGATGATTACTTTGTATAAGCCCGTTATTCTCGATATTGAAAGCGTAATCGTCCGTTCCTGCCAAATACACGTTATCGTCATCGTCGCTAATCTGTACGCCCGTGATAGTTATATCTTGTTCGTACATATCGGACGAATACCGATCAGACGGGGTAATTGAAAAATCAGTATCGAGCGAATAACCACTCAAACACAATTCGCCATTCCAATCGACGAACGCGCAAGTACCGCTGATTTCCGCTATCCATTGAATAAGCCGCCTGTAAGTCAATTCGTCATAATCGGGAAATTTCGTTACGACATAATCGGCATTGAGCAAAAAGGTAGGAATCGTTTTCAAAGGAACATTACATTTTTGGCAACATACTTTCAAAAGCGTATTTACGGTCGTAGGAAAACTAATATCGTTTGCCGTAACTTCCTTATCAAAACGCACCATTCTGTCAAGAGCGGATAGCGTTATGTAAGATAATTTACGCGGCGTTTCGTCAACCGTGAAATAACCGAGCGGAATCCATTGCATTTGAGCGTTTTCCCATCTATACGCATCCCATTTTTTAATTCCGAGTTGCACATATAGTTCCGCACCCTCAAATACCGTATTCGCAAAGCGATCATCTCTGTTGTCGAGTTTTAAGGTAAGTTCACTTGCAACTGCCGAGCCGATTTCGATTTTATCACCGGACACGCAATAGCGGTTTACAGACAAACCGCC
>CAYPZK010000091.1:0-1864 GCA_964415385.1 uncultured Bacteroidaceae bacterium
TGCAAATGGCGCATCCCATCGGTCTGTTTTGCGGAGCAAAACGGTCGCGATGCGTAGCTGAGCGGTCGGACACTGTCCGCTTTTAATTACCAGAATTATCCATCATAATGGCAGTAGCTGCTATCTGGCAGTGAATACATTATGAAGGAGGATAATGGTATGCTCGATTACAAAGACATCATTATCAAAAGCTATGCCCTGAACATGTCCGGTGCAGAGATTGCAAGACAGTTAGGGTGTAGCAAATCGGGAGTCAATGACTTCCTTAACGCATTTAAGAAATGCGAGGCGCTAAGCTTTCCTCTTCCGGAGGGAATCACAAACTATGGGATCGCTGAATTGGTTTATGGCAAAGCCCCTGTATCCGGGAATCGTGATGAGAGTTTTGAACTCCCTGATTATTCAACAGTGCATTCCCAACTCACCACACGAAAGAACATGACGTTGATTTACCAGTGGAACCGTTATAAGAAGAAGTGCGAGGCCGATGACTTGAAACATTATTCTTATCGACAGTTTTGTGAGCGGTACAGCATGTGGTGTGATGAAAATGAGGAAACTGCCCACTTTACACCAATCATTGCCCAGACAATGGAGGTGGATTTCGCAGGAAAGACCTTTGAAATGACTGACCGGCTGACAGGTGAAGTATCTATCATTGTTGTGTTTGTTGCAGTCCTTCCCTATTCCCAAATGATTTATGCGGAAGGAATGCTTTCCACGAAAGAACCACAGTGGATACAGGTCAATAACAATGCCCTGGCTTTTTATGGCGGCGTGCCTGCTTTAGTAGTATGCGATAACTGCAAGCAGGCTGTGATTACCAACGAGGACTGGATCCAACCGGAACTCAACAAGGATTACGCTGAGTGGGCGGAACATAATCATACGGCTATTGTACCTGCCAAGGTACGTAAGCCTAAATATAAAAGTTCTGTTGAAAATTCCGTGGGAATTCTGGAAAAAGGCTTTTTCCATGATCTCGAAGAACATCAGTATTTCAGTCTTGAACAGTTTAACTCTGATTTATGGAAAAAACTGGACGAACTTAACCATGAAAACTTTAAAAACAAGGAACACAGCAGATGCTATTACTGGGAAGAAGAAAAATCTGAATTAATGCCTCTCCCCTCTGTACCTTACGAGTACATGGAGAGGAAAGAGGCTAAGGTATCAAGCGACTTCCACGTACGCTTTGACAATGCTTATTATAGCGTAGATAAAGCTTATAAGCATCAGAAAGTTTCCATAAAGGCATCAACTGCGGTCGTAAAAATTTACTCACAGAAAGGTATTCTGATTGGAGAACATCAGCGCGCCACACGTAAAGGCCAGTGGTGTACCAACACAGAGCATCTGCCCAAAGATTATAATGACTACCGGGAGTGGAATGCCGAGTACTTTATCCGCAGGGCTATGACTGTTGGAACCAGTACCGTATCTGTCATCAAAAGCATTCTTTCAAGCCGGAAACTTGAAGTACAGACATACCGGATGTGTCTCGGAGTCTTGAATTATTCCAAGAAATACGGAAATCATGTTTTGGAAGAATGTTGCCGTCAGGCACTTGCGGCTAATAAAATAAGCTACACGTACATTAAAAATTCCATCCCTGCCATTGCAGAAGACATCTGCACTCCACAGGAGCGTTCCAGAATAAACGAAGAACGTAATCGGGGCGGCTTTGTTATGAGTTCTGATGCAATGGATGTGGCAAATCTTCTTTCCAAGAGTCAGAAGCTGGCTCAGGCACCGGGAAAGGAGGCTGATGTATAATGCTCACAGGAGAAGCACTTACAAACACGCTTGTGGATGAACTCAATGATCTTGGACTCCCCAACATGGCAGCTACCCTGGATTCACT
>CAYPZK010000092.1:0-1814 GCA_964415385.1 uncultured Bacteroidaceae bacterium
CCGTCCTCCCGCCCGGCGTGTTCTTCGGACACCTTCTGTCACGAGACAGAAGGTGCCGTTCTTATCTGTCCGGAGGCAAGCGCCTCCGCACTGCGTCGGCGCGTTGCCGCGAGTGTTGCCGCTATCGCGTCAACACGTCGCAGGACGATATTGGTGAATAAATTCAGAATAAAATTACTTACTGAAGCATCGATATGCGCAGCACATCACTCCTCCGCGGCAGCGGCATTTGCAACTTTAGTAAAGTTGACTATCGTCTGTCCCTCGCCCAGGCGCATGACGATAACGCCGCCCGCACCGCGCGAATAGGTCGGTATGCCGCTCACGGGAGTGCGGATGATAGTACCGCTGTTGGTGATCATCATCAGATCGTCCGCCTCGTCCACCGCCGCAATGCCCGCAAGACGGCCCGTCTTCTCGCTGATATTGTGGCAGATGACGCCAAAGCCGCCGCGATTCTTCATGGCACGGAAATCCTCAAAGTCCGTCCGCTTGCCAAAGCCGTTTTCGGTGATGGTGATCAGGCTCTTGCCCTCCTCGACCACCGCAACGCCCTTGACCTCGTCGCCGTCGCGCAGCGAAATGCCGCGAACACCGCGTGCCGTGCGTCCCATGGCGCGAACATTGCCCTCCGAGAAGCGCACCGCGTTGCCGTCGCCGGTCGCGAGAATGAGATCGCATTCGCCGCGCGTCAGCGACACGAACAGCAGCTCGTCATCCTCGTCCAGCGAGAGCGCGATCTTGCCGCCCTTGCGCTGGTAAGCGTACTCGCTCAGCAGCGTCCGCTTGATGACGCCGCGCTTGGTCACCATGGTCAGATATTCGTCCTCGCCGAAGGCCGCCACGCTGATGACAGCCGTCACCTTCTCGCCCGGCGCCAGCTCGAGGATATTCACCAGGTTCGAGCCCTTGGACGTGCGCGACGCCTCGGGGATCTGGTATGCCTTGCGCACGTGCACCTTGCCGGTGTTGGTGAACAGCATGAGATATGAATGCGAATCCACGGCGATGACCTTCTCGATGAAGTCCTCCTCCTTGGTCGCCATGCCGATTATGCCGCGCCCGCCGCGATGCTGCGCCGAATAGGTGTCGGCCGGCTGACGCTTGATGTAGCCGGCGTGCGTCAGCGTGATGACGCAGGCGTGCCGCTCGATGAGGTCCTCAAGGATTATCTCGTCCTCAACGGGGACTATCTCGGTGCGGCGCGCGTCGCCGTAGCGGTTCTTGATCTCGGTCATTTCGTCCTTGATTATCTGCTTGACCTTGTTGATATCTGCCAAAATGCCCTCCAGCTCAACGATCAGAGCATGCAGCCGGTGCAGCTCTTCCTCTATCTTCTGGCGCTCCATGCCTGTCAGCTTGCCCAGCGTCATGTCGACGATGGCCTGCGCCTGCGCGTCGGTCAGCTTGCGCGGGACATTGTTGTCGATGCCGTGCAGGCGGGCGTATTCGTCCGAATAATTGACGGTGAAGAACTCGTCCATCAGTCGCGCCTTGGCCTCGGGGATGGTCGCCGACGTCTTCATTATTTCGATGACGCGGTCGATATTGTCCAGCGCGATGTGGTAGCCCTCGAAGATGTGGGCGCGGGCCAGCGCGCGGTCAAGATCGAACTTGGTGCGATTGATGATAACGCTCTCCTGATGCTGGATGTAAATGTCCAGAATATCGGCCAGCGGCAATATTTTGGGCTCGTTGTTGACCACAGCCAGCATATTGACGGCGCAGGTATCCTGCAGCTGGGTAAATTTATACAGCTGATTGAGAATGATCTGCGGATTTGCGTCGCGGCGGTACTCGATGACGATGCGCAT
>CAYPZK010000093.1:0-1786 GCA_964415385.1 uncultured Bacteroidaceae bacterium
ATTTAGGTTTTGATGAATATCCTATATTAAGGAGATGTTGTCAATTTATTATGGCTATCCAACCATCAACTAGTAGTGTTGAATCTATATTTAGTGTTTTGGGTAATATTAACCCTCTGAAGGCGGTTTTAAAAAAGTGGTAAAAAGTTCTTTTTGTCCATATTTTTTTGTTATTTAAAACAATTTTTTTGAATCGAGTTTTTTTCGAAAAAAAAGTTGATCCTGTTTTCCTTAAAATTTTAGATGTTTTTTTCGGAATTGAGGGAAAATTATTTTCCTATTTTCCCTCATTTTTCACACCCCGTCGTTGGCTGAACGGATACTTTTTACCATTAATTCATAGTAAAAATACTATAATCATTATAATTAATTTTTTCCAAATATCGTGATTCTTTTTGGAAAATCGGCTTGATTTTGGAGAAACCCTTCTCAAAACCCTTGTTATTCCGTTGAGAATTTGTGAAATGCAAATTTCAAGTTCAAGATTTTTCTTCAAATCTGAGATGAAACGACAATGGTTAAAATTATAGTTCTTGAACCATAAAATAAAACCATAATTTCGGTCTTTTTCGTATGATTTTTGATAAAAAAGAACTTCCCGAATCTCTTTCGAGAAGCATGATATTCACCCATTTTGCACCCCATTGGAAATTTCTTGTCCACCCCTTCTTTTTTGAAAAAACGCTAAAAAAGGATTTGTTTTCAATTTTTTTCTCGGAAAAATGAAATTTAGCAAGATGGAAAAACCGAAAACCCTAGAAAAAACGAGAAAAACGCCAATTTTCACATTATTCGCATCTTAGGGAAAGTGATTCGAAAATTTCGTCTTCTTTCCCTAAAATCAAAAATTCGTCGAAATATTTTTCAACGTTTTTTGAAATTTTCATTTTTTTGACGTCAAAAAATAAATCTTTTATTTTCTGACCAAAACATTTGAAAAAATTAAATTTTTATTTTTAAATTATTTTTAAAAACATATTTAATTTTTAATTGGAAAAAATGTATAAATTTCAGAGTTATGGCCTCTCAAAAATAACCCTAAAACACTGGGAATTTTTGAGGGGTCAAAACTCTGAATTATAATTTTTAAATTTTTTAATTTTTCATTGGATAATTTTGTTTTTATCAAAAAATAAAAGCTATAATTTTTCCTAACTTTTTCATTGAAAATCACTTTTTCCACCTTTTTTGAAAAAACTCAATAAAATGAAAAATCATTCACTTCTTTTTTATTTTTATTCTATTTTGAATATCTTTTTCTTTTATAACTTTTATTTTTAGTTATAAATATTTGAGATATAAAAACCAAAAAGAGTCATAAAAAACAATAAAAATAAAAATCATTTCAATTCAATATTTTTTGTTTTTCAGATCCATTTTTAAGATACAAATACTTTCTGGTTTATCTTTTCTATTTTTAGTGTAAAAATAGAAGATTTTTTGGAAAAATTCCTCAACTTTATCATTTTTTCCTTTTGGAAATAAAAACCATTTTTTCTTTTTCTTTCAAAAATAAACAAATTTCCTTTGTAAAAAATGACATTTTTTACTTTTACTTTGAAAAAAATACCATGGGAAAACCTTTTCAAAAACACCGTGAAAAGCACGGTTTTCCCACAGTACCTACTTTTTGTTGACATTGTAATGTCAACAAAAAATGAAGGAGGTTGTGACATACCTTCATCACCTGGTGTTCCTCACCAGTAGTCAGCACTCAAAATGAATGGTGATGTTGGTGAGGAACACCTGATGGTGAAGGAATGGCACAATCGCCTTCTTTCTTCAA
>CAYPZK010000094.1:0-1756 GCA_964415385.1 uncultured Bacteroidaceae bacterium
TGCTGGAACAGGCAAAGAAGGGTGCTGCTCCGCAGGTGGTTTTTATGGATCCGCCGCGTGCCGGAAGTGATGATGCCTTTTTGTCTGCTCTTGTTACCATGGCACCGGAGCGGATTGTGTACATTTCCTGTAATCCGGAGACACAGGCAAGAGATTTGAAAAAATTGACGGAAAAGGGGTACAAGGTTGAGGTGATACAGCCTGTGGACATGTTTCCAGGGACAAAGCATGTGGAAGTCGCATGTTGTCTACAAAGGGTGAATTCGTAGAAATCCTTGAATTTACGCACTTTGCGAGAGTTTTTAAGTTTTCGGGACAAGCGAATTTTGGGCGAAAAAAAGAGATTTCAAACGAAATAAAAGTCTCGGTAGTTATGGAACTGGTATGAGTGGACACAAAAATCTACAGTTCACAAATCCGGAAATGATTATCAACAATTAATTATTGAAACAAAGCGAAAGACCGCTTGTTTTCTACATTTTTGTGGAGAGCAGGTGGTCTTCTTTTATTTCAGGACACTGCCGGCTCTCCCATGATACCTCTGAGAACGAGAAACGGAGGCAGAAAATGGAGAAAACAAAAAATAGGTGTTCCTTTTGGACAGACGAGCATGGCAAGGGGATGCAGAGGAGGAAAAAGAGGAAGAGAAAATAGAATATACAAAGATTTCTATGAAGGAGCGTGCAGAATTGCTGCCACCACCGACGGATAACATAATGGAGGAATTTGAGAAATATAAGAATCGTATGGGATATGATGAAGAAAAAATGCGGTCTGTCAGATACAAGATGGAGGTTTATGACGATTTCCTAAAGGAATATGATTATCGTAAGAAAATCAAAGGGATGCAGGAGCCGGAGAAGAGAGAAAGAACAGTTAAGAAGAATAGGGATTATAGCAGGTAATTATCAGCCGCGTTTCATTCGAATTCGTTCTTGTTTTATGTCAATTTTTACACAACTTCTGCGATAAAGTTTTCTTTAATTTTACCTTATGCAGGAAATACTTTATTAATTTGTAAAAAATTAATGCGATTTTTTTACCTTTCAGAGTTGAGTGTTTATTGCTGTGTGGGTTTCGATGGATATTGACTTATTGCGCATTATATGATATGATTAACAACAATAACGACGGCATACTTAGGGAAACTTGGGGGCGCAAAGCTTGGAGTCTACGGCATATCGTGCTATGATAGTTCGGCTACAAATCATGAAGAATGGTTTGTAGCCATTTTTTTAAGTATGAAGAATCGTGGGAAGGGGGAGTTGATAATGAATGTGAAAAAATACCTAGTGCATTGATAGCGGGCGGTGTGCTAGATGTGTGTGGTAAATGAAAAAGATGGAGGGATAATTTAAATGAGGAAAGAAAGAATAAAACAAAGATTATTAATAATAGTGATGTTGTTATGTTTAATTATTGGAAACTGCTTGGGTACGATAACATATGCTCATGCGGAAAATGTAGATATAGCTCTACCAAATAGCGTTGTTGCGCCTGAGGAATACATACCTACCGAATCAACGCAAGAAGTGGCAATGTTTTCATTACGTAAAAGTAGTGAAACGATGGAGCAAAATAAGGTTTTGTTGATGGGTTATTTGGTTCAATAAAATACACGAAAGGTGTTTATAGGAACGATTTGCAGAAAGGGGATTCTATGAACAAAAGGAAGCTGTTATCCGTTGTATGTATTATTGTAATAGTACTTGTTGCTCTTGGTGTTGTGACACAAGTAAAAACAACACAGGTTGAA
>CAYPZK010000095.1:0-1687 GCA_964415385.1 uncultured Bacteroidaceae bacterium
TTGGTCTTGACTTAAAGGATACCACGATGGAGCAGCTTGGCCGTGCAAAGTCGGTTAAGGTGCAGAAGGAGAACACCATTATCGTAGACGGAGAAGGTGATAAGGCAGAAATTGCAGCAAGAGTTGCACAGATTAAGGCACAGATAGAGGAAACGACCTCTGAGTTTGACAGAGAAAAGCTTCAGGAGAGACTTGCAAAGCTGGCAGGTGGTGTTGCCGTTATCCGTGTAGGGGCTGCTACCGAGACCGAGATGAAGGAAAACAAGCTCCGCATGGAGGATGCGCTTGCAGCAACCAAGGCAGCCGTAGAGGAGGGTATTATCGCAGGCGGTGGTTCCGCATATATCCATGCATCCAAAGAGGTTGCTAAGCTTGCAGCAGCTTTGGAGGGAGATGAGAGAACCGGTGCAAACATTATTCTCGCTGCACTTGAGGCTCCGCTTCGTTGCATTGCAACCAACGCAGGTCTTGAAGGCTCGGTTATCGTAAACAAGGTAAAGGAGCAGCCGGCAGGCATCGGCTTCAACGCTCTGACCGAAGCATATGTTGATATGGTAAAGGATGGCATTCTGGACCCGGCAAAGGTAACCAGAAGTGCGCTTCAGAATGCAACCAGTGTTGCTTCCACCTTCCTTACCACAGAGTCTGCGGTAGCAAACATTAAGGAGGAGGCTCCTGCGATGGCAGCAGGCGGTGCACCTGGAATGGGCATGATGTAAACTGAAATAAGTAAAAATTTCTCTATGCTTGAGGGAAACTTGAAGAACGGAACCTCGGGGGCGTATATGCCTCCGAGGTATCTGCATATTTGGAAAGAGAAAGGATTTTTGGATGAACGACTTATATACAGAGGCAAATGTGAAGAAAAAGGTAACGCTGAAGGATAATCTGATTAAGGCGGTAGTGATTGCTGTGGTAGTGTTTGTTATCGCCATGGGTGTGCTTGGACCGAATGTGCTGCTGATTTTGCTTGGTGTAATCGGTGCATTCTGTGCATTTGCATTTTTGCCGCGCCTGAATGTAATGTATGAGTATGTATTTTGCGACGGACAGCTGGATTTTGATAAGATAATGGCAGGAGAGCACAGAAAGCATTTGTATCGTCTGGACTTTGAAAATGTAGCCGTGATGGCACCGGTGAACTCACATGCACTGGATGCCTATAGGCAGAACGGCATAAAAAAGCTGGATTTCTCTTCGTTAGAGTCGAATCGTCAGGTATACGGAATTGTGGAGAGTAAAGGAGAATTGCAGACGCTGGTGTTGTTTGAGCCAAATGAAAAGATGCTTTCCTATATTAAACAGAAGGCACCGCGGAAGGTAAATGAATGCTAAGCGAAATCTTTCTGTTTATGTCTTGACAAGCAGATAAAAACAAAGTAAAATACAAAGAATACCACCCTTAATTTGTTTTGGGTGGCAGAAAGCAAATACAAGAAGAAAGAGAGGATTAGAGAAATGGGCATGATTATCGGTGACGGCATTACCTTTGATGATGTGTTATTGGTGCCGGCTTATTCGGAAGTGATTCCGAATCAGGTGGATCTTACGACCTATCTGACGAAGAAGATTAAGTTAAATATTCCGCTTATGAGCGCAGGCATGGATACGGTAACGGAACACCGCATGGCAATTGCAATGGCAAGACAGGGCGGTATCGGCGTAATTCACAAAAATATGAGTATTG
>CAYPZK010000096.1:0-1677 GCA_964415385.1 uncultured Bacteroidaceae bacterium
AACATTACAAGATACACCTATACATAATAAAACGACTATATTACATGTAAAAGCATATGAATATGAATGTATCAATCAAAAATGTAATATTTCAACATTTAATGAAGATTTAGAATTTGCTAAAAAATACCAAACTATGACTGATAAATTAATTCAGTTAATATTGTGTATTTCAATATTTTTAAGTAACTCGTGTGCTAGTTTAATATTATCATTTATAGGAATAAAAGTTAGTGCAGATACAATCAAAAATATTTATGACAGAATTAAAATAATGGATAATCGTGAAGTTGAAGAAATAGGAATAGATGATGTTGCGATTAGAAAAGGCATGAAATATGCAACAGCAATATACGATTTAAAAAATCATCATATGATAGCACTTTTAGAAGGAAGAGACGCTGAAAGTATAAAGGAATGGTTAAAAGAACACCCTAAAATAAAGAAAATAGCACGTGACAGAGCAAGTGTTTATGCAACAGCAATTAGTGAAATATTACCAAACTGTATGCAAATTGCTGATAGATTTCATTTGTTTGAAAATATAGTTGAATATTTAAAAGATATGTTTTATAACGAAATGCCTGAAAAAATATTCATTCAAAATAATAAAATTCTGGATGAACCACCTAAAAAAATAACAAAACTAAAATATGAAACAAATCTAGAAATAATAGAAACATGGAATTACGACAATACTCATCCAATTGATGAAGATGGAAACATAATTAATTATGATGATAAAAAACACGATTTAGATTCTCCTCAATATATTAAACAAGCAGAAAATAGATTAAAAAAATATAATATAATTAAAGAAATAAGAGAAGAATATCAAGTTAATAAAAACATTAAAATTCTATCTGAAAATTATCATTTTTCACAAATCTCTATAAAAAAATATTTAAATATGACAAATGAAGAAGTTGAACTTATTAAGGAAAGAAGAAATTATAAAAATAGAAAAACAAAAATGGATAATTATAAAAATATAATATATAAAATGTTAAGAGATAATCATAATCTATACGATATAATGAATTATATTATTTATAAAGGTTATAAAGATGATATAAAGAATTTAGAATCCTATATTTATTTAATAACTAAAAATAATTTTCCTAATTTAAATGCAAAAGAATATTATCCTAAATGTATTGTTGATTTTGTCTATCCAGATGGTTTAGAAATAATTACTAGAAAAGATATATTAAAAAATTTGTTAACAATTAATCCTAATTTAAAAGATAAAAATATAGATAAACATTTAGAAATAATTGAAGAAAAATATCTAATTGCCAAAGAAATAAAGGATATTTTTCAAGAGTATCATTCAATTATTATGGGTAACGCCGATAATAAAATCGATGAATTTATAAATAAATATGAAACATCTAAAATAAGTAGTTTATGTAATGGGATTAAAAAAGATATTGCAGCAGTTAAAAATGCAATATCTTCTCCGATAAGTTCAGGTTTTGTTGAAGGCAACAACAATAAATTTAAACTCATCAAAAGAATTGTATATGGAAAAATGAAATTAGTCAATCTTTTTAGAAAATGTTATATAGCATTTTCAGCAACAAAGGATGATTTTTCAATTTATGATTTAATATAAAAATAGGATATTACTATCCCATTTTCAATTTATTAAACACTTAAACTTTCGGAAGAACC
>CAYPZK010000097.1:0-1628 GCA_964415385.1 uncultured Bacteroidaceae bacterium
TTCAAGCTGCCGATTTTTGGTGTTTTTTCCAAAATAATCGATTCTCGGGCGAAAAAAATCGGTGTATAGACATAAACAGGCCGGAATGGGGCGTATTTCCTCCGTTTTTGTCCTGTTTTGCTGTCCTTGAGCACATTTTCTTTAAGTTGAAGGCAATGGCGAAGAAGGCAAAGTCCATTGTGACCTTGTCTTTGCCGAAGTGACGGAAGCGGCGGTATGCCATATTGAACTTCACCTGTCCGAAGACGGCCTCAGGTTCGATGCATCGTCGCCCTCTGTGTTTCAGTCCCTCCTGAGAAGTGAGCAGTTCGCGGGCTTTCCGTTTGTATCCGTTGAGCCGGTGGTTCACCTCGATGGTGCGCCGGTCACCTTTGGCTTTGTAACACAGACACCGCAACGGACAGCCTTTGCAGTTCTGCGCGCGGTAGCGTGCGTTTTCGCTGCGGTAGCCGCTTGCGGTCTTTGAGTGTGCGGTACCGATGCGCGTCATGTGCTGTCCCATGGGGCAGACATAGTAGTCTTCGGCGGCGTTGTAGTGGAAGTTGTCGTGATGGAACGGGTTGGGTCTGTAGCGCGGGCGCTGTTCGAGGTGGAAACGGTTGTATTTGACGTAGGCGTCCATTCCGGCCCCGTCCATGAAGCGGTAGTTCTCTTCCGAACCATAGCCGGAGTCGGCGACTGCGACCGAGGGCAGATGGCCGTAACGGCCGAGGAAAGAGTTGAAGAAAGGTATCAGCGTAAGAGTGTCGGTTGGATTGGGGAACAGGGCGAAGTCGGTGATGAACTGGTTCTCGGCAGAGAGCTGCAGGTTGTATCCGGGCTTGGTCTGGCCGTTGTTCATCGCGTCCTCTTTCATGCGCATAAAAGTGGCATCAGGGTCAGTCTTGGACATGGAGTTGCGCTCTCCAATCTGTTCAAGACGGCTGTCATACTCATTGAGCTTGTCGCGGTGCTTTTCCAGTTCCTTTATCTGTTTATTTTTCTCGCGATACTGTTTCTTCTGCTCCTTGGCTGTCGGTTGTGGTTCTGCGGAAAGGGAGTCTTTCAGTTCGGTGATAAGAGAAGTTAGTGCTTCGGGAGTAAACTCGACCTTATCTGTTGCGGCAACTTTGTCCTGCGCTATCACATCGTCTATCTGGGAGAGCAGAACACGTATCTTTTCTTGAAGTTTAGCCCTGCTCTTTTCAATACTCTTGCGCCAGACAAAGGTGTACTTATTGGCTTTGGATTCTATTTTTGTACCATCGATATACTCAACATCAAGAGTGATGAAGCCACGGTCTGCCAACAGAAGCACCACCTGTGTGAAGATATTGTTGATTTCTTGCTTTACACGGTTGCGGAAACGGTTGATTGTTACAAAATCGGGACGCTCCTGCGCCGCAAGCCAGATATAATGGATGTCGCGCTGTACGGCTTTCTCTATTTTGCGGCACGAGTAGATATTGTTCATGTAGGCATAGAGAATGACCTTGAGCATCATTTTCGGGTGATACGCGCACCGGCCACGTTCACGGTACAGTTTTTTGAACTCACTGAGGTCAAGGTGCTCGACAACGGCATCAACAATGCGCACAGGGTCGTTCTTCGCTATATCTTCGTTCGGATTCAGCAGAAAAAACAACCTG
>CAYPZK010000098.1:0-1545 GCA_964415385.1 uncultured Bacteroidaceae bacterium
TATTCCGCACCGATAACAGAAGCAATCTTTTCGAGTTCTTGTGATGTAAACTTGCCTGTTTTGAGCCTTTGTCCTAACGCTTGTGATGATGTGCCTATTCGCCTTGCTAATTCCGCTTCCGATATTTTCGCATAAGTAAGTGCTAATTTAATTTTCGTTGATATATCCATATACAAAACCTCATTTCATATTTTACTATATTATAAATGATACCGTTTATATTGTCAAGGAAAATATTTTAAAAATAAATAAAAAACTTTGATAAAATACTTGACAAATGAAAGGTTTTCGTTTATAATATACTTGTAAGGTCAAGGGGAAACCCTTTAAAGAAAGGAAGAGGTGTATGGAAGAAATGAATGTTACTGAGGCATTGCTTAAAGCAATACTCGAACTCATTGAAAAATGCGAAACACTCGAAGAATTAAGAAAAAGTGTTAAACGCATAATGAAAGAATAAAAAAATAGTGAGTAGCCAACTTACCACAGCAACTACTCACTACACACCAAAAAGGCGAGAGGTCAGCCTTACGACCTCTGCCTTGATTATATCACAAGTAAGGCGAACAAATCAAGGAGTATTTTTATGGATAATGAAGTATGGAAAGATATTAAAGGCTATGAGGGGTTATATCAAATAAGTAATTTAGGCAGAGTGAAAAGTTTAAGAAAAATTCGGGGTATTCAAATTCAAAAAGAAAAGATTTTAACATTACAACCTATTAAAGGCGGTTATTATCGTGCAAAACTTTGCAAAAACGGTAAAGAGAAAAGTTATTTAGTGCATAGACTTGTTGCTGAAACTTTCATTCCCGAACATTTTACGGTTAATCACAAAGACGGAAACAAATCAAATAATACCGTTGATAATCTCGAATGGGTAACACAAAAAGAAAACAATATACACGCTTACAAAATGGGATTAAAGCCGTATGGTACACAAAGAGCCGACAGTAAATTAACAGAGCAACAAGTTAAAGAAATACGAAAAGTATATATCCCTTTTGATAAAAACTATGGCATAAGAGCATTAGCACGAAAATATAATGTTAACCCGACAATAATTCAAAGGGTTGTTAATCGCACCTCATATAAAAATGTTTTATAATCTTTCTACTCTCTCATTTGTTTTGAGAGAGTAGTTTTATTTTACGCTTATTCGTCTGTAACCCTCTACTCTTGCTCTTTCGGGTTGTGGTGTTAAGCCTGTTTTTTTGCAGAATTCGTTATATTCCTTTTGCTTTGCATTTATTTTTTTCTGTAAGCGTTTAGCCTCGATTTCATCACCAGAAGCGGAAAATACAATTCTTTCTGCTTTCATAGTCCTTAACTTACTTTCCATTGCACGCATTTTCTGTGTATTATCGTACTGTTTACGACTGTTTTCTGCAAGTTGTTCTAATTGCTCGTCTGTATGCACTCTTTTTGAAATTCCAACAAGTATAGGGAAAACTATATGTCTGCACGACCATTGACCGATAGGTCGGGGAAAGCCGTCGTGTTCTTTGCCGTCCGTATCTACACAGTCTAAACCGCTTTGCATTT
>CAYPZK010000099.1:0-1537 GCA_964415385.1 uncultured Bacteroidaceae bacterium
CAAAGAAGTACAGGAGGCGATGTAATATGAACAGCAGAAGTGCAAGCACATCTGCCGAATACAACATCGGCATCTACATTCGCCTGTCTCTGGCTGATGAAGATACCGGCTACGGCAACAAAGCGGAAAGTGACAGCATCGGAAACCAAAGAATGCTGATCAATCGGTATCTGGACAACCATCCGGTACTGTCCAAGTGTCCGAGATTTGAGTTTGCGGACGATGGCTACACCGGCACAAACTTTCAGCGTCCTCAGTTCACGCAGATGATGGAAAAGGTCAAGCGTGGTGAAATCAATCTGATCTGCGTCAAAGACTTTTCCCGTTTTTCTCGTGACTATATTGAAACCGGCAACTATCTGGAATGTACTTTCCCATTCATGGGTGTCCGTTTCATTTCCATCAACGACGGATATGACAGCGATGACTACAAAGGTACAACCGGTGGTCTTGAGGTGGTTATGCGAAGCATTATCTATGCGGCATACAGCAAAGACCTTTCCGTAAAAACTACCTCTGCCAAAGTCCAGATGATGAAACAGGGCAAGTATGTGGGCGGCTACGCTCCCTACGGCTATATCCTGCATCCCACCATCCGCAACAAACTCGCTATTGACCCGGAGGCGGCTGCGGTGATCCGCAGAATCTTTGACGAGGCACTTGCCGGACGGAATACCTCTCAGATTGCCCGTGGCTTGAATGATGACGGTGTTCCAACTCCCGGACAGTATTTCAAGCAGAAGCATCCCGACAAGAAGAAGTTCAGCAAAATGAGCGATAAAATCAGTTGGGAGGCAGTGATGGTCTATAAGGTCATCCGCAATGAACTTTACACCGGCACTCTGATCAGTCGGAAGATGAAATCTGTGGGTGTTGGCTCAAGAAAGCGTGTGGTCTGTGATCCAATCATCGTTGAGGGGACGCATGAAGCCATTGTGACCAAGGAAGAGTTTACGCTGGCTCAGAATTGCATCCGGCGTGGCGAAAAGAATCCCAGCCGCAAGCAGAACAATTATCCTCTCAAGGGACTTGTGCGCTGCGGCAACTGCAAACGGGCAATGGCTCGGCGCAAACTCCAAAATGGCGTATATCACTATCAATGCACTCACTCCACCCATGACCAAAATACCCAGTGTCCCGTTGGTGAAAGTTTCTTTGAGAAAGAGCTTGAGGCAGTGGTATTCAATGCCATCAACCAATATCTGACGCTGGCTCAAAAGGATGCAGTCCAAAACCGTGAGGTAGGTGATCTGAGAAAGTCTGCCATCAAGGAATGTGCTGACAGCATCCGTTCCTTGCAGAGACAGACGGAACAGCTCAAAACTGCCAAGCTGAGGCTGTATGAGAAGTACACCTCTGACAGCATCACACGAGAGGAATATATCCGGCAGAAAAACGAAATGGACGCAAAAATCGCTGAATGTGACGATGCGATCCGGCGTGGTCATGAAAGAATGCAGGAACTTGACTCCGAGCAGTCCCGTTCGGATGAGAGGCTGGATGCGGTCTGTGACGAATACAAGAGCAGCACTGCGCT
>CAYPZK010000100.1:0-1496 GCA_964415385.1 uncultured Bacteroidaceae bacterium
GACACACAATTTCTACAGGACATTACAAGCTGGATTAGTTTCTCCTCCGTTTGCCGCGCGCTTCGTTGAAGATGTGCGGCGCAGTAATTCAGCTTGCGTTATTTTGGGCATCAGGTGAGAGCCTGGTGCCTTTTTATTTTTTTACCTTGATTTTTACATACGCTCTTCCGTGCTTTTCATCAAAAGATTCTTCCAAAGTTTCGTATGAAGAATTTAGTTCTGAAAAGTTTGAAGATTGCTCTGAGAATTCCTTTGATGTTTTGTCTTTGCTTTGGCTTTTTGATGAAATTCTTGTCTTTGATAAAACGCTATTTTTTTTCAGCGAGGAAATTTCATCAAGTGCGTAAATTTTTGCAAGAGCCAATGCGCTTTCTTTGTCATCTTTCGCGGCTGTTCCGCACGCGTAATAACAGCTTTTATCACTTTTTACGCCAAATTCATACCAATTCGGCATATTTTTATCACTTTTATACGGTGAATAAATCGTTTTTCCGCGCTGGCTGAGCAAAGATTCAGGCGTTTCCTTGTGAAGCGACGAAACGTTTGCTGAAGAATAGACAGTTTTTGATTCGCTTGAGCCGAATCCTGTGCTTGTTTTTAAGAATGATTTTAGCTCAAGCCCGCCGCCTGAAATAAAAGTTCCTTCCTCTTTGAAATCGAGGGAAGTGTAGGAATCGCCAAGACTTCCCATGGAAATTTCTGTCGTTTGCGTGTAGCCGTTGTAAAAAGTTCCATCGGAATTCAGCGTTCCTTGAAAATTTCCTTTGTAAACTCCGCCGGAAACATCGAATTCAATTTTTTCGCCGGAAGAATTTTTCAAATCGTATTTTCCGTCAAATTTTTTATAAAGATTTTCGTTCCCGCTTCCGTGCCACAAGACGAGGCAATGTTCCGTCAAAAGATAAGTTTTTCCGTTCTGCTCGAGGAGAGCTGAAAAATGAATCCGTCCGTCCTTTTCCGCTGAGCCTGAAACTGAGGCGTTTTCCGGAGAAGAAACTGAAAAATCATCATTTATCAAAACCGAAAAGTTGAATTCCGGCTCAAGAAAACTTGAATTTCTGATAAAAACTGCGTTTCCGTAGGAATTTTTATCGATTTTGACGTTGAACTCCGTGTCCGGCGGAAAAAAATCGTGGCTTTCAAGTGTGTAAAAGCTTGAGAATTCATAAATTCCATCTTTAAAAGAATGGTTCAAATCCTGGTCAAGTTTTTCTGATTCTAATGATTTTGTTGACGCGCATGAGAAAAATGCAAAAGGAAGAAAAATTGCAAAAAGCGCGGGAAAAAGTTTTTTGATTTTGTTTTTCATATTTCAACTACGAATGCAACTACGAATGCAACACAGGGCTTAAGCCCTGTGCCATTTTATTTATTTACGGTCTTTTTCTTCAGCACGACAAGCGTCACAAGCAGAAGCGCAATTCCGAACACAAGCGAAATCAGCGCGTTCAAAACTGTGTTCAGCTTGCTAGTCAAGCCCGCGACAATGTAAGTGA
>CAYPZK010000101.1:0-1442 GCA_964415385.1 uncultured Bacteroidaceae bacterium
TGAGAAAAGAATTGGAGGCAACATGAACAGAAAACAAATATTGCTATACATTGTAGTTGCCATTGTTATTTGCTTTGTCATCATTCCTTTAATAGTCAATTGGCTCTTTAAGCAGTCAGCACCTATACCGATGCTAGAGGCAGAGTGGGAGGCTGGTGAGGTGTTAGGATATGTCAGCGGAATACTGTCCTTTGTAGGAACTATGTTTTTAGGTTGGGTTTCATGGAAACAAAATCAGAATCTGCAAGAAAAACAGGACGATACATTCATTGCTGAAAACTCCTGTACCGTGCTATTAGGTAATGTAAATTTCAAAATTGGACAGCAAAATGCTTGCAATCTACATATACACCCAGAGACTATTGCTTGTTCAGATGCTCTGTCAGATAATGACTACAATTGCAAATCATTCGAGTGTGAAGTAACGCTGCAACATTTGAAAAATATTCCAGTTGCTGTGCGAGTTTTGAATGCATCAATTTTGGTAGCAAATCAGCCCTTAGAGTTCACAAAATATGATGATTGTTTCACCAGAGTTGCGGCTTTCAAAGAATACAGCAAGTTTAATCTTACGCTACTTCTTCCAGAAAAGGAAAAGCGAATTGCAGGGAGCTATATTAACGAGGGTAAATACCCAATAACCCTTGAAGTTAAATTTGAAATTGTTAGCGATAGAAATGTTGCTACAACGCTGAAATGCCGTAGCACTCTTAGATACTGCGAAGCTGAAAATGAGGTCAAGTATACATCGAGTGATGATACTTCCATGCGCTTTGGGTATGGGAGCAGGATATTGATGGAATTGGAAATCAAATATAGAGTTAAAGAATCAGGAGGCGCAACCTAATGGACAAAATGAAATTTGAATCGCCGGATATGGTGGCGAAGAATATAGACCGCATTGCGGCGTTATTTCCAAATTGTGTGACGGAGATGCTGGATGAGGAACACAGCACTGCCGAAAAGAAGGTGTATAAAAAGGCAATCAACTTTGAACTGCTCAAGCAAATGCTGTCCGGCGATGTGGTGGACGGCGATGAGGCATACGAATTTACATGGGTGGGCAAGAAGGCAGCCATTGTGGAGGCAAACAAGCCCATTCGGAAAACGCTGCGCCCCTGCCCCGAAGAGAGCAAGAACTGGGACACCACCGAAAACCTCTATATCGAGGGCGATAATCTGGAAGTTCTCAAACTGTTGCAGGAGAGCTATCTGGGTAAGGTGAAGATGATCTACATCGATCCGCCCTATAACACCGGAAACGACTTCATCTATGCGGACGATTTCATGCGTTCGCAGGAGGAGGAAAATGCCCAAATGGGTATGTACGACGAGGATGACAATCGCCTGTTCAAGAATACCGACACCAATGGACGGTTTCACTCCGATTGGTGCAGTATGATCTATTCCCGTCTCATGCTGGCAAGAAATCTGCTGACGGA
>CAYPZK010000102.1:0-1401 GCA_964415385.1 uncultured Bacteroidaceae bacterium
ACGAAAGTGATGTTGTTCAGATATTCAGTGTTTGTCGTGTCAACGGAATAAATCAAGTAGGCATAGGAATTGAGCGTGCGGGAAAATTCCGTGAGTTTTTCAAAAAGCTGGATTGATGTTTTGAGCCAGGAAGAGAAATTGTTATGAGATTCTTCGCTAGCCTCTTCGCGTTGCTCAGAGCAAGTGTGGCTAGAATGACGTGAAGTTTCAGATTCTTCGCTGCGCTCAGAATGACGAGATGAAAGTTCAGAATGACGTGAAGCGAGTTCGGAATGACGGTTGTCTTTTTCAGAAGGACGATGTGCAAGGGAAATGTGATTTTCGGCTTCGGAAAGAAGTTTTTGAAAATCGGAAATATAAGTTTTGTATTCATCAGATTTTATAGACGGAAAAATTGAGTCAAGATTCCATCTTGGTGCGTTTAAGTTTTTCATAAAGTGATTTTAACATAAAAATGCGCGGCAGGAAATATTTTCTTCGCCGCGCTAAAGTAGAAAAATCGCTAGTTGTTCATATTTGTTACAAAATCAACTTTGTCGCCAGCATAAGAAGAAATTTGCGGCGCGGCAGGCAATGCGTTTTCGGTTTTTGCATTTTGAGCGTCGGTCTGGGCGGGCGCATTTGAAACTTGGAAGTTAGGATGCTGTTCAACTGGATTTACCGCATAATATTTGTCGCCTTCTTTTTTAATGCTGAACAAAGCGGAATTTGTTCCGATAATGCATTTAATTTCCGGATTATCATTGAATTTTTTGATTTTTGAGTCGGAAAAATAAATCTGAATTTTTTCTGTGTTTCCAGCATCGGTTACAATTCCGTCGCCGCCGTTATGGGCAATCAGCTTTTCAAGAAAATCCTTGTGGGATTGCATCAGCATTACAATTTGTGCCTGATAAGTCCGCTGAACTTCGTCAATTGCGTTTTGCATTTCTTCTTTTGAGCGGATTTGCTCGTCGGCAAGCTGCTTTCTTAGCTCATTGATTTGCTGCTGGTTTTTTTCCGTCTGTTTTTTGAATTTCATATCATTCAGCTGCTTTTGAGAATCAATTGAACTTTCTGCCTGGCGCGCCTGCGAAACCATCGTGGAATCATATCCGTCAATTTGAGTTTTGTATTTTTGAATTTCCTCATCAGCAGATTTAATTTGGGCATCATATTTTTGATGAGCCGCACGGACCGCTTTGTTATAATCATCATTGATTTTTTTCTGCCTTGAATTTAATTCGGATTTTGAGGTATAGAAAGAAATTGACTTGAGCGTGAAGTTGTCGTTCTCGCGCTTGCGCTCGGCAGAATCCAAGTCGTTTTGAAGCATCGCCTCAAGATTTTCTTTTGTGCGGACAGCTTCATCATAAGAATTCTGCGAAGTTCCGACCATGTTCAAAAGCTCTTTTAAGTTCA
>CAYPZK010000103.1:0-1385 GCA_964415385.1 uncultured Bacteroidaceae bacterium
TTGCGTTTTGTTCGGGTTCTCTCCCGTTATGGTGTGATTTAAGGTTTCTCTACCTGTTTGCGATTAAAGTCTTCTCTGACTATTTCAAACGGCTTTTGCCATATAAAATCATTCTTCGTCTTCCTTATCACTGTTCGGGTCAGTGTCGGAAGTCTGCTCAATGAGCTTTGCCTGTTCTTCCTCGTAATACTTCACACTCATTGCATAAGCGCGTTCGGGGTCTACGAACAAGCCCGAATGTTGGAAAGCGAGTAGCGGGTGAATCTTGGAATTGCCAAGCATAGTGGTAAGCACCTGCGACTTGCTCTGAATGTTCTCGTAATTACGGCGGGTAAACTGCAACTCAATGTCCTTGAGAGCTATATCGAAATCGCTCAAATCGCGGCAAATTCGCAACACCAGTTTGAGCATTTTCTTTTCAGCTTTCTTGAACATATTTTCACTGTCTTTTGCTCTCGCTTCGGCAAGAGACCAACCGTCTCTCAAAAGTACCGCCGAGCCAGTATCGCTCGTAGAGCTACCACCGTTTCGGTTCGGCATACCACAGATAGTGAGAATCGAATTGTAGCAATCCTCTTTCAAAGTCTGTGTCTGAGACTGTTCGAGGTTGGTGGAAACAACACCCACATCGGCATTTGTCCCGTCAACCGACTTCACCTTGATTGCTCCCATCTCAAGGAACTCTTGATATTCCTCTTTGGTGATGTCACAGTTGATGAATTTTATAAACGCCTGTACCACCTGCTCAACACCGTCCATACGGTTGGAGGTGATGTTGTTCATCGTATCAAGCAGAGGTAAAACGATTTCAAATGCACCCAAACGAGCATTATTGGCAGGGTACTCGAAAATCGGAATCATACCGAGGGCGTGAGAGGTAGATTCTTTCAAAATACTGCCCTCAATGAGATAGTAGCGATTCTCAGTGTAAATGGAGTATCGGGTAATCTCGTTATCGTCCTTGCTATACTTAACAGCCATAATGGGCTTGTTACCGATTTCATTGGAATACACCACAAAGGTATCTCGTGGGTCGAGGGTGTACAGTTCAAAGGGTGATTCATCTTCTTCGCCCTCTGCGTCAGGCAATACCAGTCTGAAAGCAGTACCGCAAATCATCTGCCATTCCACAATTTCTTGGTCTTGTGCGGCTTTGTCTTCCGCAAACATCAGCTCGTTAAGACGAGTGATAGCCTGTGTGATAGCTTCATCACCGCTTTTGCCGACATACTGGATAGGTTCACCACAGAGATAACCAACCTTGAACGATACGATTTCATTCGCTCGATTCTCCACAATGCGATTGCAAATTTCGGGGCGAACATCTTTCACACGATTCAAAATCGGTTGCTTTCCTCTGTAGTAATCCCACAGATAATCAATCT
>CAYPZK010000104.1:0-1383 GCA_964415385.1 uncultured Bacteroidaceae bacterium
ATGTGATATTGTTATGCAAAAACGAGCCATTTGTGTTATAATATTATGGTTGAGGAGCAATGAGCTGAGGTTTCTTTACAAAATTTTTACATGAGGCATTAAAAAATGATCCGCAACAATTATCTTAAGGATAAACTTCACCAGAATCTGGTAGGAATGCACATTTCCATGACCGACAGCATCGTCAGCGAGCTGGCCGGACGGCTGGGCTATGACTTTATTTGGATCGACACCGAGCATTCGGAAATGTCGTACACCAACCTGCGCCAGCACCTGACTGCCGTCAACGCGGGCGGCACGCCGGCCATCGTGCGCGTTTCGATGAACGATTACAACCATGTCAAGCGCGTGATGGAGATGGGGCCGGACGGTCTTATCTTCCCCATGATCAACACGGCCGAGGAGGCGCGCGCGGCCATGGAATTTTGCATGTACCCGCCCGAGGGACGCCGCGGCTTTGGCCCGCTGCGCGCGGTCAATTACGGGCTGGACGATATGGATGAATATATCGAGCTGGCGAACACCAAGACTTGCCGATTCATCCAGATAGAGACTGTCACGGCAGTGGAAAACCTGCCTGAGATAGTGAAAAATCCCTACATAGACGGTTATATTTTCGGCCCCTGTGACCTTTCGGGCTCGCTGGGCGAGCTGAATCACGTTTTTGAGGGCAAGACGCAGTCGGTGATCCGCCGTGCGATCGACATTTTGCGCGATGCGGGCAAGCCGATCGGCGTTTCGACCGGCTCGACCGACCGCGCCGTGACCGAATTTTGGCATGATCTGGGCATCAACATCATTTCGACCGGCACGGATTATGATTTTATTCTGCGCGGTGCGCGGGACAATCTCGCCACAATGCGGGAGTTTATGAAGTGAAGCATTGCATGCTTCGGCGCCGGTTCTGCCGTTGCCACGGCGGAGTGATGTGCTGCGCATATCGATGCTATTATGCTGACTTCACGTCGGCGACTTGTGAAAAGTTTTTGCGGCGCTTTTTTCAAAAAGCGCCCGCAGGCCCGGGGCGCGCAGCCCCGGCTGAGGGGCGTGGGGCGGAGCCCCCGCACGTCGAGGCGTAGCCTCGACTGGCGTCCGCGGGGTACGGGGCGGCAGCCCCGGTCGCGGGATGCACATTGCATGTGGCGAGCTTTGAAAAGTTAGTTTTGCTCCAACTTTTGCAACGCTGCACGTTGAGGCTCGGCTGTCGTGGGTGAAGTATTGCATACTTCCGTGCTTCGTAGGGCGGGGGCTTGCTCCCGCCGCGGGGGTGACGCATTGCATGCGCTGAGCTTTGAAAAGTTAGTTTTATTACAACTATTTCACCAATCTCGTCCACTTGGACGATAAGAACGGCACCTTCTGCTGCGCGGCATGAAGGGACGT
>CAYPZK010000105.1:0-1362 GCA_964415385.1 uncultured Bacteroidaceae bacterium
TTTGGAACTCCTCTGCCACTATATTCTCACCAAAATTTTCATCTTCTATGTGCATCACTGCATTATGAAAATCCGGATTGAACTCTTTTCCGACTGCCTCGATCGGAGTAACTCCCGCTTCTGCAAGCTCCGTAAGCAGCTGCCTGTAAATCTTTTCAATGCCCTGTGCAAAGGCTCCCTCTTTTTCCTCCTCGGAAACCGCTGCCAAACCACGCTCAAAGTTATCGATAACCGGAAGAAGCTTTTCTACGATACTCTTCGCACCGATTTCAAACATCATTGCCTTTTCTTTTTCGGTTCGCTTTCTAAAGTTCTCAAACTCCGCCATCTGGCGAAGTACCTTATCATTTAACTCTGCAATCTGTTCGTCCTTCTTATCCTTTTTTTCTTTCTTTTTGAAGAAACCCTTGCCTTCCTTTGTCTCCTCTGCTGCTTCCTGCGTTTCTACGACTTCCTCTCCGGCATTTGCCTCAGCCTCGGTTTCCATGGTATCCTCTGCATTTTCTATTGCTTCCTCCATGGTTTCCTCCGGATTCTTTACTTCCTGCTCTGCCATTTTCATCACCTTTCTTTGTTACTCTTTATTCTTCTTGAAAATATCATCCAGCTGACTTTTCAAGGTTTGCAACGTGCCAACGACCTTTTCATAGTCCATACGCTTCGGCCCTACAATACCGATACGGCCGTAGATACCATCCTCGATTTCATAGGTAGCAGTCACTACGGAACAGTCCTTCATGGACTCCACCGAGGTTTCCTGTCCGATGTACACCTGAATGCCATGTTCCTCGGTATTTTCATTTAACAGTCCGGTTAAAGACTTCTTTTCTTCCAGCTCATAAAGCAAATCGCTTGCCACATGATGATCTGAAAGCTCCGGATATTTTAAAATATTTGTTGCACCACTTGTATAAATCGGAATATCCTCTTCCTCACTGATTGCCTGTGCAATGGCATCTAACAGCTCACTGATGACATTCCCCATGCCGCCGGACTGTTCTTTCAGCTTTGCAATCACCGAAAGATTAATCTCAGACATATCCAACCCCTGAAGATAAGTATTTAACAATATATTTAGCTTTAAGATATCCTCTTTGTTGAGTCCCTCTGCCATCGGAAGCATCTTATTCTTTACAATATTACCTTCCAAAACAATGACTGCAAGCAGCTGTGCATCATCCACATCCGTAAGCTGAATAAACTTCACCTTCCGACTACGGTACTGCGGTCCGGTTACCAATGTTGCATAATTCGTATTCACCGCCAAAAGCTTTGCCACCTGCTGAAGCAGATTTTCCATCTTGTCCGCCTTATCATTTAAGGTATCCCACATCTGCTCCACTTCCTGCATCCGGCTCTGCA
>CAYPZK010000106.1:0-1347 GCA_964415385.1 uncultured Bacteroidaceae bacterium
ACGGAGAAGTTACCCTATATGCCGGTTGGAGATACCCTGCGGGTTACGTTACCGACAATAAAAACGGTACGTATACGGTAAACAAAACCACCGCTTGGATAATGGGCGAATGTAATTACGATTACGCCGTTTACGAAATGAATATGAAATATACCCAAGGCGTAAGCGGTGGCGGAGGAATGGCTATCCGTATGAAGCTCGAAGGCGATTACTCGTACGAGGCGACCGCTCAATATATTTCGATAGGGTTGTTGCCCGATTCGGGTAAACTGCAAATAGGCAGAATAAACGGATTAAACGGTTCCAACTTTACGCAAATGACGGGAAGTCAAGTGGCTTTAAGTAATTTACCGTCCGCTTGGCAAACTAAACACAATAACACCGCAAGCGGTAGCGTTATGGAAGTAAAATTGACCGTCAGAGATTACGGAACTTATTTCGAGGTTTATATCGACGATAATTTAGCTTATACTTCAACCGACGATTTAAGCGCGTTTACGAGTAACCTTTACGGCGTTCGTTCTTCGGTTACAAACCTTACTTTCTCTATGAGCGTGTCAAGCGCTATTACAAACGGCGTAAAAGTAGCTTTCACGTCGGAAGGCAATACCGTGGCTACTAAAATCGTAGAGGCGGGTAGCGGAGTAAGGTTCCCCGACGTGCCTACTATGAACGGTTACACGAAAGACAATGGAAATATCGTTACTTATACTTTTTCAAATTGGAAACTTCCTAACGGCAATTACGTAACGTCTTCGACCGTATTTAACGAAGATACCGTGCTTACTGCAGAATTCAGCGTAAACGAAACCCGTAGGGGAGCAAGCGTTACGTACGACGCAAGCGGTAAAGAGATTTATACTCTTCCCGCAGGTTCTAGCGCAGTCGTTTACAGTACTTCGTTCCCCGGTCTAGAAGCCGAAAGCGGAGAACTTAAAGCGACCGTTAAAATGGCAGTCAAACAAGTCAATGCGGAAGTGAGAATTAACTTCTTTGCGCTTTGTACCGATAAGGTTATAATGCAAGAGGGAACAAGTTATTCCAACTGTTTTATCAACTTTTATCCTCAGTCGGGGCAAATCTCGTTGGGCGGTAAAATGTATAACGACAGCAAACAGCCTTTTAGGGCTACGATAGACGGCTTAAAAGATTGTTCGTATAAAACCTATTGGAATTCGCTTTCCTCGGGAAGCGTGGGAACGTTCCGCTTTAAAATTCAGTACGGAGTATTTTCTTCGGGCAATGCGTGGATTAAAGTTTACGCAAACGATTCGCTACTATTGATATACGGTTTAACGGAGGCGGATATCGGTTCGGAAACGTTATACGGCACGGTTTGTACCGCCA
>CAYPZK010000107.1:0-1341 GCA_964415385.1 uncultured Bacteroidaceae bacterium
TGTGATGACTTGGTATCGGGTATCGAGGTTGCACTGTCCAAGGAACGATTGGATAAGCTGTGGGAAACCTACACCACTGACCTTAGACAGAGAAAAATCGGAGACCATTGCAAGGAACTTCACATTGCTACCCGATGGTCGGTTCACGATGTTATTGGTCGTTTGGAGCGAGAGTATGTGGACAGTGACAGAGCGAAATTTATCGTTGTTCCTGCTATGGACGAAAATGATGAGTCGAATTTTGACTATGCCTACGGTGTTGGGTTCTCTACAAAGTTCTATCGTGAGCAAAGAGCGATTATGGACGATGTTTCGTGGAGGGCATTGTATCTCAATGAACCGATTGAGCGTGAGGGCTTGGTCTATGCACCTGATGAGCTGAGACGATACTTTGAACTTCCGAAAGAAGAAGCTGACGCTATTATTGGTATCTGTGATACCAAGGATAAGGGTGCTGACTACGCCTTTCTTCCTGTAGCCTATGTCTATGGACAGGACTACTATATTGACGATTGTGTGTGCGACAACGGCTTGCCGAATGTGGTAGACGCTCGACTGGTGGAAATTCTCGTGAGGGACAAAGTGAAATCCTGTAGGTTTGAGTCCAACTCGGCAGGTCGCAGGGTTGCCGAAAAAATACAGGAGGAAGTCAAGAAGAAACACGGTATTACCCACATCACCACAAAATTCACTACTGCCAACAAGGAGACAAAAATCATCGTCAATAGTGCTTGGGTCAAGGAGCATTGTCTGTTCAAGGACAGCTCCCTCTATCAGAAAAAGTCTGATTACGGAAAAATGATGGATATGCTCTGCTCTTATACAGCGGCAGGTAAAAACAAGCACGATGATGTACCCGATGGTATGGCAATGTTGGCTGAGTATGCACAATCTCTCAACGGTCAAAAGGTGGAAGTGTTCAAACGACCTTGGTAATTCACATTTTCCACATAGTTTTCCACAAATAATTCGCAAATATCGAACATAACTATTGACTTTTACGAATTATTGTGATAGAATTATAAGTGTAAAAGTGTAAAAGTGTATTGTTACGAGTGGCGCATAATTGCGCGGGATTTTTCTCCCGTTCAGTTATGCGCTTTTTTAATTTTATCAGAGAGGAGAGACAACTGTGGGAAATGAAATTGACACTTCCAAGCCTGTAGCAGAAACCCGACCGATGTTTGGGCGCAGGGTCATTAAGACCAGTGTTACAGAAATTACAGATGAAAATGTGGTTGAAGTGTTGCTTAAGGCATTGTCTATCCACGCTCTGAACCGTTCGGAGATTGATTATCTGTGGGATTACTACAGAGGAAAGCAACCGATTTTGAATCGTGT
>CAYPZK010000108.1:0-1336 GCA_964415385.1 uncultured Bacteroidaceae bacterium
CATATGCCCCGGTACAATCTCATTGTAGGAGCTGACAATACCGATTAACGGCTTAGCCATTTCTTCCTTTGTTAAACCTAGTGCGTTAAACAGAGACCGGTGCGGTGCCTGTGTTGCGCCCTTCTTCACTGCGTCACTCTTCATAAGTGATTCCACCTTTCTTCCTAAATAGTTCAAATTTGCCACTTTTGCCCAAATCAGTACATTATTGTGCTAAAGTCGCAAGTTCCTTTTAGTATAGCAGAACCATCTGCAAAAGTCAATATTTTGCAGACGGTTTCGATTCGCAGTTCTCCTACCTTATTCATTACCATAAAACCGATTCCATATAAGTGCCGCCAGTAACAGTGCCGGTAACACCGTCGCCACCAGAACTCCTCTTCGCAGGTCATCTCCCGCTGCCACCGACACTCTGCCCACCAGTGTCGGTCCCAGGGAACAGCCAAGGTCGCCTGCCAGTGCCAGCAAGGCGAACATCGCCGTACCTCCTCGCGGAATGGAGACAGAAGCAAGGCTGAAGGTTCCCGGCCACAAAAGTCCTACTGAAATGCCGCAAATACCGCACCCCAACAGTCCAAGCACCGGAACCGGCGACAATGCTATCAGCAGGTAGCTTCCCAAACACAGCACTCCGCTCAGTATCATCGCCTTCTGTAAATTGAGCTTATTTCCAATCTTACTGTACAGTACGCGAACTGTTCCCATAAGACTTGCAAACAGCATCGGCCCCGCTAAATCACCTGCCGTTTTGCTGACCTGCAGCCCTTTTTCTGCAAACGCGGAAGCCCACTGACTGATTGACAGCTCGCAGCTCCCGGCACAAAACATCAGGCACACAAAAATCCAAAACCTTTTGCTCGCCAGCAATTTCTTGATAGACAAGCCTTTTTCTCCCTCTGCCAGCAAAGGTATCATTGGCACCCTGGCAAACATCACTCCGTTTACCAGCGGTATAAATGCCCAAAGAACTGACAAAGCCTTCCAGTGTTCAATTCCCACCACTACAAAAAACAACGTGGACAGCAGCACAACACCCACATGTCCCCAACAATAAAACGAATGAAGCAAACTCATGGCCGCCTCTTTATTGTCCGTCGGGCATGCCTCCACAATCGGACTAATCAGTACTTCTAAAAGACCTCCGCCCAGCGCGTAAATCAGCACTGAAATCATCAAACCAAAAAACGGATCCGTTGTCATCTCCGGCAGTATTGCAAGAGAAACCAACCCTGCCGCAGCAAACACATGCGCCACCACCGCAGCAGCACGATACCCGATTTTATCAATAACTAAGACTTCCCACACCAATACGGTGTGCTGAACCTTGAAAATTCAA
>CAYPZK010000109.1:0-1303 GCA_964415385.1 uncultured Bacteroidaceae bacterium
TGACAACCGGGGATGATGCTGAAAATAAGGTTAATTAATCAGCGTTTCCCTAGGTTAAAAGTTATGGATTTGCTGAACTTGCATAATGTAGATTTATCATTGGCAGTATTGGTCTCTTTTAAGGATATTTCTAATCGTGTTTCGAAAATATATTCTGGATACTATATTGATAAATATACATGGCCAAATGATGATGCAGAATTATGGTGCTTTAAAGACTTTGTCGAGAAGAAATCTTTAAAAATTAAGGATAGAGAAAGTATTTCTTTTATCGATGATAGACAGTTTTGTGAACAGCAAGTCTTTGGAAATAACTATTTGAAAGCCAAAGGGGCTATCATGAAGTTTAGAGAATGTATAGCGAATATTCCTATACTGGACTTAAAAAGAGAATTCGATATCGAATGATTGAATAATTATAACGAGTGATTTTGTATAAGAGTTATTTGGTGAATGAGAAGATGAATAATTTTATTGTTTCGATGCTATTTCAGTATTCAAAGACGAAAGCTGACACGATAGCGATTCAAGATAGTGATGGCTTTATCACGTATAGTCAGTTGTGGTATAGAATGCAGAGGATTTCAAAGAAAATACTAGAGCAGACAGCCGGAGTACAGATGCCAGTTGTTATTTGGCAGGAAAGGAATCTTGATTTTATTGTTTCTATGTTGTCATGTTTGATGGCTGGGGCAATTTATATACCGGTGGTAAAGGAAACACCGGTGTATAGAATTGAGAAGATTATAGAAGATTCGAAATGTTGTTTGGCATTAGTGGATGAAGAACTTGTGTGTACTGGCATTAAGCAGATTAATGTGAAGACGGATGAGATATACGATTCTTCGACAAAAGTTGTTCAGGATGGCATGTGGAAGAAATATTCGGAACTTGCGTATGTAATGTATACATCAGGAACAACAGGGAATCCCAAAGGCGTTATGATTAAACTTTCAAATTTACATAATCTGGTTATGTCTTTTGGCGAGATGATTTATAATAAAATTGAGAAAACGGTGTGTGTTGCGGTGCTTGCTTCGTTTGCATTTGATTCTTCAGTTAAGCAAATATATAGTGCTTTGTACTATGGACATACTTTGGTTATTGCTTCTGAGAAAGAGAAACGTTTCAGTAAGCTTTTACAAAAGTTTTATTTGAATAACAATATCTATATATCGGATGGTACCCCGTCGAATATGCGCATATTAATTATGACCGGGAAAAAAATTAGTAATCATGTCAAGTATTATCCTGAATTATTCATGAGCCTATAAAAATGCTCAATACTACAAAACCTTGAACC
>CAYPZK010000110.1:0-1303 GCA_964415385.1 uncultured Bacteroidaceae bacterium
TAGAAATCCTCAATGTTTTGCGTGATTTTTTCTAGGTTGTATTCTTCTTTGATTCGTTCGATGAAGCGGGATGTTTTTTTGTGAAGTTCTGAATTGAGAGAAAGCATTTTGGTTGCGAGAGAGGAAATAGAATTTAGGAATGAGGAGTTAGTTGAGGAAGCAGGAGCGAGGAGCGAGAAGTTAGGAACTGGAATTGTTTCAAGCTGATTCAGTTTTATTTCCAATCCGGAATTGTAAAGCCGTTTGAACCAGAAATTTATTAATTTTGAATTAAGCAAAGCGAGAATAAATTTCATATCATAATTTTTATCAACATCATAAATGATATTTACTTTATCGTTGCACAAATATTTTTCTGTGTCTAAAGTTGCATTTATTGATGCTGCCATGTCTTGAATCACAATTTTCTGCGGAACTCTAAAATTTTCAAATACTCGCGGCCGTCCGCCTGGCTTTTGGCAAATCAGTTCTGGCTTGTACCATAAATATTCGTTGTTTTCAGGCTTGCACCAGCGTTTTATGTTTCTTCCGCGTAAAAACAAATAACAGTCGTCATCTTTCTTTTCGTTGAACACAAATCGCTTGTCATCACTTGTCTTTATTCCGAGCGAAAAAGAAGCAATTTTTCCAAGCGGAACAGTTTTTATTTTTGTAAGTTCCATGTTTCTTTCCAAATTAAAATTGAAGTTCGGTGTTTGCCAGATTTTTTTATATGACAATGAAAATCCTTTTGAAACAAATTTGTTGCCATCATATTTTTCAATTTCAATAGAATCATTCTCATTTGGTTTTTTATTTGTGAAAAGACAAATTATAGTTCTAACCTGTGCATCTCTAAAAACTTTTTCCGGAAGCTCCGTGAGTTTAGTTACGGTAACATCTTTTGCAAGAAATTCTCTGAATGCGGAAAAACTTTCTGTTCCAAGCCAGCTGTTAGAAAAAATGAATCCAAGTTTTCCGTTTTCTTTTAATAGTTGCTGCGCTCTTTCTGTGAAAATTGAATATAAATCACTTTTATTTTTTACAGTTTTATAATGAGTCTGATAATATTTTCTTTCTTTTTTATTTAAAATGTTTACCATTGTCACATACGGCGGATTGGAAATAATCACATCAAAGCCTTTTTGACGCGAGGACGCGTCAGCTCCCAATACCTCCGGAAATTCCTTCGCCCAGTCAAACGCTTTTTCTCCAGCGACGGCTGCGTCATCAATCAGCGAGTTTCCGCATTTTATTTTTCCTGTGAGCGTTGTCAGTTTTCGGTTTTTCTTCGCAGTGTTAAGCCATAGACTTAATTTAGTAA
>CAYPZK010000111.1:0-1287 GCA_964415385.1 uncultured Bacteroidaceae bacterium
CCCGCTTTTTCCGGTCACGGTCACCCTTTGGCAGTTTCCTGCCGGATCGTACGCAATTTCAATGATACTAAAGTTTCAGTTTCATGCTATTTTTATGCCCGTTATTATAAAATTCTCAAGGTACACAGTCGCGTTTTAATATGCGGAGTTTGAGTTACGTAATTTAAAAATGTTCTATAAAATACGAATTCTGGGATATTACATTCTTAAATTCCAAAGTTTCCATTTCAATCACCTCATCTACCAAACCGACAACATTTTCCACCCGAGAAGTAGGTAAAATAATTATACAACCCTCGTCTCTCATTTTTTTAAAAAAACGAAACACACCAGAGCTCAAAATAATATCACGAAAAAAAGCTGTATTCATCCATGGAAAGCAATATATCTCTTTATTACTAATATAACCTATTGCCAAAGAAGCTCTTAGTCTCTCTCCACTATACTTTGAAAGTCCATAACCTAATCTTTCCGGAGTAAGATGAAATTCCTCCACGACTTCGTTTATATTTTCATATCGATGATATTCTTTTATAGCTCGCTGTATTGCCCTTCTGACGCTTATTTCTTTCTTTATTAGACCCTTTGTATATTCTGCTTTCCCGACATACCAACCATTTTTTTGTACTTCTGCTTCATTTGCTCTATTATTGTCAATATAAACAGAATTTTTTTCTTGCTTAATCCGTCCTGATAATAAAGAAGAAATTATCTCTCCACCAGAACCATGCTCACCTACCAGTCCATAAATTCTTCCTTTCTCAAAATTAAACTCGTTATCATTTATGTAATCTATCCACTTCTCACCTATATGGTTACACACATGAATAAATCCCTCTTTTGTTACAATTTTTACTTTTTCCAAAACTGCCACCATTCTTTCTTAAATCCAACAATTTCCACGTCACTGATAGTAATAGGTAATCTTTGTCCTACTGTAGTTTGTACAACAATATCTTTAATCAAAGGAATGTCGGCATTTCCCTTATCTGGCCCAAAAGATGCCTTACTCTTGAATTTTATTACCGTTGTAGCATCACTACTAATTCCAGCAATACTTGCTTGCTTTTTAGTTGGTTGTTGATTCCAAGCAAATACTTCTGACTCCCATTTACCATTTCTTAATTGACTAGATTTCATAATCTTTTCTGCATTCTCAACAGTTGTTACATGATAGTATGTCTTACTACCACTCTGACTAACCTCATCCCCTGCAAAGAACTGCAAATCAGGCTTTCCCTTTGGCTCGTCCAGACCGGTTAACGCTTCCAGTCCTGCGTTTCCGCC
>CAYPZK010000112.1:0-1283 GCA_964415385.1 uncultured Bacteroidaceae bacterium
TTTGTTCCTTCAATTATTCCATTATTAATATCATATTTAAAAGAGTTTTCAATATAATTAATATTTTCTTTATACAATTTTAATGCTTGTTTCATCTTAGGAGATAAATTTTTGTTTTGATTAAATACTATTGATTTAAATTTGTTAAAATCTTTTTCTTTTAAAGAATTGATTAACCCTTGATAACATTCATATGTAGCTTTTAAAATTAAATTAGTATTAATTAAATATTGAACAATTTCTTTTTGAGAAATGTCTTTATGAAAATGTTTAGAATAATGTTTTTCTTCTGATAAATCTTTTTCATTTTTCACTATTAATCTCCAATAATCTTTTAATTTATTATAGTTAGGATTATCTTTTTTGCATAAGCTAATTCTAGTGGAATTTAAAGCATTGTATGCTTGAATTACAATATGAAATCTATCAATAGATATATCTGCATTTTTAAATAATTTTTTGGCTAAATGAATATATCCAGAATAAAAATCAATGGAAATATGTTTAACTTTATTACGTTCACTTCTTGAATATCTTTTAAAATATTTTTCTAAATCTATAGATTTTCTAGAATCATTTATATCAAATAAATTCCCATTATCATTGTCAGTAATAATAAAAGCCATTTTACCTTTAGTATCTTTTGTTGCTTTAAATTCATCCCAGTTCATAGATTTAGGTAAAGATGTATGCCTTAAAACAGTATGAGAAGATATATCATCTAATATACGATCAATTGTTGAGACCGATACATCCATTCTATTTGCAATATCTTTTTCAGATTGTTTTTTCATAAGTTCTAATCTAATTTGATGATTGGTATTATTAGAAATATTTTTATTTTTATCAACAAGGTTAGTTTCAGCAATAAAAGTATTATTACAATGTTTACAATAAAAACGTTGCTTATGAAGGATTAATCTAGTTAAACAATTGCTTTGTTTAGGAATCTTAACTATACAATTTTTTCTAAACCCCCATTTAATAATATCATTAGAGGAATTATTAATAATGCCACAACAAGGACAAGATTCGGGAGTATAAGTCAAAACACCTTCAATTATTTTATAATTTACTCCATTTATTGTTTTTTCTTTACATTCAGTAATAATATGAATATTTTCATCTTTAATATTTAATAAATTTAATATATAATTATTTATAGACATAAGTTTGTTCCTTTCAATGTTTATTTGTCAATTACATTGTATCAAACTTATGTCTTTTTATTAAATAAAAATAATATTGACTAAATTATCACCAACACTATTTATAATACAACC
>CAYPZK010000113.1:0-1283 GCA_964415385.1 uncultured Bacteroidaceae bacterium
TGGTCATGGGGCACAAAAACCCCGATTTCGACTGCATCGGCGCCTGCATCGGCATAGCAAGGCTATCCATGTTCTGCGGCGTGCCGGTCAAGATAGTGTCCGACCCCAAAAGCGAGAGCCTGAATATCGTAAAGCGCCGCTTCACGCGCTATGACGAATACCGCGATATGTTCGTCGATGCCCTGGCCGGGCTCGACCTCGTTCGCCCCAATACGCTGCTGGTCATTTGCGATGCAAACAACCTCGGCATAGTCGAGGCGCCCGAGATACCCGATAACGTCGAGCGCATCGCCATCATCGACCACCACCGCCAGACCGCCCGCTTCGATTTCGAGCCGCTGGTCAACTATATCGACCCCGCCGCTTCGTCCGCCTGCGAACTGGTGGCCGAGGTGCTCGAGCAGTGCGTCCCGAGCGGCTCGGTGCTCAAGGACGAGGCCACCGCAATGCTGGCCGGCATCATGCTCGACACCCGCAATTTCTCCAAGGAGACCGGCACCCGCACTTTCTCGGCGGCGCTCTATCTCCAGAACGAGGGCGGCAAGAGCGAGGCCGCGCGCAAGTATTTTGACGAAAACCTTGAGGAATTCCTCGCCGAGGCGCGCTTCAGCAACGACATCGAGATATATCGCAACACCATCGCCATAACCCGCAGCAACGGCAGCGGCAACGAGCAATATGACCGCGTGGCGGCCTCCAAGGCGGCGGACAAGCTGCTGGCCGTGCGGCAGGTCGAGGCGTCCTTCGCGCTGGTGCAGACCGGCACGATAATACGCATCTCCGGGCGGTCGTCCGGCAAGATAAATGTTCAGCTCATACTCGAAAAGCTGGGCGGCGGCGGCCACTTCGACGCCGCAGGCGCGGCAGTTGAGGGCATCATGGACAAGGCCTGCGAAATGCTTAAGGCCGCCATCGACAGCTACCTCAACGATATTCGCAAATCGTAAGTAAGTATATATTTTTTTGAAAGGCAATGCCCCGGCAGCCGGGCTCATTTTCGCCCGCTGCCGCAACCCGGCATGATAAAAGGCTTGAAAAGTCCTTGGAGGGGGTCCGGGGGAACCCTTCCTCCCAGGAAGGTTCCCCCGGAGAACCCCCCATCTCGCCGGCAGACCTTGCGTCCGTCGGCTGCCGCCACCCGGCATGATAAAAGGTTTGAAAGGTCTTTGAAGGGGGTCCGGGGGGAACTTTCTCTCAGAAAGTTCCCTCCGGGAAAGCTTCCCCCGTCAAAACAGAATTCATGAAAGAGAGGATATAGACACATGCAGGTAATTTTGACTTGT
>CAYPZK010000114.1:0-1275 GCA_964415385.1 uncultured Bacteroidaceae bacterium
TTCAGCCAGTTAAGCAACATCGCAAAAAGCTTGCGAGAACGCTATCCCATTGGTACACGCATCAAGCTGATAAGTATGGGAGATGATCCACGCCCGATTCCGCCCGGAACGAAAGGCACGGTAGAAGGTATCGATGATATTGCTACCGTCTTCTGCCGATTCGATAACGGAAGAAGCCTTGGATTGGCATACGGCGAGGATCACTACCGAGCTTTGACACAGCAAGAACTTCTCGAAGAAAAGTGCGCACGAAATTACGACAAGTATTTCGATGCAGTACACCGAGATATCTTTGCAGACGTTGACCTCGACCGCTTTGCCTATGAAATCGAAGATGCAAACGACACCTATACCACAGAGATCCTCAAACAGCTTCACGATAAGTTCGTTGAGATCTATGATACAGATTGCGTAGACGGTCTCGTTGGCTTTATTCAAGTACCTGCTATCGTGGAATCTCTGCAGACCGGTAACTACTATCCTGCACTCGTAACCCTTGACTTGGATTCGTCTGGTGAACATTGGGGTACTTGCGTACTCTCTCCCGATGGCATATTCGAGCAAGGCACACAGGAAGGAAACGAAGGTGAAGCCGAGTTCTGGAAAGAATTGATTCCGTACCGATACTGGTACACAGTAACTTGCGAAAACGACATCCACGTGGATATGGCAGATTGTCCCGAAGACATCGGAGATATCATCTCCGCAGCCACAGGTCAGTCGTTTGAGCAGAACGGAGGTATGAGCCTCTGAACAATCAAATCAAATATTTAGACATGTTCGCCGGAATCGGGGGCTTTAGATCGGGGCTCTCCAAGTTCGGCGATCTTTTTGTACCCGTAGGCTTTTGCGAGATAGATCCTTATGCACGGAAAGCCTACGAAGCAATATACGACACGAAAGGAGAACTATTTTTTGAAGACGCAAGAACCATCATCCCCGAAGAATTGCCGGATATCGACCTTATTTGCGGAGGATTCCCTTGTCAGAGCTTTTCAATTGCTGGAAAGCGAGGGGGATTTGAAGACGCCCGAGGAACGCTTTTCTTTGAAATCGCAAGGATTGCCCGAGTTAAAAGACCTAAATATCTGCTCCTTGAAAACGTTCCCGGTCTGTTATCGCATGACAACGGCAGGACGTTTGCTACCATCCTCGGTACGCTTTCGGAACTGGGGTACGATGTCGCATGGCAGGTTCTTAACAGCGCAGATCACGGCGTTCCCCAATCCCGAAAAAGAGTGTTTCTTGTCTGCTGTCTTGGAGAAGAATGTGCCG
>CAYPZK010000115.1:0-1251 GCA_964415385.1 uncultured Bacteroidaceae bacterium
AGCATGTATTCACAAGACAAAATTAATGTCGCTTTAAAGGTCTATCATCAGTGTGGATCGGTAACTACTACCATTCGAGTCCTTGGTTATCCGACCAGACGGACACTTTACACATGGATAGCGAATGAAGGAGTAGCCAAACCGGAACGGAAAGCCTTGGAACTGACGAACACGGCAGAACATCCTCGAAATCCTTCCGTTGAAGTGAAAATGAATGCCATTCATCGTTGCTTTGAACTTGGAGAAAGTATAAAATCAGTATCAGAAGATATCGGTTATACCAGAGCCAGCATTTACAGCTGGCGCAAGAAATATCTTCATGGAGGTATCACTGCATTGATGAATGACAAAAACATTAAACCCAATACTCTCACGGAAGGCTCCCCATCCACATCATCTGCTCCAGAGTTCGCTCAATTACAGGCTCAGATTAGGGATATGCAGATGGAGATTGACATTTTAAAGGAAACAATCAATGTCTTAAAAAAAGACCCCGGCATCGATCAGACAACTCTCAAAAACAGGGAGAAGGCAGTGATTATCGATGCCCTGAAGAGTAAATACCCACTGCCAGACCTGCTGAAGCAGCTTGAATTATCAAAAAGTAGTTATTACTATCAAAAATCCGCTATGAGAAAACCCGATAAATATGCTGATTTACGCACCATGATACGTCTGCATTTCAACGAAAGCAAACAGCGGTATGGATACCGGCGAATTTATGGGCTTCTGAAACGGGAGCATATCACGGTTTCAGAGAAAGTAGTCCGTCAGATTATGCAGGAAGAAAACCTTACCGTCATCTGTAAACGGCGCAGAAAATATAACTCCTATCAGGGAGAAATCTCTCCATCTGTGCCTAACAAAATAGAACGGGATTTTCACGCAGATAAGCCGAATCAAAAGTGGCTTACGGATATTACCGAGTTCGCTTTACCAGCAGGAAAAGTTTATCTTTCAGTACTTGTGGACTGTTTTGATGGACTACTTCCTGGCTGGACAATCAGCACTACACCTGATTCCGCACTTGTCAACAAAATGCTCGACCAGGCAATAACCCATCTGCCGGAAGGAGACCGTCCGCTCATCCATTCAGACAGAGGCTGCCACTATCGATGGCCAGGTTGGATAGAACGGATGAAAAATGCAGGTCTTGAGCGGTCAATGTCCCAAAAAGGTTGTTCTCCTGATAATGCAGCCTGTGAGGGACTGTTTGGACGTCTGAAAAACGAGATGTTCTATAATCAGGAT
>CAYPZK010000116.1:0-1243 GCA_964415385.1 uncultured Bacteroidaceae bacterium
TGACCGCGTTTGAAATCCGTCCGCCCCAGGAAACCCAGCATCCAAGATAAAGAACCGGGTCCTGAGCGACAGTTGCGTAGTCGTAGTTGTCAAGAAGAGAGTCAAAAGTCGGCTCCTGGAAATACGACTCGACAATTTTCGCATTCTGCTTGATTTTGTCGCTTGCATTTGAATTCAAAATTCTGTTAACTTCAACCTGCGATGCGTTTTCACGATGGTCGCCGTAATAATTCACAGCGTTTTCATATGATTTCAAAATTTCGCTGTCATCCAGAACATAACGGTAAGAATTTCCAGATGACTTTTTTTGCTGCGGATTTTTCTCCTCGTCAACAGTCAGATAAAGCTCTTCCATCCCCTCGACGTTGTAATGCATTTTGTGTGAGCCGAAACGGTTTGAGTTCAGAAGAACCACGCCAAGGACAACTCCGATAATCACTGAGAAAAAAATTCTTTTAATGATGTCAGGATTTAATCCAATCGGCGGATAAAATTTCTCGATTTCGCCGTTGTCAATTATTTTGCAAATTTCTTTGTACGATCCATGTGTCTTTACAAATTCAATCGCATCAAGAGCAGTTTTGTTTCCAGGGTCATATTCAAGAACATCAAGATAATACTGAACCGCACGGTCTGTGTTTCCACGGCGCAAAAAAAGAACTGCCTGCGCATTGAGCAAAGTCGGATCGGTCGTTCTGATCCGTCTTGCGTGCTGGAAATAAGCGTCTGCGCTTCCTGTATCCCCAAGATAAAGGCATGAAAGGCCCGCCGTCATATAATATGAAAAACTTTCCCTGTAAATTTTGGGATTGTTTCCAGACTCAAGAAGAGAAACCGCCTCTGAAAATTTTCTCCGCAAAAGAAGATTATGCGCTTTTTCCAAATCGGTGCGACTCATTTTTCTCCGTCCGTGCTCTGGTTTTCAATCATATAAGGAATTTGCTCCGTTTTTTGTTTTAAAGTCTCAGAATTCTGTCTGGAAGGTTTCTTTCTAAGATGAAGCGAAGGCTCGTTCACAGCCTGGACAGAGCCAGTTGCTTTTGGGGCAGACGGCGTGACCGGAGCTGCTTTTTGAGTTTCAACCTGCTTTTGAACTTCTACAACCGGCTTTTCCACAGGAACTTCAGTCTTCGGAACGACGACAGTTTCCGCCGGCTTTTTTGCCAGCTCGTCCTCAAGCTCCTTGACTCTCGCCTGCAAAGCCGCAATCTCGCTTGAATATCCGCCTTTGTCGCCGAGCTGG
>CAYPZK010000117.1:0-1233 GCA_964415385.1 uncultured Bacteroidaceae bacterium
GCGCAATAGTCTTATTGGAGAGTAAAACTGCTGTTTGCTATTTATTTTGCATCAAAATGCGAAAATCGCAGAATCTTTTGACTCTGCGATTTTACTTGCTAGTCTTCTTGGAATAGATATGGCGCTTCGTTATACTTTCTCTGATAATAATCGTACAATTGCTTTGACATCTTTGACAGCACTTTGAATTTAGGCGGTATCATAGTAATCTCGTACAACGTAGATTCATGATTACTCCCCTTCACTTTATTCATACCAAAGAGTTTGCAAAACTTTTCGCCATTCTTTGTAACAGCATCTGCAATCATACGTCTAACATATACCTCGTGTTCGCCGAGATATATAAACTTTTTAACAATTGCATTGAACAATTGCACAAAGACGTCTGTATTCTGATAGTCAGGATGGATAACAATGGAAGAGAAATATACGCTATACGGGAATGGCATATCATAGCTAAGTAACATATCCGCAGTTATACCGGTATCAATGAAGTCCCCATTTTTGATTCGCTCGTAACACTCATCAGTGACAGGAGAAACATTCACATACGCTATCACTTTGTTTGTCCGATTGTCCTTTGCCATAACGTAAATGTCTGGGTTAACAGCAAACCACTCTTCGCACTGAGTTGTGTCAACATGATAGATGTCATCATAAACCAGCGTATCTAATACCACAGCGTCGCGAATATCTTCCTTTGTTATCTGCCGTCCGGTAATAATCGAAATGTTTTTTTCTCCTGAATCAGCTTCACTTACAGATTCTTCTTGCTGCATCTGTTGGGGCAAAATATTCTTTATGTATCCACATAGATGACTTAGACCTTCAGAGTAATCAAAATTTTGAACATTTCTAAGGGTTCTGGGCAAATCATGCACACAAACACCAGAAGTCAAAGTAAAAAGATTAGCTTCGCTACGCACACCGGAAAGATAATCATTATAAAAGCTATCCCATTCATATTGAACCCAATGAGATGAAGCATACTCTGCTTTCGCAAGCACAACAACCATAATTTTAGCGGTATCAAGTGCTGAATCGATATCCATCTTATACCTTGAGCTACCGAGCTTTTCCAACGTATCGGAGGAAAAGAAAACTTTATACCCCAAATACGTCAATGAATCATATAGCTCTTTTGCTATCGCAAAATCCGGTGTCTTATTGCCTTGATCATCAGAGCACTTATATGAAATAAAAATTTCGCAATTCATATAATGTTCCTACCTT
>CAYPZK010000118.1:0-1211 GCA_964415385.1 uncultured Bacteroidaceae bacterium
GCAACACCTTTAAGACAAAAATAAAGGAACCGCGTGTTCAAACGCGATTCCCTTTGGCGGAACCGAATAAAGCTCGGCAAAACACAACTTTTTTGAGCATTCTAATATATACTACGTATATATTAACTTGTTAATTTTTCTGTTGCAGTTACTGCAAAAAATGCACATTTCATACTCCTGTAACACTCAAATAAATAGGTTTATTTCGTAGTCCGTTACTATCGGTTCACGTCCAATTTTGTGAGTGTCTATTTCAACTCTTTGTGTTAGTGAATAAAATGAAAAGGCCTGACGATTTTCTTCGTCAGGTCTTTTAGTATCCGTGTAGTTTAGATGGATTTCTATTTTGTCATTATACAGAACAACTTGCTTAATTATTAGCTGTATCATTATTTGTGGTCGTTGTTTTATGGCGGTTTGAAGATACTTTATAATATCATTTCGTTGTATTAACAAAGATTCTCGTGATTTTTCAACTGCAATTTTGTTTGTAATATCCGTCTTTTCGCTTTCAAGTTGATTTAATCTTTCTCTGGTGGTTGCGGTTATAACACCTTGTTCCATTGCACTAAGAAGATTTTTAATAGCAGTTTCTTTTTCTTCAAGACGTTCTTGCAAGATATTGAGCATAGATTGGTCTTCCATTCGTTTTTTGTGTACATCCATAATTCGGTTGGCTATATCTTCAATGAGCTCAGGGGATGCAAGTGCCTTATATGTCGCATCAATAACAACTTGTTCTAATATTTCTTTGCGAATTGTTTTTTGAGGACAAGACTTATCCGTTCTTTTACCTACACATTTGTAATATCTTACAATTTTGCCATTTTTTGATGTGCCTGCATCCGAATTAACAGCTTTGCCACAATAACCGCATTTAACTTTGAACTTTAAAAGGTATTCTACGCCGGGTTTATGTTTACCATATTTGTTATTGTTGATTTTTGTCCTTACAAAATCAAATGTTGTTTGAGATACGATTGCCGGATAAATATTTGTAAAGACTTCATCTCCATGTCGAGTAATACCTGCGTATTTTTCGTTTTTAAGCATATTGTATACGGTATTTTGGGCAAATGGTTTTCCACGATTTTCAATGCCTTTTTCGTGAAGTTCATCAATAATATCCGTTACCAGCCTTCCGGCAGCATAGTCCTCAAATATCTTGCGAACAATAACGGCTTTGTCTTCGTCTATATGAACCTTTTTAC
>CAYPZK010000119.1:0-1156 GCA_964415385.1 uncultured Bacteroidaceae bacterium
CATTCTTCGTGTAGTTCATCAAACAGTTGCCTATGCGTCATTTTTCTTGTTTTTGACTGTGATTTTGGTTCGTTCGGGCGTTCTTTCAAAATAACGTCGCTTTCGTTAATTTGTGCCGTTAAGGGCGTTTTAACCTCACTTTCGTTGTCGTTAAGTGTGATTTCTGTAACTTCTATAATTTCTTCGTGGCGATAACGCTTTGGTGACTTAGGTCGTGTGGTATGCGGTATTGCTATGTAATGACTTCCGTCGTTATATACTTTGCATTTAGGATATGCCATATTTTTCTCTCCTTTTAGTTTTTTGCTCGGGAAACGATTTCATAAAAACTTAGCCCGTTTCCGTTGCGGGTGGTTTCTTGCTCGACATAATTTCGGCAAGTTGTTTTTCGTAACGTTGCATCATAATTTGAGAAACTTTGTGTATAAGTTCCTCTTTGGATTCTTCGACGTCCTTTTTGTTTAGGTCGTCGAGTTTTATGTATAATGGTATATTGAGCGTGTAACTGCCTTTGGCGTTTCTCAGCCCTATATACGCTACTTTTTGATATTGTTCGTTCATTCAATCGTCTCCCGTGCTTTTGTTTTGGCTGTAGTCTAATCTTCAAACCGGAAGGTTTTCTTCCTGTTTGAAAAAGTTTTTTAAGATTTTTTCTTTATCTTAATTTCCAAACTCGCAAGTTCTTTGCGACTTCGAAAAAGTTTTTCGCTTGTTGCCTCTAAAATCTACCACTTTCATCTTTGAATTTGAAGGAACTCTGTAGGTGAAAAGAATAACTTCATAGGCAAAAACGGTAAATTTAGAGCAAGATAAAAAAGGTTATGTGTGTTTTTACGATTAAATTTTACAATGTCATTTGTTCAAACACCAGAACACCGCTGTGTCAAAAACGGACTTCTTTGTGACGTCGCAAAGCAATAATGTAACGGCAAAGCGACAACGTCTAACCTTGATGTGGCTTTTTATCTTGCACTGAAAGCATATCTAAAACGAAAAATGAATGTAACAGACTTTAGAAAGAGATTCTGGATATAACCAAGAACTTTTTGATATGAGCACGGCATTGCCCATACTTAGCCGTACTTTTTTGACATTCTCGAGCAACAAAAAAGCCGTTCGGAATCTTAAGAGGAACCGAACGGCTAAGAAATATGAA
>CAYPZK010000120.1:0-1141 GCA_964415385.1 uncultured Bacteroidaceae bacterium
ACATTTCAACCTACAGAATCTACGGCGGAACCGGGCTTGGGCTTTCAATCTGCAAGACTTTGGCCGCGAAAATGAACGGAAAAATCCGCGTTTTCGACAATCCGGACGCGGAGTCTGGAACTGTTTTTGAAGTGACGCTTCCGCTTCCTGTTGCGCTTGAAAATTCAGGAAAAATCAAATTTCAGAAAAATCCGGACGACTACAAAATTCTGATTATTGACGACAATGAGCTTGCCGCGGAAAGCCTAAAAAAGCAGATTGAAGGGCTTGGTTTTAAGAAAATTGAAATTTGCACAAAAGGGCTTGATGCTGTTGAAGTTCTGAAAAACGCGGTGAAGGAAAAAAATCCATTTAAAATTGTCTTTATCGATATGATTATGCCTGATGTTGACGGCTGGCATCTGGCTTTTTCTGTGAATGCGATAAAAATCTTGAAAAACACGCTTTCTCTTTTTCTTCTTGTTCCGGAAGGGCAGATGGGAAGCGAGGCGAAAATGACTTCGCTCGGCTGGTTCAAAGGCTACCTTTACAAGCCGGTCAAGCGCGAAATTTTGATAAACATTCTTTGCGAGGAGCTTTCCGGCAGCGAGAAAATCGAAACACTTTACTCTCCGGACTCTTCTTCGTCAAATCCGCAAAATTTGCAAAATTTGACCGAACAGTTTTTGCCACACGTTGACGAGGCGACTCTTGCGACCGACTTGAAAATTCTGATTGCAGAAGACCATCCGCTCAACCGCAAACTGATGGAATCTTTTATGAAAAAATTCGGCGCGCAGGTTTTTCTTGCCGAGAACGGAATTGAAGCCGTCGAGCAAATCAAAAAGCATCCTGACATGGATATGATTTTTATGGACATCTACATGCCGAAAAAAAGCGGAATCGAGGCGACAGTTGACCTGCGCAACGCGGGCTACGGCGGAATCATCGTCGCCTGCACAGCGAACAACGACTCGAACGACTTTGAGGAATATATGAAAGTCGGCGTGAACGACATTCTCGTAAAGCCGTTCAAAAGCGAGATGATAAAAAACATCATCGAAAAGTGGAAGATGGTCATGCAGACCGCCGCCGTCAAGCAAATCGCGCGCCTGCCGGGAAGACAGAGATGAAACAAATCCCCTTCACAAAATCAAATCTC
>CAYPZK010000121.1:0-1139 GCA_964415385.1 uncultured Bacteroidaceae bacterium
CTTCTGGTTGTTGAACCACTTAACAGTACCTTTGTTCATAGATGTTCCCTCCGAAAAAAATAAAATAATAGCGGTATACCAAATACCAATATTATTATACTATTTTTTTAAGAGTGTGTCAAATGTTTTTTGGGCAAAAAGCACAGATTAGGCATAATTTACTAATTGTTCCTTATTTCCCTGCATTTCCAGCTGTGCCGTCACCAGCCCGTAATAAATGCCACGCTTTTCCATCAGCTCCTCATGCGTGCCGACCTCCGCAATCCGGTGCCTGTCGATAACCACAAGACGGTCTGCATCCTTTAAGGTGGACAGACGATGTGCAATGGCAAAGGTAGTCTTTCCGTTTGTCAGACGCTCCAGCGCAGTCTGAATCAGGTATTCGCTCTCCGTATCCAGACTTGCGGTTGCCTCGTCCAGAATGAGGAGCCTCGGATTGTTTAAAATAGCTCTTGCAATGGCAATCCGCTGACGCTCTCCGCCGGAAAGCCGGCTTCCCTTTTCCCCCACATAGGTATTGTAGCCATCCGGCATACGACAGATAAACTCATGGGCATTTGCCATCTTTGCCGCCCGGATTACCTCCTCCTGTGTTGCATCCGGCTTTGCATAACGGATATTGTTGTAAATCGTGCCGGAAAACAGAAAGGTCTCCTGCAGCACCACACCAATCTGAGAATGATAATAGTCAATATCTATGTCCTTAATATTTACACCGTCCACATACAATGCACCGCCATCCACATCATACAAATGCATAATCAGGTTAATAAGGGTGGACTTTCCGGTACCGGAGGCTCCCACCAGACCTATCATTTCTCCCGGCTTTACCTTCAGGTTAATCCCTTCTAACACCGGCTCATAGGAATGATACCCAAAGGAAGCGTCCCGAAATTCCACTGCTCCCCGAAGCTCCGGCTTGCAGGCCTTTTCCGTATTCTGTATCTGCGGCTCCTGTGAAAGTACATCATTGATACGCTCCGTGCTGGTAATCAGATCCATCAGCTGCTTCGGCATATTATTCAGCCAGCCAAGGTAGGTGTAGAGAAGGGACGTATAGCTGATAAACTGCATCAGCTCGCCAACCGTCATGGTTTCACCAAGCACCTTCCGTCCGCCGGAAAAAATAACAAAATACA
>CAYPZK010000122.1:0-1136 GCA_964415385.1 uncultured Bacteroidaceae bacterium
AAATGATTTCTCAAAAAGAGTGTTTTTGACAAAAAGAGCCAAAAGTAACCAAACACAAGTTTTCTTTATTTTTCATTTATTCATATCTTTTTATTTGATAATTCAAATAGATCTAAATTAAAAGGAAAGTATTTTGAAAAAGAGTGAAAGAAAAGATAAAGAGTTTGTTTATTCAAAAGAAAGCTGTTGAATAAAGACGTCATTGTTTTGAAAAAAAAAGAAGAATTGGAATTGATGCATTTATTTGAACCTTTTAATTTTTAACAATACATAATTGGTATCATTCAGTATTTTCATACATTGAATAGATATTAAAAGGGGAGGAAGAAACAATTGTTCAACTTAAGGATGGAACGATGAGATTGTGAAGGATGAGTGAAACAATTGGAGTTGTCTTTTTCATTCGACAAAGCCAAAAATTTCAATTATTTGTTTCTCAAAGTTGAAAGAATGGATGATAAAAGTTTAATTTTAAAGGAATTCTAGATATATTTACTTTGTGAGAATTAATATTTCTATTTGAAAAATAATGTTTATTGAATTGATTCTTTTAGTCTTATTTTCTTTTTGTTTATCAATCTTTTTCGAATTGAAGTAATTTGAATAGCTCTCGGTTCTAACACAATCCATTTGTCTATAATTCAGTCAGATAAATAAGCATCTGAGATAGAGGTCGGCCAAAATCAAAACATTTTATTTGACGTATCTCGATTATTCATAAACTAAACTCGTTTTCCAAAATAATAACCATTTATATTTTTCAATTATTGACTGACTAATAAATTCTAAATGAATAAATAATTATGGATAAAAGAAATATGAATTGTATTTGCGATGTATCTCTCTTTCTTTCAGAGATGGTAATATCGCATTGTTTTTACCAAGAAAACGATAATGCCTTTTAAAAGAAACACAAGGGAAAAATGAACGAGGGGAAAAAGGTTTGAAAGAAAAAAGGACAAAATAATCACTCAATATCACCCTATTACCACTTGAAAAAATAGTACTAAAACTCACAATTTTTTGCCGGGTACTGGTGTACAAGGAAAAAATGACGTTGAAATGGTTATGAAAAGATCAGTTTTTATCAGTAATGGGCAAAAATGCAAAAACGACCGTCGTTTTTTCCACGGATA
>CAYPZK010000123.1:0-1121 GCA_964415385.1 uncultured Bacteroidaceae bacterium
GCGCGGACGAAGCGTTGTACAAAGCGAAAAACGGCGGCAAAAACTGCGTCTGCTCTGCGAGCTGAGATTCCAAGAGACGAAAACGTGTTGTGGCAGACTTTTATAAGACAAAAAACGTTGGACTGAAATTTTTTGTCTGACTTTTCTGAAATTCTATACTATTATTATATTGCACACGGAGGTTTTATGTATCAGAAAAGTTATCAAGACTACATTAAAGAAGACCCGGACTCTGAATTTTCAAAATTCCTTGTTAAATTTTTCAACACAAAGCCCGACTTGGAAAAGATGGGGCGGGAAGTCAGAGAATTTGACCATCAGCTTGCAGAAGAGCAAAAAGAAGAGCTGCGTAAACGTCTCGCAGAAGAAGGAGTTATGCAAAAATGAAACTTCCAACTGGAGATTTTGAAATGAATCTTTTTACTGCGAACATTTGCTTGAATCAGAAATAAACGAGCTTTTAGTTCAAAATTTCACTGTGAAGAATCCATCAGGTGAAAACCTTGCAAAGTTCTTAAAATTTCTTGCAATTCAAAATGAAGCAGGCAATGAAAACCGCACATATTTGATAAAGGACAAATCAACAAACGAAATTGCTGGCTATTTCGCGCTCCGCAACGGACTTTTCACTTTGCATGACCCGTACAATTCAGAACGGATGATAACAGTTCCAGCAATTGAACTTTCTAACTTCGCTGTAAACGATACTTACAGGCAAGGTCATCCTGATGTCTCAAAAATCGGCAGCGCAATACTTTATGACTTTGTGATTCCAATCGCAAAATATATCCAGACATTGACCGCAGTCCAGGCACTTTACATTTACGCGCTTCCAGAGGAAAAGCTAATCGAGCATTATTCATCTTTGGGATTTGAACGTCTTAGCAAAGACGAGGAAAAATTCGTTCATCAAAGCGTAAAACCTGCTTACGATGAAGACTGCATTTTTATGTTTCAAGTGCTGTAATTCTATCCATATTTTTTGCCCATTGCTTTCAAAAAAGCCATATTTCAATTTTTTCCCCAAAGTGATAAAGTTTAACTGGTGCACGTGGTGAAAAACGTGAACCAAAAATCAATTTATATCGAGGATTTGTATGAGTTTTGTATCAGATTTGCGT
>CAYPZK010000124.1:0-1112 GCA_964415385.1 uncultured Bacteroidaceae bacterium
ACGACGGCAGTCATTACATAGGCATACCGCAAGGCGCATATCCGAGCGGTAAAGGTTGTAAAAGACATACCGTCAAAGCAACACAACAAACGTCGGCGGTTGAGCAATCCTTTGAAACGGCATACAAAGAAAGTCAGTCGTTACCAAAGCGAGAACGTAAGTCGCACATTAAAGCCGCGTTAAAGACGGATTTTGCCGATACGGACGGGTTCATATGCAACTCTTGCAGATTTTGCCGAAGCGGTAACAGTTTCTGCAGAAAGCGGCTGGGATATGTACTGGACGACAACTGCAGACGGAGCACCTATTGCACTTGCCACGGCAGAGTAAGCCTAAGCTAAATAAAACGTTGTTGTAAAACAACTAAACAGAGGGTAAATGCCTTGTGGCGTTTACCCTTTTTTTGTTTGGTGAATTATACTATCAAGTGCAACATGTGGGAGCAAGCAAATAGTACATATAAATCTACGGTATAACAAAGTCGCCAAACTGTAAATTGTTTTGGGGGTGAAACAAGTAGGAATATAAAAACCGATTTATTGATTGAAAAAATTAAATTAGTGAATGAAAAAATTAAATTGTTGAACGAAAAAAATAATACTATCAAGCGCAACAGGCAAATAAAAATGGAAGTTCATGTAAATCTCACATTGAAATATTATTGATCTACAACAAGTGAGTATCGTTTTATGCGTCATTCTGAGCGGAATGCATAGTGGTGTATTTGACTGTAATGGATAGCGTGCAATTATAGTATATTGCCTGTATGAATGAGCAAAAAGTAAGGTATTGTGTCATCTTGAGCGGAGTGCACGACTTATGAATAAAGCTTTTTGCAAATATGTTGCGTTTGCATACTGTATGAAAGAATGCACAAGACGTATAAGGGGACGTCATCCTGAGCGGAGTGCAACAGCACGCAGTCGAACCCGAAGGGCGATGCGCAAGCATCGGGATCTACTATGTACTGCCACTAAATCTTTGCGTTATACAAAAACCGCCCCTTAGATTCTGCTTCGGCATACGCCTCGCACTGCTACGCAGTTCGACTTCGCTGCGCTCCGCTCAGAATGACATAGGGGGCGGAGTTCCTTGTAAATATGGATATGTTT
>CAYPZK010000125.1:0-1110 GCA_964415385.1 uncultured Bacteroidaceae bacterium
AGTTTACACAAAAGAAATGAAAAGCTAACTCGTATCTGGTATAATTTTCATAACTTTACCTCTCGCAAAGTGAGCAAAGGTGGTATTTACTACTACGCAGTATTATACAGTCAAGTATCACCCAGTTACCTGATAGGCATGGAAAGTACACCTCAACCGAAGTCCAATACAGAGCTATCTGAGGTAGAAAAACTAATCATACAACGCTATCGGCAGGAAGTGGAGATGCAAAAGGCGGTTAGGAAATTGTTAGATATTGAATAGCTTGTGAATAGACTATGTCTATTTGTTCACGAAACTGCATGATTTTTTTATCCTATGCGTAGCATATAGGGGGATGAGGTAAGGGGACATCAGATGGAAAAGCCCCCGCGCACCCCCAAGCGGGGCGGCGGGGGCTGATGTACCATCAGCTGTTGCTATTCCGTTGCAATCTGCTTTACAATGTCTTCCAGTAGGTCGGCGCACACCTTGTAAGTGTCTCTCTGACCTGCGTGGTAGCTACGCGCTGTAGCTGTGTCGTGCTCTGACTTCGCTTGACCATCGGCAGAAGCCTGTAGTCTTCTCATGGTCTCGGCAAGCCGTAGCAGACTGGCGTATATTTCTGCTCTGTTCAACTGTTTCGTCTCCCTTGTCGCTAACGCGAGGGAGCGTTAGCAAAAGACTGAACCCCCGCAGGGGCGTGCTAATAAGGCGCGAAATGAAGCGGGTCGGTAGTCTTGCGGTATCACCCGCGCCGAGCGTTGCCGTTGACTACTGGTCTTTTGTGTTGCCGTGTGCCCCAGATGGGCTATGGTTTTCCTCCGTAGCTTGTTGGGGTAGTTGCCCGCGGGGCGGACAGGGGCAAGCCCCTGACCCCACACGCGGAAGTTTTATGCGCCTTACGGCGCGATATTTAGGACGGCGACACAAAATCATTGCTTTTGTATCATTCGGTCAGGCTGTCTGGTGCGGTTCCGCCCGACCGAATGACAAGCGCACAGCGTACAAAATCTTGATTTTGTGCCGCCTTTTTTGTAAGTGCGATTACACCATTTTTGGTGTAACACGGCAATGTTATCAGTCTTGACCATGCATGACCATCTCCAACGCGAGGTAGGAACGGTCTGA
>CAYPZK010000126.1:0-1108 GCA_964415385.1 uncultured Bacteroidaceae bacterium
CTAATTTGAATGAAGATAACGCCTTTTTCCGAAAGAAGCTCTTTGGCGATCAACAAGCGCTTTTCCATAAAGGAAAGCCATTTAGAATGACGGAAAGAATCCTCCTCGGCAACATAGTTGTCATCGTAAACAAAATCCTCGTGTCCTGTGTTGTACGGGGGATCGATATAAATTAAGTCAATGGTACCTTTGTGCGTTTTTTCCAAGAGATAAAGGCTATGCAGATTATCCCCTTCAAGCAGAAAGTTATAGCGATTATCGGGCACGAGAGATATTTCTCGTTCAGGCACTTCCGTAAATACGGGAATATTGGTTTGCATAGCAACATCGACCTTTTCTTCGTGCTGTTCCCATACAAGACCGTACTTTTTTGAGATGAGTGCATTCGCAATCTCACCGAGAGCGATAAGCATCTCATCATCGGTTTTATGTTCTTCTTTGATTTTATCTAATAACGTAAGCATACGCTGGCGCTTTAACTGTGAAAGATTAGGCATATTAGTCTCCCTTGGTATTCTTTTTCATCTTTTTAAGATGCTTTTTATTGAGCTTTCCCATATTGAGTTTTCTTTTGTTTCGTTTATATTTTATTGACCATATATACTCTTGAATATCAATACGATAAAGCTTCAAGTCATTCAACATTTCCAACGCTTTAAGGTCTAATTGTGTAAATCTTGAATCATAATCGGACAAGTGTGAATTATCATTTTGACTGTTATCAAGCTCAATGTCATGACGATATGAAGAAATACTTTTGTAAAGTTCAGATAAGCAATCGTCAGATAACGATAAGTGTTTACTGCTAATTTTATTCGTTTTTTTAGATTGAACATATATCTCACGCATTGAATTGATGACTTCGCAATAGCGTTTTGCAAATTCCCAATACTCATCAATGGTCGCTATATGGTTTTTATTATTTCTGCGAAGCTCACGCTCAAGAAAATATGTTCTATTATGTGCATCCTCAATTTTTGTTATTGACTCGTCAAGTTTTATATAAATAATTTCGTAAAACGAAAGCGTTTTGTCTTTGGCGTTAGTGAAAAACATCAAAATTATACTTGCAATCAAACCGGCAGCAACATTGGCAAACATACTGCTC
>CAYPZK010000127.1:0-1103 GCA_964415385.1 uncultured Bacteroidaceae bacterium
TATCTCTCAATACTTTTTCTGCTTTTTGTCCAATATCTATTGTAGCACTACATAAAAAAAATAATTTTTTTTAAAAAAACACTTGACAAAACCAAAAGAATGTGATATAATGATAAAGTACTAAGGGGAAGATAAAAAACAAGCACTTTATATCGCGGGATGGAGCAGCTCGGTAGCTCGTCGGGCTCATAACCCGAAGGTCGTCAGTTCGAATCTGGCTCCCGCAACCAACTATAACAAAGAGATTGCACAACTCAAAAGAGCGGTGTAATCTCTTTGTTATATATGTATTAACGCTGCCACAGCACAGCGGATTTAAAATCACAGAGTGCCGCAGCAACGAAAATATTACGTGGTTTTTCCACCTATACGCACATTCGCAGAACGCAGTCAGGTGATTAGCCTGCCCGCTCGTGGTCTTATCTTTCCGTTAATTTGGACAGCAGCTATCGTTATCAAGCTGAGGTTTCCTGAAAAATGTAGGAAACATTAACGTTGGTGTAATCCCTCTGTTTAGACGGCTTCACAGCCGTCATACTCGCTCGTTTCATGGCGAAGTCCTAAGGACAAGATAACATTTGATATTGCATGGTGGCATTCAATTTGTATTAAAACCGTCAAAAGCGGATTTAAGCAGATTCAGCTGAAGTCTTTCGGCTGTTCCGAAATCATTCAGGAAGGATGTGCTGTCATGGGTATCCACGATGAATACTCTCTTCCAAGAGAGTACCGCCACTACCTCGCAGACCTTTTCTGTAAAATCGGAATTTCTGATTATACAGAGCAGATCCGCAAGCTAGCAGAGGTGTGCAAATGTTCTGCCGGTCATGCCAGAGGCATTATGGCAGGCAAAAGAGATTTCAGCGGGACAAAAACAGGCAACGGAATGAACAAGTACGCTGCTCTCGCCCACTGCTTCTCTATCTCCGTAGACGAGTTTGTTTCTCTGGATTCAGAATACAGAGATAACAGAGGTCCTCGGAGAAAATAGTAAAAGCGTCTGGATATAGTAATCCAAACGCTCTCACAAAGGGTATATCTGAGTGCAGATCGTTTTATCATGGACGAAGAGGGCAGCTGTAAAAGCCGTTTGGATGCTTGGA
>CAYPZK010000128.1:0-1099 GCA_964415385.1 uncultured Bacteroidaceae bacterium
GATGCACGAAGTGAATGGAAAATAAAGCACAATTTGCAGGAAACCATCGTGCTGGTGATCTGCGCGGTGGCGGGCGGGTGCGATGCGTGGGAAGTGATCGAGGATTTTGTCAAGGTGAAGGAAGAATGGTTCAGAAAAGAAATGAACCTCAAACTTGCCAATGGAATACCCTCCCATGACACCATGCAGAGAATATTCGGTATGATAAAGCCGGAACAATTTGAGAAGTGTTTTTCAAATTTTATGAGTCATATAGCACAAAAAACAAACCATGAAATTGTCAGTATTGACGGAAAAACACTGCGCGGTAGCAGAAACGGGAAACAAAAACCCATACATATGATAAGCGCGTGGGCAAACGAGAATCAAATGGTACTCGAGCAGATCATAACCGATGAAAAGTCCAATGAGATCACCGCCGTGCCGGAGCTGATAGATATGCTGGACGTCAGTGGGTGCATTGTAACCGCCGACGCCATGAATTGCCAGAAACATACGGTGCAGAAGATCATCGACGGCAATGCTGACTATGTGCTGGGGCTGAAGGAGAATCATCCCTCGCTCAAACAGGATACCGCAGATTACTTTTTCAGCGCACTGCAAGCGCCGGATCTATATCCGCCTGTTTATCGCACCAAAACAGTCGAAAAAGGGCACGGTCGCTGCGAAACGCGCGAATATTTTCTTGTTACCGATATAGAATGGCTCGAGCAGCGCAAGGCTTGGAAAGATCTGCGGGGACTTGGCATGGTGCGCTCCAAAATTGAAAAAAACGGCGAGATCACATCTGAAACGCGGTATTATATCACCTCGCTTACGGACGTTGAGCTGTTTGCGAAAGCCGCGCGGGCACATTGGGGCATAGAAAATTCGCTGCATTGGTGTCTCGATGTGGTGTTTGATGAAGACCATGTTCGCATGCGAAAAGACCATTCCGGAGAAAATATGGCAATTGTGCGGCATATTGTCCTGAATATTTTGAAACTTTTCCCTACTCCGAAGAAAATGAGCCTTTCCCGCAAACGTCAAAAGTGTGAATACGACGATTCTTTCCTTGCCGATGTCCTCTCCTTCGCCGCGACTTTTCATGCGTGAGCCG
>CAYPZK010000129.1:0-1079 GCA_964415385.1 uncultured Bacteroidaceae bacterium
CAAGATTATACCGCAAAACTTCTCAATTTGGAAGATGTAATTATCACAAATGTTGAAAATATTTCTGAGCAGCTCCATGTCTATCTGGAATTGCCCAGAGTAGCGCACGTCTGCCCCGACTGTGGCGCTCTTACGGATGCTGTGCACGACTACCGAATGCAGACCATTAAGGACGTTCCTTTTGCCAGAAATACCTTCCTGCATCTGCGCAAACGCCGCTATCGTTGTTCCTGCGGTAAGCGTTTCTTCGAGAACAACAACTTCCTCGGTCGCTACCGAAGGGTCACGCAAAGACTGACCGCGCAGATCATATTTTCTTTCAAAAAGCTCACTTCCGCAAAGGAGATCGGCGAGCGTTTCAACGTATCTGCCACAACTGCTGTGCGCTATTTCAATGTATTCAACAGAAAACTGATTACCCTGCCTGAAACGGTTTCCGTTGACGAATTCAAAGGAAACTCCGGCGGTCATAAGTACAATGCCCTTGTTGTCGACCCCCAAAACAGGCGGATCCTCGATGTGCTACCCAATCGGTATGAAAGCGATTTGATTCGGTATTTCTCAAAATTTCAAAACAAAAACGAGGTAAAACACTTTATTTGTGACATGAATCCGCACTTTCGTAGCGTTGCACGAACCTGTTTTCCCAATGCGAAGATCGTCGCGGATAGATTCCATGTTGTCCGTCAGGTGACGTGGGCAATGGAGCGCGTCAGAAAGAATGAACAGAATAAACTTTCGGAGAGTCATCGACGATATTTTAAGAAATCCAAATATCTGCTGATGAAGCCCATCGAAAAACTAAGCGAGGAACAAATGGACAAGATTTCTCTTATGTTTGAGATTGCACCCGGACTTGCGGATGCCTATCGACTCAAGAACGAATTCTTAAAAGTGATGCATTCAAATTCATCCGCCGAGGGCAGATGCAAACTTGCAGACTGGATATACTCGGCAGAGCTGATGGAGATAGACGAATTTCAAGACTGCATCAGAGCATACAGAAATTGGTTTGAAGAGATACTAAATTCCATGGATGTGCCATGGACGAACGGATATATCGAGGGCTGTAATAACAA
>CAYPZK010000130.1:0-1054 GCA_964415385.1 uncultured Bacteroidaceae bacterium
AAGCAGTGCCTCCACCCGACAGTCCAGTGTGGAGACAACAGCGCCGGCCAGATAGGGGCTTTCCTGTAAGGCCGCCAGCAAGCCGGTCACATGCTCATCCGGCTCATCCGAAAAGCTGAGCCCGCATTCCATCAGAATGACCGGTGTGTGGTCGGACGTCAGACACAGGCTCTTGATCTGCTGTAAAATCTCATCCAGCTCACCGTCTTCCTCCCAGACACCGGCATAGCAGTCCAGCGCAATGTAGTCGCTGCGCCCGGCATTCAGCTCAACCTGCGGAGAAAAGCCGCTGCCGTTGCCGACAAGCCCGTCCGGATCCCCGGCGCGGATGCCTTTGGTACAGGCGATCAGAAAGTCCGTGATTTCGTCTTTGTCCAGCGGATCGCGGAGCGTTTCCTCCTGCAGATTCCCCGCAATCTGCCAGCAGGCAACACAGTCTGAGAGCTCTTCTGCGATACGCCGACAGGCGTCCTCCAGAGCGGCAGCGCCTTCCGTGGTGCGTGAATCCAACCCGACTGCCAGGAAAACAGCCGGATTCGGCGTCATGGCAATGGTGCGGATGCCTTTGGCCGCATAGGTTTCACAGTCGGCCTTGAAATTCAGAAAATCCTGCGAGAACGTGCCGTCCGCCTGAAAAGGCGCCGGAATCTCACTGCGAACCCAGGTAAAACCGGCATTCGCAAACCGGTCTGAGAGAGAAGAGGAAAGCAGCACCGGATCGGTGTCGGCCTCACGGTTGTAATAGCCGACGCCAGTGAGAAAACCGCCGGTCTGCTCCAGCAGCGCCTGTACCTTTTCTTCTTTTTCCGGAACCTGTGGGTTTGTTGCCGGTTCAGAGGAAGCCGGCATGGTGGAAGGCAGATCGGTGTCTGTGGCAGCCGGGGTGGAAACAGCCGCAGGCGCCTGCGCGGCACAGCCGACCAGTGTGCAGATGCTCAGCAGCAGCGCCAGACTTCGAAACATTCTGCGTGATTTCATAGACGTTCTCCTCTTTTCTGGATTGATTTTGGTTGCCTCTATGATAACATATCTGTAGAATCTTGTCAAGAAAAAA
>CAYPZK010000131.1:0-1050 GCA_964415385.1 uncultured Bacteroidaceae bacterium
ACAGCACAAAGCAAGGTCTGTGAGTGGCGGCAGCAGCACCCAGAGGGACGGAAAGCAGATTGTATTCGGGAAACAGGATTAAGCAAGCCGACGGTCTATAAGTGGTGGGATAGTGAGCTGCCTGTGATATAGCAAGAAGAGAAACACAAAAAGGAAATAAATTCGTTGACAAATGTGTAACGATATGGGTATAATATAGGTGAAAGGAGTGAGCGTATGAACTTCTATACTGTGCGAGATTTAAGAACAACGCCTAAGAGCATTTGGGAAAATCTTTCTTCTGATGGTGAGGTTGTCATTACAAACAACGGGAGACCAACGGCAATTCTCTTTGATATTGCAGATGGCAGCTTCGAAGAAACGGTGAAAGCTATCCGACAGGCAAAGGCTATGATTGCTTTTAACTCCATGAGGGCGAAAGCGGCTTCAAACGGTTATATGAGTGACGAGGAGATTGAAGCTGAGATTGCCGCAGCTCGTCGGGGGGATTGATTGAATTATGTTGGTGGTGATAGACACAAATATTTTGGTGTCGGCGCTCTGGTCGAAAAATGGAGCGCCAGCCAGAGTAATCAGTATGGTACTGGCAGGAGATATTGTTCCTTGCTATGATTACCGTATTCTGTGTGAGTACAGAGAAGTATTGCAGCGACCGAAATTCAAGTTTTCAAAGAGCGCAGTTAATTCTTTGTTGGATTGGTTTGAAGCCTATGGGCGCTCTGTGGTAGCAGAACCGTTGGAAGATGTGTTTGTCGATGAAGCAGACAAGAAATTTTTCGAGGTGGCGAAGTTTTGCGGAGCGGTATTGGTGACCGGCAATCTGAAGCACTTCCCAGAAGATCCGTTGGTTATGAGCGTTACGGACTTTTTGGAGAAACGAAAGGGTTAAGCGAGGGCTTGATCGTATGGAACTGACGAAAAATGAAGTGTCGAATGATATAACAGAAAAATCTATCGAGGAATTTTTTTCTGGCTTCGATGGAGTGTATAAACCAGTTGAAATGAACTGGGGTGAGCCTGTCGGAGAAGAAGTGTGGTGATATAGTGGCG
>CAYPZK010000132.1:0-1047 GCA_964415385.1 uncultured Bacteroidaceae bacterium
CAAACCAACGAAGCTGACCCAAATTGCTGATCTGATAAACGCCGTCGCTCAGCGGTGCTTCTTGATATGTTTTTCCACAACCGCAAATGCCATTGTCGAGGAGCTTGTGGTTATCGGGATTGATGTAGCTTTCGCCGCATTTGCTGCAAGGTTCGCTTGCGGAACAGGTAGCATTGCCGGTGTGATTTTCCGTAACCGTCTGACCGCAGATCTCACAAGTGCCGGTGTGCTGTGTACTACCGAGGGATGTCCACTTTGTTACATAGTGACCGGCACTTTTACTGATACCAAACTGCACACTGTAAAAACCAACATAAACCAAATCGGTAAACTCTTCGCTTATTTCTTCATCACAGGAATAGTTGTTTCTCGTGTAAGTTATTGTCGTTGTGGATGTTGATGTATCCAGTTCACCTTTATAGTCAATATCAAACTTGAGTGTCAGCGTGGAACCATTTACCGTTGCACTTATATTATAGAGCTTTTGGAGATAAGAATTGATATTTCTGATAGTGAAATTTCCGTAGTAGTACCAAGTAGCCAAGGGCATCGTTTGTCCTGTGAAATAGTCCAACACATCCCGTAGCTTTACAAGCTCTTTCGCAAACTCGATCTGCTCATCATCCGTCAAGGTCTCAAAAGCATCATAGGCTTCCTCGGCTTTTTTGTAGACAGTATTTAACTCATCCTCGCTCATACCCTCCAGTTCGGACACATCGGGCAGAGCGTCGATCATGGCTTTGACTTCTTCTGCGGTGTACGCCGGTGCGGAAGTTTCCGTGCTTTCGGTGGTTTCGGTGCTTTCTTTCTCGCCGTGATTTTTGTTGCACTCGTATTTGCAGGGAGAGCCTTCTACCGCTGCCACATAACCGCAAGTATCGTCATGCTCGTGGACACAGCCTTCGGCACATTCCTCGCCGCACTCGTGGGTGCAGGGCTGTCCCTCTACCGCCGCAACATAGCCGCACTCGGCAGTATGCTCATGGTGATGCTCGCACAAGCCTTCGTCTGTTTCCGCAAACGCCGAAACAGGCAGGCAGGACACGA
>CAYPZK010000133.1:0-1044 GCA_964415385.1 uncultured Bacteroidaceae bacterium
TTGTGGTTAAACACACAACGCCCACGCCACAAAAGGCCGTACATACACCTAAAACTGTTGCCCATTCAGGTGCAATTCAACATAATACATTTGCGTCTGCAACAAGCATCAATCACGAGCAAGCGCAACAAAGTCAAGTTAAAACACAAACAAAAGTTATTGACCTATCATCTGTCGAGGTTGGCGCAACCATATCACATAAAGCATTTGGCAAAGGCATCGTCATATCTCTAACTACAGAGCATATATCCGTAACCTTCGGCAATGTCCAAAAAACATTCCAATATCCAACTGCATTCATCCAAGGCTTCCTGTTTGTTGAATCGTGATGTTGCTTTGAAATTTTAACTGCTGTATCTGCTTTGCCACACAACAAGCAGACAATATTTATCATTATTTAATTTGTCAATGGCACTATGACGGGTGCTTGACATATACAAGTCGGCTCGGCTATGCCTCGCCGAGTCAAGCACCCGCCATGGATAAAACAAACCGCAAGAAAGGTAAAATCGCAGACATGCGAACGGGGCATTCGCGCTAACCCGCTTGGCGAATTGCGCCCGTTTTTACGCATATTGTCTTTGCGTATTTTTACACCTTTTTATATGCGGTTTTTCTTTTATATCCATATTGCGTTACTCGCGCCTTGTCACATTCATGTTCCAAAGATGTCCGCTTTTGTCACACGGATGTCCTAGTTGTTTATTCTCGGATGCACTAACCTTTGTGTATAACGTGCACACATTAAATTTGGGCCTATCCATTTTGTATTGCTACATATCCTGTTTGTTCAAATCATAGCCAAAAGTGTCGGCAAAAGCACCAAAAATACTGGATAGAATCTGTGGCTTTGGAGTTTGAAAATGTATACAATCTCAAGCATAAAAATAAAAATTTTTTTCAAAGTCGTAAAAATCTTGCGAGTTTGGATAATAAGATAATCACAAAAAGGAGGTGATGTCCAAATGTTAAAAACACAGTTAAAAGTGGAAGCCGTCGGCAAAGCGGATATTTCTTGCTTGTCAGACGGCGAACAAAAAGTTT
>CAYPZK010000134.1:0-1020 GCA_964415385.1 uncultured Bacteroidaceae bacterium
TTATTTCTATTGACGACAATGAGTATGCACCATTAAAACTCATTTGTGATAATATATTTGGAGAACACAACTTATTGTCGGTACACCATATTCAAGTACGTTATGGAAATAAAAACTTAAATGAAAAAAAGGATTTTCAAGAAGTTTGCGAATATGTTCTAATATACGCTAAAAACACTTCCTATTTCCACGCCAACAAGCCATATGAAGAATATGATTTAGATAAATTCTGTTATGAAATTGTTGAACTCAGTGACGGTATAGAGGAAACTATTGGCGGAAGAAAAGTAAAAATTTTTCATAAAGGCTCTTACGAAATAAAGAAACACGATAAAGGCTCTACAAAGTTATTAAAAGCAACTTGGGCTTCTGGCAGTGTTGTAAAAGGTAATGCTTCAGGTAAATATTTTGAAACACATTTGAAACCGCGAAAATCGATTGATGGTCTTGGAACTTTATATAAGGTCGATGGAATTGGTGAAGACGGCATTGGATATAGATATTTTACAGGTCCATTAAAAGAAAGTGCAACACAAGGTTTGTTCTATTCAGGCGTCCCGCTTACCCGTTTAGAAGAAATTGCTAGCGGCGAAGCCCGTAAATATCGACCTATTCAAAATTTTTATGATTTTAGTGCAGATTTCGGGAATATTAGGCACGAAGGCGGTGTCGGTTTTAACAGTGGCAAAAAGCCTACAAAGATGTTAAAGCAGTTCCTAAATTATCATTTACGAAAAGATATTCTTGTATTAGACTTTTTCGCTGGTTCTGCGTCAACAGGACACGCTGTTTTAGACTTAAATGAAGAAGACGGTGGAAATCGGCATTTCATAATGTGTACAAGTCCCGAAAAAAACATTTGCCGAGAAGTTGCATATACACGCTTAAAAAATGTTATTTCTAAAAACAATAAAGCAAGCCTGAAATACTTCAGAGTAGATTATCTGCCCATTTCGGACAAGTTGTATTATGAATATGCCGACGAACTGTTAAAGCATATCAAAGAGTTGGTCGAACTTG
>CAYPZK010000135.1:0-1014 GCA_964415385.1 uncultured Bacteroidaceae bacterium
TTCATCATCGAAAAGATTTGATTCCGCACGAGTAAAACAATAAATTGGTAATTATTGTGCCGGTCATAGAAAATGTCAGTAATCTTCATAGCCCTTTTTGCGTATGACAGCATGTCCGCATTCCGGTAGGGATTCGACGTAGCTCACGGTTCGCTGGTTTATTTTTCCCGTTTGCATAACGCGTGATATAGCATACTGACGTTAATTTAGCCGGCACAATATGTATCCCAGCACAGTAAAACAAGCCGGTTCAGCAAGCAGAAACGTCAGGTAGAACGGAAAGAAAACAAAGATAAGTTTGCAGAACTGATAGATTGAACAACCGAGGTGGTATCGGCAAAATCGAAGAACAATTCGAGTAATTTATAACTCCATTTCCTTCAAATATGACTGGAGTAAAAAGTCATTCTTGACCATACGATTCGCAGACTATATTAAACTCCGGAAGGGAACCCCAAGACATCATTCCAAAGATACGGCGCGGTATTCCCATCACCGCATCGTTGTGCTCATGCTCTCTATCATAAGCAGGCTTCTCTTCGGGGTTCCCTTCCGCTTTTTCAGTGAGAAATTACGACTCCTGCGACTGCTGAAGTTTTTCCCATTCGAGTTTGCTGTAGACATTCCAAGTAACACTGACGACGGGGTAGCCGCCGTTGAGTTGGTCTTTCCATTCCACAAACTCACTGAAGGGACGATACTGATAAACGACATCCATTGAGTTTACGCTAGCAAAATACAGGAGCTTCATTTTGTCCTGACCTGCGCCATACCAAAAATACCACTGATCCGAATTGCATACAAGACCGTGCGGGACAGGCTCATCATTTACCTTATACCCAAACCAAGCCGGGTTATGAGTGGTATATGCTCCATTGTCAACACGCCACAGCCTATAGGTGGTGGAACTGTTGTTGCTGAAATTGGCTTCCAACACATAATCCCCGATATTCCTTTCGTCCGGAAGATATTGTTTGATCTCCGAACGGGAGTAACGGTAGAGAAACACGCCAG